>JBCDDK010000138.1:0-20125 GCA_039180345.1 Cyanobacteria bacterium P01_G01_bin.39 | reverse complement strand
TAGAGAAGAGAAATATTGAAACCAACCATCCTACTAGAGATAAAATAAAATTTGGAAAATTATCTAAAAATCTTATAGCTTATAGCTTATGGCTTATAGCTAAAAAGTAAATCACTTGATTTTATAATTCACATCAGACGTTAGATAGAAGTAAGAGGTTTGTTATCAGTTCTAAATTCCCAGTCCCCAGTCCATAATCTATACAAATTCATAAACGTATAACATTAACATTAGTTAACAATAAATGATTAAAGCCGTAATTTTCGATCTTGATGGCTTGCTAATAGATTCTGAACCTCTATGGCAACAAGCAGAGATAATAGTCTTCAAACAAGTTAACATCAAGCTGACTCCTGAACTATGTCTGCAAACCAAAGGTTTACGCATTGATGAGGTGGTGGACTACTGGTATCAAAAATATCCCTGGACAAATCTAACCAAATCAGAAATAGAACAGTCAATTGTTGACAAGCTAATTGAACTAATAAAGTCCCAAGGAAAAGCTCTACCTGGTGTTGCTCATGCTATATCTTTTGTACGGCAAAAACAGGTACAAATTGCTTTGGCTTCTTCTTCTTCCCTCAAGATTATTCAAGCGGCATTAAAAGCATTAAATCTAAATAATGCCTTTGTCGAGATCTATTCCGCAGAATCAGAAGTTTTAGGCAAACCGCACCCAGGAGTTTATCTAACCACTGCTAATAAACTCAAGGTTGCTCCTCAATTTTGTTTAGCTTTAGAAGATTCTTTAAACGGCGTACTAGCGGCAAAAGCAGCACAAATGAAGTGTATTGCCATTCCCGAAACATCACAACGAGATAATCCCAAATTTGCGATCGCCGATACTATTTTAACTTCCCTCAACGATCTCAATAACGAAGTCTGGCAAACTCTCTCTACAGATTAGTTTTAGTCTATTTGCCCAACTGCTGTTTCAACTCTTGTAACACCTTGGCTACATGAGACTTGACCCTTACTTTATCCCATACCTGCGCAATTTTGCCCTCAGGAGTAATTAAAAAAGTAGAGCGCACTACTCCCATGTATTCTTTGCCCATAAACTTCTTTAATCGCCAAGCACCATAAGCCTCAATTACCTTATGTTCAGGGTCGCTCAACAATTGAATTGACAACTCGTGTTTATCAATAAATTTACAGTGAGACTTAGCTGAATCTGGACTTACTCCAATGATGTTGGCACCTAATTCCTGAAACTGGGGCGCATATTCGCTAAATTCTTTGGCTTCAGTTGTACAGCCAGGAGTATTGTCTTTGGGGTAAAAATACAGCACAATCCAATTACCCTGGTAATTTTCCAGACTTACTGTATTACCGTTTTGATCTAGTGCCGAAAAATCAGGTGCAGTTTGTCCAACTTGAGGAATATCAGTCATTTTAAATTAATTAGTCGTTAGTAGACAGTTCTTGAAATACAGCTAAAACCATAGGCGCTTTGATGCATTAAGTCAGTCTGCATCTCATACAGTTTACCAATGGTCTGATTTAATTATTTAGCTGGATCACAAAGAATCCATTTCCTGAAGTATCTTGTCAGATTACAATCTTTATATTTATCCAAGGTGCATTAAGATCACAGGTCTTTACTGTTTGGCAGCGTAAGATTGGTGTAACAGATAATACATTTATTATTTTTTTACAAATTTCTCGTATCTTCTGTTACAATTCTTATTAAGTCAAAGAAATATATTGAGTTGCTTCGTTGGGGAACGCACAACCAGAAATTTTTCCAGACTTAAACAACAACAATTTAATCCCGCCGACTATGCGAACTCATAGTTGGCATTTTTTTTGCCCAAAATACAGAAAATCAAGTAATGGGGAGACAAGGAGATAGGGAGAACCTTCGGTTGCACCAGTCCCCAAGTCCCCAAGTCTCCAAGTCGATTTGCATTGCAATACCTTTGTGAATCAGATCTAGTATGATTAGGGTTTAGTGGGGGTAACAGGAAAATTTTGAGGTGCTGACAGATCAATCCCCGTGCCACGATCATATATTTCTATATTCCACTGTCCTGAGCGATTACCTTCAAATGAGATAAATCTGCCATTTCCGCTGATGCTAGGATGGCGCACCTCTCCCACAAAGCTACTGGTCAAATTTTGGCTTTTGCCTTGGAGTCGGTCATATAGGTAGATATCCGATTTACCCAACTGTTCTGAACGATATACAATGTAGCGTCCGTCTGCACTTAGATCTGCCTGAGACTGCATGCTACCTGATTGATTTAGCCCAGGAAGTGATATCCGACGGCGACTTTGGAGGTCATAAAGATAAACACTCCGTTTTGGTGCGCGATCGCTAGTATAGACTAAATAGCGACCATTATAGGAAAAATTAGGATAGCCCTCGGCTGACGTGGAGTTTAAGCCAGAGGCAATGTTTTGTGTGGGAGGCGTAATGTATCTCGAATTCTGACAACTACCTAAAGCCAAGATTGTGGTCATCAGAATTGGCTTTAGAATAAGGTTAATTAATGACAGCTTAAATGATTTAGGAAACCACTTCATTCTGATTAATCTGCTCATTAACGTTAGGTAAGGTGCAGCAATTTACACTATCGAGACAAACTTTCCCCCATTGTAAAGACCAGCGTACTAATTCAACCCGATTGATAGCTCCAGTTTTCTTCAAAATATTGCTGATGTGATTGTCAACAGTTCTTTTGCTAATTTCTAGTTTCTGGGCAATTTTATGATTGCTTAAGCCAACAACTACTAGCTCGACAATTTCTAATTCTCGCGTTGACAACAATGCCTCATATCTAAGTTTTTCAGCTTCCATCGGTATTACCCAGTATAACTACTTACTACATACCTTTATATTGTAAAAGGTAGTTTTGGTAATTGATTATTAGTGAACTTGGAAATGAATTATTCTTTAACAATTAGGCTAAAGTTTGTAAGCTATTACTAATTATGATTGCGAATTCGCAAAGTTTTGTTACTGATTTAGAGTAAAAGATCAAATTTAGGTTTAGGATAATAGATTTGATTAGCAAGCTAAGATGCAAAATAATTAGTCTACTTTGAAGCTTAATTACAGTAAGTTGAACTATGGTAAGTGCGAAGTTATTAACCTTGAATTTAGTTAGGGGTTAGTTCGATTCTTGCCGTTCCCAAGTACTCGAATCGATGCTGATAGCAAAAGATCATAGCGATTTTAATAATCTTTGGCTCAAAAATAAAAAACTTCACACTATATTTACAGCCAAGTTTACTAGCATATACGTATCGGTTTTAGGCATTTTTTAGCAAATGTTTCACCAGGTTATCTTTAACCATCATTTGGCGAAACATCTCTAAAAGATATTCTTGAGCCTGTTCTTTGCTTAAACCCTGGACTTGTTCTTGAAGTACCTTCAACTTGAATTGTTGCTCCATACTTAATTGACTTGATAAATTCATTGGCTTTACTCCTTAATGTTAGATATTACTTAGCTATCTTCGAGTACTTATCTCGGACTGGCTAAGAGTTAATTTGCAATCAATCTAGCACTGGCACTATAAAAAGTCCATAATGTCAAGGATTAATTAATTAAAGCAACAAAAAGTTATAAAATACTTATAGTAAAAGAGTGTTTTTGGTGTATTTTGATGCGGAAAAAATCTAAAGATCGACTATGCAGTAGAAACAGCGACTAATTTGCCGATATAGTACTTATTACAACGATAAACAAAAGTTATATGACGATGAATCCGATAAAAGACGCTCAAGAATTTTTTCAACAAAGCGCAGGAAAATGGCGATCGCAACGAACAACCCATCATCTTCCCTTTAGGAGGGCGGAGAGTGGCGGATCTGATATCCAGGTGGAATTTCTTGGTGCTGATGATCCTAAAATTGCTGCTATTTGTGAAATGCACGATGAAGATCCACAACAAGCAATTGGAGGGGCATTTGTCAGTTGGGATGGCTCGATGGCATGGGATAAAGACAACGAAGATCATAAAGGCACAACGGTCTTTGCGCTGATTCCTGAGCCAGATAACCCTCGTAAAGGAAAACTACTGAGAGAAAGAGGGTATGCCGAAATTGTTCCAGTCGCAGGGCAATATCATATGGACAAAGAAGACGGATTGGTATTAATCACCGAATATGAAACTATGAGTATTATTGAACGCTTTTGGTTTGCCAGCCCCGATCTGCGGTTGAGAAGCAGTACTGTTAAAAGATTTGGCGGCTTTAATACAGCTACCTTTTGTGCCGAATCTCGCGTTAGCGAACTAGGGGGGGCAGAATGCACCTTAGAAAGCAGCGATACTCAGTCTTTTGCTATATCTGGATGGTAGTTACTTACAAACAAGAGTAACGCCCCGACAAATCAACGAATAACTCTGTAATATTTTGTTACCGTTGTTCATTTAACAACCCTGTCTAACGTATGATTGGGACTAAGATTTTTAATATACTTTACAATAGGCGGAGGTTTTGACTTGTCTATTCCTTTATTGGGCTATAAGCCTAGCTCTCAAAATGCTCGTGTTGCAGGATACGACATTGGGGGAGATGACCAACCAAAAATTTATTCGGCAGAGAATCTACTTTCTTTGTCTGAGATGAATGATTTGATCGAAGCAGCATATCGACAAATCTTTTTCCATGCTTTTCGCTCAGATCGTGAAAGATTTCTAGAGTCTCAGTTACGTAACGGTCAAATTACCGTTCGTGATTTTATTCGCGGGCTGTTACTGTCGTCTACTTTCTACAACAGCTTCTACGCTAAAAACAGCAACTATCGCTTTGTTGAACAATGTGTTCAGAGAGTTTTAGGCCGCGATGTTTATAACGAAAGAGAAAAAATTGCTTGGTCGATCAAAGTAGCCACCAAAGGTATTGAAGGATTCGTCGATGAATTGTTAGACAGCGATGAATACATGGAAAACTTTGGCTACGATGTTGTACCATACCAACGTCGCCGAGTACTTGCTAGTCGCGATCAAGGTGAGCGTCCGTTCAACATTACATCTCCTCGTTACGGCGAGTATTATCGTTCAATCTTAGGTTTTCCTCAAATTATTTGGCAATCCGAAGTTCGTCGTTATACTCCTCAAGAAGCCAAACCCAAAGCTGGAAGTCCAGCACTATACCTAGATATGGCGCGCAGCTTGCCTAATAGATCCAATGCTCCTAGCACAGGTTCGGCAACCAACCTTGATTACTTGAGCAAGGTTCCTTATCGCAAAACTACTTAATATGTAAGTCTGGATATTAAGTTTAGTTTGAGCATTAGTTGTCAAATTATTGGGTCAATTTCTGAATAAGTTGGAGGGTCGGTTATAAATTAGCTCCGTAGTTTTGATAAAAATTAGGTTGTTGATTTGTAAACGCCCTCTTAGTTATACCGTTTCTCTTAAAATAGGCTATGGATGATTGACTAGGAGACTGGGAGACGATGAGCTTGCCCGCATGTGGGGAAGATTGATGTGTGGTCTCAATTTAAAGAATTTGTATTGCATTAGTAGAGTTGAAATTTAGCTAGTTCGATTTCGTAAAACTTGTAGAAGTTTGCTAAACTCAGTCGTTAGAGGTGCGATCGCCGTAATTAGTTCTTCTGAGATGGGGTGTTTGAGAGTTAATTGTCTGGCGTGGAGTGCTTGACCAGATAAATTGACTTTTA
The DNA here is from genome assembly GCA_039180345.1 of Cyanobacteria bacterium P01_G01_bin.39. Classification (GTDB taxonomy): domain Bacteria; phylum Cyanobacteriota; class Cyanobacteriia; order Cyanobacteriales; family Xenococcaceae; genus Waterburya. Next base: position 14,486 of record JBCDDK010000138.1, on the reverse strand, counting down.
AAGAGCGATTTGAGCTATAGATAGGATCGCCTAGTAATGGATGTCCTTTATGGGAGCAATGAACCCTAATTTGATGAGTTCTACCTGTTTCTAACACAAACTTTACCAAGCTATAGTTGCCCAATCTTTCCAGAGTTTGCCAATGGGTAACGGCTTCTCTTCCTCCTTGTTCTACAGGAATCACTGCCATCTTTTTACGGTCTTTTTTGTGGCGACCAACAGGTAAGTCAATTGTGCCTGCTTCTGTACTTAAAGAGCCATAAATTATCCCCCAATACTCTCTTTTGGCAGTTTTAGCTTTAATCTGCCCCTGGAGATGCTGGTGAGCGCGATCGCTTTTTGCAACGACAATCGCCCCCGTAGTGTCCTTATCAATGCGGTGGACAATGCCAGGACGTTCGACACCACCGATACCAGCCAAGGTATCGCAATGATGTAATAAAGCATGAACCAGAGTTCCTGTATCGTGTCCTGGTGCGGGATGCACTACCATTCGGGCTGGTTTGTTGATGATGATTAAATGCTCATCTTCGTAGAGAATATCAAGAGGGATATTTTCAGGAGTTAAATCCAACTTTTCTGGTTCAGGAATAGCCAGATCAAGACTGTCACCCAGAACAACTTTAGTTTTCTTGCTGCTGCATACCTGATCGTTAATTCGTACATGACCATTTTCAATCAGCTTTTGAATGCGCGATCGAGAAATATTTGGCAGATTTTCTGATAACCAACGGTCTAACCGTTCACTGTTTTGAGTTACCTGTAATGTAATCTTTTGAATAACGACTCCTACAAATTATCTTGCAACTATGTTTTTCATTTTAAAATGATAGATGCGCAAAAGAGAGTCATGATTATTTTGATTCAACCAGATTGAGCTAAAAGTATCGTACGATTTCTGATAATATCTTCAGGGCGCATCAAAGGAAAGGTTTTCTTTTCAATTGGTTCTGGTCTAGTTCTTCTTTTCGGAGGCACAATTAGCTCTACTGCGACCAGCTTGTCTTCTGGAAAGATTTCACTCAAAACAAATTCATCAGCGGATATCAAATCCCAAATATCTGCCAAACGGCGAAACCTTCTAGCTTTATCTCCCATTCTCAGTATCCAACCACCAACGGTACGCTGTACGTCCATACAAGCATTATGAGCTAGTCTGAGGACTCTTTTTAAACTCAATCTCATCACAGGAGAGATATCTTTGGCACGACGAATGATTTGCTTGGCTTGGTCTAAGTCTTTTTTGAGCAGTTGGTTGTCTTGTTCAAGTTCTTTCTGTTGTTGTAGGAGTCTAGCATTTTCTTTTTTGAGTTGGGCAATTTCTCTTTCTAACTTAGATCTCGATGTTTGTGATTCTTCCCTCGCCTCACTGAAGGGTAATTCTAAATCTGATTCGTAATAGTTGTTTTCTGGTTTTATGAAATGCTTGTTATTTCTCGATTCGATAACAGAGATTTGCTTGACATTGACGGCTTCATAACCACCTCGATCTAATTGTACTGTCCACCTGCAAGGATAAGTACCCTCGACAGGATGAATCAGTTTTCCTTTGTAAGTGCGATCTCCATAGAGATATACTGCGTCTCCTGAGTTGAGTGAAGATTGTCGATCTCCTGAGTATTTTTGAGAGAGAGATGTTATATTTAAAGTCATAATTTCTGATTAATTTGGATAATTTCCTATTAATTTGGATAGTTTCCTATTTATTTAGGTAATCGTGGGCGATCGCATTAATTCCGCCAAGAATTTCAGTGGCGATCGCTTGTTTCATTTGTTAAACATACCACGTTAACGCGGTTTTAATAGCATATTAATTAGCTTTTTTACAAAAGTTGATATGGATAGGTAGCATTGATCGGGTTTGGTCACTTTTGTTATGAATAAAAGCACTGATTCACAATCAAATAGAGGATTTGAGCAGGTATCTAAATCACCCAGAAATAAAGGTCAGTTTACCTCTCCTAACAACGAACCATTAGGAAAACCAATCGGTGTAAGGTTACCGCCTAGTTTGGAAGCTTGGATTAATGAAGAGGCAGAAAAACAAGGAGTTAATAAAGGCAATTTGATTAGAACTTTACTGGCTGAAACAAAACACTATCGAACTCAGCAATCTTCTTAAATAAAAAAAAGAGATTTTATATTAATTGTAAAGCGATCGCAGCTATGGTTAACAATGCCAAAGTAACCAAAATTATCAGATTAAACTGAATCAAGGTACGGCTAAAAAACTGATCCGCCTCCGCTTCAATCTGTGACTGAATTTGCTCATCCGTGGATGTTGAAGACTGTGCCAAAACTTGAGAGGTTTGGGTTGAACCAGCATTTGCCCAGGCGATCGGCAATAATAAGGTGATGACAATTAAAGTACTCTGGGATAACCAGGGCGAAAACTTGGGATACTTATGGTTCATCTGCGCTACCTCTGTTAATTGATGACATTATTTCCAGTACTTGTTGCCGATTTAAATCGATCTACTATCTAGCTCATATATTAGACTTCTTACAACAATTATTTAGACCTGTCTTGAAAATAGAAGCTGTAACAACGTAAAATCCTTAAATATTCTATTTTCATCCCTGGGTTGTGAACGCTAGTTCATGGCATCTCTTGCACAATTGTGATCAACCTCTATTAATTAGAGGGAAAGGGTTGAAGGGAAAGGGTAAAAGGAATTAATTTTTATTTCTAATTTATTTTTGTAACAGTTGTATTACTGAGCGACACCCAATCAAGACTGTAGAAACACAATAGCGATTACTTTAAAATAATAGAGGTTTCAAATTAGGTAAAATTTGCTTATTTTACAGCGAATTACTGACATAATAGTACTAAACGCTTAAAACTTAAAATATTTGATTGTAGATCTGAGATTTTAGAACATTAAATATTATTATGGTTATTGATTAACTTAATAATTCTTCTCTTCAACCTTTTCGGAATTTTACAGGTAATAATTTGATTGTCCTCAGTTAAAAATCCACCTTGACTAATAGCTTGTGTAAACAATGAGTAATCATTTCGATAACGTTCATCTAATACCCAAAACAAATCTTCATCATTATAAAAAAAATCATCTGATGATGCATAATCTCGAATAATCATAAACCATTCAATAATCAAATCAACTAATCCATCTTCGAGTGCAAAATATAAATTTGGTACTCTTCCAGGAAGCATAATATAGGGTGGATTTACTAGATCTCTTCTCGGATCTTTACAGCGAACAGTACATTCATTATTAATAACTCTACAGAAAGCTATTTGACCTCTTTCGCATACTCCATTTCCACCAGGAGGATTAGTACATTTACAACTTGCCATATAATTTGATTTCTACCTAACTTGGATTATATAAACACCTTCATTTTGTATAACATCATATTCTTTAACAAATTTATTTACTAATTTTCTAATTATATATATTGCTTTCTCAGGGCTGCTGGTTTTAATATTTTGATCACGTAAATATGTATTTAACTCATCTTCGGTAAAGCCAATAAATTCTGCTACAGAATCATCTGTTTCGGCTATGGCAGTAATTGCCTGCGAGAATGTACACTTTTCAGGCAACCCTAATGAAAAAGAATCAATTGTTTTCTGTGATAATTTAGGAGTAATTGTTGATGAAGATACAGATTGAGAAGTTTCTTCCTTTGGGATTCCATTTAATTTTGCTAGTATTTCAAAAGCAAAAGCACTAGCATTTCGCGCAGCAATTTCTTGTGATCCTTTAGCATCGGCTTTACTTTTTCCATCAATTAAATCAGAAATACCACGAATAATTAGCGCAGATACCTGCTGATTTGCGCGAGTAGCCTGTAGCAAACCTCTTCCTTCCATTTCTACAGCTACAGCATCACCATAATTGTTTCGTAAAAACTGATAGATATTAGATTCGGTTGATGCAACTACCTTTTCTCCAGCAGCAATAGGTTTTACTAGAACACAAGGAGGGTTTTGAATATCATAAGAATTTAGTCTTTCCAACCAGTTTGGTTTTTTTGCTTCGGCTCTGGCTCTTTGCTCTAGATTATATGATGATTGTCCAACATCTGGTCTGGGTTCAAATTCCAGTTTTGCTTTTCCAGACTCATAACCTTAGACTTTGGTTGCTGCTACCACATCTCCAAGTTTAACATCCTTAATTCCTCCAGCAACTCCTACAAAGAAAACAACATCAGGATTAAAATAAGCGATCGCTCTTTCCGCTTCAAAAGCTGCTCCATTATTACCTGCGCCGATTTCAGCAATTCCTATTTCCCAGGTTTTAATTTGATCAGTAAACTTTCCTCGCTCGTAAATTGTTCCTTGAGGATGTATTTCTTCTTGAAGTTCGCTTAAATGATTGCGTACAGCTATATACTCATCAGGAATGGCAGTTAATATTACAGCACGACTCATCAAAAATTTCTGTCCCTGTTGTTGTTTGTTATCAACTTCGATTGGATTTTGCTGTTTACTCTCAGCGTAATAGTTACCTTGAATATAGTTCCCTTCTATATTCTTAATATAGTTACCACTGCCTATTTTAATATTGCGCTCGCCAGCCATATCGTTATCTTGAACTTGTAAAATATAGATTAACTTATTTAATTACCGTTTTATTATCTTTAAAAAGACATAGTCAGTATTCTGTTGGCAAAAATACGTAATATCTTTATATTTATTTGTAGCAATTCTTCCTCTTATTTAGCTTTGTATGGCAAAAAACGCTGAAACTTGATGTTGCTGAATTAGATACTTTGGTGTGAATACAGAAGTCTCTGAAAAAAGTTGTGATTAAACTTGAAACTAATAGTAGGTGTTAGTTAACCACATTCATCAAAGACTAGTACAGATGATAGACGAAAATTTCTCAATTGCCTTGGCTGATTCTAGCTTTGACATTAATGAAAGCGTAATTAAGTTCAAGCCGACGGATGATGAAAATACTCTCATTGCTAAGGATGCAGCGGTAGTTAGCAATGGTAATACTAATATTTATATTGGAACTAATCAAGTTAGCAGCAACAATCAAGACCCGATCTTGACTAGCTTTACTAATGGTGAACGGGATTGGGTAACTACAGATATTGAAACTACTGGTGCTGATGGTCGCGGTATTGCTCTACTGTGGGATGGTAGCAATAACTTATATGCTGCTTTTACTACTGATGGAACTCAAGGTACTGTAGAGCAAGACTTTCGACGTTTTACAGCTAGTGGTTGGTTGTCTAGTTATGGTCAGGGTGGGGGAGCAAAAGCCACTGTCTTATTAAAGATCGATCCTGGTAGTGGGTCAGCAATTGTCGATCATGGAACCTTTGTTAGTGCGGTTTTAAGTAATGGTAAAACTAATACTTTAGTGCCAACAGATTTAACTTTTTCCGAAGATGGCAATCTGGTTTTAACCGCAGATTCTTATTTTAATCCTCGTCGTGTCGATACCACGAGAATGGAGCAAACTACATCTGGTGATTCTCCCTTTGATTACACTATTACTTTTGACCCGAGTTTACAGATAGCTCAAAGTGCATTTTCCCCTGGTTGGGATGGAGCTTCTATTAATATTGAAGATGAAAAACCAGTTGAAGTTAACTTGGAAATAACTACAGTCAATCGTTTTTATCAGTATCAAAAAGGATTTCACTTTTATACCGCCGATGCTAACGAGAGTAATTTTATTCAACGAGAAAGTGATGCGGGAAATTTAAGCTATAACTATGAAGGCGAATCCTTTTCTGCTTTGAACAGTAATTTAGATTCCTTAACTGGCGCAACAATTAACGAAGCAGCCCCTGTATATCGATTTTTCAATATGGATACGGGCGCACATTTATTTACGATGGATGTTGATGAAAAAAAATATATCGCTGAGAATCTTGATAACTATAGCTTAGAAGGGATTGCTTACTACGCCTTTGCCAGCGAACAGGGAAATATTGAGACAACCCCTCTTTATCGAATGCTCAATAATGATACAGGGAGTCATCTCTTTACAAGCGATCGCCAAGAGTTTACCTATATCAAAGACAACCTGGATAACTTTTCGATAGAAGCGGATAATGGTATTGCTTTTTACGTCATGGAAATCTAACAAATCTAGCTGGATATTAGAAATATAGTCGTTTTAATTAACTTTTGTACTTTCTAATTATTCTGTTCGGGGGACTAGGGGGAAATTTATTTCTACAATTCTTATTTAAGACAACTATACAAGCGATCGCTTTAAATAGACTAAGTCATTGCCTGAATTTCGGCTTCAGTTATTTCCCTAAAGCGCACCTCATCTCGTTGAGGATCTGCCCGAGTCACCTGCATTTCCATGCGTTCTCCCAAAGTCACAGGACGATCAAAACGATGGGGTAATTCCATTCCCAAGTCTTCAATCAAAATCAGACCTAGGTTCTCATCCTGCCTCAACCAGCGCAGAACAATTACGTTCCAAACACATTCCGTATTGCGTCTGAGGTATTCAAGTCCCCAATAACGATTGGTTTGACGTTCTACTAAAGTCGCTTCATAAGAGGAACTACTAACACTATAGACAATCTCTTGCAATTCTTCACGAGAGAACGGTAATTCTGACCCTGCAAGGTGTGCCTTAATCTGAAAGTGGGATAGCAAATCTGTATAGCGACGAATAGGGGATGTGACCTGAACATAACTATCTAATCCCAAACAGGCATGGCGTATCGGCGACATACTCATTTCACTACGAGGCATGCAGCTACGCAAAGCACAAAAACGGGTCGGACCAGCAGGTAAACTTAATAACTCCTCTTCAGAGGGTAATTCTGGTTGCGGTTGTCCGCGATAGGGTAAGGGTAAATTATTCTCGGTTCCATATTTACCACCAATTTGTCCTGCCAAAATCATCATTTCCGCAACTAGCTGGCGAGAAGGAGAACTATCAATCAGTTCGATGGTTACTTCTTCATCGTCTTTAACCTTGATAACCGACTCTGGCATCTTAATTTGAATTGAACCTTGTGATTTGCGCCAGTTTCTTCTTAAATAGGAAATTCTTGCCAAATCAGCAATTTCGGGTTCGTTTTGCACTCCCAACTGCAAAATCTCATCGACATCATCATAGGTCAGACGGTAAGTAGGTTTAATCAAGCTGGGGTGGATTTCATACTCCTCAATTCCCCCATCTTCATCAAGAATCACGCCAAAACTAAGGGCAGAACATACCTGACCCTGTACCAAACTCATGGGACCCGTTGCTAATTCTGGGGGAAACATGGGAACCATTCCCGTGGGCAAATAAAGACTGGTGCTGCGGCGACGGGCTTCTAAATCCAGTTCATCTTCGGGATTAACGATGCGAGTCGGGTCGGCAATATGAATCCAAATTTTAGTGGCACCATTTGCTAAATATTCAACGCTCAAGCCATCATCAATTTCGGTGGTGCTTTCGTCGTCAATGGTACAGACTTTAAGTTCAGTTAGGTCTAAGCGATTACTATTGTCTTGAGCAGGATCGGACTGGAGGCGAGGTTGCACCACATCAAGTACCTTTTTAGAGAATGTTGTTGGATAAGCACTACGGCGTAAAAATAGGTTTTCGTGCTTACTCCACCATCCTAAATCTACCAGCAGTTGAAAAGCTCCTTGGGCATCACAATTTCTACCTGCCTCTTTTAGTATTTCTTGTGCCAACTTAGAAGGATTACCAGCTTGCAGTGCCACCTTTTCAATCGATTCCAAGCGTAGGCGATCGCTTTCACTCCATTGAATTTCTGCCCCCTCTAGAGATTGCTTGAGGTGATTAACAAACTCCAATTTTTCCTGTTCTTTCTGCGCTTGAACCTCTATTTGGTGTTTGATTTCCTCTACTTGTGAAGCAGGACGAGGTTCGTAATGATCAGATTTATGCTTGAAATAAATTTTATCTTGACTGAGCAAGGAATGAGCCGCATAACAAGCTGCGGCGCTTTGATCGGAAAATAATAGCTCTGCCATTTGCTGCGGGGTGGCAGTCTCATTATCTTCAATCAGCATTTCCCAGGCTATTTCTAAACTACTAGGATCTAGATAGGGTTTAACTTCGGCTAAAAAGCTTTTAATTTCTCCTGGTTCATAGGTACCAGAAACAGTATAATCGACTCTCTGGGGACGTATCTTGTGTGACTGTCCCCCTGCATCAATTACAATCCAATCTTTTTTACCTTCTGGTCTTTCGGCAACTGCAAGACGAGGTTCTCCTTGCACTCTGAATTCAATCAGCTTTCCTTGTTCCACCAGCTTTGTACTTGAGATTTGCTTACAATACTATTTTCTAGTTTACTTTTCGCTGGCTGATTATCTCCACCGAACTCTATAAATAGCTTTTTACTTAACCTTCTTTGTTCACAAAAGGTAATAAAGCGATCGCTCTAGCTCTTTTAACGGCAACAGTTAAATCTCTTTGCTGCTGGGCTGTTAAACCTGTAATGCGACGGGGCAAAATTTTACCTCTTTCGGTAATAAATTTGCGGAGTAATTCGATGTCTTTGTAGTCGATGGGATCGCTGGGTTTGATTGGGGAAAGACGCTTACGATAATATGCCATGATTTTTACTTATGGAAGATGAACTAGCTAAAATTATGCTCAGAAATTACTTAATTTCCTTGTGTACAGTGTGAGTGTTGCAATGAGTACAGAATTTCTTCAATTCCATTCTGCCTGTGGTATTGCGACGGTTTTTGGTGCTGGTATACCGAGATACACCAGGAGAACGCTTATTAGTGTTGCTGCGACACTCTGTGCATTCTAGAGTAATAATGATGCGTACGCCTTTCTTGCTTGCCATGATTTTTGCTAAAAGTTAATGATATGTCTACTTATATTGACACGCAGCTTACTATTTTCGCACACGACGCTGGATTTGACCAAATATTTTTTTAGCTCTCAAATCCAAAGAAAATCCTCTTTCAGTTTGGATCATATATGTCTCGGCAATACGGTCATGAAAAGCTAAATTAGTCGCCTCATCTAGTAAAGCAAGGGAACAATCGATCACCAAAGGAGCCATTAACAGCAACATCGATAAGCCATTACGCACGTTGATTTGTAAACCAGCGATCGCCAAAGCGGCACCGCAGCCGATAATTAATTCTCTTTTAGCTAACGCCATTAATTCTGGAATACGGTTAAATCGAGGATCGATGATTTTGGTGTCAAAAGCCCAACGACCCAAACTTTGACCCAGATTTTTTTCTACAATCAATACTCGCCAAATTAACCAAGTAGGCAAAAAGACCAACCATTGGAAAAATAAATTAGACGCAAAAAAGGAACTGATAAACCAGACGCTCAAAAAATCGATCGCAAAGGCACCAGTCCTTCTATCAAGGGGAACTTTGGGGTATCTCCGATAGTTAGGTTCAGGTTTATAATCGTCATACATGATTAGTATATTTAATTTTCATAGCAGAACAGTTTATTTATGCAGCTAATTTTTAGTTCTTTTAATAGTTATTTATTTTATCTTGTATAAATTGTTTATTCTTTAAATAATCTCTGACTTTTGATTCCCTAACTAAAATTTTTAATATCTGATTTAGTTATTCATTATCAATCCTTCATTGTCAATATTATGCTGTCAGTTACCGAAGCCGCAAAAATCATCCTCAATTTAGTTAACAGTTTAGATTCTAAGCAAAATCCAGAAGTAGTTGACTTAGATACAGCTAACGATCGCATTTTGGCACAGCCTGTAGTGAGTAAGTTAGATGTCCCCCATTGGGATAACTCAGCAATGGATGGCTATGCAGTCAGGTTTGCAGATGTGAAGGACTGTAGTGAAAGTAATCCTGCAAGTTTAAAGATCATAACTGAAATTGCCGCAGGCGATCGCCCTACAGCCAAGATTGAATCTGGACAAGCTGCCCGCATCTTCACAGGGGCAATGCTTCCCGAAGGGACAGATACTATTGTCATGCAGGAGAATACGACTAGAGAAGGTAATCAAGTCAAAATCGTTAAAGCACCACAATTACAAGAATTTGTGCGGCATCAGGGAGCTTTTTATCAAGCAGGAACACCATTACTGGAGGCAGGAACAAAGATCGGCGCAGCAGAGATAGCGGTATTAGCTACGGCACAATGTACTCAACTTGCGGTTTATCGTCGTCCACGAGTAGCAATTATCTCTACAGGAGACGAGTTGGTAACACCCGAACAACCTTTACAGCCTGGACAAATTGTCGATTCTAATCAATATGCTTTGGCTAGCTTTGTTAGCAATAATGGAGGAATTCCCCTTAAGTTAGGGATTGTTAGAGATCATCCTGAATCATTAAAACAGGCGATCTCTCAAGCTATCTCCTCAGCCGATATGGTGTTGTCAACAGGAGGGGTATCTGTCGGCGATTATGATTATGTAGACCGCATTTTAACTGAATTAGGCGGCACTTTACATATTCGTAGTGTGGCAGTAAAACCTGGAAAACCTTTAACTGTTGCTACTTTTGATGACAATAATTGTTTGTATTTTGGCATCCCAGGCAATCCTGTATCCGCATTAGTAAGCTGCTGGCGTTTTGTCCAACCTGCTTTAAATAAACTTTCAGGATCTGCAAGCTATCAACCTAGTTTTGTTAATGCCGTGACTCGCCACAATTTGAAAGCTTCAGGAAGAAGAGAAACTTACCTCTGGGGACAAGTTCATTTAATCGATGGTAAGTATGAATTTGCTTTAGCTGGCGGTAGTCATAGTTCAGGTAATTTAATCAATCTAGCTCAAACTAATGGACTGGCGATCGTTCCTCTTGGAGAAAAACTAATTGCAGCAGGAAGTGAAGTAAGAGTGATGTTAATTGATTATTAGCTTGAATTAAAAAACAAAAGAATCAATCAGCATCAGCGCCTAATTAATAATATAGTTTTCTAAAGGCATTATTTTAACTAGCAGTTTAGGAAATATCTTCTGCGATTTGCTTGATGTTCTGATGCAGAGTGGAAAGTTTATTTTGAATTATGTCCCAGACAATTTGATCGTCAATCGTAAAGTAAGCATGAGCAATAATATAGTCATTTTAATTAAGTTTGAGACAAAGTATTCCTACTATGACAAGTCTTTGAGCAGCGATAAGTGTTTCATTTTTATTTGAAATGACTATATCTCTTAATCCAGCTATTTTGCGCCATTCTACTTCAGGATAGCGACCGCGTATTTCTGGAGGGATATTTTTGACAGCTTCACCGATGATTTGTAAATTGTGAACTACCGCATCAAAAGTTAACTCATCAGAAATTAGTTGCTCGTAACTCATCCCTGCTGTATAGCGTTCAATTTTACCGATACTAGTGAGAATATCAGACAAATAAAGTCTAAGGTTGCGTGACATAAATCGCTTCTTCTAAGACTTTCTGACTAATTTCTTTTTTCAAAGAACGTTTTGTAACCAGATCGACAGGCATTTGAAATAAGTCTTCGAGAAAGAATTTCAGATCCATATAGCGATCAAAGGTGGTAGCACCTTCAAACTCGACTAAAAAGTCTAAATCGCTATTAGCAGTAGCGCGATTAACCGCAACCGAACCAAATAATGCTAGAGATCGTACCCCAAGTTTTTGAATTGTCTGATGATTTTGAGCGAGAGTGTTTAAAACCTCATCACAATTGAGCTGCTTTGAAAGCATAATAAATTGTCTCTGACAGTATTAATATTTTAATGCGAACCTCTACCATCGGTTTATATCCTCTGAGTTTCAGTCAGTGCCAATGACCAGCTACGAGAGGACTGCATTTTTGAATTTTACTATGTGAAGGGTCGGTAGGGCGATCGCTATTATTAGCATTTATGGCACAACAATTTTATTTTGCTTTGCCGTGATTGGGTTTGGCATAGCCGAGGGGGAAAGAAAAGAGCTTCTTACTCTGATAATCACTTCACAAGCAACATTGATTGCTAGTGTGATCGGTTTTTATTTTGGAAAGAATTAATAAAGCGATCGCTAAAATAGGTATGTTTCCATACCCTGTGAAGTAAAGCTAGAATATAAGCCATATTTGAAGATTATCTCGTCATGACCACTAGCTCTGAAACAGAAATCAAGCAATTAATAGGCAAACTCGACCAAAAGCTAGACCAGCTAGACGAGAAAATCGACCAGAAGCTCAACAAGGTAGATGAAAAATTAAGCCTAAAAATTGAGAAGCTTGATGAGAAAGTTGATGAAATAAAGCTCGCTCAGGGTCGAAACGAAGAAAAATTAAATGGGATAGACAAACGATTGGAGCGACTAGAAACTCGCGTTGATGACCAGGACAAAAGGTTTTGGACACTAATCACTGGTGCATTCTTAGCTTTGTTTGGACTATTAGCTAAAATGGCATTCTTTCCAGGTCGAATCCCCCTTAGCTAGTTATCAGCCTCAAAAAGACTTTGTTTTCTACTACGAGAAGGTTTGGTAAAGCGATCTCTGAATATAAGATGATCAACAGTTCTTTATCCCAGTTGACAGAATTTTTTCTTCCCCATCGCTGTAATAATTAACCTGTCTGGTGGCTACTTTGGAAGTAAGCTGATAAATCATTGAAACAATGGGTTGTTGAGCATCGCAACAACTACAAGATTTGATTAATAGACATCTTATTGCTCGGTAAATAGGTGCACGCTGGAAACGGCGCGAGGCTATATATTTTATAGATGAATCTGATGGCTCTTCAGGTAATTTGTACTCTCGCGAAACTTCTTGCGATTTTTTATTTTCTGAGAATACTTGATCTTTGAATCTTAATGATATTACGCTTTCAAGTCCTGCTTTTATCAAAGGGTCTGCAAGAATATCTGAATTTATCTTTGTACTAATGTTGCCACTCTTTTCTGATTCATGTATGAAACGCTTGGTTATTTCAATTTTATCAGTTTCTCTTATTTGCTCCCCAGCATTTATTTGTTTTATAGTAAACCAGCTATTATCAAAAATAAATTGATCATCTACTATTTCCGTAGCAGCGACAGATATTTTGATTTCATTTCCGAGCAGGATACCATTGCGTTTTTTATACAGCTCATGTATGGAATAATCAGCAGCTTTCTTAGCAATCTCAACTTCGTATTGAGCATAAAGATACAGTATCCTGTTTGAAATCTGGTTGATATTTGTTTTATGTAAATAATCCGAAAAGCCTAATTTCAGCAATCCATCCGCCACTTCTTGAATCTCAGCTTCTCCAGAGAGCATAATTCCTTGTACAAATGGATTTATTTGTTTTATCTCTCGAAATAGCTCAGTTCCTAGCTTTTGTGGCATCTTTTGATCCAAAACTGCTACTCTTATCGGGTGTTTCTTAATCAAGTCTAAAGCTTCATTAGGATTGTCAGTTGCAACAGCAGAAAGTGTTGTTTTAGTTTCAGTTAGACTCTTGTATGTTTCTGCAACTCTTATATCGTCGTCTACTATTAGAATTTCAATTTTCATTTTCTATTCTTGTTGGTAATTTAATCTTAAAAATTACTGTATCGCCGTTTACATCGTGATTGATTGAAGCATCTCGGTATGCTGATAGCAAGCTCTGGGTTATTGTCAAACCCGTACCTTGATCCTTTTTCTCCGTTTTTTCATTGTGTTTGGTTGTATACCCGTCCTCGTAAATTGTTCTACCTAATGGAGGCGGACTAAGTGTGCTATTTTCTATGGTAGTTTCAAACATATTCTCAGTTTGTGAGCCTTTAATAACTACGACACTATTCTCTTTACTTGCTTCAATAGCATTTTCTAATACAGGAAATAGCAATGCTGAAATATGATTATTTGAATATCCTTTAATAGATTGAGGAAACTCTATTTGTAATCCAACATTGCGATTTAGTATTTTCTTATATACATTGCCAGATTCTTCTAACATCTTCGATAAAGATTCTGGATTCCATGAATTTGATGCTCCTAAAATATTTATTAATTCACGATATGCAATTAACGTGGATTTACAAATTTTAGTACTAGAATTAATAGTATCTAAAGACGATAATAGCTGTTGATTTTCTGAAAAGTTTGAAGCTTTTATAAATGCATGTATATTAATACTAGAAGCTTCAATAGCAGATAATGGAGTAAAAAGTACGTGTGATAATTGACGAATTAAAAGCTCAGAATCACTATTGTAATTTATTTCTGTTGAAGATTCAGAATCATAAATATGAACTTCATTACTTCTTAGTTTTGATAATTCTTTTCTAATTATATTAGGCAATACATTTTTAATTTCTTTTCGTACAGACTGACTTATTAAATAAGGAATTTCTTTATATATCTCAGGCAGATATCGTTCTTGAGTATACATATTTTTCCTAAAGACAATGTCGATTTCATCTTGTATTTTCTTTATAGCTATACGTTGCTCATCGATAAGCTTTGCGGTTTGCCTGAGTGCATCCCAATAATGCAGTAAGTAGTAATGCTCAGTGAAAAGACAGGATTGAAGAAGTATCCTGAGAGAAAAAAATAGTATAAAAAATGAGAGCAGACAAACTAGAACAAATTAAAGCTCATGCTCAGGCGATCGCT
>JBCDDK010000137.1:0-20159 GCA_039180345.1 Cyanobacteria bacterium P01_G01_bin.39 | reverse complement strand
TTTTAAAGCTGAAAATACCAACTAAATACAACTACTATCCCTACCACTAACGAGAAACTTAAAACAGTAACAACTACTACTGTTTTTTAGATAAAACGATCAAATATCAGTTAATAAAACTTAAGATTTTCTTTTTTTTCAACATCACTATAGCTTTCTGGAGGTCAACCCTGGAGAGATATTATAGGACTTTTCTTATGTAGCCATTACAGAAGTAATGTATAAAAAGCATGATTTGTATTCAATTATTGAATTATTGTTTGAACTCAGTATATATCGCTACAAAATATCAGTATAGACTGTCATATAAATCTAGTGTAGACATTATTTTACAGACTACAAAATCGAAGTAAAATCCTTTGGATTGTTAGATGATTATCAAAATATTGTGATTTACAGAATCGCTAAATTACTAAAATATGCTGTTAACTTAGACTTGATTTTTATTAGACACTAATTAAAATTAGAGATTTTTGATCAGCAATTATATGAATTAATTACAACGGAGAGGATTACAAGTAATGGCTTTACAGGTAGAACTACTAGAGCAAAGTTTTGAAGGTATAAAACCTCATGCTGACGGTTTCGTAACTAGTTTCTACGAAAACTTATTTACAGCAAACCCCGAAGCCAAACCTTTGTTTGACACTACCGACATGGAAAAGCAGAAGAAAAAGCTGTTAAATTCTTTGGTGTTAGTGGTAGAGAACTTACGTGAACCCGAGATACTAGACAGTTCTTTACGTGGCTTAGGGGCGCGTCATGTTAAGTATGGCGCTTTACCAGAACATTATCCTTTAGTAGGCAATGCTTTACTGACGACCTTTGAGCAGTATTTGCAGGAGGGGTGGACTCCTGAAGTTAAGCAAGCTTGGGTTGATGCTTATGGTGCCATCAGTGAGATTATGCTTGATGGTGCAGACTACTCTGATGCTGAAATTGCTTTGCCAACTCCTACAGGAGAAGTAGAAACGATTGAAGATGAAGGCTTACAAGTTAATCTTTTAGAACAGAGCTTTGAGGAAATAAAACCCCAGGCTAATGAGTTTGTAAATAGTTTCTACGAAAATTTATTTACTGCTAATCCAGAAGCCAAGCCTTTGTTTGCAACTACCAATATGGAAGAACAGAAGAAAAAGCTGTTAAGTTCTTTAGTATTAGTAGTGGAGAATTTGCGTAAACCTGATGTATTGGACAGCGCGCTGAGGGGTTTAGGAGCGCGTCATGTCAAGTATGGCGCTTTACCAGAACATTATCCTTTAGTAGGAAGTGCTTTGCTAACTACATTTGGACAGTATTTAGGAGAAAAATGGACTCCTAATACCAAGCAAGCCTGGGTCGATGCTTATGGTGCTATCAGTGAGATTATGCTTGATGGTGCCGACTACTCTGATGCTGAAATTGCTTTACAGCCAGAAGCTCGCAGTAATACTGAAATTGCACCTCCCTCGACGCAACCTTTATCTTCTCCCAACAGCAAAATTAGTGCTGACGAGTCGCAAACAGCAGAATTTGTCCATGATTCTGGTAAAGCTAGCCTGTTTGCCCTGTTGGGAGGAGGAATTATGGGAATTATTGCGACTGTCTTAGCTTTGTTGATTTAAAGTAAGATGGCAATCAATCAAAGGGGTGGTTTTCGTTTTTCTAAGTTTTTTGGCTCCAAGTTTGCCATCATTGGTGCCATGGTAATTATGCTGATCTGGTTTAGTTCAGCCTTTGCTTTAGATAGCAAACAGGTGTTTCTTCCTGGAGAAACTTCCAACGGTCATGTTTTATTTGAGGCTTCCTGTAGTTCATGTCACGAAGGTTTTAAACCAGTCAGTAACGATACCTGTAACCGCTGTCACGAGGCAGAGATGGCGGAGGACATCCATGGTGCCAAAAAGTTTCGCGATCCTCGTTGGGCAGAGCTACGTGAGAACCTAGATGTTTTGACCTGTACGGCTTGTCATCGCGAACATGAACATATGTTTGGGCGGGGAGTCAATTTGCAGCCTGATCTTTGTATGGCTTGTCATCAAGGGGTGATCGAAGGGGATCTTGCTAGTCACAATGGCTTTGAAGCTGATGGCTGTTGGACTGCGGGTTGTCATAACTTCCATGATCATCGTTCTATATCGACAGGTTTTTTGCGCCAAAATTTAGATCAGCCGTGGATGCTGCCAAAGCCTGCATTACCTAACCGAGTTGTTACCACTGATTTGGAATCTCCTCCTCAGCCAGATTTAAGCCAGGAGTTTTTAGGAGGCAAGGGATGAGAAGAATGATTGCATTATGTTTAGCCATATTATTCTCCTTAGTTGCTCCTGGGTTGGCATTGGCAGACGGTGTAAATAAAGCCCAATTGCAAAAGATTGAGCAACAGTGGCAAAACAGCGCTCACGCTTTAGCAGAGGTAAATTGTTCGAGCTGCCATCAACAGGAAGACACCAAGGCATTTATTGCCCAGCCAACCTCCGAAAGCTGTAGAAGCTGTCATGAACAAAGTGTCGATACCTTTCTTTTGGGCAAACATGGTATTCGCACTCTAGAAGGGTTATCCCCTCTAACTCCAGCCATGGCTCATTTGCCCATGAAAGAGAGTTCTTTTGAGCGACAGCTAGACTGTAACAGTTGCCATAATGTGCATACTGTAGATACCTACCAAGCAGCAGTGGATTCTTGTCTCACCTGCCACAACGACAATCATTCCTTAAACTACAAAAATTCGCCCCATGCCCAAGTTTTCCGCCAAATAGGAACATTGCCTCGTCCCAACGCCGAATCAGTGACCTGTGCTACCTGTCACCTGCCTCGGGAGGCTCACGGGGATGAAGTACTGGTTAATCATAATAATACCTATACACTCAAACCACGCGATCGCATGGTCAAGGAGGTCTGTATGAACTGTCATGGCGTAGAACACGCCTACAATAGCATCTTTGACGATGAACTAGTCGAAGCCAACTTTGCTCGTCCGCCTAATGAGCAAATGCGTACTTTTGAACTAGTACGGGAGCTAGAAAAGAAAAGATCGAGCAAAGCAACTCCTTAAAGGAGTTATGGCATATATCCCACTTACTTTACCCAACCGATAAATAAACCAAGACTATCTTAACAATGAACAACTTAATTCAGAGCATTAAAACCAGAACTATCGCCTTAATTGCTTTAGGCGTTACTATCTGCTTTACAGCGATCGCCTGTGGCGGTGGTGGCTCTACTCAGGCAGAAGCAGGTATCTCTCCTGAAAAAGCTGTAGATTACGTCCACACCGTATTGCTAGCGGATCGAACAGCCTACACCAAGCATGTAGTTAACCGTCTGCAAAAGCTAGAAGGTAAAGAAAAACCTGATGGCGTAATTCCAGCAGAAGCAACTGAAGGATGGGATCAAACTGGCGGGGTACCTCTACCAGCTCAAATGTTCCGTTTAGGTTCGGAAGTTGCAGCAGATACCGCAGAAGAGAAAGGAATTGGCTTTACCTATAACCTGATTTCCACCTGGAATATCAATGATAGTCATGCGCCTAAATCTGAATTTGAGAAAAAAGCGATGGAAGCTGTTAACGAAACTGGCGAACCCTATAAAGATTATCAAGAAAT
This sequence comes from Cyanobacteria bacterium P01_G01_bin.39, assembly GCA_039180345.1. Lineage (GTDB taxonomy): Bacteria > Cyanobacteriota > Cyanobacteriia > Cyanobacteriales > Xenococcaceae > Waterburya. The sequence goes on along the minus strand of JBCDDK010000137.1, from coordinate 16,575 downwards.
CGGCGGTCAAAAATACTTCTCGGCACTCTATCCAGATAAAGCTGTAGCTGAAGCCTGTGTTACCTGCCACAATACTCATCCTGTTCATTTAGAACGTTATCCCGATAAAACATTTGAAATGGACGATGTTATGGGTGGCATCATCATCAACCTACCTATTGATGAAGTTTAACTCTAGCTATTAACTTTTGATTACAGTGAGCTTGATGCTCCAAATCTAGAGAGTGGATTAGATTTAATCTCAATCAATAAACAGTTATAGCCGTATAAGATTGGCTTAACGTGAATTTGTACGGCTATACAGCCTGTTGACTGTTGATGTTATGCCCTTGTGGTACTGATAACTGTTAACTGAAACAATGAAGCCCAAGTTTTCAACCTTAATTATTCTGACTTTGTTATCCGCAGCTATCCTGGCACCTTTTGCGGTTAGCCCCATCTATATCCCAATTTTAAGAGCGCAGGCTTTTGATGTTTTATATTTTTTACAAGGCAATCTTTACAAGCAAATTACGGGTTACATATCCCTGGCTTTTGTTATTGCCGAAATGATCTTAACTGTCCGCAAACGAGGTAAGGGCTGGAAGGTAAAATTATCTGTGCCAGGATCGATGCAAATGTGGCGTAGTCTGCATATTTTTTTAGGAGTAGGACTGTTAGCCATAGTGTTAATTCACACTATTGGCGTGGCAGGAATTAATTTTAATGCTATTTTCCTTTGGGTCTTTTTTGGTGTTAGTCTTTCGGCATTGGTAGGAGTAGTCGCCGAAACAGGAGTTTTAGAATCATCTCAGAAGCATTTTTTGACCTGGATTGGTGCTGCTGAAGGAAAAAAAGTTCCAGGACTCTCTAAGGGTGTAATGATTAAAGGGATGCGTGCTTTTTGGTTAAATACCCACATTATTTTGGTTAGCCTATTTTTTGTGATGTTAGTATTTCATATCTTTCTCGCTTATTACTATCAATAGACTATTAACTGGCAATTATCCCTGGCGGGGGTGAAATTATGAGCCTAAACATTCAACTTTTAGAAACTAGTTTTGACCAAATTAAACCTTGTATATTAGATTTCTCGGCAACTTTTCATCATAATTTATTTACAATTTATCCTGAATTAAAACCATTCTTTGAAAAAGCAGATTTAGCTGCGCAACAGAAAAAGCTCATTGCCTCCTTAGCGATCATTGTCGAAAATCTGCGTAATCCTGGAGAGTTGTCTCTGGCACTGAAAAGCCTTGGTGCTTATCATCACGAACTTGGCACTCTCCAAAAACATTATCCGTTTGTAGGACATGCGTTACTAAAAACATTTGCTACCTATCTTGGCAGTGAATGGAACCCAGAAACTGAAAATGCTTGGCTTGAAGCTTATAATTTCATCTCAGAAACTATGCTGCAAGGGGCGCAGAACCCTGATCAATATCTGGGAGGAGAACTAACTTTTTATGAATGGTTAGACCTATATGGTGAATCCAGCTCTACTATTAAAGAAATGATTGCTGACACGACTCACTTTAAATATCGCAATTCCCAAGCTGCTCACGAATCATTATAAATCTCAGAAAACTGTTGCTTATTGCTAAGATAATCATTGTTGACTGTTGACTGATAACTGATGATCGATAAATCCTTGTGGAAATAACTTTTTTAGGTACTAGTTCTGGAGTACCAACGCGATCGCGAAATGTTTCAAGTGTGGCTCTGCGTCTGCCACAGCGTGCTGAGGTATGGCTGTTTGACTGTGGTGAGGGAACCCAGCATCAGCTACAGCGTAGTGAGATTAAAAGCTCGCAAATTAGACGCATTTTTGTGACTCATATGCATGGGGATCATACCTTTGGCTTGATGGGTTTGATCGCTAGCTGCGGTTTGGCTGGTACGGGTCAACCAATAGATATTTATGGACCTGAAGGCTTGAAAGAATATCTTTTGTCTGCTGCCAAATATTCCCACATGAACTTTGGTTCTCGCCTTAAAATTCATACGGTCAAGCCTGGCATACTTTACGAAGACGAGCAATTTATCATTAGCTGTCAGCTATTAAAACATCGTATTCCTGCACACGGTTATCGCATTGTGGAAAAAGACCGTCCAGGAATGTTTAATTTGGAAAAAGCCAAGTCACTAGGCATTCCTCCAGGTCCAGTTTATGGCAAATTGAAACAAGGTCAGGTTGTCACCTTGGAAGATGGCAGAAAAATTAATGGTAAAGATCTCTGTGGTCAACCAGAAGTAGGACGCAAGGTAGCCTACTGTACCGATACTGTTTTTTGCGATAGTGCGGTGGAATTAGCACAAGACGCAGATGTCTTAATTCATGAAGCAACTTTTGCCCATCAAGATGCACAAATGGCGTTTGAAAAGATGCACTCCACTACTACAATGGCAGCGCAAGTGGCATTGCTAGCAGGGGCGAAGCAGTTGCTCCTAACCCATTTTAGCCCACGTTATGCTCCAGGCAACCCAATTCAACTCGATGATTTGAAACAGGAAGCCCGAGCGATTTTTCCCAATACCAAATTAGCTTATGATTTCTATTCCTATGAAGTGCCACGGCGCAGAGAAGAGAAGAAAACCGAGAAGAAGATTAAGGTAAGTACAGTAAAAAGTGGCAAATAGCAGCAAGCTGATGACGGTAGTTAAAACTGATAGTAAAAGTTAAAACCAGCTATTCTATGTAGAAATTATCCAAAAAGGACTGAGACAGTTACGAGGAGAGAGATATAGCTTAGTGGCGGAGTTTTTTCTCCCCAGTCATTTAATGTTGACGGAAGTAGATCGCTGGAAAATGCTGGTTGCAGGGCTTGAATTGATCGCTTTGGGAACAAAACATCCTGTGAGAATGCGATCGCTCGAACAACTAAATCTAGACTATTTAGATCTTAACTACAATCGGCGTTGGTAAATGCGTAATGCTACTAGAGCATTTTCTATCTCTAAAGGAGTAAACCTGGATTTGAAAAGCTTGAAGCTTAGAGCTTATGGCTTAAAGCTACAACAAGTAATTCTTTGTAAGACATTACATGATGACCAACGCCGAATATCTCTTTTTTCAGGCTTAAGGTGATCGCACATCTGCTTCTAAATTTCTACTGTTGCTGGCTTGAGAAAAAGTTAGAATAAGCGTTACGGTTTTTCTCGTTGTAGTTAAAGGTGTCTGTCGATGAATCCTGCTCTATCTCAATTCGGCGATCAAATGTCTCAGCTAACAGGGGTCAGAGCGATTATGAAAGACATCATCGAAACTTTAAGCAATAGTGCGGACAAAGACTTTATCAATCTTAGTGCAGGAAATCCCGTTATTTTGCCAGAGATTGAGCAACTATGGCGCGATTGTACCCAAGAATTACTCGACAGTGATGAATACGGTGAGGTTGTGTGTCGTTACGGCTCATCTCAAGGTTATGAGCCTCTAGTCGAAGCAGTTATTAATGATTTCAACTCCCGCTATAATCTGGGGTTAAGCGATCGCCAGATTCTAATTACAGGTGGTTCACAGGCTCTTTATCTTTATGCAGCAAATGCTTTTGGCGGCTACACAACATCGGGTAAACTAAAGCAGATTGTCTTGCCTCTTAGTCCTGACTATACAGGTTATGGTGGAGTTAGCTTGACCCCAGACGCTTTACTAGCCTACCAACCTACCTTAGAAATTGATCAGGAGCAACATAGATTCAAATATCGTCCCGATTTTAGTCAACTGCAAATAAATCAACAAACTGGCTGTGTGATCTTTTCTCGTCCCTGCAACCCCACAGGCAATGTTATTAGTGATGAGGAAGTTGTAAAAATAGCTAATCTAGGGGTTCCAAATGATGTTCCCGTGCTGGTAGACTCAGCCTATGCGCCGCCGTTTCCTGCTTTAAACTTTACCCCCATGAAGCCTCAGTTTGGCGACAATATTATCCACTGCATGAGCTTATCTAAGGCAGGTTTACCAGGAGAAAGAATCGGGATTGCTATCGGCGATTCTAAGTTGATTCAAATTCTAGAATCCTTTCAAACCAATGCCTGTATCCACTCTTCCCGTTACGGACAGGCGATCGCCGCTAGGGCTATCGCTTCTGGTAGGTTAGCAGATCTGGCTACAAATGTGATTCGCCCTCACTATCAGCGTAAAATAGAGCTATTAGCCACTACTCTTGATGCTGCTATGCCTGATATACCTTGGTATTTACACCAGGCAGAAGGGGCTATTTTTGCTTGGTTATGGCTCAAGGATTTACCCATGACAGATTGGGAATTCTATCAGGAATTGAAGCAGGTGGGAGTAATTGCGGTACCTGGTAGTACTTTCTTTCCTGGTTTACGAGACAAATGGCAACATAAACAAGAATGTCTGCGAATTAGTTTAACTGCTACCGAAGCCGAAATAGCCGAGGCAATGAAACGGTTGGCTCAAGTTGCAGCACGAGTATATCAAAAGTCAAGAGTCAAGAGTCAAGAGTCTTATGAATGATCAACAATTGACCCAAAAAAGAGAAATAGAATGGTTAGAAGTCGGCACAATTACCTCCCCCCAGGGATTAAAAGGAGAACTGCGGGTCTATCCCGATTCTGATTTTCCTGAACGTTTTACCAAGGCTGGTACTCGCTGGTTACAGCACCCTGATACATCTGCTATTACCGAAGTAAAGTTAAAAGGAGGTAGATATATAGCAGGCAAAAATCTCTACGTAATCAAGCTAGAAGGGATTGAAAATCGCAGTGAAGCTGAAGAGGTGCGTAACCATAAACTATTGATCGATAAGAGCGATCGCCCTAAACTGAGTAAGGATGAATATCATGTTGGGGATCTTGTTGGTTTAGAAGTTTATCATCAAGAGACAGGAGAGAATATCGGCGTGGTGATCGATCTCTATTCTGCGGGTAACGATTTATTAGAGATAAGATTACATAAGCAGCCAGAAATAAAAGTAAAATCATCCAAAGATTTATCTCAGGTTAGCCGTCGCAGTAAACGCAAAAAATATAAGCCCAAATCACCAAAGCCTATTACCATCTTTGTGCCTTTTGTCAAAGAGATTGTGCCAATAGTTGACCTAACAGAAGGGCGTATAGAAATAGCTCCTCCCGATGGCTTGATTAATATTCACGAAATCGAGTAGAGCAAATAAGTTTGATCAAGATACTCCAGGTGAACAGAATTTGGCGTTGCTAATTTAACGTATGACGTACAGAGTGCTTCTGTAAAATTATTTTGGGATTTGGTGCTTGACGCAGAGCAGGTAGTAAAGCTTTAACTAAACGAATTGGAGCTATAAGATTTACCGCAATAACATTCTCTAGATCTTGATCAGAGCATTTTTCAAATGAATATTGAGGGGTAAAAGCCTGTTTTTCCCAGATACCTCCCATATACAGCAGCGCATCTAGGTGAGAATCGGCAACTGCACTTTGTACTCTCTCAATTCCGCTCTTAGCACTGATATCTGCCTGAATCCATTGTCCACAACTAGAAGGCGTGCGAGATACCGTTAATAATTTCCTGGTACGTGGCTCAATATGATGTGCTACCGCAGCTCCAATACCGCGACTAGCACCAACCACTACAGCTCTATAATCTTGGATACTCAAATTCTAATTTCACCCCGAAAATTCTGATTATAAAATCTAGATATATATAGCCTTTCTCGAATTAGTGAAGTACACCGTAATCAGCAATCAACTATTAACAATCAACAAAACCTGAGGTCTTGACTGTACCGCATTGAAATGAAAAACGCTATACAAGTATCTTCAATTTTCTATATTCAAATGCAGAATATAAGAACCTAAATGAACTTTTGCCGACCACATCTCGTATTCTATGCGAACATCCCTCGGAAATGGATCACTATCAACCTTTAAATAGCGTGTAAAATTGCGAAATCTTATAGATTGGCTGGGTTGATCAGGAGCTGAATTGAGACAATATCTGCTGATGCCATAAACTCCCCTTTCCCAAAAATGACGATAGCTTAATTTGCCATTGCTTTGCATCGTCATCATCACTCGATAGGGAGAAATTTCCAACCAGAATAACCCCTGTTCAGATTTTTCCGCAGAAGACATGGGCATAACCGAATGAGGCAAATTTTGCTGATTAAGCAGCAAATGAAATCGCTCTGGATCTTTTTGAGACAAAAATGCCTGAGCCTCAATCACATTCCAAATTGGCAAATCAGTAGAGATGAAAGAGAGATGAACAGTTTGATGTCGATTAACTAGCATGGGGAGAAAATACAGTAGCCAAAGCTAAATTTACTCCCAGCATATCCTCTTCATTGCGCAAATCGCTAAGATAAAAAATACTTTTGCTGAAATACTTGCCAAGTTCGGAGGCATTCGCTATTATAATAAGCGTGCCTAATCAGTAATCCTCAGTAGCTCAGTGGCAGAGCGGTCGACTGTTAATCGATTGGTCGTAGGTTCAAATCCTACCTGGGGAGTGTACCATAGAACTCTATTAGGAATTTTTATTTATTGGTTACTTTCAGCTAAGCTGCGGACTAACTCAGCTAGTCTCTCGGAGCTATCGCTAACAGCTAGAGCTTGTGCCTTATTCGCCATATCTTGTAATGTTTCAGGCGATCGCAACCATTGGCTAACCTGTGCCTGTAAAATTTCTGGTGTAAGTTCTGATTGCTGATAGACTAAGGCTGCCCCTGCATCTTTAAACTCTTTGGCATTATAGGTTTGATGATCTTCAGCGGCATAGGGATAAGGAATTAATACCGCAGGTGTCCCAGTGAAAGCTAGTTCGGTAAGAGTTCCAGCACCTGCACGACTAATTGCTAAATTCGCCCTTTGTAATAACCCTGCCATGTTGTTGGAGAAAGGCAAAGAAATATATTGGGGGTGAACTAAGCTTTGAGCATCAGGATCGTTATTACCTGTCAAGTGAACTACATATGCTCCCAAATCAAACCAGGCTGGTGCTGCTGCGCGTATTAGTTGGTTAACCGCCACTGCACCTTGGGAACCTCCCACTACCAAAATTACTATCGCATCATCAGGCAAATCCAGATCTAACGGCTGGGGCTGAAGAAATTGCGATCGCACTGGAGTACTGACATGAACTGTCTTGGTTTGGGGTAAATATTGACTAGTTCCCGCAAAGCCTAGTGCCACCGCATCACACCAACGACTAAGAAATTTTGTTACCTTGCCAGGAATATAGTTTGATTCATGAATGATTGCGGGTTTATTTTGCCAACGTGCCGCTAAAATTGCAGGGGCTGCGATATATCCCCCTGTGGTAAACACAGCATCAATCTGATGTTCCTTAATTAATTTTTGAGTTTGCCAGATCGACGAGCCAAAACCGGCAATAATCTTAAGAGTTTTCAGACTCAATTTTTGCTGAAATCCCTCTACCCGAATCGTATTGAGGGGATAATTATCGGGAACCAGACTAGTTTCCAGACGATTTGCTGTCCCCAACCACTCAATCTGGTAATCTGGTAGCTGTTGTGCCAAAGCGATCGCAGGAAATAGATGTCCTCCTGTGCCGCTGGCGGCTATGAGTAAACGAGTTGGTGCTGCCACAGATATTTGCTTCCAATTTTAACTAGACTGAATGTATCTTATTTAAGCTAAAAACGGCTAGAGCAATTTTGCAGAAAGTAAGACAAAATTCTCAATCAAGATATCTTAAGTAAACATAATCTTCCGCATTACGAAGGCAACCAAACTAACAGCACAAATCACCGCTATTTGCCCAGGAAGAGGATTTAGGGAATAAACAGCGATCGCCTGTCCCAAAGAATCTATTCCTTCTCCCAAGCCAGTGATTAAATTCATTACTATCAAATACACAATGCCTACTAAGTGAATTACGACTAACCCTGCTAAACTGCTGGCAATTAAAGTCTCAAATCTAACTAGGGTTTGAAATGCTAACCACCCGCAAAGCCAGGCACCCAAAATGAATCCCAGCAAATAACCAAAGTGGGGTTGCTGTAGATAACTAATTCCACCACCGCGATCAAATACTGGCAATCCCGAGATACCCAATAGGACATATGCCATTTGGGACAGCAATGCAGCATTTTTACCACCCAGACAAGCGGTTAATAATACTGCCCCTATTTGATAGCTAACACCCAAAGTGTGCATCCCAGTTCCCTCACCCCACCAAGACCAGGGAGTCGCTATATATGCAGGAAGAAACGTGCCAGCAGTAGTGATAATTAAGCCAATAGCTGCCCACATCAAGACTTCTGGTAAGGGAGGAACATATGCGCGATTGGGTTTGTCTAAAATAATATCTAGCTGATTACGCAACCATTTGTTTTCACGGTGGAGATGATCGAGGTTTTGCTGTTGTTGCTGTTGTTGTTGCTGAAGCTGATCGATGACTGCTTTAACTGGCTGAGGTGTAACTCCCCACTCATAATCAGTAATGTCAGAGTTGGGTTTGGCTGATTCTTTAAGGTTAGACATAAGGTCAAGTGGTTGAGAGCATTTCCCAGTTTAGCTTTGGATCAATTATTTGCTAGATCAAACCAGATTAATTCCAGCAGCCACAGACAAGTTCGATTCCTTGATAATATTGAACTCTAGTTGAAGTCATATAGTATGTCCAGGCTTGAGCGATCGCCTGATGGTTCAAGTCGTATACAGTCACCCAAGCGCGATAGTATTCGTTGAGAGCCTGGGGGCGATGTTCTTGATAGCCTTCTAAGTGGTCTAAGCTGGTTAAAATTTGAGCATCGTTAAATGATAGCAGTACACCAAAGACTTTATTATTTCCTGGTGTCATAGCGGGATATCCCATGGGTAGTTCATAAAGATTCCCGAAGGTATAGGCAGGAGTTGACGATATTATCTTGCCTTCACAGTAAGCACCATGGTTAGCATATCCAGGCTTAAGGGTGCCGTAAACAAAAACATCTAGGGTTGATGGATCAAGTTTCATCTTTCTTCGCGAAGGAGACCCTCGGTTTTACCGATGGGAGGAATTCGTGCCTCCAAGTAAGTTTTTACAGAAATTGTAGTAAAATGTGAGCTATGACTGAACGTGCCTATAAATTTCGCTTTTACCCAACTGCCGAACAAGAAAAACTCTTGCGACGGACAATGGGTTGTGTGCGTTTGGTCTACAATAAAGCTTTGGCAACTCGTACCGAAGCTTGGTATAAGAGACAAGAGAGGATTCAATACAAAGAAACCTCTAGTTTATTGACCAGCTGGAAGAAAACCGAAGAACTGGATTTTCTCAACGAGGTTAGCTGTGTACCTTTGCAGCAATGTCTAAGACATTTGCAAAAAGCATTTGCTAACTTTTGGAGTAAAAGAGCTAAGTATCCCATGTTCAAAGCCAAGCGTAATGGAGGTTCGGCTGAGTTTACCAAGTCGGCTTTCAAATACCAAGATAGAAAGCTTTGGCTGGCTAAATGCAAAAAACCTCTGCCAATAGTTTGGTCTAGGTTTTTGCCAGATGATTGTAACCCATCTACTGTTACAGTTAAGCTCGAACCTTCTGGTAGATGGTTCGTCTCTCTGTTGGTTGATGACTATACCGTTGAGGTATTGCCACCAACTAATAAAAAAGTTGGAATTGACGTTGGTATATCTAGTTTGTTGACGACCAGCGATGGCGACAAGATATCTAACCCAAAGCATTTTAATCGGCTGTATCAAAAGCTTAAGGCAGCGCAAAAAAAAATGAGTCGGAAAACCAAAGGCTCTAGTAACCGAAACAAAGCGCGACTTAAAGTAGCTAAAATACACGCCAAAATCAAAAATGCTCGTACAGATTTTTTGCACAAGTTGACTACTGGCTTCGTGAAAGCCAATAGCTTGATTGCTATTGAAGATCTGGCAGTCAGAAATATGGTTCGTAACCACAAGCTTGCTCGATCTATTTCTGATGCTGCTTGGGGTGAAATGTTTCGTCAGCTGGAATATAAGTGTGATTGGTACGGGCGCAAATTGGTCAAAATTGACCGATTTTTCCCTAGTAGTAAACGATGTAACCATTGCGGTTTTATGGTGGATAAGTTGCCATTAAACGTTCGTAGTTGGGATTGTCCTAGCTGTAAAACTAAAGACATCGACAGAGATATCAATGCGGGAAAAAACATTTTAGCGGCAGGGCTTGCCGTGTTAGTCTGTGGAGCGACCGTAAGACCCGATGAGAGTAAATCTCTGAAGGCTGGTGCTATGAAACAGAAACCTAAGTCGTGAGTCTTAGGAATCCCTCGCTAAAGAGCGACGGGAGGATGTCAATGGATAATTTTAGATGATTGTCAAAAATTGGGACTCGATTATTGAAAATAGCTACTTGGAACGTTAATTCTATTCGCACTCGTCAACAAATTGTGACAGATTGGTTACAGCAATATCAAGTAGACGTGCTGTGTCTGCAAGAAACCAAAGTGCAAGATCCTGATTTTCCCCGCACAATCTTTGAGGATTTGGGCTACAACGTTTATATTTCAGGTCAAAAATCATACAACGGAGTCGCTATTTTTAGTTTAAAACCCCTGGATGATGTTAGCTGTGGTTTTGCTCCATTGATAGGAGAAGTAGAAGATCTAGACCAGCAAAAGCGAGTAATTACTGGTATTGCAGGAAATATCAGAATTGTTAATCTCTATGTTCCCAATGGTTCAGCGATCGCTAGCGAGAAGTATGAATATAAGCTCAAGTGGTTACAAACCTTGAAGCAGTACTTAGAAACATTACTGCAAAACGATCAGGAGATATGTGTCTGTGGAGATTTTAATATTGCTTTAGAAGATAAAGATATCTATACCGACAAAGGTCGAGATAAACATATTATGTCGTCTCCTACAGAGCGAGCAGCATTGCAAGAGATTTTAACTCTGGGTTTTCAAGATGCTTTTCGCAAGTTTAACGACGAAGCAGGGCATTTTAGCTGGTGGGATTATCGCTCTGGCGGCTTTGCTCGTAATCGCGGTTGGCGTATCGATCATCATTATTTGACCTCTAAGCTTTATCAGCAAGCCGCTAAGTGTTGGATTGATGTCGAACCCAGAAAGTTAGAAAAGCCCAGCGATCATGCACCTGTAATTGTGGAATTTTAATATCTATAATGATGTTCTGTAGCAATCTTATCTGAGTTATGAAAATTATCTTAAACGTCTAATGTGAATAAAAAGACCTCAAAGTACCCCAATCAATAAGTTATCTAAATTGATTTGACTACTCACATAGCGTAGGACTTTAAACCTTGCTGTTTTCTTAAAGCTAAAGGCTAAAAGCTAAGAGCTAAGAGCTAAGAGCTTAAAACTAGTAAATTAGAACAAAGCTAATTCACATTAGGCGTATCAAATGAATCAAGCACAAACATCTAAAACTGTTGCTTCTATCGGTATTATTTTGGCTTCTGTTGCTGCTGCTTTTGCACCTCTTCCAGGAGTAAAAAAAAACTTGGTAATTGTCAGCGGTACAGAGTTGCAAGAGCCATTAACAGAGTTAGAACAGCAATTTGAACAAGATCATCCTGGGGTAGATCTTCAATTAGAATTTCAAGGTTCTCAAGATATTGCCAATAATTTTATTGACCGCAAAAATAATTTTCAGCCTCATATTTTGATTGCTGCTAGTGGAGAGATCCTAGAGGAATTAGATCGTCGTTACTCCGCCCAAAATAACCAACAGGCTTTTATAAACCCACCTCAAGCGATCGCAAAAACGATTTTAGTCGGTGTTGCTTGGCAAGGAAGAGGCGAGGCACTTTTTCCTGATGGTCGATTTTCTTGGTCTAGAATCGAACAGGCGATGAAACAGCGTAACTGGAACTCAATTGCGGCACAAGAGGATTGGGGTAGTTTTGATTTTGTGATTACTGACCCCACTCGTTCTAATAGTGGTCAATTGGCTTTACACTTATGGCTAAAATCTGATGAGCTAGACGTTAGCAGTCCTAAAGCAGAATCTTTAGTTAGTCTGATCAAGCAATCAGTATATCAACCATCACGTTCAACAGATATCTTGCTTCAAGAATTTATTAGTCGTGGTGCTAATGATGGAGATCTGGCGATTGTTTATGAAAGTATTGCTCTATATCGTTGGTCACAGGCAAAAACCACTCAAGGTCAACCATATCGTATTTACTATCCAGACAATACGGTTGAAACTATAGCTACCGCTGGCGTTGTTAAACCAAACACTTCTAGGAATATAGCCATAACAGCTAATGAATTTGTCGAATATTTAACTCAACCCGAACAGCAGGAAGTCTTTATCAAATACGGATTTCGCCCAGTCGTGACCACACTAGATATCTCATCAGTTCTAAACAGTCCTTGGTCACAAAATATTCCAGGAGCAAAGTTAAACCTACCCAAAACTACGCCAAGACCGCCTAATGCTTCAGAAATTCGTGAAATTCAACGCTTATGGAGCCGAGTGACCCAAAAATAATCAGATTAAAGTTAGAATGAGGGCTGATTATCCGTTCAAATACGAAGCTCGTTCAAAACTGATGTATCGATCACAAGCATATTCAACTGCCCCCAGAGATTGTTTGTAAAAAGAAAATTAAATTATGGGGTATTTGGGGTAGTGAAGTGTTTGGAAAAATTACTACATGCGGAACCCAAGCCTTTGTCCATCACCACCACTTTGTTCGGTTTTAAGATTGGTTTTACAAACAGTTTCTTAGAGATTTATGATCGTAATCTTCATGAAACTGAATTTTCCCAGTTAAATCTAAAAGATCTTTTTTCTTCTTAGCTTTAACAAACTCAACCAAGGCTAAATGAATCAACTCTTTTTTGGTTCTAACCTCAGATATGCTAAAAGCTTCTTTCATTAATTCATCGTCAATTTCGATGTTAGTACCCATAGCAAAATTTGTGTGTGCAGCTATGTGTATTATACATTTTGGATCAACCAATAATTTCGTTTTGCAGATTAGCGCTCGCCAACTCTGAATTAACCATATTGGTTAACTAATATGATATGGCGGTTCTCAAACTAGTACCGCTTCGCTTAAATAACAAAGGGCTTTGCCCGCATGTAGTAGGAAGTAGAAAGTAACAAAGGCACAGCTTACGTTTGCGAAGCAAGTCGAAGACTAAGCAAGCAAGCGTCGCTTCGGCGCGACTTGGGGCGGTAGCCCCTGTGCCGCATGTAGTTATATACAGTCAGGATTTTAACTGAAATAAATGGTTACTCGATTTATGCCCACGCCTACTAGTGAGGTACACCTCAATCAACCATTAACTATCAACTATTAACAGAAACCGATGTCTGGACTGTACCGCATTAAAATGACAAAGGTGAGAGTGGGTGACCCATGTACCGCTATATTAACCATTGTGAGCATTGAAATAATTAAAGAATAATTTTGAAGAAATCTAAACAGATGATATGAATGTATCTTAACTTAGTGTCTAATTGATTGATTTACGTCATTATTGATGATGACATCTGCTTCAAAACACAATATTTATTGATTTTATGGAACTAAGTATTTTTGCAGTAGAACCTAGTGTATCTGAAGTATCTATTAAAGGAAATTTAGAACAATTTCTGATAGTTTTGTCTGTATCCTTAAGTGTTGCCACAATTTCGCGTATCTTTAGTTGGTTTCGCCAAATCCCGTATACTTTGCTGCTGGTAATTGTTGGCTTAGGTTTAGCTTTTGTTGATATTCGCTTAGTTAATCTTTCTCCAGAGCTAATTCTCGAAATTTTCCTACCACCACTATTGTTTGAAGCAGCATGGAACATTCGTTGGCGCAGTCTAAAGGATAGTTTAATCCCTGTTAGCCTATTTGCGATTGTCGGCGTAGTTATTTCCGTGGTCGGTGTTGCTTTTCCCCTCAGCTATTTTACCGATTTATCCTTAGCAACAGCTTTATTAGTGGGAGCTAGTTTGTCTGCTACTGATCCTGTCTCGGTCGTGGCATTATTTCGGGAATTAGGTGCTAGCAAGCGTTTGACTATTTTGATGGAAGGGGAAAGCCTCTTTAACGATGGCGTTGCGGTTGTGGCTTTTTTGCTGCTGGTGAATATTCCCCTGGGTGGTGGCGATTTTGGTATTTCACTAATAACTATTCGCTTCCTAACTTTCGTTGGCTTAGGTTTAGGAATTGGTAGCCTAATCGGATTTGGCATTTCTTATCTTACTCAAAGATTTGATTTACCTTTGGTAGAACAATCTTTAACTTTGGTTTCCGCTTACGGCACCTATTTAATCACAGAAGAATTAGGTGGTTCTGGGGTAATTGGCGTAGTTACGGTGGGTATTATTCTGGGTAACTTTGGTTCGCGAATCGGCATGAACCCCCGTACTCGGCTTCTAGTCTCCGAATTTTGGGATTTTCTGGCTTTTTTCGTCAATTCTATTGTATTTCTGCTAATTGGCGACCAAATAAACTTCAGTAGTCTTAAAAGCAACTTTGATCTGATTATAGTTGCGATCGCTACAGTGCTAGTTACCAGAGCTATTGTTATCTTTGGTTTAGGAAACCTTAGTAATCTAATCAGTCAAACTAAAACCAATCTTAGAGAGCAAACAGTTCTCTGGTGGGGCGGTTTAAGAGGATCAGTCTCCATCGCCGTGGCATTAAGCGTTCCTGTAGTGTTGACGGGAAGACAAGAGATTATCGATACTGTTTTTGGAGTAGTTTTGTTTACCCTACTGGTTCAGGGATTAACTACTAAATGGTTATTAACCACTCTCAATCTAATTGGCGACCAGCCTTTACGCCAAGAATACTCTGAGTTGTTAGCCAGAAAGGTTGCTATGACTCGCGTTCTCACCTATCTAAATGACAATGAACTAGCTTCTGAGATTGATCCCGAATACTATCGTTATCAACAAGGCTTGGTCAAAGGACAACTGCAAAGTATCGAAGATAAAATCAATTCTATGCAAAGAGAGCATGATAATTTGCGATCGCTTACTATGGAACAGTTAAATGAACAGCTATTAGATATCGAGGCTGATACCTATGCTGAATTTATTCGTGCGGGAAAGCTGAGCGAAAATCTATCCCCAGTTTTGCAAGAAATTATAGCTAAAGCAGGTGATAACTGATACTTTTTAGGGCTGTAAAATCTGTAATTATTAAATCAGCAGCGATGGCAAAGTCACCAAGACATCAAGGAGATTTGATGCTCAGGTGCTAATTCTCCATCACCTAATCTCAGTCCGTATATTCAGCTAAAATCTATATTATTGTCCGTATACACCAAAATTTAGGCATGACCAAGAACGTTTTAGGGGGAGATTTAAAAGTCTGTTGTACATCTCCCATGACAGGATTTTACCGTACTGGTACCTGTGACACTGGGCCAGAAGATCGAGGAGTCCATATCGTTTGTGCTGAAGTGACCGCCAAGTTTTTAACCTTTAGCAAGGAACAAGGCAACGACCTTAGTACTCCTATGCCAATGTACAATTTTCCTGGTTTAAAACCAGGAGATTGCTGGTGTCTTTGTGCCTTACGCTGGAAAGAAGCCCTTGATGCGGGATTTGCCCCACCAATTGACTTGGAAGCTACCCATGAATCTATGCTGGATTTTATTCCCTTAGAAGTTTTGAAAGAACACTCACGGGAATTTAATCAATAGAAGGCAATAATTTTACTAGGGGTGAATGGAGCCATCAGGTAAGGTCGCCCCTGTAAGCTTAACTGCGGTTATTTTGACCATAATTTTATTACTAAAACCAACTTTGGCCCCACTTAGGTCAGCACCGCTCAAATCTGAACCACTGAGATCTGCACCAATTAAGTTGGCATCTCGTAAGTTAGCGTTGCGTAAGTCAGCTTGAAGCAAGTTAGCCCCTTTAAGGTTTGCACCCTGTAGATTGGCTCCTTCCAAAATAATTTTGTGTAAAAAGGTATCGCTCAAGTCGGCATAGGAGAGGTTAGCTTGAGATAAGTCTCTACCCGAAAAATCTCTTTCTTTTAAGTTAGACCTGCTTAAGTCAGCGCCTCTAAGATCTTTACCATAGGGTCTTTGATAGTTATTTCCTCTAGGGCGACTTGTCCCATAACTTGAACCAGATTCACGAAAATCTCTGTAACCATCTTTTCCTGTGCTTTGCCCTGAACTATCTGACGATGAATAATAGTCTCGGTAATTCCAGCGTCGAGTTTGTTCGTAGTGAGGTCGGGAATATTTCCGCTCGTAGTTTTGATTATCTGTATAGTTTGTCCGATGTTCCTTAGCAGATTGATTCTCAGAAGATCTGCTTTGAGAATAGTTTTTTGGCGAATAATTTTGACGTTCTCTTTGAGGTGAGCTGTAAGAACTACCTGACGACTTAGATCTTTGTTGACCAGAAGCAGATTTATATTTGCGGTGATACGAACGAAGAGAATCTCTTGCCTCGTTAATTTGCTGTAGCTTAGCAACAGATTTTTGCATCAGTCTCTCATTCTCTTGAGGAACTCGGTCAGGATGCCAGATAAACACCAAGTCTTTGTAAGCCTGGTTAACTTCTTCTAAAGACGCACCTGGTTCTAATCCCAAGACTTTATAGTGTTGTTCTAGGTTTTGAATCACTATGGCAATCCTTCCTTTAACTATACTGAACGGAGAACCCAAACCCGTTCAGGTGCAGCCAGGAGAGCGCGGGAACCACCAAGGCCGTGGTGCCCAG
>JBCDDK010000136.1:0-20177 GCA_039180345.1 Cyanobacteria bacterium P01_G01_bin.39 | reverse complement strand
CAATGAACAAGCAAAATAAGTGTACTTAAAAAACCTGAACACCGCTATAACCCTCTTTTGTCACTTTCCGAGACTAAAAAGTAGGGAAAATAGAATTTAGCCATCAGGGAAATGGAAAGAAAATTGACTCATTAGTGTCATGAATCAATTTTCTTTCCATTTCCCTGATGGCTAAATTCTATTTTCCCTACTTTTTAGTCTCGGAAAGTGACAAAAGAGGGTTATAGCGGTGTTCAGGTTTTTTAAGTACACTTATTTTGCTTGTTCATTGAGATTGGGGCTTATAACTGTACTTAGCTTGTTTGCAAACCGCTGTAGTTTCTCAAATTCCGATTATGTAGCTATAACTTTGTCGAGAATGATTAGTTTTAGACAACAAAATAGAGGTTGTGTATCAATATAAAATTAAGAGCTTTAAGCAATAAATCTCAACAAAGCTGATCCCCACCTAAGCATAATTTAGTTTAAAGTTTCGGCTGTATCAGGTGATTGAGCCAATTCCTCCAAGCGCTCTTGTTGATCCTGAGAAATACAGGATTGAATCATAACATCGATATCACCCTCTAAAGAATTGGCTAGAGGGAAGTTTTTACCCAGGCGATGATCGGTAATGCGATTATCTTTGTAGTTATAGGTACGAATTTTTTCCGATCTAGCGCCTGTTCCCACCTGTGACTGTCTTAAGCCTCTAACTTCTTTTTGCTGTTCTGCTAGCTTAATGTCATATAGTTTGGCTCTCAGGATTTGCATAGCTCGTTCGCGGTTTTGTAATTGCGATCGCTCTTCGGTACAAAAAATTCTAATTCCTGTGGGCTTATGGATCAAATCTACTGCTGTTTCAACTTTGTTGACGTTTTGTCCTCCAGCACCACCAGAGCGAGCTGTTTTAAGCTCGATATCTTTAGGATCTATTTTCACCTCTACTTCATCTACTTCAGGCATGATGGCTACGGTAGCAGTAGAGGTATGAACTCTGCCACCAGCTTCAGTTTGCGGAACCCTTTGTACACGATGCACTCCCGCTTCAAACTTGAGCTTGCTATACACGGAGTTCCCAGTTACTTCCAGAATGGCTTCTTTGAATCCTCCCATATCTGCTGCCGACTCACTCAAAAGAAATACCTGCCAATTTTGACTTTCGGCGTATCTTGAGTACATCCGAACTAAATCTCCCGCCCAGATACTTGCTTCGTCGCCTCCTGTTCCTGCTCTGATTTCTAACATGATATTTTTATCGTCGTTAGGATCTCTGGGAAGCAATAGAATTTTGAGCTTAGTTTCCAACTGTTCTAGCTGCTCTTCTAATTCGCTAATCTCCATACTAGCCATCTCTTTCATTTCAGCATCGTCAGCCTCTTTCAGAATTTCTTTGGCTCCTGATAACTCTTCGCTTGCCTCTTGCCATTGGCGATAAGTAATTACTGTTTCTTCTAAAGAAGAACGAGCTTTGGCTATTTTCTGAAGTTCATCGGGATTGGTGGCAATATCAGGATCTGCTAAACGATGAGTAAGTTCTTGAAAAGTTTGTTCTACAGATTTTAGCTTGTCTAATAAATATGCTTCTGCCATTGGTTTTGCTAATCAAATATAAATTGATTTACTAAGTAAAATTGCTCAAGATACAACAAACCCAGCAATCAATTAACATCTAATTAACTACTGGGTACATATATTAGTCTTAAATGGCTATTTTTCAGCGTCGGACTCGCCTTCACTACTAGCATCGAGCATACCGTATTTACGTAAGAAGCGATCAACTCGACCTTCAGTATCAATAATCTTTTGTGTACCAGTATAAAAGGGATGATTTCCCGACCAGACATCAACATTGATTTCTGGCTGAGTTGAACCAACAGTCATTACTACTTCCCCGTTACATATTACCTTGGCATCTGGGTACCAAGTGGGGTGAATTTCAGGTTTAGGCATTGTCAGCTATTTCTACAAGGTTTACAAAAATTAAAACCATTGGGCATTGAACTTGCGAACATTAACTTGTCCAACAGCTCGATTAGACAAGCTACGGTTTCCGCAGCGCTCTTGTCGTTCAAATGGGGATTCAAACCCCAAATAAATACTGAACAACTAAATGATAAATGCTCAATGATAAATGTTAAATGTTAAGTAAGATTTATCGTTTGGAGAATTGAGGCGCTTTACGAGCCTTCTTCAAACCATATTTCTTTCTCTCTTTACAACGAGGGTCACGAGTGAGATAACCTTCGGTTTTAAGCGGCTGGCGATTGTTAGGATCTTGCTTACACAGTGCCCGAGCTACTCCCAACTTCACAGCATCCGCTTGACCAGTTAAACCACCACCATGAGCATTGACCAAAATGTCGTATTCGCTTTCAAAACCCAAAGTTTCTAAAGGTCCTCTAATCGACATTAAATAACTTGGTATACGATTAAAATAATCTTCTCCAGGCTTGCCGTTAACTACTAACTTGCCTTCTCCCGGTACCAAACGTACTCTAGCGATCGCCGATTTACGACGACCAGTAGCTCCGTATACTACTCTATCTTGTGTTCCTTCCATGTTTTAGTTCCTTTTGGGTATAGTATTGATAGTTAAAGTTTCAGGAGTTTGCGCTTCATGAGGATGATCTGCTCCTGTATAAACTTTAAGCTTTGTAAATAGTTTTCGCCCTAGGGGGGTTTTGGGCAGCATGCCTTTTACAGCTTTTTCCACGATTCGCTCGGGAATTCTTTGCTGTAGCTGGTCAAAAGTTTCAGTTTTCATGCCCCCTGGTCGACCAGAGTGACGGCGATAAAGCTTTTGCTCGTTTTTTCTACCAGTTACAACAACTTTCTCCGCATTGACGACAATGACAAAATCGCCAGTATCCATGTTAGGGGTGAAGCTGGGTTTATTTTTGCCACGAAGAACCATCGCTATTTCTGTCGCTAAACGACCTAGTCTTTGCCCTTCGGCATCAACGACATACCATTTTTGATCTAGTTTTTCTTGAGTTGGGAGAGGAGTTTTATTCATCTTTCGTAATAATATTTTGTGGATTATTTTAAATAAAGAGATTTACCGAGCTAGATAGAAATTTGGCTGGGTATCAAACCACAATGGTTGAGCAAAAGGAAACTCTTGATAACCCACTCTCAGTAAACAAAGACCCTTCGCAGGAGCAGAGTACTTAACTTCCGAACGGCGTTGATTTTGCCAAATTTCGGTAAAGTTTTCAGGCGATCGCTTTTTAATGCCTACCTCCACCAGCATTCCTACCAAAAGACGTACCATGCCGTATAAAAAACTGTTAGCCTGAATCTCCAGATACAAGAAAGAGTTTTGGCGATAGCATTTGGCAGACTGCACATTTACCATAGAATCAAGGCGATCCGAACCAGATCTTTTAAACGCGGCAAAATCATGCTCCCCGAATAGAGGATTTAAAGCTTGCTGCATCAGTGATTCATCCAATACTGACTGGTAGTAATGCCAGCAGGTTTGATTAACAAACACATTTGGTTGTTTATCAGTATAAATCGTGTAGCGATAACGTCGCCAAACAGCCGAAAACCGAGCGTGCCAATTGTCTTTAACCTGAGCCGAAGCTCTTACTAGTATATCCTTTGGCAGTCTCGCATTGATAATTTTTGCCCATTTATGAGCTGGGATTGGACCTTGATACTCAAAGTGCGCTACTTGACCAGCAGCATGAACTCCTGCATCAGTACGCCCCGCAGCATAAATATTTATCCCATACCCTGTGACATCAGCGATCGCTTGTTCAATATGACCTTGGATACTTACTTGATTAGGTTGTTTTTGCCAACCATGGAAGTTGGTTCCTAAATATTGAATTAGCAAGGCGATTCTCATGGGCTGTCTTTACTAGCAATTAATCTTTATTAACAAGATATCTAAATTAAACTAGCTCAATGATCGCCATTTCCGCATTGTCACCACGACGACGTTTGGTTCTCACGATCCTAGTATAGCCACCTTTGCGATTACCGTAGCGATCATTAACCGCTTTAAATAGTTCGCTGACTAAATCTTTATCATAGATATAGCCCAAAGCCTGTCTTCTGGCAGCCAGAGAACCATCTTTGGCTAAAGTAATCATTCTTTCCACTTCGCTGCGCACTGCTTTTGCACGAATTAAAGTAGTTTTAATCTGACCATGACGGATAATTTCCGTCGCCAAAGAACGCATTAATGCCTTTCTTTGGTCTGCTGGTAATCCCAGCATTTTAACTTTACATCGATGTCGCATAATTAATCTTGACGCTAATTTAGCTTTGTTTACTTACCTGATTTTTCCTGGGCTAAAGTAATTCCCAACCGCTGCTGTAGCGCCTCAATTACTTCATCAGCCGATTTTTGACCGAAATTCTTAATTTCTAAGAGATCTTCTTGAGTGTAATCAAGTAGATCCGAAACTGAATTAATTTGCGCGCGTTTTAAACAGTTATAGGCTCTAACTGATAACTGCAACTCTTCAATAGGAATTTGGCTAGTAGGATCTTCATCCTCTTGGTAGTCATCTTGGATTGGCTCTAAAGTAAGATCTTTCAAGGGATTGAATAAATCTACTGCGATTCCCGCAGCTTGGGATAGAGCTTCTTCTGGCTTAACACTACCGTTAGTCCAAATTTCCATAATTAGACGCTCACGAATGCCCGAACCGTCAACTCTAGCATCCTCGACGCTATAGTTAACTTTGGTCACAGGCATAAATACCGCATCTATTTGCAGAAAATCTAAGGAACTTCCTTCTTCTTTTCCTCTTTCGACTGCGCGGTAACCTTTTCCTTTCTCAACCCTAAACTCCATTTCCAAACTAGTCCCTTCAGCAATGGTTGCCACGTACTGGTTGGAGTCAACAGTTTCGACTTCTGAAGGTAGCTCAAACTGAGCAGCAGTAACGGTTCCTGGCCCAGTTGCTACTAAACGACCTATTTGGGGCTGATTGGTATAGCTTTTGAGGACTATTTCCTTCATATTGAGAATAATCTCTAAAACGTCCTCTCTAACTCCTTCAATGGTGGCAAATTCATGAGTAGCAAAGCCAAACTTATGTTCCTGTCTGCTTTCATCTTTTGCCATTCCCCCACCAATGCGAATCGCAGTAACTGCTGCCCCTTCTAAGTTGGATAACAAAACTCTTCTGAGGGCGTTACCTAAAGTAGTTCCCTGACCTCTATCTAAAGGCTCTAGGACAAACTTGCTATATTGATGCTGGTTTTTTAGGGTTTTAGACTCTACACACTCAATTTGAAATTGCGCCACAGGCTGCTCTCCCTCTTATTTTGACAAGCAAATTGGATATACCTACATCAAAGAACTGTTGTGCCTCACTAGCCACAACTGGATATCTTGATGATCTCTCAAGAAATTAGACTCTACGTCGTTTTGGCGGACGACAGCCATTATGAGGTATTGGGGTTACATCACGAATCAAAGTGATTTCTAATCCTACACCTTGTAAAGCTCGAATAGCAGTCTCTCGACCAGCACCAGGACCACTTACCATCACTTCTACCTGACGCATTCCCTGATCCATTGCTCGACGCCCCGCACTGTCTGCGGCTGTCTGAGCAGCGAAGGGGGTTCCTTTTTTTGCTCCTTTGAAGCCACTTGCCCCAGCTGAAGACCAAGATACTACGTCACCTCTGGTATCAGAAATAGTTATGATGGTGTTGTTAAAGGTAGACTGAATATGAGCCACCCCGTTAGGTACATTTTTTTTATTTTTTTTCGCACCACTTCTTCTTTTTGGTTGCGCCATGTTACTTTTCGTAGTGTAGTTATGCTTAAATTACAGTTACATTTCGTGAGGCTATTTCTTCCCAGGAGCTTTTTTCTTACCAGCTACTGTCAGTCTTCTACCTCTTCTTGTCCGCGCGTTAGTACGAGTTCTTTGACCCCGTAACGGTAACCCCATGCGATGACGACGACCCCGATAGGTGCCGATATCAGCTAAACGCTTGATATTCATAGCTTCCCATCGTCTAAGATCCCCTTCAACCTGGTAATTATCTTCGATATATCCTCTGAGTTTGGTTATATCTTCATCAGATAAATCTCGTACTCTAATATCTGGATTAACTCCAGTTTCGGCGATCGCTTTTTGCGCCCGAGATAAGCCCACACCAAAAATGTAGGTCAGCGCAATTTCCACGCGCTTATCACGGGGAAGATCTACGCCAGAAATCCTTGCCACGTTATTAACTCCCTAATTATGCCTAATAGTTTTTACTGTGTCTAAACACTTTTAATCCA
The DNA here is from genome assembly GCA_039180345.1 of Cyanobacteria bacterium P01_G01_bin.39. GTDB lineage: Bacteria > Cyanobacteriota > Cyanobacteriia > Cyanobacteriales > Xenococcaceae > Waterburya. Next base: position 13,936 of record JBCDDK010000136.1, on the reverse strand, counting down.
ACTTAGAGTAAGCTACGGTAGCTACCCCTGACGCTGCTTATGCTTGGGGTTACTGCTACAGATCACCATTACCCTGCCGCGTCTTTTAATCACACGGCATTTTTCACACATTTTTTTGACTGATGGTCTAACTTTCATGCCTTACCTTGGCCACACTGCAAGCCTATTATTATATAAATTAAATTGTTCTTGTGTCAAATAAATAATATTTATTACTCGACACATTTACTATTTGTTTTTAAGACGATAGGTAATCCTACCCTTTGTCAGATCGTAAGGAGTCAATTCTACCTTTACGCGATCGCCAGGTAAGATTTTGATATAGTTACGTCTTATTTTGCCTGAAATATGGGCTAAAACATTAAAGCCATTATCCAGGTCAACCCGAAACATTGCATTAGGAAGAGACTCTGTGACCGTACCTTCCATCTCAATCAAGTCTTGTTTTGCCAATGTTGCTCTCCGCTTCTTCTTGATAAATAGATTTTTTGATTAACTTTTTACTATCTATCTGTTTACTAAACCTAAACAGCCTGTTATTCTATGGTTTATTTAACATAGTTTTGCCGCCTTTACATCTGTCTACTACATAACCAGTGACATAAGACTCGAATACTACTGCTATCTTTAATCTGATGAGATTGCTTTGGTTAGCTGGGTTGTTACCTCCTCCATCCTTTGATTCCCATCAATCGTCTTAAGAGTTCCTTTTTGCTGATAAAAATCTATCACTGGCACTGTGTCCTGATGATAAACCTCTAAACGGCGGCGGATGGTTGACTCATTATCGTCCTTACGCTTTCTTGCCAAAAGCCGAGATACTAAAACCTCATCTGGAACTTGTAAATTCAAGACGCAGTCAGCATTTTGAGCAAGTTTTGCTAATAATTCTTCCAAAAAAGCAGCTTGATTGACATTACGAGGAAAGCCATCTAGTATCCAACCGTTAGCTGTATCATCATAGGAAAGTCGATCTTGAATTAAGTCCAAAATTAAAGCATCTGGAACTAATTCTCCTCGATTCATATAATCTTGGGCTTTTTTTCCTAAAGGGGTTTGTTGAGTTACGGCTGCGCGTAAAATGTCTCCTGTCGATACGTGGGGGATCTGGTGATTCTCAGATAGTACTTGAGCTTGAGTTCCTTTTCCCGCACCAGGAGGACCAAGGAATATTAATCGCTTTGCCATATCAACTTGTTAAAATTAAAATTTGCTGGACATGGACAAGTCTAAACATAGACTTGGCATACCTCATAAACATCTCTACTGTTTAACCATTCCTTCATAACGTTGAGAAATAACGTATGTTTGAATCTGCTTGGCAGTATCAATTGCAACCCCGACTAAAATCAATAAAGAAGTTGCACCAAAACCACTAAAAACCGTCGTTCCTGCGGGAATAGCGCTCTCTACTAAAGTAGGTACTGTGGCTACCAACCCCAAAAATATCGCTCCTAGAAGAGTCAAACGATTTAGGACTTTTTCTAGATAAGCACTGGTTGCTTTACCTGGCCTAATTCCTGGAATAGACGCGCCCATTTTCTTAAGATTCTGAGACATATCAACAGGATTGACAATCAAAGAAGCGTAAAAATAGCTAAAGAAAAGAATCAGAACCAAATAAACTACAACATAAGCCCAGTTTCCAGGCTGAATTGCCGCAGCGACTTGACCAAAAATATTTTTAACTGCACCATCTCCTGGAAGGAAACCCAATAATTGAGCAGGTAAAAATAAGACAGAAGAAGCAAAGATAATTGGCATTACCCCACCTTGATTTAATCTCAAAGGAAGATAGTTGCTGCGCTCACGGTATACTCTTCTACCAACTTGTCGGCGGGCAGAGATAATCGGGATGCGACGGGTGCCTTCTTGAATAAAGACAATACCCACAATCATGGTCAGAAAGACTAAAAGTAAGATGATCACTTGAGCGATCGCCTCTCTTCCACCACTTTGGGCATATTCAATTGTATTGCCTAGAGTTCTGGGTAATACCGCGACAATATTGACAAATATAAGTAGTGAAGCCCCATTCCCAATACCCTTTTCAGTAATCAGTTCTGAGATCCACATGACAAACATCGAGCCTGCCGTCAAAGCCAGTACAGTTTCGCCAATGGGCAGAATGCTTTTTTCGATGATGCCATTATTTACTAGTAATCCTAGGGTAATACCAAAACTCTGGATTATCGCCCCCCCCAAAGCAACATAACGGGTGATCTGAGAGATCTTACGCCGCCCTGCTTCGCCTTCATTCTTTTGTAAATCTTCCAAACTGGGTATTGCAGTTGCCAATAGCTGCATAATGATCGATGCATTAATAAAGGGTAAGATACCCAAAGCAAAGATCCCTAATGCAGAAATACCACCCCCAGTAAAGATATCTAAGAATCCGACAATAGAAGAATTACCAGAACTACTAATAAAATCACCAAAGATTTCGCGGTCAATTCCAGGTACGGGAATAAACACTCCCAGTCTGACTAAAATCAGGAGCCCAATAGTAACCAGCAGCCTGCCCCTTAGACCTGCCGCTTGCGCCATCTGCAAAAAAGTCTCCTGGGCTGATGGAGTTTTTTCTCTAACCATATAGTTCCTCTTAAAATTCTTGGTATTAAATAAGTTACTTACGGAAAAATATTAAATAAACTTAATTTTTTGCCTGTGATCCTTATGATATACCAAATGAGATTCATACTTATTGGTCAATAACTTCACAGCTACCGCCAGCAGCTTCAATTTTCTTAACTGCACTTTTCGTAAATGCTGCTGCTTTGACCTTTAATGCCACGCTGACTTCTCCATTTCCTAAAACTTTTAGCGGACCATCATTACTAGTCACGATCCCGTTTTCCATCAATGAAGCTAAGGTAACTTCTGTCTCGGCAGGCAATGAAGCTAAAGTTTCAACATTAACAGTGGTGTAATGTTTCTGATTAACCAAAGTAAAATGCTTTAATTTTGGAACTCGACGATAAAGGGGCATTTGACCACCTTCAAAACCCGCCTTGGTTCCTGTCCCAGAACGAGATTTTTGCCCTCGCATCCCAAAACCACAGCTAGCACCTTGACCCGCAGCAATACCACGACCAACTCGACGCTTACGCCTTTTTGACCCCTCTTTAGGGCTAAGATTTTCTAGTTTCATGATTATTCAATATTTAATGCGTGCTAACTTAAGCGTAAAGCTGCTCAATAGGAATATCTCTCTCCCTTGCTATTTCGCCAAAAGTGCGAAGACTAGCTAGAGCATCTACTGCTGCTCTGGCATTGTTAAGAGGGCTGTTTGAGCCGAGCTGTTTTGCCAAGATATTCTTCACTCCAGCAAGTTCTAGTACAGTACGGACTGCGCCCCCAGCAATTACCCCAGTACCAGGTGCGGCTGGACGCATAAATACTTTGGCTCCTCCTGCAATGCCGTTAGTGACGTGAACAATGGAGTTTGCCTTAGTCAGAGATACTTCTACAAGTTGTTTTTTAGCATCAGCAACACCTTTGCGTACAGCACCGATAACGTCCGCAGCTTTACCAACGCCAACGCCAACCTGTCCTTTTTCGTTGCCAACTACCACAATTGCCCGAAAACTCAGCTTTTTACCACCTTTTACTACTTTGCTGACTCGACGAATCTGAACAACTCGCTCTTGCCAAGCAGAATCCTTGTCTTTAGCGCGATTTTTTTTACGCGATTTATTAGATTTAGCCATAGTAATTATCTTTGATATTTTAATTTAAAAATCTAAGCCAGCTTCTCGGGCAGCTTCAGCTAGTGCTTTTACTCGTCCATGATAGAGATTGCCACCACGATCAAATACCACTTTGGCAATTCCTTTATCTAATGCTTTTTGAGCTACTAATTTACCCACTTCTGCTGAGACTTGGCAGGTGGCACCTTTACTTTCAAGATTAAAATCAGATGCAGCTACCAAAGTATGTTGAGCGACATCGTCAATAACTTGAGCATAAATATGGTTATTAGAGCGGAAAACACACAGACGAGGGCGCTCAGGAGTACCGCTAACTTTTTTACGTACCCGTCGATGACGGCGTTTTACAGATTCTTTACGTGAAAGCTTCATGATTTTTACTTACCTGTCTTACCTGCTTTACGTCTTACTTGCTCATCAGAATAGCGTATCCCTTTGCCTTTGTATGGTTCGGGAGGTCTAACTGCTCTGATTCTGGCAGCAACGTTACCAACAACTTCTTTGTTGATGCCACTAACAACGACTTCGACGTTTCTATTTTCTACCGCAACATCAATACCATCGGGCATTTCCATCTCAACAGGCTTACTATAGCCTACGTTAAGGGTTAGCTTTTTGCCCTGAGCTTGTGCCCGATACCCCACACCCTGAATCAAAAGACGCTTTTGAAATCCTGTAGATACACCATCCACCATATTTGCCACCAAAGTACGACACAGACCATGACGTTGACGACCAATACGAGAATCATTGGTTGGTGTTACCAGAATTGTGTTTCCTTCTTGCTTAACTTCGATTGGCTCAGGAATTTCTCTGGAGAGGGTTCCCTTGGGTCCTTTTATGGTTACGGTTTGCCCTGAAATTTGGGCGCTGACTTTGTCGGGGATGGGGATCGGTAGTTTACCAATACGAGACATATATTTACTCCTGTTAACTTACCAGACATAACAAAGTATCTCACCGCCAACTCCCTGACTGCGAGCTTCTCTATCTGTCATTACTCCACGAGACGTAGAGACGATCGCGATGCCAATACCACCGAGAACTCGGGGAATATCTTTTTTACGAGAATAGACCCTTAACCCTGGTTTGCTCACCCGCTTGAGGGTGCTTATGATGGGTTGACGATTTCGACCTTTGTACTTTAGAGAAATTTGAATAAACTTTTGGGGAATCTCTCCAGTTTCTTCAAACCCCTCGATAAAACCTTCACTTTGCAAAACTTGAGCGATTGCCCGAGTCATACGGGTGGAGGGAACTTGAGTGGTTTGATGCTTGACCATACAGGCATTACGGATGCGGGTCAGCATATCTGAAATAGTATCGGTTGCTGCCATTATTTCCTATTGTTATGTTTTAAATATGCAAATAACGTTAATTTTCGCGGAAAGGCATGCCCATTTCTTTTAATAAAGCTCGCCCTTCTTCATCGTTCGTGGCGGAAGTGACGATAGAAATGTCCATCCCTCTAATTTGATCGATGCTATCGTAGTCAATCTCAGGAAACATCAGTTGCTCTCGCACACCTAAGCTGTAATTACCGCGACCATCAAAACTTTTGGGGCTAATCCCACGAAAGTCACGAATCCGAGGTAAAGCTAAGGCAATGAGTCGTTCGAGAAAAGCATACATTTTTTCTCCTCGAAGTGTCACCATAACCCCCACGGGCATTCCCTCACGGATTTTAAAACCTGCGATCGCTTTTTTGGCTCTAGTCACCACAGGTTTTTGTCCTGTGATTACCATCAACTCGTTGATCGAGGATTCTAAGGCTTTAGCATTTTGGGATGCTTCCCCTAAACCGCGGTTAACGACGATTTTGACTACTCGAGGTACTTGGTGAACATTACTAAAGCTAAATTGTTCGGTTAGCTTAGGTACTATGTCTTCTAAGTATCTAGTCTTAAGTGGTTTTGGCATAATGATTCATTTTTCCTGGGCTTGGTCAGGAGATTAGATAAGTTACTAACAAGTTATTAACAGGCTAAGATACAAAATTAGTCAATAATTTCGCCTGTCTTTTTGAGCATACGTACTTTACGACCGTCTTCGTTAATGGTGTAGCCAACGCGGCTGACGGTTTTTTCTTTGGTCGAGTACAACATTACGTTGGAACTGTGAATTGGAGCTTCAAAGGTGACAATTTGCCCTGATTCTCCTTCCTGCTGAGGTTTAACGTGCTTGGTGCGTACGTTTACTCCCTCAACAGTTACCTGACTGGTTTTAGGATTAACTGTAGTTATTTCGCCTACTTTACCTTTGTCACGACCAGAGATTACCTGAATGGTATCTCCTTTTTTGACGTGCATTTTATAGCGAGTAGCTGCTTTTTTTGATTTTGCCATTTAAATTACCTCAGGAGCTAAAGAGACAATCTTGGTAAAGTTTCTCTCTCTTAATTCTCTTGCCACAGGACCAAAGACACGTGTCCCTCTGGGGTTTCCTTGCTCGTTAATAATTACTGCCGCGTTGTCATCAAAGCGAATGCTCATGCCACTAGGACGATTGACAGCTTGCTTAGTACGGACAATAACTGCTTTAACAACTTCGGATTTTTTAACCCCCATATTTGGTAAAGCGTCTTTGACTACTGCGACTACGACATCACCAATGAAGGCATAGGGACTGTTTCCTTTGCCAATGACACGCAAACACATCAGCTTGCGCGCGCCGCTGTTGTCAGCGACATTTAAATAGGTCTGTTGTTGAATCATGGTTGACTTCGACCAGGGAAATTAGGTTGATATAAGCTCAGAAATTATTCTGAGAGTTAATTAAGATTGTCAAGATTGTCTGGATTCAATAATTTCTTCGACTGTCCAGCGTTTAGTCTTACTAAGAGGTCGAGTTTCTTTGATCCTTACGCGATCGCCAATTTTGCATTGGTTCTCGGCGTCATGTACTTTGTATTTTTTGGTTCGCACCACGATTTTGCCGTACTTGGGATGAGGAGAACGGTTTTCAATGGCAACGACAACGGTTTTATCCATTTTGTCGCTGACTACCTCGCCGACTCTTTCTTTTACTGCCATAATCTATTCTCCTTTGCTAGCAGCGATTTCACGCTCGCGTTCTACGGTTAATAGTTGTGCTAAACGATGTTTAGCGTGCTTAAACAGATGGGGTTTTTCTAAACGGCGAGTGGCTTGCTCTAGTCTTAGTTGAAACAACTCGCGCTTAACCGCTAGAATTTCAGCGGCTAGCTCATCTTCACCCAGCTTTCTGGCATCTTCTATTTTTGGTAAAGCCATTATTTGTAATCCTCATCGCGAGTAATAAATTTAGTCTTGATGGGTAGCTTTTGAGCAGCAAGGCGCATTGCTTCTTTTGCGATTTCTTCTGGAACTCCAGCCATTTCAAACATAATTCTGCCTGGTTTGACTACCGCCACCCAAAATTCAGGAGAGCCTTTACCTGAACCCATACGGGTTTCTGCGGGGCGCATCGTAACAGGCTTGTCGGGAAAAATCCGAATCCAAATTTTGCCACCCCGTTTTACATAGCGCGTCATCGCTCTACGAGCAGCCTCAATCTGGCGGGCAGTAATCCAGGAGGGTTCAGTCGCCTGTAGGGCGTAATCACCAAAATTGAGGGTACTGCCTCGGTAAGCCATGCCCCGCATGCGACCACGATGCTGCTTACGATATTTTGTTCTTCTGGGACTAAGCATAATAGTATTATTTTGCGATCTTAAGCCTTGTTAATAAATAATTATTCTGAGCGGTCATCAAATTTCTGACGGCGACGCTGACGACGGGGAGCCTGAGTTGGCACGGGGGCATCCTCCTGTCCAGGAATAATTTCACCCTTGAATACCCAAACTTTTACCCCGAGAATTCCATAAATAGTCAATGCCGTACGATAAGAATAATCAATATCTGCTCTTAGGGTATGGAGTGGTACTCGACCTTCTCTGACCCATTCGGTACGTGCGATTTCCGCCCCATTTAAACGACCGCTAACTTGAATTTTAATTCCTAGAACCTCAGCTCGCTGTGCCCTTTGAATTGCCTGCCGCACAACTCTTCTGAAGGATACTCTTCGCTCAAGCTGCTGACAAATATACTCTGCGATTAGAGCAGAGTCAGCATCCACGCGAGGCACTTCAATAACGTTGATACGGATTTGACGATTATTACCTACCTTTGCTTGTAATTCAGTCCGCAACTTTTCAATACCCGAACCACCACGACCAACTACCACACCTGGTCTGGCAGTGTGAATTGCCAAATCAATCTGGTCAGCTTTACGTTCGATTTTGACTTGAGAAATGCCCGCGTTACTCAACTCTTTGTTAACGTACTCTCTAATTAAGCGATCTTCCTGTAGCAATTCAGGATAGCGCTTGGTATCGGCATACCAGCAAGACTGGTGTTCCTTTGTTACCCCCAGACGAAAGCCTGTTGGATGTATCTTCTGTCCCACAAATGTTTCCTCGTAATAGTAATTAAATTCTGCAAATCAAGATTTTAATCTGTTACTTCTGGCGCTACAGCCACAGTAATATGACAGGTTGGCTTACGAATTTGATAAGCTCGACCTTGCGCTCTAGGACGATAACGTTTGAGAACAGGCCCACCATCAGCAAAAGCTTTGCTGACCACCAAAGAGCTGGGGTCTAAACCGTTGTTGTGTTCGGCATTCGCCACAGCCGATCTCAATGCTTTGAGAATTGGTTCACAGGCTTTGTAAGGCATGAATTCGAGAATAATCAAAGCTTCTCGATATTGACGACCGCGAATCTGGTCTAATACCCGTCTGACCTTAAAAGGAGACATCCGGATGTACCTGGCGATCGCCTTGACTTCGTTGTTAGTATCTATAGCCATAGTGATATTTAATATCTAGCGTCTCCCTTTTTTGTCACCTTTAGCATGACCCCTAAAGGTACGGGTAGGAGCAAATTCTCCTAGTTTGTGTCCCACCATTTGATCACTAATAAACACTGGAATGTGCTGGCGACCATTATGAACGGCGATTGTGTGTCCCACCATTAAGGGCAAAATGGTTGAGGATCTAGACCAAGTTTTGATTACTTCTTTTTTGTTGTTCGCATTTAGCTTCTCAATTTTTTTGAGGAGGCTATCGGCGATAAAAGGTCCCTTTTTTAAAGAACGACTCATATTTTTTAGCTCAACAATAAATTAACGACGGCGACGAACAATCAGCTTGTTGCTGGGTTTGTTTTTCTTACGAGTTTTCTTACCCAACGCTGGCTTACCCCAGGGTGAGACTGGACCACTTCTCCCAATAGGAGCCCTTCCTTCTCCACCACCATGTGGGTGATCGCAAGGGTTCATCGCACTACCACGAACTTCGGGTCTTCTGCCTCTGTGGCGCATTTTACCCGCCTTACCTAGCTTGAGGTTACGGTATTCTACATTTCCCACCTGTCCGATAGTGGCATAGCATTCTTTGCGCACCATCCGAACTTCTTTAGAAGGCAGACCAATAGTAACGTAGTCGCCTTCTTTTGCCATAACTTTTGCCGCAGCGCCAGCAGCGCGAACAATCTGACCACCTTTTCCTGCAACCAACTCCACATTGTGGATGGTTTCACCCAAAGGCATTTTACTCAGAGGTAAAGCATTTCCTACCTCAATGGGAGCTTCAGGACTAGCAATAATCGAAGTTCCTACTTTCATGCCGACAGCAGCTAAGATATAGCGTTTTTCGCCATCTTCGTACTGTACTAAAGCAATACGAGCATTACGGTTAGGGTCGTATTCAATCGCAATTACCTCAGCGGCAATATTACGCTTGTCACGACGAAAATCAATAATACGGTAAAGACGCTTGTGTCCACCACCTCGACGACGGCTGGTAATTACACCACGATTGTTGCGACCTTTTTTGCGATGCTTGTATTTTGTTAAGGACTTTTCTGGTTTGCTTTTGGTAATTTCCGAAAAATCGGCAACTACCGCTTGGCGAGTCCCTGGTGTATATGGTCTAAATGAACGAGTACCCATAATTTGCTGTTATCTAGCTTTTTCGAGTGCGAGTTTAGTTATACGTCTGGGAATAGCGCGATGGTATCCCCTTCTTTGAGGGTGACAATTGCTCTTTTGTATTGAGCTTTGTAACCAATGAATCTACCTACACGACGTTGTTTGCGAGGTAAAGTTAAAGTATTTACTTTGACCACGGTGACATCAAATAAGCTTTCAATCGCTGCTTTGATATCGGGTTTGGTAGCTTTGGGCAATACGTCAAAAACGTATTTGTTAAGCTCCATTTGGATGGTGCCTTTTTCTGTAATAATCGGCTTGAGAATTAAATCTGCTAGGTCTCTTTCTTGATATCTGGTCGTATTTTTAACTGTCACCGTAAACCTCCTGAATCTGTTCTAGGGCATCTTTGCTAACAATCAGCTTGTTAGCGTGCAGGATGTCAGCCACATTGAGGTTAGTTGCCTTAATCATTTTGACTTTAGCAATGTTGCGCGTAGACAAGTTTACGTTGTCAGAAACTTCTTTGAGGATCAACAACACTTTCTCATCAATACCTACACCCCAACGTCCCAAAGCTGCGATAAAATCTTTAGTCTTAGGTCGATCAAATTCAGCGGAAAAGTCTTCAACGACAATCATATCTTCAACACGAGCAGTAAAGGCTGTTCTCAATGCCAAACGCCTTTCCTTACGATTCATTTTGGTGCTGTAGTCTCTGGGTTTGGGACCAAAGATGACACCACCACCACGCCATAGAGGAGAACGAATCGAACCAGCTCTAGCTCGTCCAGTTCCTTTTTGTCTCCAGGGTTTGCGTCCACCACCGCGAACTTCAGAGCGAGTTTTACTTGAAGCTGTACCTTGGCGGGCATTATTTAGTTGGCGAACTAATGCACGATGCACAATATGCTCTGCATTTTCGGACTTGGCAACTTTAAGTTCTAGGGTTGCTTCGCCAGCATCTTCCCCCTGCCAATTTTTGACTACACAATTAACCATAGTTATCTGTTTGTTATCTATTTATTTGCTCTTAAATAACAAGTTGTTACTTGCCAACAATGTTGCTTGGAGAAATACTCAGCAAAGCACCCGGCTTTCCTGGAACTGCCCCCTTGATCAGCAACAGGTTTTGTTCTGCATCAACTTTGACAACTTTTAGCTTGCGAGTAGTTACTTGCTTACCGCCATAACGTCCCGCCATCTTCTTACCAGGATAGGTACGTCCAGGAGTGGTACCTGCACCAGTAGAACCAGGGGCGCGATGATTCTTTGAACCGTGGCTCATTAAACCTCGCTTAAAGTTATGCCGTTTCTGATATCCAGCAAAACCGCGACCCATCGTTTTGCCACTAATATCCACGGTAGTCTCGGTGTTGAAAATTTCCGAAATGTCTAGAGCTTTACCTAGTTCATAACTTGCTGTATCTTCGAGACGATACTCTTTCAAGTGACGCAAAGGGCTAGCTCCTGCCTTACTTAGATGACCAATTTCAGGCTTAGACAGAGCTTTCTCTTTGACTTCACCATAGCCAATCTGAATTGAACTATAGCCGTCTGTTTCTTTTGTTTTGATTTGAGTTACGACACAAGGTCCAGCTTGAACAACAGTAACAGGAATAGCGTTTCCTGTTTCTTTGTCAAAAACTTGGGTCATGCCTAATTTAGTGCCAAGAATGCCGACAGACACGAATTTTAGCTCCTCTATAATTGCAACACAATAAACCTTTTGTAAGCTTTAGGCTCTAAGCTTTAGGCTCTAAGCTTATCAATAACAGCACTTTACTCTTATTTGGCTTATAGCTTATGGCTTGTAGCTTATAGCTAATTGGTTGAGTGATTCACCTGCTAACTGACAAAAAAATAACCATCTCACTAAGAGGATTTAGACTAGATTGCGATCGCAATACGCATTCTGCAATTAATCGCAGATATCTGCAATCGAAAATCAGCCAAAACTTCCTTTTACAAGATGCAAAGCAGCAAACATATATTTTTTTCTAAGATTTACGGCTAGATTCAGCTTTAGACTGTCTCTATTGACATTACCTTGACCCTCAAAGACTTAAAGAAATTAATCCCTCAGTTTCTTACGAGGAGGTAGCAAATCCTAATAATATTCTCACTTACCCCATAACAAGTTTGTTTTCAGCTTTTGTAAAAACTCCCTTATCTAGTTTCTAGAATTAAATCTATTAACTAAGGGGGATGATTAGATTTTTTATATCTATAAAGGTGAGATTTGCCAGTTTTAACCACAATCACCAATGATACATGAAGTTGCATGGTTCTGACAAGGATGATTTTTGACAGTTTTGCAGTTTGGGGGGATAGAGCGATCGCTTATAACCATTTAAAAAGTTTTCCAATCAGCTTTTTGGATTAATCAAACAAGCTTGCATCCTTTTCAGGTACTTGATTTTCCTTGAAACATTATTTCTGAAGCACGATATACTCTAAGTATTATTTTTATTTGAGAAGGTTATATTTGTTGAAAGCAATTGTGATGGTGCCAGTTGTCGCTTTATTTAGTTTGGGTGGGTGTCATACTCCAGTGGGACAAATTCAGGAGGTAAGGAGGGAGCTTGCAAGGTTAAGTGAAAGAGTAGATTATCCGTATAGAGAGATAGCAGCATTAGCTTTTGTCGAAGATTTAGATTTAGAACAAGCATTTACGATTAATGATTCAATTAACAATAATTTGTCTGTAGATTTAAAACACAAAGTCAAGATTTTAGGAGCTATTATCGAGACAATTGGCAAACAGGAGAATTTCCCTCAAGCGGATCAGGATAAATATCTCGCACAAGTAATTACTGCTGTTGAACAAATTGATAATTCATATGGTCAGATAAATGAGAAAGTCTGGCTTTTAACACGTGTAGCTAAGACCTATGAAGAAATAGAAAACTTCCCTGAAGCAGATAAATATTTCGCCCAGGCGATTAATACTGCTAAGCAAATGTTTGATTCTTCATCTGGTAAAGTTCGGAGAGTAACAGATATTGCCGAAACAATTGGCGAGTTGGAAAACTTTCCTCAAAGGGATAAACTCCTCTCCCAAATTACTACTACTGCTGAAGAAATTGAAGATTTATATTTCCAAACTAGTGCTTTAAGAGCTATTGCTGAAGTCTATAGCAAACTAGAAAACTTCCCTCAAGCGGATAAAGTGCTAACTAAAGCAATTAGTGCTACCGAGCAACTTAATGATTCAATTAGTATCTATGCATTAGAAAACCGAGTTAAAGCTTTAAGTGCTATTGCCCAAACCTATGGTGAAATAGGTGACTTTACGCAAGCGAATAAATATCTTACTCAAGCAATTATTGTCGCTAGGAAAATTGATAATTCACCCATGTTTAGCTTGAAAGCTATTATTCAAACAATTGGCAATTTAGAATACCTACCGCAAGCTGATCAACTTCTTGCTCAGAGCATTACAGCTGTTGATCAGATTAATTATTCATCTGGCAAAGCTTTGATACTAGAGCAAATTCTGAAAACAATTGTTGAACTAGAAAACAAGAGCATCCCACTTTTACACAACTCTAATGCTTGTATGTCATCAAGTGTGGAGAAATCTTGGAAAAATAACTTTATTGGTGACAAGCAGAATTACTTGATTGCGTCTTCGGAATGCTCCTCAGGAAACTTTTTTCAAGCTGATCAACTTCTTACTCAGATCATCGCTGCTACAGAACAAATTGATGATGCACATAACAAAGAGAGGGTTTTAAAAACTATTGTTAAGACAATTGGAGAACTAGAAAATCTGACTCAAGGCGATCAACATATGGCTCAGATAGCCACTACTATAGAACAAATTAATTATGATGATTTTCTTAACAAAGCTTGGGAAGCTTGGTTTTTAAGAGACATTGTCAATACTCATGGGAAACTAAAAAACTTCTCGAAAGCAGATAAATATCTCGCTCAGGCAATGAGTGCTAGTGATCGAATTGAAAATCAATATAGCAAAGCCAATTTTTTAAGGGCAATTGTCAAGACAATTGGCGAATTAGAAAACTTTCCACAAGCAGATCAATATCTAGAACAGGTAATTGCTACTACTAGTCAAATTGATGATCCATACAAAGTCCGTGTTTTGATAACCATTGCTGAGTACTATAACAAGCAGGGCAAACGCATGAAATGAGAGAGAAGGAAAATGAGATAATTAAGCTATTTGAGAAAAATGATGTCTCAACTGAATAGTGAATCGTTGAAAGGTTCAATAGAAGAGTGTTTTGGTAGAATCCCAGACAGCAGAAT
>JBCDDK010000135.1:0-20374 GCA_039180345.1 Cyanobacteria bacterium P01_G01_bin.39 | reverse complement strand
CTTATTTTACTGCGCCAGAAAATCGCGACTTAGGGATATAGGGATAGTTAAATCTCCTCGTCCAAAACGGACTAAACCCCCTCTTAATCTGTCTCCGAGTCCCTCTTGACAACTGGCACAGAGCCTTAACTTGTCACCAATACCTAATCCCTAGTCCCTAATCCCTAATCCCTAATCCCTAATCCCTCGAACAAATTACTGAGATGGTACGGAAATTAATTAGAACGACTATACTATTGAACTAAAACAAATAGGGTAAGAAGTCCTTGAAAAAAACAGTTTTTATCATTGCATTGCCCCGTTCTGGAACATCTTGGCTACAGGGAATGTTAGCCAGTTTACCTGAGATTGCCACAGTGCGAGAGACTCATTTAGTAGATAATTATCTGAGAAATTTAGTTAAAGCTTGGAATAGTGAACGCAAGCAACCTGCACCAGATGGTTTAAGAGCAATTTTAACTGAGGCAGAGTTTTATAATTGTATCAAAGGCTTTAGCGATCGCGTTTTAGCTAAAATTTCCGAGTTTAATCCCAGTGCGGAAATAATTCTGGAAAAAACCCCTGGCAATCTAAATTTTGTTGATCTATTGAATCGTTTATATCCTGAAGCCTATTTTATCCATGTGATCCGCGATCCTAGAGCGGTTGTCGCCTCATTTTTAGCTTTGAAACAGGAAAAATGGGGCTGGATTAATCCAGGGGAAAATCATTTTGATATTGCCAGAAAATGGGTTCGGGGAATGGAAAAACGCGATCGCGCTGCCCAATTACTCCAGTCTCGATTCTTGGAGGTGCGCTATGAAGATATGAAACACGATCAAAATGCAGTGTTGCAAAAAATCTGTAATTTTCTCTCCCTTGACTATACTTGTGAACAACTACAAGAACTGATCCCTCATGTATCGGCATCAGATTTAGATCGGACAAAAGCTAATTTTCCTCTCCAAAATCCTTTCTTCGATACCCGAGCTAATTTTTTCCGTCGTGGTGAGATTGACAGCTGGAAACAAGAATTAACTACTGAGCAAATTATTGAGGTGGAAGCAGTTTGCATTTGCGCTATGACCAAACACAAATATCAACCCCAGCACTTAAAAATTATCTAATACGCTATTTATTACGATAGTAATAGTCAAGATAATCCTGATAGTTGACGTTAAATACTGATATAGTCAATAGTCATGGTTAAAAGTTAAAAACTCAAGTTTAGCAAAGTAAATTTGAGTTTTTTGAGGCAAAAAATTAGGTTATTTTGACAAATATTCTAGCAAATTCTGCTTTCTTAGTAATTTTAAAATCTTATGATCAACTGTTGACTATCGGTTCTGATCATTAATAGTTATTTACCAGCCGATGATCAATAGCAGAGTAATCCATTTGCTCTTATCTTACATTATGATCTATCAAAGCAATAAGATAATCAAGAATTAACTTTGAATATCCTACTTTTCCTACTTTTCCTACTTTTCCTACTTTTGATGTTTCAATATAAATTATTAAGATTCTTACTAACTAAAAAGCTGGAAAAGTATAGAATTGAATGTAAATAGTTCAAGATTATGGTGTTTCGTAGTAGATTAAATTTAAATCAATTGAACAAAATTAAATTAAAAAGATAGCATAATTCTGAAGCCCTTTAACAGAAATATGCTATCCAAAATAACGAAAAGTCAAACTTTAGTGTCTGAAAATCAATATTCCTATTTAGTTACCTTTGTCAAGGCGTAAGTCATAGTCAAGACCAACTAACAATGAATTAAACCAAAGGAGAGAACAATGGCAACAACACAAATTACAATTGAAGAAATTAACGCGAGTGATTGTTACCTCAACTGGAAATCAAAAAAATTATTAAACGCAAAAATTGAATTAAAAGAAGGAGACTTATTCAAAATTAATTCTCAGGCAGAATTCCCAAAAATTGGAAGGTATTATCAATATGACACCAACACTGCTAACCCTGATTTTGAATTTCCTGTAGGAAGTTTAATTGGGACTGTAGATGGAGGTAAAACATTTTTCCCTGTAGCAGGGAATTTGGAAATGATGTGTTTGGATACAGAGCCAAAGGGGCTCTCGCTTGTTTTCTGGGGTGTTGACGCAGATACAGCTATCAATCCTGTCACTGTTAGCGTGGAGGTTGAAGATAATAGAGCGCTCAATGAGGTACAAGCACAAGCTGAAACAGAACCTAGCAATGCTTTTTTTCAAGATAGATTTCAATTTGCCGTTCATGCAATTGCCAACTCTGTGGGTAAAACACAACATCCTAGTTATCCTACTGATGGTTGGCAAGTTCTAGAACCTCTTCTAGAGACAGGTATTCAATTAAAACCAGGAGACTTACTGATAGTTGATGTACCTCCCCAAGACTTATGGAGTGCAGACGGGGGCTCCTTTGTCAATGCTAACGGGATTACTGTACCAGATGGAAGGCGAATATGGGTTCCGTGGGATTACAAATCCCACAACTATAGAATTAGTAGTCTAGTTGCAACAATAGATGATGGCAAAACCTTTTTTCCTGTAGGAACTCATTTACAAATGACAGTTCTTAATCGAGGTATGCTCTGTTTTGCATACTGGGATCTTGATTGGAATAATCGCGCTTTTGTAAAAGCCTGTGTCAAAGTCATTCGCAACGGCAAAGTTCTCACTTCTCTAGACATCAACACAATCAATAAAACTGGAAATATTAGTGGTAGTACTTCTGAGTTAGGTACATCCAATGGAAATGGAAATGATTACTCAAGTTTAGACTGTTCGGCAAATTTGCCAAAGTTAAGCACTAAGTTAAAGTCTAACCTCAGTGCTGCCAAGTAAAGAAAAGAATTAGTCACAGCAGTTAAGAGACTCGTCGTTCTTTGTGATTAATCATTTCTATTTACTAAGAACCAATGATTAATCACCTTGAGCAGTTTGGTGGATGGGTTCCCCGCGTGGGTTCTCATAGAGGAAGTCAAAAAATGTGCAACTTAAATGCACATTAGTCTACTAAAAACGACGTGAAGTAAAACAAAAC
This sequence comes from Cyanobacteria bacterium P01_G01_bin.39, assembly GCA_039180345.1. Lineage (GTDB taxonomy): Bacteria > Cyanobacteriota > Cyanobacteriia > Cyanobacteriales > Xenococcaceae > Waterburya. The sequence continues at coordinate 17,352 of JBCDDK010000135.1, read as the reverse complement.
TTAAGGAGAAAATCATGGCAACGGTAGCAGTTGAAAAAAAACAATTCATCATTGACGCAAGTGTGCATAACTCACATGAATCTCGATTAAAAATAGATATTCCTCAGATAGAAACAGGAGACTTGCTAATCGTTAAAGTTCTAAGCGGCAATGCTTTCGGTGTTTATGAAGGCACACATAAACTTAGCACTTTTTACTACCAATCTATTAATTCTTCTGACTCAGAAAAGTCTTTCAATTCTAATTTTGATTTAGATCGCTATGAATTTCAATTCGCTAGTCTAGTTGGTTCTTTAGATGATGGTAAGACCTTTTTTCCCATAGGAAATCATTTAGAACTGACAGTTTTACAACCAGATGGTAATCTATCTCTTGCTTTCTGGGGAAATGACGACAGTACAGCAGACAATTGTGTGACGCTAACCGTAGAAGTTCAAAGCCAGAAAGACTTAGAACAATTTAATGTTCCTGTAGAAGTTAGCAATTATATTTTTACCGATAGATGGCAGTTTGACATTGACGCAAAAGCTAACTCTGTAAGCCGAAGAGATTTATCTCCACTACTAAAGACAGGTCTATGTTTACAACCAGGAGATTTAATAACCGTTGATGTACACTCTCTAGATTTCTGGTCTTTGGTGGCAGGTGATGCATCTTGGAACTTTAACGCTGATGGTAGAAAATTAGATGGAACTTACTGGACTAATATATTTAGATTTAATCACAATTTTCAGAGTGGTAGTCTAGTTGGCACTCTAGACGGGGGCAAGACCTTCTTTCAGGTGGGAACCCATTTGCAAATGTCAGTCCTCAATGCAGGTCATCTATCTTTTGCCTGTTGGGCGGATGATAATTACGGTGATAACCAAGGTGTAATCAGAGCTTATGTCAAAGTAGTCCGCGATGGGATTACTATTACTCAGCCAAGCAATGTTAGCAGCAATAGTATAGATTTAGGTCGTTTCACGAATCTGTCAGAATTAAAGCCCAAGGTGAAGTTTGATCCCAACACCTGTATTTGGGCAAAGGCAAATTGCAAGCTAGAACCACGTCCCATACTAGAACCACGTTCCATAATTGATAAAGGTAGTGCTGTTATCAAGACTGAACCCGATAAAAAGTACAACCTTCAGTTCACAGTTACTCCTGGATCTACAATATATAAAAACACCTTTGGGATATTCCCCGTCAGTGCTGATGGAAGTGTTGCTGGTGTCAAACCAGGTGATCCTACTTATGCTCAAACTGCGGTAAGCAATCGCGTTAAATTAGCGAATTACAATGAGGAGCCAGTATTAAAGGGGCAGAAACAGAAATTTGAATCTCAACTGCTTGGTGGTACTAACTATGAAATTTTTCTTATTGTTAGTGGAACCCCAGATCAATTTTTAGAGAAAAATCCTACCAATAAGCCCCGCATGTCTCCCCAAGCTTACTTCAAAACTACAGCAGCTAACCCTGATGGAAAATCTCACGTCAAAGCTTCATCAGAAGATGAAGATACTTTCGGTTTTGAGGATATGTACAATGGAGGAGATAAAGACTTCAATGATATGTTAGTCGAGGTAAAAGTTACTTCGGTTGAGGATGCTGCTACCTCATCAACTTCCTCAGAAAATAGTGATACGACTTTGACAGAACAAGATTGTCCACTTTATCCACTATGTAAATTATCTCAATTAAATAATTGAAGTGGCGATCGCTTTTTTGGTTAAGATTAGCTCAAATAGCATCAAACTCTCGGTTAAAAACGCGAGAGTTTGGTATCAAATTTATCACTTATTTTCCCGATCCTACTTTTTGAGCTTATTCTAAAACCTGCAATTGATGCCGAAAATAGAGACGATATAATTGGCAACTAATACAAGCTAAATCACCTTTGAGTTGAATTAAGCCCAAACTTTCAAGTCTATAAGCAGTGAGGGCGTTAAGTTGCACACTTTCATTTGCCATCACCACTTGATATAATGCAGCTTTGAGGTCGGTATTATCTTCTAGCATCACTAAGTAATTTTGTAAATGATGACGGTAGATACCGCTTTGAGTTGGTGCAGTCTCCAACAAATTTTCTAAAGTTGTCTCACCTTTGCTGATGTATAGGTGATAAAGCAATAAATGTGTTAGATAGGGATGCCCACCTACCATCGATTGTAACAAGCTCGCATTCTGCATTCCCTGGTGGTTGTGCCAATCGAGAGCATAACATGCTGCTAATTCCTGCACCTGTGAGATTGTAAACTGCGGCAATGTTATTGGTAAACCGACATTGAAGGGGGACTGATTCAGCTTCAAAGGAACATAAATTTCAGTTGCATGAGCAACTACCATTCGCAGTTTTTGCCATGTCTGCACATATTTTGCTTGTTCGTACCAATATCGTAGCATCGGCAAAAAATCTAAAGCAATGTTGGGATGCTCAAAAATCCGATTTACTTCATCCAAAATTAACACCAGTGGACAATCAAATTGTTGAAGTAGATACTTCTGAAAATAAACTCTACAACTTACCTTAGAGCCTATATCTTTATCCCAATAATCATTTAAGTTGAGAGGCAAGTCTAATTGCTCAGTAATATTAATACAAAACCAGCGGAGAAACTTATCTAAATCAGCAAAAATTGATTCGTCAGCTTCTTGAAAATCTAAATAAACTGATTTGTAGTCCTGCTTCTGTGCGGAAATAAATAGCCGATGAAGTAAAGAAGTTTTGCCAAAATGCCTAGGGGCTTTGATCCGAATTACACATCCAGGTTGGTTTAGTTCTGTAAAAACTTGGTCTTCGATTGAGCAACGCTTAATGTAACCAGGAGAATTCAAGGACAAGGGACCATCAGGAAATTGCAAAAATTCTACACCCAAATGCGGTAACTTTGCTTTTGCTTCAGGTGGTAATTGCTCAAGTACAAAATGGTCTTGGTTTGCTCTATCTCTGCGCTGCTTTAGAACCAAATGTAGATTTTTCTTGGTTATCCTTTCCCCCATTGCTGTTGACAAATCTTGCCAGAGTTGGAAACCGAGTTCTTTAATATAGGCACAAGTATAGTTAGAAATATCCGCCATCTCACGGTATGTATACCCAAGCACAGAATGAGTGACGATAAAATATTCGATCTCACTAATTCGTTCTGGAGGTAAAAGCCGTTTCATAGCTTGTAGAGTCGTATCTACATCAGTTAGCCTTACGTCAAATTTGAGTTGTTTATTCATGCGCTAAAAATATACACTACATTAAGAGCTTAATATGTAATATCAAGCTGGAAATAGAATGTGATACATCTCGTAAAAGCGAACTAACTTTCGTCACCAAATAAAATTGTGTGTTGCCAACTTTATTTGATCGCAATGCTACTGGTGCCTCTGCGGGAATGAAAGGCGGATTATTTATTAAATAGCTATTTTTTTAATTACCAAATTTTTTTTACCAAGAATTAAGTTCCCTTCTCATCAATATCCTTGGCTTACCAGTCATCATATGTTGTTCTTGTTTAAAATCCCAAGGTACGTCATAATCTGTAATTTTTGGTATTGCCTTAATCACAGCATGATCTAAAGCCACTTTATCCTTTGCTTTTGTGTCAGCCCCAGTATCGTTACCCAAGCAAAATTGAACAATTTGGTCAGAAGAATGATTAAATCGATCAAGCCGTAAAACAATCTTTTGACCTAATAATTCAAAACTTTTAGGCTTATCTTAATAATTCTCGCGGAATTACTAAATACTAAAATCTATCGAACATAATTTCTTTGGTGACTAGCATAAATTTAAGCTTTGGTCTTTATAGCTCAGTTAAATATCATTGTATACTGTATACGGTAATAGTTTTTTAAAATGTAGCGTTAATCACTTATAGCCATCGGAGACGGCATCAGTTGTTAGTGCAGTCTAATTTTTAATTTTCAGATGTAAACGTTTATACACTTCGATAACTGTTGAATAAACTCTTTTGTTTTTCTCGGTAGATAAGAACGGGCTACGTAAACAGCATATAGTTAATTTCATTATTGCTCAATGGCGGAAAAACTGTCTGTAGTCACCATTCATGGACACAAATTAGCGCGATCGCTTTTTGCCACTTCTATATTTGTTTGTAAATAATCACGCACCCAATTACAGCCGTAAACTAAGGGGTCGAGCGTGAGAATTTGCTCAAGATCCCAGACGATAATAGTATTATCATAACTTGCAGAGGCGATAAACTCTTTTGCTATGGCTTCTCTACGAGACGAACTGCGTAGCTTGCTCTCCTTTTGAGGTAAGCTCTGCCCTTGACTATTGGGACTAAACGCAACTGAGTTAACTCGATCGCTGTGACGATAGAGTGTTGTCTGATTACTACCGTCCTTTGTCCGCCAAATCTTGACTGTTTTATCGGCGCTGCCACTAGCGAGTAGCTGACTATCTGGGCTAAATGTGACTGACCACACAGTTTCACTATGTCCCTCAAGAGTTCGTAACAAAGAGCCATTGCTTGGGTTCCATAACTTCACTGTATTATCCCCACTGGCACTGGCAATCATCTTGCCATCAGGGCTGAAGGCTACATCCCAAACACTACTTTGATGTCCTTGAAGGGTGTTAATAAGTTTACCATTGCTGACATTCCACAGTTTTATGTCACTATCTTCACTTGCTGAGGCTATCAGCTTACTATCGGGACTAAATGCTACACCTTTAACCCGTGATAAATGACCTTTTAAGGTTCTTAGCAGGCGACCATCCTTCACATTCCAGAGTTTGACTGTGCTATCCATACTACCAGAGGCAATTAGTTGACCATCAGGACTAAATGCTATGCCCCAGACTTCGGCAGAGTGACCTTTGAATGTTCTAAGTAAGATCCCCTCAGAAGTCCAAAGTTTAACAATAGCATCGGAATTACCAGAGGCAATCAGTTGACCATCAGGGCTAAACGCCACTGTCGAGGCAATCGCACCAGGATTTTCTAAACGCCTGAGCAACTGTCCCTGGAAGTTCCACAAATCGACGCTGCCATCTTCTTGAGCCGAAGCGATCGCCTGACCATCAGGACTCAATGCTATATCCAAAATACCCGCCCCTAGTCCACCAAAGCTATTTAGCAACGGCGTTTGCCATCGCCACAATTTGACGGTTTTATCTTGACCCGCAGACACAATTAAGCTGCCATCAGGACTAAATGCCATATCGTTGATCCAACCCTCGTGTCCTTTAAAAGTAGTGAGTAAAGTGCCATCGAGTTTCCAAAGCTTGATAGTTCGGACATTTCCCGCAGTTGCCACGGTTTGACCATCAGGACTAAATGCTACTCCCCAGACTTCATTTTTGTGACCCGATAATGTCGTCAATAATACTCCCTGCCGATTCCATAGTTTTACCGTATTGTCTCCACTACTGCTAGCAATGACCGTACCTTGAGAATTAATTGCAACTCGTCTAACTGGTTTACTATGACCAATCAGCGTTGCTAATAAAGTTCCGTTGCGGCCCCACAATTTCACGGTGTTATCTTCACTGCCAGAAACAATTAATTCCTCGTCCTCACTAATTGCAATATCCCATACTGGCGCACGATGCCCTTCAAGAGTTTGCAGCAGTTTTCCCTCTTCAGTCCACAGCTTGATAGTTCGATCAATGCCAGCCGATACAATCAAGCTATTACTGACCTTCACAGATAACACACCACCTTGATGAGCAATTTTGGTCGCAAGTAAATTACCATCGAGGTTCCAAAGCTTAATAGTGCCATCCATACTACCCGAGACGATTGTATTACCATTGGGACTAAAGCTAACATCCCAAACTAAGCTTTTATGTCCGATTAAAGTTCGTAATAATTTGCCGTTGCGACTCCAAATTTTGACAGTTTTATCACCACTGGCAGTGGCGATCGCCTGACCATCATGACTAAATGCTACTCCCTTAACTGCCCCTTGATGTCCCACCAAGCGATTTGATTCGTCTGCACCCAAGACTGCTTGTTGTAGGGCACGATTGACTTGAGACGAAGTTGCCAGATGGCTATTGCCAAAACTTTGTAGTTGACTCTTGGCATCGATCGCTGCTATCAAAGCATCTAAATGACGATCTGAGGCAAACAGGGATTCCGAAGCAGTCGCTATGGTTTTAATTTGATTGAGCAGAAGGTCGCGTCCTTTAAAATATAGCCTTATACTCAATCCAGATACAGCTATGATGGCAATTAATAATAGAGCAATGAATAAATTTTGTCGTCGGCTATATTGTCGCTGTTGTGCCAGTTTTACGGCGATAGCCTGAGAGCGTTCAGCTTTGATAACTAACTGTTGTTCATGCCACTTGAGATTTTGACTAGCTGCCAGATATTGATAGTCGCGATCGCTTAAAGTTTTATCCCTAGCCCAGTGTTGAGCGTCAAGTAATGCTTGTCCGCGCAAAAGTCGAGACTCGTCAGTTTGGTTGGATGCCAACCAGGCATTAAATGTTTGAGCATAAGGACGCAGTGACGCTAATTGCTGTTCTACCCAATCAAGATTAAATACCTGGACGTAAATTAGGTTTTTTACCTGCAACCATCCTGCATTTGACATCACTAATCCTGACAACAACAGCTCAGTTTGGACTTTGGTGCCGTCAAACCGAATTTCGGCACCTTGCAACAATTGTTGATATAGTGCCAACATCGATTCTGTATACTGTGAGTGAATCAATAAGCGATTGCGAATCGTGCGCAGATGTTCTGGATTATCTTGGCTTTCCCAATTTTGTATGATATGCGACCTCACTATATTTTCTACCCAAAATGCCTCCCTCCCCCACGGAATCGTCTTGGTCTGGGCAATAATTTTAAATAGTTTTTGGGTTAAAAATGGTTGTCCATTTGTCCAAGCTAAAACTGCTGTTAATACGCGATGAGGATTGCCCGATTCTATGTTCAGTCCTGATAGCAGTGCGATCGCCTCATCAAACTGAAATCCTTGAAGCTCGATTGCTTGTCCGATATTAAAAGGCGTGCGTTTTGTGTCTGCAATTAAATCAGACGGTGTGGCCACACCTGCGATCGCAAATGTTAAGCGACGATATTCTGGGTTGACAGCCCGTTGATTGTAAAAACTGCGAATTAAGGCAAAAAAATCGTCAACCGAAAAATCAAGACTTCGGATACTGTCAATTTCATCAATCAAAATTAAAAGTTGATGGTCAGGAAACTGTCTCAGCAGCACTTGGGAGATGAAACTGCTCAATCGTTGCGCTAATGACAAATCTTCGTGAGCTTGCCACCAAGCTTTGAGGTTAAAACAATCAAATAAATCAAAATCTAAACATAATTCGGTAACAATGCCTTTGTACCACTGATTGACCGTAATATTTTCGCTACCGATATTGGTCATATCCAAAGCGGCGCAAAGCACATTTTCTTGCTCTAAAAGATATCGAGACCTCACCAAGAGCGAAGATTTACCCATTTGTCGAGAATTTAAAACATAGCAAAATTCACCATTTTTCAGAGCGTGGTAGAGTTCTGTATCGGCTTGGCGTTGAACATAGCTCAGGTCAGTACCAGCTAATCTGCCGCCAACTTGATATTTATATTTAGCCATTTGGTAAGTACTCCGACTTGCTCGGCAACGGCTGACAACGTTTTCCGACAGCAAAGGAAGTCCCCATGTAGTCGCAAGGCGATTACTTCGACGCCTTAGCAGCTATCTTGTGGTGTAACCACCATTGGCGAAGATGGTTTGACCAGTGATCCACCAACCCTCTGTTGCTAAAAATCTCACGATGGGAACTATGTCTTCGATCTGAGTCAGTTGATTGCCCATCCCTTGCGACTTATGGAATCCGACCCTCTCAGGCGTTTCCTGTCCATAGAAAAAGGGTGTATCCATTGGCCCAGGAGCGATCGCAGTGACCGAGATTCCTTGGTCTGAGAATTCTTTGGCTGCTGCACGGGTAAAGTGTTCTACAGGAGCTTTTCCCCCCGCATAGGTTGAGTAGCCGTCTGTAAAGGCTGCTAGTAGAGATGTGACGATATTAATAATTTTGCCATTGTCATTGAGATGTTTTCCTGCTTCCTTAATAAAGAAGTAGGCGATTTTTGCATTAATATCGAACATGGAATCAAATTCAGCTTCGGTAGTATCGGCGATTGGTTTGCGCAATACTTTTCCCACGGTATTTACGGCTACATCTATGCCGCCAAATTTTTCTTTGGCTTGCTCGAACAAAGCAGTTATATTATCTGTTTTTGTTAAGTCACTTTGGATAGCAAAAGCTTCACTACCTAGCTGTTTAACTGCTTCTACCGTAGTTTCAGCATCTTGTTGTGTCGTCTTGCTGTGGTAATGAATAACTATCTTGGCTCCTTTACTAGCAAACTCGCGGCTAATAAGCCCCCCTAGATTTTTAGCACCACCTGTAACCAGGACAGTCTTATCAGTTAAGTCATGTTTGGACATATTTTCTAGATGATTAAAAGTTCTATGCAGTGATTAGCCTGCTCTCCAGTCTGTAATTTCACTTGCTCCGATATTATAGTTAATTGACAAAAATACTTGTAGTGGTCAAAAGTGCAATGTAAAATTGCCCTAGGAGCAATAAATATGTATAGTCTCCAGAAGTTGTTTATTCAGGTAGTTGAAGCAGGCAGTTTTAAGAAAGCTGCCGAACAAATGCACATTGAACCTTCATCTCTCAGCCGTAAGATAGCCACATTGGAAAAGCGTCTGAATGTGAAATTGCTGCATCGTTCAACACGCCAAACTCATCCCACAGAACTTGGTCGAAAATATTATGAAGGCTTACGCAGACTGCTTGATGAAGAGACAGCTTTGGAGGAAGAAATAACCAGTGGAGTCGAAACACTCCGAGGAAACTTTAGAATCAGCGCACCAGTGAATTTCGGTGCTAAATTTGTAGTTCCAGCAGTGCAGTCAATGCTGATCAATTCCCCCGAACTTAACGCGGAACTGTTGCTGGGAAGTAATTTCATCAACTTAGTCGAGCAAAATATAGATGTTGCAGTTCGGATTGGTCAATTGTCGAAATCTAACTTAATTGCCCAAAAAATTGGTTATGTTCCTAGAGTTCTGGTAGCTAGTCATGCTTATTTAAAAAACTTTGGTACTCCGAAAACATCAGAAGACTTGGTAAATCACAACTTCATTTTCTACTCGCCGATTCAGGCTAAAAGCGATATCGAATTTGCCGATGGCAGTAAATTTTCACATTTAAAGATGCATAGCAATATAACTGTCAATAGTGTGAATGCAATCCTAGCATTAGTCAAAGACGGATTGGGCATTCATTTGGGACCAGTTTGGGTCTTCCAAGAAGCTTTAGAGAAGGGAGAAGTTTGCCAACTTCTACCAGACTATGCTTTGAAAAGTTTCCCCGTCCATGCTGTTTATGTAGCTCGCTCTTATTTACCAAGAAAAACCCAAGAATTTATTCAACAGCTATCGAAGCGCATCAACGCTGGCATCTGAAAATGAAAAGGTTAAAAACTCTACAGAGCAATGCTTTCAAGTCGATATAGCACGATAAAGATTAAACATCAGTTGAGTACAATAAAAATCTTAATTAAAAGAAAATGGGCTTCATGGGTACCCGTTACCGACGCTATGGCAATTGCTTTAATTTAAAACAAGTTTTCATTAATATCTCGTGAAAAACTAAGGAAATTATAATTGCAGGTAAAGCTTCATTAATAATAGAATCTAACCCTATTACTCTCCAGGCGATCGCAGTTCCTAAGCCTACTAGCATCATACTGCTTAATGCCGTAAAGTGAGTGCGTCGGTTTAGAATAGTAATCAACATAGCTGGGGCTATCGAACCCGCTAAAGCTCCGATGGAAAATAAGATTAATTCAAAAACACTAGCAGAACTAAATATACTGGCAATGGCAGCAACAATACCCACAAGCAAAGTCATAAATTGTTGATATCTAACTCCATACCTCCGAGACATCTTGTGATAAAAACTAGGTATAATATCTCTGGCTACAGCACTAGAACAAACTAAGATTTGAGAATCAGCAGTAGAAGCAATTACCGAAAATACTCCTGCTAAAACAATACCAACTAAAATTGGATTAAAGTTTTGTATTGCATACAAAGGTAAAGCTTGTTCAGGGTCGCTGATGTTGGGAAGAAGAACTCGGCAAATTATACCAAATAGCAGCATTGCGACGTAGGTAGAATAAGCAAAACCAAGATAAATCCATCTTGCTTGTTTTACTTCTTGGGGATTTCTTCCCGCCATTAATCTTACCAAAAACTGAGGTTGACCTAGGTTAAAACCTAAACCAGAAGCAATAAAACCAGATACACAAGCGACTAAACTCCACCAAGTTCGATTTAAAGTAACATCTATTAACTGAGGATCGATATCGTACAGTGAGTCAATAATTTGAGCTACACCACCTCCTGCCATAATCCCTACAAATAACATAGAGTAGGTAACAAACATCACCACAAAAGCTTGTACCACATCAGTCCAAATCGAAGCCCGAATTCCCCCCGTGACACAATATACAAGAATTGTTGCTGCTGCTATGATTACGCCCCACTCATATTGAAGCCCAAAAAAGGCATTGAGGGTTTTAGCCGCAGCTGAAAATTGGGCAGCAGTAGAAGCTCCAACAAATATCACAGTTAAAATAGCCACAATCGCAGCAATGATTTTTTTTCCCTGGGAACTTTTAACGCTTAAACCGATTAACTCAGGTACAGTTTGGGAATCTTGTTGTAGAGAAGTTTTATTAATCTTATCGGGAAATAAACTCCAAAAAGTTAAATCGCCTAGTACATAACCCAGCGCCACTAAAAGAGAATAAGTTCCCATGGAGTAGCCAAATCCCACCCCTCCAGTCATAATCCAGCCACTGTTAGAAGTCGCGCCAGCACTTAATCCGATAAATAATTTGCCGAAAGAACGATTTCCGAGTAAATAATCAGACTCACTATTAGTAGAGAATTTAGCTGCAAAGGCTCCTATTCCTAAAAACAAAATTAGGAACAAAGAAAAGCATATTATTATAATTAAAAACTTCATTCACAAAGTTAATATATTAATTTTTTCGGTAGTGATATGGAAGCAGTGGTGAGCTAGGATTTATATTCTGTATATATTAGGTGCATTTTTACTTTCTTCCTCTCTTTAACATCATTGATTCTAAATTGCGATAGTTCAAAGGATATTTAAGATACTAGCAAACGTTGAGTAGAATAATATCTTTTAAAAATTATTGTCACTTAAAAAAATACTTGGGATTCATCAAATAATAGTTAAAGTTGCAAATAACACCAAGATTTTTTATTGTACTACACTATTCTTTCTATTTTTTTCAACAGAAACTATAAACTTTATCTAAGGTATTTTTGCGACAAAGTTTATGACTTTTCTTACTTATCCTACCTTTATAGAATTGAATTTAAGTAGATACATTTATTAACTAGTTAAAAGTAGGATAAGTAGGTTTGCTGCATGAAGAGTTCGTTGCGGTATTGATTATGTAGTAAGTTAATCTTTGCCAGCTTAAATCTATATAATGTCAAATCAAATTAACGAATCAAACAAATAACTGTGTTATCTGTTTCTATCTGGTATCTAAGTGAGTCAAATTGAGTGAGCTGTTTTTTATTTGAGCTGGTACAGCAAACTCACGTAGTTTAATGTTGAAAATCAATGAAAAATTTAACACTTTCTCAAGAAGAAAGTAGCTCAACCCGCGAACGCAAATTTTTTGCCCCACCATTGAATGATGAGTTCTACGCTGAAAGTTATGAGTTGAGAAAAGCAGCCTCAACCATGACAGCCGCTGCGATTGAATGGTTTCGTAGTAACTCCAATCTATTGCTGGGAAAAAGTATTGACTCTTCACAGCAAGATCGAACCTTGTCGGTACTTAGTATTGGCAGTGGAGAAGGGGATATCGATATCGAAATTATCAACAATCTGATTCCCCTGCTTAATCCACAGTGGAAGCAGTTAAAGTATGTCGCACTTGAACCAAATTCTATCCATCGCGATCGCTTTTTACAACGCCTCGCTCAAGCGTCTTTAGATCCTAGGGTAGAAGTATCTGTGCTTAAGGACTATTTTGAACCTGAGCAATTAGATACAGCACAACAGTATGATTTAGTTTTGTTGACCCACGTTTTATATTACTTTAAGCAGCCGTACCAAGCGATTAGAAGTGCCTTAAAGCAAACAAAACCAGGGGGGAAAGTAGTTATTATTCACCAAATGGCTACAGGAATTCCTCAAATTCAACAGGAACATATGCTCGAAGTCAAAGGCGATCTCAACGAGATGTTCGTTGCTGAGGACATTAGAAATTTACTTGATACTAAATCCTATCAGTATCAGTATCACCATGTAGATGCTCGCTTGGATGTAACTGATTGTCTTCAAGGTTTGGCAACAGGGGTCAAAGTTATGTCCTTCTGTCTCGAATGTGATTTGCGCCAGCTACAGCAGGCAAAATTTACTAAGATTCTACAAGCATTTTGGAGATTGGCTGAGATCGAGGATACTGGGAGGGCTTTTATTCGAGAACCAATTGGGGTTTTTGTCTTACCCAAGACTCCTCTAGCCAGGAGTCCACAAGACCAAGATCCAGTGGATGATTATTGGCAGTTAGCACAGGGGTTCGACTGGGCAAGTACATTTTCTGCCCAATATTATCAGAGAAACTCTTCTTCCCTGAGGTTACTAGATGTTGCTTGTGGAACGGGGCGATGGTTACAAGCTTTTAGTCACTACATTCAGCTGGACAAAAAAATCAAGAATATCACCTATGATTTCTTAGATCCTTGTGGAAGTTCAATTTCTCAAGCAATTGAGAAAATTAATTCTCCCTTAGAACGGGGAAATCAGTATATAGATACTGTTCAATCAGCTAACTTAGAAAGTAATTCTTACGATCTATTGTGGTCGATGCACGGCTTTTATATGATTCAACCCCAGGATTTGCCATCTGTATTGAGAAAGTGTGCTGGTTGGCTCAATGATACAGGAACGGGATTTATTGCTTTAGCGACTCGTAAATCTTTCTATGTGGATTTTTATGAGCAGTATCTGCAAGTCTTTCAAGAGGGAAAAGGTCAAAGATTTACCTCAGCAGAAGATGTTATTGAGGCTATGGAGGCATGTGGCATCAAGCATCAAGTACAGAAAATATTCTATGAAGAAGCCATAGAAGCCGATGATCTAGCAGCTTTGGAACACTACATCAAGAATGAAGCCACCGTTAACTGTTTTAACAAAGACCAACAAGCAGAACCACTATCGACATCAAAAAATATTACCCTAGAGGATTTGCTCTCCCATCTCCAGATGGAAAGATATTTAACATCATTACTTAGAGATTCAGTCTATTACTTTCCTGAAGAAATCTGGTTGATTTCATTTCATCGTTAAATAAAAAGTAGCGATCGCATTTATGAACCAAACAATACTATTAAAGCAAGAACATAAAGCAACGAAAGCCAAGATTTTTCTAGCCCCGATGAAAGATAGTCATATCAGTCATTTGATTAAGCTAGCTCAAAATCCGAGTCTAATAGATTTATTAGGTTGGAATACATTTTTTGAACTTGATGAGACAGAGCAATTCATACAGGCTATATCATCTTACGCTTTTCCCTATTCTTGTAAAAGCCAACCTTTGGCATTTGGAGTGTACTTAGATCCCAATGCCTTGCCGATCGGATATGCAGTTTTAAAAGGCTTAAATACAGAATTATTGACTACTGAAATTGGAGTGGCAATTATAGATCAAAAATATGGCAATAAAGGATATGGGAAGCTGGCATTAAAGCGATTAGTAAACTATGCATTCGATGAACTACATCTTAAAACAATTGGCGCGGCAATTTTATTGTCAAATAATAGCTCGATAAATATGTGTAAAAATCTCGGATTTATCGTCAAAGAAATTATGTATAAATCATGGACTATGCCCAATGGTGAATTAGCAGATATGATCTTAATGGAAATACATTCTAGCAACCAATAAATTATTACTGATGATTTTTTGACTTTTGAGTACAATATGTCTTCAAAATATACTCAATTGAATAAATTTTCCTGATTAACTACAAGGTTAAAAACAATTTATGAATCAGTCTTATACTCTTCCTCCAGCATTATTACCAGATAGCAAAAGTAAGTTATCAGAGCAAGCGAAGATTGAAATTCGAGAACTTCATGGAGCGCAACCAGCTTCTTTTCTGACACAGGCTTTTAGAGCTTGGACGTGGATTATTGCCGCAATAGCCTTAGCAATTTATGCTAATAACATTTGGGCAACTTTAATTGCTATTATCTTTATTGCAACTAGATTTAATGTTTTTATTGTATTAATTCACGAACAAGCCCATTGCGTGGGACTCAAAGGAAAATATGGCAATTTGATCGTCAATTTATTGGTTGGCTATCCACTTTTGTTTTCTATGTTTTCTACTGTAGAAAATTACGCTGCAATGCATTCAGAACATCACAAAAATTATTTTACAGACAAAGACCCCGATTTTTTGCGTAAGTCTGGAGTTGATTGGACTTTTCCCATGACTTCTTTTCATATTATTAAGCTTTTGTTAAGGGATTTATTCGGTTTCACATCTATTCAATTAATTTTGGGAAAACCGATGCAAAACCAAAGCACTGTTAATCGTCCCTGTAATTACCCAAAATGGATTAAATTTGTTTACTATATAGCAATAGCAGCATTGCTAACTTATACCAATATGTGGTCGGTTTTCTTTATTTACTGGCTCGTACCGTTACTAACAGTTTTTCCTGCTATTGTTCGCTTTGGGGCAATCACCGAACATGTGTATAATTTACCAGAAGCAGACATGATAGAGTCTTCTCCGTTAATAGTTTTGAATTGGTGGGAACAGTTACTATTACCAGAGCTGAATTTTACGTTCCACCCATACCATCATTTATATCCAGGAATAGCCTGTTTCAACCTACCAAAAGTTCATCAAATCTTCGAGCAAGAACAACTGGTTAACAAAACCAACGTTTTTTATGGATACTGGTCATATTTCAAATATTTGCAAAAGCATTCAGTAAAAAATACGCTGGTAGAGCAAACAGAAAGTTAACAGGTATAGGCGGAAGAAGCAACATTTTTTAAAGCAACATATCTTTGATCTTGAAAACAAAATCTAGTCTGAAGACGAGAATCAGCTAAACCGAAAACTCCACATATAGAATCACGCTCAGATTTGCTATCTAAAAATAGTTATTCAACTCAAAAGCGTAAATCATATTGCCAAAAGACATCAGCCGCTAACCATTCTTAAATATTTTGCTGGAGCTATATTTAGGCTATTTTATCCTTCGATTATTAAGTAATTACCATTGCTATTCAGCAACGCCATTTTACTCAGATGATGAACTTGCATGAGTAGTCAAAATTCGTTGACTTCGTTCTTTTATCTAGAAATATCCTTTTTCATTTTTTTTTCATTGTTTAGTAGCGAACAATGATGGTGGTGGTCAGTCTACCTTTGTAGACGGTTTCCAAATAGCAGAAATTTTACGTCAGCAAGATTTAGAAACCTTCGAGCTTCTCTGTCGTTATGAATTTTCTTATCGAAAACATTATAGCGATCGCATATATATGCAGTATAGTAGTCCAGTTTTTTGCCTAGATAGTAATGGTAATTTAAAAGAAGTTCGCATTTCTAATGCATTTTCCGCACCTTTGGACTTACCAGAGGAAGTCATCGAGCCATTTTATAGGGCAGCTCGAAAGCTTATGGAGCTTTATACAGATCCGAAGTACTGCCTAAAATTGGGTTTGCAACCAGGAGATATGGTGATGTTTGACAACCATCGCATTTTACATGGTCGCACTGCTATAGGAAAGCAAAACCTAAGTCGTCATTTACGCTACGGTTCGGTAGATCGGGATTATTTTCATAGCCAGCGACGACTTCTGGAACGAGATTTTAACCTTCATTCTTGAAATGTTAGCACTGATTCTCGCCAGGGGAGAGCCAATCTAATTATAGTCGTTCTAATTAATTTCCTCATGGTTTAGGTTGCCGTTTCGGGTGACTAGAGACTGATAAAGGCGCTACGGATCGCCGCATGTACTGGGGATTAGGAAATTAAAAACAGTATCTTTGTACTAAAATTTCCTATTTGGAATGACTACAAAAGTAGGAAAAGTAGGTTTTTAGCTTAAAGAGTTCGCTGCCATATTGATATGTAGTAAATTGATCTTTGTCAGCTGAAATCTATGTAACGTCCAGCCAAATTACGAAAATTAATTAGCTAAAAGAACGATAGCACCGAATTGCGACATAAATCTTAGAAACAACTAAAGCTATGATCTTTTCCCATGATAAGTCCATAAATTATTAAAAAAATTCTTGAGAGTGCATGATGAAATCACCATTCAAGCTACTCAAAAAAAGCTTACCTTTGGAGTTCCTACGAAACGTATGGGTGAAGCGAAATTCCAGCTTTAGTTACTTGCTTGACATCAAATTACCTCAAACACATGACAGGGCAGACCATTGCCATTGATGAGGGGAAACTGACTGTTCCTCTTAAAACTGCCTATGCAGAGGCTTCGCAAAAAACCAAAGATAGATAAACCAAACTTCCTTAATCAAACATTCAATAAATAAGCGATTACGACGCGCCCCTTAACCTTATCGCGTTGATCAAGATATAAATAACATTCAAAAGTTACCTGATTGCTTATCTTGGTAAATCATATGGACAGATTATTAGATTCATTAAAAAACTTTGAATTTTCAACGCTGATGGATGGTATCCCCTTTGGTAAGATTGTCGCAGTTTTGATCATTCTGGTTCTTACTCAGTTCTTGAGAAAAATAATTACTAGTTTTATCGTTGGCGTCATCGAGCGTTTTACGTCAAAAACATCGACCACACTTGATGATGAGCTAATCGAAATTTTGAAACCAGCCATCAGCTTAATTGTGCTGGTATCAGGTATTTGGTTAGCACAGGTAGTGATAGCAGACGAGCTAGGAGGTCAATTAAGTGCCAACATTGATAAGATTATCAATTTTATTCTCGTGCTGATTGTTGGTAATGTTATTTTTCGTTCTGCTTCTTTGATAGGAAGAATCCTGGCGGATACAGTTCTGCGAACCGAAACAGAATTAGACAGTCTGTTCAGACCATTTATACCGAAGGTATTTCAAACCATAGCCGTCATGTTAATTATTATCAAGATGGGTGAAATATTTTTAGGAGCATCCGCAGGAGCATTAGTAGGTTTGTTAGGTGGTGCTGGTATTACCATTGGTTTGTTATTTAAGGATATTGTCTATGATTGGTTCTGCACCGTCATTATTTACATAGATCAACTGTATAAAGAAGGTGACTGGATT
>JBCDDK010000134.1:0-20421 GCA_039180345.1 Cyanobacteria bacterium P01_G01_bin.39 | reverse complement strand
ATAACCGAAACTGTTGACTTTGGCGCTCGCTTCAAATGTTTGAGAATTTGTAATTCTACATCCATTGCTCTGTCTACCTCTCAGCTATCAACGAATTTTTCTATTATAGTTTAGTCTTCGGAAAGTGACAAAAGAGGGATAGAGTAAAGTTTTCTGGCGAGCAAGATAATTCTTCTGCTATACCTAAGCAAAATCTAATCTCCTAAAATTGATGAGCAAGATTCTTTACGAGCAAATACCAGTTGTCGATTTAGCCGATTTTACCTCCCAAGAGTCGAGCAGAAAACACAAATTTGTCCAAACTTTGGGTCACGCTTTTAATCACATCGGGTTTGTGGCAGTCAAAAATCATGGCTTATCTGATCACATAACACAACCTCTGTATCAAGCTGTCAAAGATTTTTTCGCTCTGACTGAAGCTACCAAACTAAACTATCAAATTGAAGGTATTGGCGGGCAGCGGGGCTACACCGCTAAAGGCAAAGAACATGCAAAAGGCAGAAAGGTTGGCGACTTGAAAGAGTTTTATCATTTGGGACAACCATTAGCTCAAGATGAGCTTAAACGATTGGGATATCCAGCAAATATATTTCCCCAGGAAGTACCCGAGTTTAAACCCTCGACTATTGCCGCCTATCAAATTTTAGAAGCCGCAGGAATTCAAATATTAAGAGCGATCGCGCTTTATTTAGATCTGGACGAATTTTACTTTGACCAACAGGTAAAATCGGGAAACAGTATCCTCCGTCCAATACACTATTTTCCCCTAAATAACTCTGAAGATATCCCTAAAGATGCAGTGCGGGCAGCAGCTCACGGCGATATCAACCTAATTACTCTACTGATGGGAGCTAGTGCCGCAGGTTTGGAGATCCTAAGGCATGATGGTAAGTGGATTAAGGTTACGGCTGTTGAGGAGCAAATAGTAGTCAATGTTGGTGATATGTTAGAAAGATTGACCAATAAAAAACTCAGGTCTACTATCCATCGCGTCGTTAACCCCCAGAAGGAACTTTGGCATACTCCACGTTATTCCATTCCTTTTTTCATGCATCCCATCTCGAATATGAATCTCAGCTGCTTAGATTCTTGTATCGATCAAGAGCATCCCCGACAGTTTGAAGATATTACCGCAGGAGAATTTCTCAATCAACGGTTGCGAGAAATCGGCTTAATTTCCTGATTGCAGCTTGAGATAAGCTTTCGCCAGATAAAAACAGGCGATCGATTTTCCGTCTATCGGTTCACCGTCTAAAATAGCTGTTTCTAATTCTGACTCTGACATTAACAATACTTCAATATCTTCATCTTCGTCTTGCTGCGGTGGTGTTGCTAATTTTTCTAATCCTTGAGCTAAAAAAGCATAGACGTATTCATCGGAATATCCAGGAGCAAGAATAAACTTACCCATATCCTGCCATTTGCTGGCACCGTAACCCGTCTCCTCTTCTATTTCTCGTTTAATTGTCTCGAAGGGAGATTCATTGGCTTCTACGGTTCCTGCGGGAAATTCCAACAGCCGCCCAGCAACCGTAAAACGATATTGCTTGACCAAGACAAACTTACCGTCATCCGTAACAGGTACCGCTAATGCCCCGCCAGGGTGACGAATACATTCCCATTGCCCTGCCACACCATTAGGTAAACGTAGCTTAACAACCTCATAATCAAACTTGCGACCCTTATAAAATAGCTTTTGTTCAATTATTTCTGATGGTTCATTGCCTACAGACATACATGCTTCCCGTTATTACCTTTATTGCATGATTATCATATAGTAATTTTCCAGTTCGTGAATCACTCTACAAGAAAAAAGCTAACTACATGATTGAAAAAGCTTAGTAATCAGAGGATACTTGAAGGTATATTGGCATCAAAAACTAGACAAAACATGGCGGCAAAGCGTAAATCCAATCAGAATCGCATGGCATATCAAGAGTTTGGCACGGATAACTCTCAAGCATTGCAAAGAGGTGTCCCTGATTTACCTCCAAATCAACAAGATCTCAGAATACAAGCTACACGTTCAGGACGTAAAGGTAAAACCGTTACTGTCGTATCGGGATTTAAACATAATGCGGCAGCTTTATCTAAACTGTTAAAACAGCTCAAAAGTCAATGTGGTAGCGGCGGCACAGTAAAAGACAACACTTTGGAGATTCAAGGAGATCATAAGCAAAAATTGCTAGAATCTCTGACCAAACTTGGTTACAAAGCAAAAATTAGCGGAGGTTAAAGTAGCACAGTACTTTGATCGTTTTGGACAAAATTAGTTAGCTGTTCGTGAGTAATAAGTAATAAAACTAGTAGACGTGGGCGTAAATCGAGTAACCATTTATTTCAGTTAAAATCCTGACTGTATATAACTACATGCGGGCAAAGCCCTTTGTTACTTAAGCGAAGCGGTACTAGTCATTCCTATGTTTTCTATTAGAACGACTAAGTAGCCGTGTGTAATTAAATATAAAATAAGCTTTTTGACCATACCCCACCACCCCAAAATACCTCACACCATCTTTAAATTAATTAAGCCTACTTACTTAGTGGCAGTTATTTAGCTGTCATATACACCAAAACCTAAACTGTCCCCCAATTAAATTTTGCTTTAGTAAGCTGCTGTAAATTTAATAATTATAAAGATCAATGGTTCGGACAAAATTTAATCGGTAATGAAAGAATAGGCATTTGAGCCTTATTTTAGACTAGAATTACTAACGATAAATTAGGCTTTTCGAGCTTTTTTCAAAAACTGTCCGAACTATTGAAAGATTAATTTAATAAATAATTATGCAGTCAGCTTATATAAATACTATAGGTAAGTTTTTACCTGGAAAACCGATTAGTAATAGTGAAATAGAAGCTTATCTAGGTACAATTCAACAGAAGCCATCTAAAGTCAAGAATCGTATTCTTAAAAGTAATGGAATTCAGCAGCGTTACTATGCTTTGGATCGATCGCACCAAACAACATATCGTAATAGTGAGTTGGCTGCCAATGCAGTACATGATGCGCTAAACAGTTCCAATATAGAGGAAACTGAATTAGATTTACTTGCTTGCGCTACCACTTGGTCAGATCTACTTGTGCCTGGATTCGGTAACTTAGTATTGAAGGAGCTTCCTAAGTTTCCGCCTTTAGAAATAACTTCTCACCAGGGAGTTTGCTGTGGGGGAATAGTAGCTCTTAACTATGCAGTTTGCCAAATCAAATTAGGCAATAAAAGTAATGCGATCGCCGTTAGTTCAGAGTTAGCATCACGGTTATTTATTAATACCAAATTTGAAGCTCAAACTGAAATAAAACAAGGGCATAAGCTAAATTTTGATACTGAATTTTTGCGCTGGATGCTATCAGATGGTGCGGGGGCTTGTCTGATCCAAACTCAACCCAATCTTCGAGGAATTAGCTTGAGGGTCGATTGGATTGAAAGTGTTTCTTATAGTAATGCTTACCCTCTGTGCATGTACGCAGGTGCTAAGGATGATTCGGGTAACCCAAGCTGGATGGACTATCCAGACTATAGTAATGCGATCGCAGATGGGGCAATTAACCTCCGTCAAAATATCCGCTTGTTAGAAGAGGTTATTAAGCTGGGGGTCAGGGGATGGCTCAAGCTAATTGAAACGGGAAAAATTAATCTCAAAGAAGTAGATTGGTTTTTATGCCATTATTCTTCTCACTTTTTTCGTCATCAAATTATCGATCTGCTTGAACAGGCTGGAGCGATGATTCCCGAAGCAAAATGGTTTACAAACCTCTATACAAAGGGCAATACAGGATGTGCTTCGATTTATCTGATGCTAGAAGAATTATTCAATTCGGGTAAATTACAATCAGGAGAAAAGATCTGCTGTTTTGTACCTGAAAGTGGTGGGTTTACCACAGCATATATGATGCTAACAGTAGTAAAAGGCAATCACATTGATCACAATTTATCTGGTTTTAACAAGCTAGCTGACGAACAAAATTTAGCTGTACCTCAATCTCCCTCAGATTACAGCTAGAAGAAATTCAATAATGTTGGAACATTCTTTATCTCCCCATAACCCTTTAGATCCTAATACTTGGGACGTGGTTTATTTAGATAATGCCATTCCCATAGATGCCACTGCCAAGGCATATATGGTCAAGGATCTAAATAATTGGACTCGTAATTATCTCTTGATTCCGATTAAGCTAATTGCCAATCTACTGCTGGCATTAATTATGACCCTCAAGCGACTATTGCCCTTTCAGTTCCAAGCTTATGGCTTGATGCACCATAGCGCAGCCTGGTTTCTCAATAATTTTGTTGCTCCCGAAGCCTGCTATCTAATCGTACGTCATCTGAGTTTGGGCTCAAACCTTGTCAATTTCCTGATTGATAATGGACCAGATCCTCAGATCGCAAAATCTCAGCTTTATCCTCGCACTGTTTACGACTTGGCTAACAATGCTTTTCTCGAACACGATCTAATTTTATATAACTTTGTTCGTGATTACCATCAGGCTGAACAAGCCAATCCTAACTGGCTACAAAAAATCGACCCAGATAATTTAAACTTCGACAGTCTTCAGCCAATCGAGGTCGAGATTGATTTTACCAAACGTCGCTGGATCAGAATTCTTGACTTAGAATCGGCGATTGAACTTTTCAAAATTTTTTATTCCTTGTGCCTCACTAGTGATGAATTTACTAGAGCAGTACTATCATTGCAGTTTGATGAAAGCTTTGGCATCTATTTCAGTAAAATAACTGATGATTACGACTGGAATCACGTCATTACCAATCGTCATCCTCTGTTACCTAATAGTCCATTTAATGCCAGCCGTGACCTAATGCTTCATGGCATTGTAACTGAGTACTTGCATAAGTATCTAAAGCTTAAATTAGACTCAATAAATCAGTCAACAGTAACGCGGAGCGATTTGTGCCAAAGGTTTAATACATAGATGTTATTTCAAACATTTCTTCGTGGGCAGGAAGTAATAGTTTAAAACTTGCTTATAGATTGATTAGTGTCTATAAATGTATGAAGCAACAAAAATCACTTTGTCTGAGACAATAAAACTGTTCACTAATTTTCCCAGCCGCTACAGGGCTTAATATTTTGCGTCGATATTTAACGCTACAGAATAAATTAACCGTTGTAATTGGTATCTTATCTTTAACAACATTACTTAGCAAAAGTTATGCCGTAGCACAATTAGCACCCAATACTACTAAAACGATAGTAGGTGAACCAGCGCAGCAATCTACTAATATTACCCAAAGACCACGCACACCTGTGTTTCCTGGTCAGCAAATGCGTCCCGAGGCGATTGTTCCCGTGGGCAATCAAGAAAAAATCACTGATATTGTGGTGCGGTATGTCGATTCTGAGGGGAACTTAACTTCAGGGAAAACTAATCCTGATGTGATTACTAGAGAGTTTGAACTTCGGCCAGGAGACACTTATGATGCTCAATTGGCGAGAGAAGGTTTGCAGGGAGTTCTCGACCTAACAATCGTTGAGCTTGCTCGCCTTACTCTAGAGGAAACTACAGATAATCAAGTAGTAATGGCGATCGCAATTCAGGAAAGTAGCCCTCTGTCTATTGGCTTTGGCTTAACTTTGCCACCGCCTACAGCACTACAGGGACCCGTCAAACCAGTTCCCGTACCAGCAGTATCTGATAGTGCTAGCGGCTTTGGTGGAGGGGCTCAGGTAGGGTGGTTGAATCTGGGAGGAGATAATCAGGAATTTGATTTAGGAGTTGAAGTTGGAACCGAAACTTTTGGCTTGAATCTGGGATACAGAAACTTTTTTAGGCATGATCGCGGTATTGGCGTTAATTTTTTTAATAGTCGGCGCATCGAACCCGAATTTGACGAAGGTGAACGGGAGGTCAATTTACCTGATGGTGGCGATCCTTGGGTGACTCGTTTGGGTGGTGGTGTTGAGTATTTCCGACCCCTGGGACAAGATTTTCAAGGTGCGATTGGACTTTCTTATCAGCGGGTATCGCTACGGGATGGGGCATTTTCCGAGAGGATTGAACCATTAGACGAGTTGGGTAATCAACTTACGGTTAGTAATGATGGACAGGATGATCTGTTGACCCTCAATTTTGCTACGGTCTTAGATAAACAAAACAACCCCGCAAATCCTACCCGTGGTTTTAAATTTGAATTTGGTAGCGATCAGTATCTACCAGTAGGAGAGGCTGATATTTTAGCCAATCGCTTGTCGGCTAACTATACCCAATATTTACCCGTGCCTCTATTTGGTTTTGGTCAGGGGGATAGAACTCTAGTGCTTAATCTCCAAGGAGGCACTATTTTAGGGGATGCCATTCCCTATGATGCCTTTATTCTAGGTGGCTCTAGCTCAGTAAGAGGCTATGATACTAGCGAGATTAGTACTTCCCGCAGCTTTGTCCAAGCTAGTGTTGAGTATCGCTACCCCATCTTTGATTTCAACGCCTTCCGTAACGTATTTGATGTGGGCGGAACCCTATTTTTTGATTATGCCAACGATTTAGGTTCGGCTGATGATGTTATTGGTCAACCCGCTGTTGTCCGCGAACGACCTGGTGAAGGCTTTGGTTATGGTTTAGGTCTGCGTACTCTAACCCCCATTGGTGCCGTCCGTACCGAATTTGCCCTCAATGATGAAGGAGATGCTGAGTTTATTTTTACTATCGGCGATCGCTTTTAAACATTTATCAGGCGTTGGTGATTTTGAGTATAAGGTGCAAAATGTTTCTGTTCGTAGCCTTAAGCCATAAGCTCTAAGCTCTAAGCTTTAAGCTTTAAGCTTTTTAGATTTCATTTAAAGTCACAAAATCAAGAAATCATACTTTGATTCACCAACGTCACATTTATCATTTATCATCTAGCTGTTCATTGTTCATTGTTCATTGTTCATTGTTCATTGTTCACTGTTCACTGATAAAAAGCAAGAGCCATCAAAGCTATGCCGCTAAAGTTTCTTTAGTTAGAACAAATACATTGCCTTCATTACCTCTACCGATTCGCATATCTTCATCTAAGTAGGTAATATCGAGCCAGCCTTTTTGCTCTCCTCGATCAATTTTAAAATCTAAAGGTAGAAATTTTTTACCTGACTCAATCTGCTGTACCAATTTACCAGGGGTTTTGTAGCCCAAAAACTTCTGTAAACCAACAATAGATCGCTCAAACATAACGCTGACTCGGCGCTCAGAAACAGGCTCGAAAGTAGCCCCAACACTAACCAGGCCTTCTAGCATTGGCAACCCGATAATCTCAGCGATATTGTAAATTTTAGCCTCTGAGGTTCGTACGCACTGATAAATTTGACCTAATTTAAATAGAGGAAAGCGATCCAAACCGAGGATTCCTTTACTAGTAGTATAAAGCAGTCGCCAGTCACCATCGAGTAGTTCCTTGGCTTCTAAAGGCTTTTGAGTTGGATTATCGTCCTCTAATTCTTGAATTGTCGAGAGAACTCGCACGTTGTCAATTTCATTAGCTAGCAAACCACGATTTTTGCCAGCGATCGCTTCTAACAATGCTGCTTTTTTACTCATAATGCCTAAATTTTAATCAACAATTGAGCGAGGATAGTTTTGAAGTTTCCCAAAACGTTGACCGCTCGTTAATTTTGTGTACCAAGAAACTATCTATATTTTATAATGACGATTAATCATCAGCTTGCAACCATAAGTCGCCAAAAGCAAACAAAAATTAATCAACGCGAATCAGGAACTACGATACCCTAGATCGAGTGATTTGATTTTATTAGATTTTTTTAAGATAATTCTTATGACCTCCACCACCAGAACCCAAAGACGCACTGTTCGCATCGGTACTCGTAAGAGTCAATTGGCATTAGTACAAACATATTGGGTAAAAGGAGAATTGGAAAAGCATTTTCCCGACATCGAATTTGAAGTTGAGAAAATGAGCACTCAAGGAGACAAAATTCTAGATGTTCCTTTAGCCAAGATTGGCGATAAGGGCTTGTTTACCAAGGAATTAGAAGTGGGAATGCTTAACAACACTACTGATTTTGCGGTACATTCCCTCAAAGACTTACCCACCAATTTACCCGAAGGTTTGATGTTGGGGTGCGTTACCAAAAGAGTCGATCCTGCCGATGCTTTGGTGGTCAATCAAAAAAATCAGGAGTACAAGTTAGAAACTTTACCTCCAGGGTCAATTATTGGCACTTCTTCCTTGAGGCGGCTGGCGCAATTACGTCATCACTATCCTCATTTAGAATTTAAAGATATTCGCGGTAATGTCAACACTCGCCTGGCTAAATTAGATTCGGGAGACTATGACGGAATCATTCTAGCTGTAGCAGGATTGCAAAGATTGGATATGAGCGATCGCATTCACCAAATAATTTCAGGTGAGGTATCCCTTCATGCAGTGGGACAAGGTGCTTTAGGAATTGAGTGTCGCCAAGGAGACGAAGAAATTCTCAAAATACTTCAGGCTTTATCAGATAATGATAGTCGCGATCGCGCTTTAGCAGAAAGATCGTTTCTGCGAGAGCTTGAAGGTGGTTGCCAAGTACCGATTGGAGTTAATACCAGCATTGAGAATGACCAGCTTACTCTAGTAGGGATGGTTGCTAGTCTTGATGGCAAACAATTAATTAAAGATACGGTAACTGGCAAAAGAGCAGAATCGGAGCAAATAGGAAAAGATCTCGCAGCTAAATTACGTGAGCAAGGTGCGGGTGAAATCTTAGCTGAGATTTTTACCCAGATCGAGCGTAAATAGCAAATTAATGTTTTAAATAATGTTTTAAAAAGCTAGAATCTTTTTGACTCTTGAGGAATTATCGAGTATCACATAGTAGACTAACTTAAACTTTTGAATCTTCTAAAATGATGAATATCAAAAATTTTGCAGTTCCCGCTTTTGTAGCTCTATCTTTAGCTGTAACAGCCTGTGCAGGAGAACAAAAAATTGAAGCTCCCGATGCTGTAGATGGTGGAGAAAGTATTGAACAAAACCTTGAAGATGCTGGTAATGCAGTTGAAGATGCAGCAGGAGCAGCGCAAGATGAACTAAATGAAGGTCTAGATGAGGCTGGTAATGCGGTTAAAGAGCTTGGCGAATAAAATTGCTGGCAAAGAAATCGAGTAGATTTTAGTCTTGTGATTATTCTTTAGCAGATATTGGGGTGTTTATATCTCCGATATCTGTTTTTTATTGGGATAGGGGGATAGGGGGATAGGGGAATATATGTTCAAGAATCTGTAATTTTACATCCATATCCATTGCACTCTCTGGCTCACAGCTTCTCCAAATTTTTTCTATTGTGATTCAAATCTCGGAAAGTGACAGAAGAGAGATAGTTCACAAACAAATAATTAACCTTACACTCATCCAATTTATATAGAATGGCTTCTAGAATTTTTTATCGAGAAATATCAAGGTGAACAACTAAGGGAGATTGCATCTTCTGCAAAGTTAGATAGTCTGGTTAAAACTCGTCAGTTTTTTGCCGTCAATCCTGAGTTTGCAAGTTTACTGATTTCTAATTTTCGTGAACAACAAGGTCTAGAAACTTTTGAGTTCTCTTAAATTTTAAAAATGAGAGTCGTGGCTAAATTGCTGTGGATACTCATAATACTGTAATGGGCTTAGTTGATAATTTTTTGAGCATTATTCGATAGTTAATTTATGTGGTACATATATATGATTCGATGTGGTGATAATTCTCTTTATACGGGAATCTCTAATGATGTTCTCAAACGCTTTAAAGTTCATCAATCGGGCAGTGCGAAGGCTGCTAAGTACACCAGAAATAGGCATCCTTTACAATTAGTTTTCAGTGCTGAAATAGGAGACAAATCAGCTGCTTCTCGTGCTGAATATCGTCTAAGAAAACTACCAAAAAGAAGCAAAGAGTTACTTATAACTGGTAAAACTTCCCTCTTAAACTTAGGCGTTATCGAGAAATCGATAAGCGATTGCGTTGCTCGCACCCAAAGCGATCGCAATTAATAAAATTGAGCTAATTTATTCTAAAACATAGCTTTTATAACTACTTTTGCAAACTATCACCAATTGATAATTGTTTACGAGCATAATCACTAGCTAAATCTGCCCTACCAACTTCAATTAAAGCGCGATCGCGTATTCGACAGGAATCACAAACACCACAGGGAGTTTCACCCCCTTGATAACATGACCAGGTATCGGCAATTGGTACGTTTAACTCTAAAGCGCGACGGACAATATCGGCTTTAGTATCTTTAACCAGAGGAGCAATCAACTGCGGTGCATTACCTTCAACTCCTGCTTTAGAAGACAGGTTGGCTAACTGCTGAAAAGCGGCAAGATATTCAGGGCGACAGTCGGGATAGCCTGAGTAGTCTACGGCATTAATCCCCAGATAAATTGCCTGAGCTTGTTTAGCTTCTGCCAACGAAAGAGCGATCGCCATGAATACGGTGTTGCGCCCAGGGACATAGGTGGAGGGAATCACGTCAGGTTGCACCCCATCTTGAGGAATAGCCATTTCCTGATCCGTTAAAGAAGAACCACCCCATTGAGAGAGGTCGATGTCAGTTATAAAATGTTCTTTGATACCTAATGCTGCCACAATCTTTTGTGCCGCATCTAGTTCCCTTTGATGTCGTTGACCATAACGAAAAGACAGGGCTATTACCTCATATCCCTGGGCGATGGCAATGGCGGCGGTAGTAGCGGAATCGAGTCCGCCAGAAATTAGAACTACTGCTTTGGGCATAAACTTGATTATGTGATTACTGATTACTTTATTAAGTAATCAAAACCAACAAAGCTGCAAGTAAAAAATTAATCAATTTTAAAATTAAATGGTAAGCGGGCGTATACGCCGCTAGGGTCATTAAATCCACTCAAAATTGCTAATTCCTGTCTAATTTGCCAGAATTCCGCAGTTATAGGGTCAATCGCTCCTTGGGATTCTAGAGCCTCAACATCAAACAAATGTTGCAGTAACTGGGTTTCAAAACGGTTCTGCTGCGGATATTCTTCTAACTTCCAGCTATTACCTAGTTCTGCTTTTTCTGCGGCATAGGCGATCGCACTTTCTAAACCACCCAGACGATCAACCAAGCCAATGTTAACTGCTTCCTTTCCTGACCAAACTCGACCCTGAGCAATTTTCTTGACTTTAGCTACAGGGAGATTACGGTAACGAGAGACTTTTCTCAGAAATAGCTGATAGGTTTTATTCACAGACTGCTGATAAAGGGCTAACTCAGCTTCGGTTTTAGGACGCACGTTGGTGCCGATATCAGCAAACTTACCTGTTTTAACCACATCCCAGGTGATGCCATTGTCTTTAGCAATTTCCTGAATGTTAGACAGCAAACCAAAAACCCCAATGGAACCTGTTACCGTATTTTCTTCAGCAAAAATATGATCGGCACCTGCTGCAATCCAATAACCCCCAGATGCGGCAACGTTGCCCATCGAAACAATGACAGGCTTCACTTTCTTAGTCAATAAGATCTCTCGTAAAATGACCTCTGAAGCCGTGGCACTACCCCCAGGACTGTTAACCCGTAAGACAATTGCTTTAACCTCCTCATCCTCTCTCAGTTTGCGAAATTCCTCAGCAAAGCGATCGCTGCCAATAGTTTCAATACTGCCCATTCCGCCCACAATTGCGCCTTCGGCATAGACTACCGCAATTTTTTCTGCCGCATCAGCACTAGTCTCCGTCGCCCGAATCATGCGATCGGCATAGGTTCCTAAGTCAACCTGTCTAAAGCTCTCTGAAGTTTCGGTTTCCCCAGTGATTTTGCGTAGTTTGTTAGCAACGTTATCGTAGTAACCAATTTGATCAATTAAACCAGCTTGCTTTGCCTCTTGTGGCTCTAAATATCCTTTAGTATCAACCAGCGTTTGCAGTTGCTCTGGGTTGACCTCCCTACTGTCAGCTACCGTATCGATAAATTTACCCCATAAATCATCAAGTAAGGCTCTAGTTTGTTCTCGATTAGCATCACTTAAGTCTTCCCGTATATAAGGCTCTACTGCCGATTTATAGTCACCTACGCGAATTACCTGTACTCCCACCCCATATTTTTCTAGCGCACCTTTGAAAAACATCTGTTTGGAACTCAAGCCATTTAGTTCCATTGTCCCCATGGGATTAACAATGATCTCATCGGCGATAGAAGAGAGGTAATATTCCCGTTCACTTAAAGTCACGTCATAGGCAATTATTTTTTTACCTGCGGCACTAAACTTGGCTAATGCCGCTCTTACTTCAGCCACGGTAGCATAACCATTAGAGCCACCGCCTCTTCTACCATCTAGAAGTAAAGCTTTAATGCGATCATCTTTAGTGGCATTATCGAGAGACTGTAATACTCGACGTAAAGTAATAATTTCTTGTTTTTTACCAGAAAAAGCTTGAGCTAAATTAGCAGGAGGCTTAGAATCTCTGATCTGAGTTGACAAATCAAATACCAATACCGATTGATCCTTAATTCCCTGTATCTCTGACTCATCGGATACGGCAGCTAAAAAAATTAAGACTAAACCGCTGGTACCTAAGCCTAAAAAAAGAATTAAGCCAACTATACTACCAATGGTGCTGGCAAAAGTTTGTTTTAAAAATTGACGCATTGTAGATGATTTAAGTGTGTGAGTAATCTGAGATCTAAGGCAGCAGGGCTTGAAGCTCTATTATTATAATTCCCGCAAACTTCTATCTGCTTATCATTGTTATTAATAATCCATAGCTCGATCTAGATTAATCAATATTGTTGATTTTAGCGCCATCTCAATTAGACTCGTCATCTAAAATTCATTGAATCGTCACACGAAAGCCATAGTTGGTCTGTATGGTTAATATTGTCAGCTCTATATAGATTTCACTCTAAGCTCCTTCAGGCTTTTTAGGGCTGACTTTACTTACTTTTGCTACACGTCACTAGAACCAGATTTTTTGCTCATCACACCCACAAAAAAGCTTCTAGGGAAGACAAACAAAATTAATTATCATTTAATCTCTAGAAGCATTATTGTATTTAATCAAACCAGAAGCATTAGAAACGTCGATTACCACGACCGCCACTTCTGTCTTCACGAGGTCTGGCTTTGTTAACCTTAAGATCGCGACCCATCCATTCTGCTCCATCTAGAGCCTCAATCGCTTTATCTTCGTTAGCTTCTGATTCCATTTCCACAAAAGCAAAGCCTCTAGGGCGACCTGTTTCGCGATCGCTAGGAATATGAATTCGTTTTACAGTTCCATACTCAGTAAAGACTTCGTTTAAGTCTTCTTGGTTAACTTCGTATGATAAATTGCCGACGTAAATTGACATATGTTAATTGTCTTCTCAATGAGTGTTGTGTTTAGAGAGACAGAATTACTGGTAAATAAATAGCTCAATACTTTACGGAAAAACCTTGAATACTGGGTACAAACTTAATCGTTAATCTGTTGATTCTCCGTTTGAATGCTAACACTTTTATGCCAATGAGAATCACATTATTTTATTTTCTCTCTCTAATTGCTTCAAAAAAATTCATAATTTGCTCTTGTATAATCGCTATTTTTCAAGAGAAAATCCGGCATTTACTTTGGGAACAATAGGGTTGAGAGCCTAAAGTGGAGTCAGCAAAATTAATGATTAAGATAAGGTTATTGCCCACAGCTATAGCTATAGCTTTTTCTCTATTGTCAGTCCCTCCTATTGCTGCTAAAAGCATTGATCAAGACCCACTTTTAAAGTCAGTTGATCTGGTTCGAGAACGGTTAATTGTTAGAGGAATCTGGGCTTATCAAGCAGGATATTATACCGAAGCTGTTACCCTACTCAGAGACTTTTTAAGCGATCGCCGTATTATTGCTACACTTTTAGAGAAGCAAGGACTAATCTATCTAGCGTTAGCCTATCAGCGAGTCGGGGAGTCAAATCAAGCGACAAAAACTATCGAACGCGGTATTAATCTCGCTCATAATTCTCCTCTGGAATTAGCTCAGTTAGAAGATGCCGCTGGTAGCATTGCCCAAGAACAAAATCAGCTACAAAGGGCGAGTATCCACTGGGAAAAAGCACGCCAGCTATATTTAGCTTGCAATCAAAGGCAACAATGGACAGAAGTAACCTTAAAATTAGCTCATAATTACCGCAGATTGCAAAAGAATCGTAAATATCAAGAGCTATTAGCAGAATTATCAAGCTAAATATTTTTCAATTATTGGAGTTGCGATAGGCTACCCAGGGCGTAATCACTTTTAGTAAATCTTTGATCATAAAAAGCTAAGTAACATTAAGCACTATTGATGATAGTTGAGTCACACCAGTCAGAATTCAAATCTAGATGGACTATTGAGGATAGCGAAAGTCTATACAGCATAAAAGAATGGGGTAAGCCTTATTTTTCGATCAATACTGCTGGTAACGTTACTGTTGCTCCCCAAGGTGCATCATCCGAAATTTCCCTGGATCTATATAAATTAGTAGAATCCCTTAAACAACAAGGTGTTCAGCCGCCCTTGTTGATTCGCTTTGACGATATTTTGGCAGATCGCAGGGAACGTCTCTACCACTGTATGAATATAGCGATCGCTCGTTATAATTATTCGGGAACATATCAGGGCGTTTTCCCCCTTAAATGTAATCAAGATCGTCGTTTAATTGAAGACTTGGTAAGCTATGGAAAATCTTACCAGTTTGGACTAGAGGCAGGATCTAAACCCGAATTAATGATTGCCTTAGCTGCTTTAGCCGCAAATCAAAATCAGGATAATTTACCATCATTACTGATCTGTAACGGCTATAAAGATAGAGCATATATCGAAACCGCACTCCTGGCAATGCGCTTGGGGCAAAAACCAATTATTGTGATCGAACAACTAGAGGAACTGTCTTTAACCTTAGAAATTAGTCGTCAGTTAGATATCAAACCTATTTTAGGAGTAAGAGCTAAACTAAACACTCGTGGAACAGGACGTTGGGGCAATTCTACAGGGGATCATGCTAAGTTTGGTCTAAGTGTCCCGCAAATCTTAAAGCTGTTGCAGCAGCTAGAAGCAAGAGGCATGTTAGATTGCTTGCAACTACTACACTTCCATATCGGTTCCCAAATTTCTGCGATCGCTACTATTAAAGATGCCATTCGTGAAGCTAGCCAGATTTATGTCCAACTGGCAAAAATGGGGGCAAACATGCAGTATTTGGATGTGGGAGGGGGATTGGCAGTAGATTACAGTGGTTCTAAAACTGACTTTGCCGCGTCGAAAAACTACAACATGCAAAACTATGCTAACGATATCGTGGCACAGGTTAAAGATGCTTGCGCTCAAGGTCAAGTAAATGCACCTATTTTAGTTAGCGAAAGTGGGAGAGCGATCGCTGCTCATCAGTCAGTGCTAATTTTTGATGTATTAGCTACTAAATATGTGGACTATACTCCGCCGACCTTGATGCCAGAGAAATCTTTAGTACTGACTAATTTCTGGGAGACATATCAGTCAATCAATGAGACAAATTATCAAGAAACCTATCACGACGCAATTCAGCATAAAGAAGAAGCTCTTAGTTTATTTAGCTTAGGCTATTTAAGTTTGCTAGAAAGATCTCGAGCCGAACAACTTTATTGGGCTTGTTGTTATAAAATTGCCAGTATTATCCAAGATAGAGCTGATGTACCCGAAGATTTGGCTAATTTAGAGCAAATAATGGCATCAACTTACTATGCCAATCTCTCTATTTTCCAATCTGTACCCGACACTTGGGCGATCAAACAACTATTTCCCATTATGCCGATTCATCGCCTGAATGAGGAACCAACTGCGAGGGGAATTATTGCTGATCTTACCTGCGACAGTGATGGCGTAATTGACTGCTTTATAGATCGTAAGGATGTCAAACACCTGCTAGAATTACACTCCCTCAAAGAGAATCAACCCTATTATTTGGGAATGTTTCTGATGGGGGCATATCAAGAAATCATGGGCAACTTGCATAATCTCTTCGGCAGCACTAATCTAGCTCAGATTCAAGTTTCTGCCCAAGACTATCAAATTAAACATATGGTCAAGGGAGATGCAATCAAGGATGTACTCAGTTATGTGAACTATGATGCTGAAGACTTGATGGAAATTATGCGCCGTCGTACCGAAATTGCCCTCTCTCAAAACCTAATAACTATTGATGAAGCACAAAAACTACTATGCAACTATGAAAAAGAGTTAGGTAACTACACTTATCTGAGCTGAAAAGAGCTAGCTTTCTCTGTGAAAACATCAGTTATGTATCGCAATTCCCTTTGAGGTGAGGTATATCTGAGACTTTTGGGGATTGGGGATTGGGGATTGGGGACTAGGGACTGGGGACTGGGTAAATCAATATTCCTACATGCGGCTCAAAGCCTTTGTCCTTCATCCTTTATCCTTTATCCTTCATCCCTAATCCCTTATTCCTCATCCTTCCAGTTAACCCAATCTTGAGGCTTGAGAAAAGTCTCATATAATTCTGCTTCAGGGGTATTAGGTTCTGGCTGATAATTGTATTGCCAGCGCACTAGGGGCGGTAGGGACATCAAGATTGATTCGGTACGTCCATTAGTTTGCAAGCCGAAGATAGTACCTCGGTCATACACTAAGTTAAATTCTACATAGCGCCCACGACGATATAATTGGAAGTTGCGCTCTCTTTCACCGTATTCTATATCTTTGCGCCTGGCAATAATTGGTAAGTATGCCGGTAAAAAACTTTTGCCGCAGTCTTGAATAAAGTTAAAAATATCTGACCAACTACGATGCTCAACTTCCCCTAACTTGTTGCTATATTCTGCTGCCGCTTTGTCAGGATGAGGTCCTTTGTATAGTTTTCCTGTGCCATCTTGATAATCAAAAAATAATCCACCAACTCCCCTAGTTTCCTGACGATGCTTGAGATAAAAATACTCATCACACCAATATTTAAATACAGGATGATATTCAGGATGATGGCGATCGCAACTTGCTTTGTAGGTGCGGTGGAAATGAGCCGCATCTTCGGCAAAAGGATAGTAAGGAGTCAAGTCTGCCCCGCCGCCAAACCACCATACTGGACCCGCCTCAAAATAGCGGTAGTTAAGATGTACCGTAGGAATATAAGGACTGCGAGGATGCAATACCATGGATGTTCCCGTCGCATAAAACCCATTTCCTTCAGCTTCAGGGCGTTGTTTAAGGATTGATGGCGGTAACTGACTACCCCATACTTCGGAGAAGTTAACTCCACCCTGTTCTAAAATATCACCCTCCGACATCACTCGCGATCGCCCGCCGCCGCCTTCTTCTCTCTCCCAACTGTCTTCTTTAAATTTACCTTTACCATCCGCCTCTTCTAAGCCAGCACAAATTTCATCTTGAATTTGCTTCATAAACTGACTGACCTTTTCTTTGGAGTCAGCGGGGGGGGTTGATGGTTTTGGTTTATTAGTGGGATTAGTATTTACGGCGGTCATATAGAAACTTTTAAAAATTAGGTCATAAAACTACTTTCATCAGACTATCTTGATTAGGCACAATCACACCAGCACTGCTTAGGAGTAACAATAATTTCTTTACGAACTTGCAAAGTTTCTTAATAAATATACGCCTCTGGCACGAATAATTTTTAGCTCCAAAAGTTAATAGTACATGGGGAACCCACTATGGGCTTTTGTTTGTACCACAAGGGCAGAACATCACTTGTCATCTGTCATTTGTTAAAAACTCTGCTAAGTGAGGGACCTAGGCAAAAAGTCTAATATACTAATGACTAACGACTAACAACTCCTTACTTTTTCTCAATCGAATAACCACAACGATGCTCTCCCTGGTTCATCCACTGAGTTCTCTCTACGATGCAGTCTGGTAATATTGCGGCAAACATTTCTAACTCATGACCGCAAATACTAGGATAGGATTCGGCAACATCAGAGATGGCGCAGTTATTTTCTACTAAGATAAACTGCTGTTTGTTCTGAGGGGATTCTTGATGTAATTCTGCCATGTAGCCCTCTTCTTGCCTTAGCTGAACTAACTTGGCAATACGCTGTTTGAGATCTCCCTCTCCTAAGTGAGTGCGATACTCTGCTGCTTTACGCTGCCACTGTTTCTCTAAAACCTTGCTGACTTGTTCCTGACCTACGGTTTCTGCCAGGGTATCCAGAAAAGAAACAGCAAATTCACTATATTTTTGCGGACTGAGGCGATCGCGCCCTTCACTGCTAAGCTGGTAGAGGTGTTGTGGTCTACCCATGCCCTGCTGTACTGACTGATATTCAATCAATCCATCTGCCTCTAATTCATTTAAATGACGGCGAATTGCTTGAGTACTTAGATTAAGATCTTGAGCTAACTGGCGTGCTGCTGCTTGTCCTTGCCTGAGCAAAGATTGCATAATATTTTGTTTAGTAGACGTTAAACCTGTGGTCGTCATCGTCTTAAGAACTAGCGTTGACAATAATTATAGACTGAGGCAAGAAAGTTTGTGACTAAAACAACACCTTTGTTGTTAATGTAACCTATAATATACTTTAACAACAAATTTATTGTTAAACTCAGAAGAACACTTGGTTAACGTTCATCGGAAATCAGCGTTCCGAAGGTATACGTTGAATTCGTCAATACCGAGATTAGAAAAGTTAGTGAAATCTAGATGCTCTAACTTGGTTAAACCCATCTTAGATTGACATTGCTGTAGCTATGGCTAGATTCTCTAGTTACAGCTTTAGATAATTTAAGACACTTTAAACAACATAGTCTATTTATTTCTCATCATGAGTGCTAACGTCAAAACTCTAGTTAATCAGCCCTACAAGTATGGTTTTGTAACCGATATTGAAACCGAACAAATCCCCCGCGGCTTGAGTGAAGATGTCATTCGTCTTATTTCCACTAAAAAAAATGAGCCTGAATTTATGCTAGAGTTTCGTCTCAAAGCATATCGTCAATGGCTCAAAATGAGTGAACCAGAATGGCCTCATGTTGAGTATCCCCAGATTGACTATCAAGATATTGTTTACTATTCTGCACCCAAGAAAAAACAAGATAAAAAAAATAGTTTAGATGAAGTCGATCCCGCATTATTAGAAACTTTCGATAAGTTGGGTATTCCCCTTTCCGAACAAAAGAGATTAAGCAACGTGGCAGTAGATGCTATTTTTGATAGTGTTTCTATTGGGACTACATTTAAAGAAAAACTAGCAGAAGACGGAGTAATCTTTTGCTCTATTTCTGAGGCATTAGAAGAGTATCCCGAACTGGTTAAAAAATATTTGGGTAGCGTTGTTCCTGTAGCAGATAACTATTTTGCTGCCCTTAATTCTGCTGTGTTTAGTGATGGTTCTTTTGTCTTTATTCCCAAAGGGGTAACATGTCCCATGGAACTATCAACCTATTTTCGAATCAATGATGGCGATACAGGGCAGTTTGAACGTACCTTAATTGTTGCCGAAGAAGGGGCTTCCGTTAGCTATCTAGAAGGCTGTACAGCGCCTATGTTTGATACGAATCAACTTCACGCTGCGGTAGTTGAATTAGTAGCATTAGACAACGCCGATATTAAATACTCCACCGTCCAAAACTGGTTTGCAGGG
The DNA here is from genome assembly GCA_039180345.1 of Cyanobacteria bacterium P01_G01_bin.39. GTDB lineage: Bacteria > Cyanobacteriota > Cyanobacteriia > Cyanobacteriales > Xenococcaceae > Waterburya. The sequence continues at coordinate 871 of JBCDDK010000134.1, read as the reverse complement.
GATGAAAATGGCAAAGGCGGAATTTACAACTTTGTAACTAAGCGTGGTTTGTGTAAAGGAGTCAACTCCAAAATTTCTTGGACACAGGTAGAAACAGGTTCAGCAATTACCTGGAAATATCCTAGCTGTGTTTTAGTGGGAGATAATTCTGTGGGTGAATTTTACTCTATTGCCTTAACTAACAATAAGCAGCAGGCAGATACAGGGACTAAAATGATTCACGTGGGCAAAAACACCCGCAGCACTATTATTTCCAAAGGTATTTCCGCAGGAGATTCTAAAGGTAGCTATCGTGGCTTGGTAAAAATTGGCAACAAAGCTAATGGCGCCCGTAACTACTCCCAGTGTGACTCGATGCTGATTGGAGATAACGCCGAAGCAAACACCTTCCCTTATATTCAGGTTGATAATAGCACCGCCAAGTTAGAACACGAAGCATCTACCGCTAAAATCGGCGAAGAACAGCTATTCTATTTTGCACAACGGGGTATCTCCGAAGAAGATGCCGTTTCGATGCTGGTTAGTGGTTTTTGTAAGGATGTGTTGAATGAACTACCAATGGAGTTTGCTGCTGAAGCGGATAAATTGTTGAGTCTCAAACTAGAGGGAACAGTAGGTTAATTTTTTAGTCGCATTACTTCACTCCCAGCCGCAGATTGCTTTATATTCTGTGGCTGGCAATCAACGGTTATACATGCACGTCTTGGAAATAATGTTAAGTAGACAGACTAAATAATTTATCCTAAAGCGATTGTCTTGAATGTCAAGTAGAATTTGTTCTTTTCAGGCGATCGCCAAATTTAAGATTTTTAGATTTTCATGCATCGCAACTTGACATCAAAATTTTTTCGATGTTTGAGCGTTAATAAGT
>JBCDDK010000133.1:0-20494 GCA_039180345.1 Cyanobacteria bacterium P01_G01_bin.39 | reverse complement strand
TCAGTCCAACTTGGGGCAAGTTTTTGTATTTTGTTACTCGAACTGATTCTAGATTTAGCAGTTCTGTTAGCAGCTTTGTTTTCGACAACTGAGCCATTTTATATATTGCTCGACTTATATCTCCTGACTAAAGCAAGTTTAGGTGAGCAGTTATTACGATTGCAAGCCATACTCAACAAATCTTTGACTCTAGTATGTTCTTAAGTTTATTTCTGTTTTTTTGAGTTAATAGCTAACTATTTGGCATACTTATAACTGAAGAACCATATAAACCTGCTCATCGTATCGTTTATACAGGGAAAAATAAGAATACAGATTTTACCAGTAAATATTTACTGGTTTGGTTTAAAAAAGCAGACAAGGTGTTTATTCTGACCTATGTTACCCTAGACGGTATGTATCAGAATTTTAGTAAAACTGTAGAACAAATCATGATTGATTCTTTAGTTGCAAAGAAAGTGAATAACTAGAAACTGGGGATACAATTACAGTTATTCTTGTAGCTGCCAAACTTTAATAGTGTTGTCTGTACTACCACTGACAAGATAATCTCCACTGACTGCTAGACTGTTAACACTATCCAAACTATTAGAATCGCCTGAGAGGGTTTGTTCTAATTTTCCTGTATGCAGATTCCAGACTTTGATTGTTTCTCCCAAAACACCACTAAAAATTTTGTCTCTACTTACTGCTATAATATCAACATAATAATAATGACTAATGAAAGTCTGGTCTAGTTCTCCCGTCACCAGATTCCAAACTTGAATTGTATTTCCATTGTCAGAATTGTCAGAAGTAAAAATATTCGTGTCAACACTAAAAATAATCTTATCGTCAATAACTGTGATGTTTGTAATGTCATGAGAATCATCAGTTAGAGTCTGCTCCAGTTTGCCTGTGTTGATATTCCAGACATTGATTGTATCGTAGCTACCACTTATACTTATGATTTTGTCTCTACTGACTGCTAAACTATAAGCACTATCAGAAATGGTACGTATCAGCCTTCCTGTCTCAATATTCCAAACTTTGATTGTATTGTCGCCACCATAACTGAAAATTTTGTCACCACTGACTGCTAGACTATTACCATAAGTAGGACGACGAGCAGTATAATTAGAATGACCAGTAAGGGTTCTTTCTAACTTTCCTGTATTTAGATCCCATATCTTAATTGTATTGTCGCCACTACTACTAATAATTTTGTCGCCACTGACTGCCACGCTTGTATCATAATCAAAATGATCAGTGAGAGTACGTTCTAGTTTCCCTGTCTCCAGACTCCAGACCTTGATTGTTTTGTCCCGACTACCACTGACAATCTTATCCCCACTAACCGCCACGCTTGCAACTGAATCAGAATGACCAATTTCTCCAATTTCTCCTTTTTCTAACTTTCCTGTGTTTAGATCCCATATCTTAATTGTATTGTCGCCACTACTACTAATAATTTTGTCGCCACTGACTGCCACGCTTGTAACATAATCAAAATGATCAGTGAGAGTACGTTCTAGTTTCCCTGTCTCCAGACTCCAGACCTTGATTGTTTTGTCCCAACTACCACTGACAATTTTGTCGCCACTAACTGTCACACTTGCAACTGAATCAGAATGACCAGTGAGAGTACGTTCTAACTTTCCTGTTTCTAGATTCCAGACTTTGATAGTATAAAATCCACTATCACCATTAAACGAGTTATCACCACTACCACTAACAATCTTATTTTCACTGACTATTACACTCAATACAGCACTAGAATGACCATATAAAGTGCGTTCTAGATTTCCCGTATTCTTATTCCATATTTTAATGGTGCCGTCCCCACTACCACTGACAATTTTGTTCTTAGAAACTGTAACGCTATTAACCTTACCAGCATGATTGGCAAGGGTATGTTCTAAAGCCCCTGTCTCCAAATTCCAGATTTTAATAGTCTTGTCTTCACTACCACTAACAATTTTGTCGTCACTGACTGCTACGCTTGTAACTGAATCAGAATGACCAGAAAGGGTGTGTTCCAATTCTCCTGCTTGCAGATTCCAGATTTTAATAGTCTTGTCTTCACTACCACTAACAATCTTGTTCCCACTCACCACCACGCTTGCAACTGAGTTAGAATGACCAGAAAGGATGCGTTCTAGTTCTCCTGTCGCTAGATTCCATACCTTGATAATATTGTCTTCGCCACCACTCACATAATAATTGTCACTTATTGAAACAGTTGTAACTGCACCATCATGATCGGCACCGTTAGGAGTAGTATAGACAAGTTGGTATTTACTAGAATTTTTGTTCTCAGGGGAGGGTTTACTAGGAATTGATTTAACTGGATTGGTCGCTATAGGTTCTTTAGAAGTGTTTGTAACTGGATTATCTACACTAGCCTTTTGAGAAGCATTTTTTGCGACTACAAGCTTTTCCTTAGCTTCTGTAAACAAATTAATCGGAATTCCCCGACTAACATTTCTCCCTGTTTTAAAATCTGTTTCTCCTTCCCCATTAATCGCAATCAAGCGACCTTTTTCATCTAATACTGCACCGCCACTACTACCTGAAAGAGCAGGATTGTTATAAGTCAGAGCATAACCCTTTTCTTGTTGGGAATTTTGTAAGATTTCTTTTCGTATACTTCTAATTTCCCCTTTGGTAATATCCATATCAATATCTTCTAGAGGAAACCCAGCAACATAAATTGGTTGTAGTTCAGTAATCTTATCCGAGTTGCCTAAAGTTGCCTTATCGTAGCTTTGATTACTTTGAAACTGGACAATTGCTAAATCTAAACCTGGAATCTTTTGTCTACTGATAACTTTATGTTCTCTACCATCATGGGTGCGAATTTTATAGTCGGTTTCAAGATGAACTACATGCTCATTGGTAACTACTGAATAAATGTTTCCTTGACGTTCAAAAATCACTCCTGAACCGTTACCATAGCCAGTAATCTTAACAGTGATTTTTTTCGCTATATCGACAGTAGAAGTAAAACTGCACCCAATAACCAAGAAAAAGATTGTAAAAAATATCAAAATATATTTGATGTATTTTTTCATCGTTCTTGAGCAATAACTATAGGCGATCGCAGTAACGCCACAGTGGTAACTATAGCGATGGGAACTTTATAAGAAAACATCAAAGTAAAAGCAACAATAAAACTAAACTAACCAGCAATTAAGTCCAGATCAAAATTTAAAATCTCAATCCAAACCCTGGCACCACAATCTAAGGGCTTGTCTGGATTGTAAATAATCTTACAGGGTACTGGTATCTCCAACTCGTGTACGTAGTGTTTCTCTTTTCCCCTTACCGCGATCGCAGGTTGTCTTTCTGTCTTACTTTTTTTGATATTCTGTTTGATCCTATTGCTATTGATATTAATGGTGGTCTTCTGAGGCTTTTTTACTGTTTTCCAAGTCCCCGCTTGTCCTCTTCTAGTCTTTTCAACGTAGGGTAGACCATCATAAAGAGGAATGAGCCAAAATTTACCAGTTTTATAAGCCCCTCGAACTCTTCCTTTCTGCAATAACTGTCGTAATCTACTGGGGGATATTTTTAGTAAAGATGCTGCTTGAGTGGTATTTACGTACATGAGTATAAAGTGTGGTGATGTCGATAGATTGATTTGTACTAGTATTTTGGCTTGTAATAAATAATAATAAATCGATTTGACTTTGAAACTTCCTGCTTATTTATATTTTTCACAACTTGGTCATATAACTACAGGTTCGGATCACAAATAGGAATTATTCTCATTTGTATCAGAACCTGTCCCCGTTTTATATTTATAAGCAGAAAAGAAATAACGAACTGAGATATAGTCGTACTAATTAGAGATCGCACTATCCAAGCTCTACTAAAACTAAACCAGCTTTAATTTTAGTGACTGACAGCAATACAAGCTGTTTCCCCTGCTTCTGGTATCGGACATTCAAAACTCGTCGGCTGCAAAATTTTAGGTAGGCAAAATAATATATAAGACTCGAATTACTTATTACTTACGAGCAGATATAATTTTGTACGGCTATAGAATAAACGTCTGATGGTTTTGTCAATTATGTTTAAATTGCGATCGCCATAAATGACTGGCATAACCAATTATAAAAGGTAGCCAAAGTAACCAGGTTTCGGCATCGGTTAAATTTCTTTGATAGTCATGATAGGGAATTACAAAATAGACACAACCACTCAAACTTAGTAAGCGAACTCCCCAGTTATTGGTGCCGACGGCAAAGGGCATAATCCAGGTCAGATACCAGACATGGATAATTGGGGAAATAAGATACAGGGCGGCAAACCAACCGAGAATAAACTGTTGCAGATTGCGAACTGTCATCAGAAGTAAGACGACAGCAATTAGCAAAAAGGGTGCAAAAATACTGTTGGATTCAGTAGAACCATTCCAGACTTTGGCTAATAAACGAGGTAAAAACTCAGCAATACGCCCCTGTTTAACAAATCCTGAACCTGTTGGTACTAAATGACAAGAGTTAGCGTCGCAGAAAAATAAGGCTGTGATTAATATCGGCAGAATACCGCAAACAATAACTAAGATTGCTGTTTTTAGATTAACTTTACGCCATGTTGTCCAGCCTATAAAAGCGAGAATAGGTAAGGAAATCCACTTAATTGCAATACTGGCACCTACTAACAAGGCTTTAATCAAGTTTTGACTGTTGAAATTAAGTAAAATCTTTTCTTTAAAGCTTTTATCCTCAACTTTATGCTGATTATCTATGTTTATTTCTTTTCTAGATGATGCTGATGGCGACCACAACCAAGCAGCTACTAAAGGTAAAATAAACCAACTATCATAGTGTCCTCCTCCTGTAAAAGAATAAATAACTAGAGGATTCCAGGCATAAAGGGTGGTTTGCAGATAGCTAAATTTTCTAGTTAGTAGCCAACAGGTTAATAAATCAGCGATCGCAAAACTGCTTTTAAACAGAATAACGCTGGGGGAAATTGCCGCCAACATCCGAAATCCTAACTGAGAAAGAGGAGGATAAATTGCCGATATTCCCTGGTGATTTATCTGTGACCACCAGGAGAAACGATAGGGAAGCAACTGGGGGGCATTGGGGGCAAAATCATAGGGGTTAAACCCAAGAGTTTGAATGTAGCCTTCCCAAATGTAGCGCCAGACATCACTCCCTGGATACATGTCTAGAACTATCAGGCGAGTGGCGATCGCAATTAACCAAAACCACCAAAATGAAAGTGATTTTAGTCCCCACGAAAAGATAAATCCCAGACTCATGACCCAAAGACCATAACCAAAGTTAAGTACTGTATGTGATTGTCGAAAATCTCCGTAGGGGGCAATCATTACAGCGCCGCTTAAAAGACAGAGGACGCTTAACCAGAGTAAGATTTTGCCTCTAGCTTTGGCTTTACTTTCTTGTCTTGACTCTAGGTTGCGCTCAGAAGATAAATAATGTTTAGCCAAAGTACCTAGGATAATTGTTCCTGCTTGAATACTGCCTGAGATCGTGCCAGATATTTTAGACTTACCCCCTTGTCGGGGTCGGTAGTTGACGGGAATCTCACAGATTTTGAGTCCCTCCTCAATTGCTCTCACCTGCATTTCCACTGTCCACCCAAAACCGCGATCCTGCATCGCAATTTGTTCTAAAGAAGCTTTCCGAATCAGTCGTAATGGCCCAAGATCATGATATTGATGTCCCCAGCCCAGATTAATTAACCAGCTAGCCAAACCATTACCAAAATGCTGCACAGGACTCATTACCGCTTTGCCTTGAGGCGTAGCACGGCGATCGCCTAAAATAAGGTCATATTGATTTCTTAAGCTAAAAAATTGAGGTAAGCAATTGAAATCGTCGCTACCATCACCATCAGCAAATAAAATCCATTCAATTCCTGCTGGAATATTTTCTAACCCACGCCAGCAAGCTTGCCCATAACCTGCTTGAGGTTCAAATACCACCTGGGCACCAGCCTCTTGAGCAATGGTAGCACTGCGATCGCTGCTACCATTGTCTACCACCCGAATTCTGCTCAGACCGAAATCGAATAATTCTTGCACTACTGACTTGATCGTTACCTCTTCATTACGTACGGGAATAATTACCATTACGTTATCTAAATTAGAAGGGGTATCAAAGAATGAAGAGTGCATTTTAAGGTTAGTAATAATTCAGCTTGTTCTAATAATTGTGTTTTAACTTGCTGAGAAGAGATTGAAAATATCTCGGCTGCAAAACCAAATAATTATTGCTTACATACCATGAATATAGATACATGGACGTTAATTGAACCACAGAAGTATCTAGCTTTTACTTATCTGGGCAATCAGGATTTAGTTGCCTTGATTCATCCTGCTTTAGTAGTGGCATTCGTTTTCCCTATGGTAGGTATTGTTACTTACTTCGCTTGGCAAACTCGTCAACGGCGTTTACAAAGTAAAGACGGCAAAAGCAAAATTCCCCCAGTTGTGGGGCGAGAACACGTTCGAGTTGGTCGTTGGCTAGCCACTAGCGTGGTAGTAGCCTCCTTGATTGCGATCGCTTACTCGATTGTTTATAAAAGCTTTATCAAAAAGAACTTATGGGCAAAAAATAATCCCAAGGCAATTTTAATTCTCTTGTTGTTTGCGGCAACCATAGCTTCGTTAGTACTGTTGTTACAGGCAAAACCGAAACTGTGGCGCGGTATTTTTGCCACAATGACGGGAATGGGATTGATTATTCTGGGTCAACAAGATGGTGTATGGCGACTACCAGATGAGTGGTACTGGTCTCATTATTATTATGGAATAGCAGTATCTTTACTGATGATTCTTTCGATTGCTATTGTTGATGATATTTATCGCAATCTAGCGATCCGCAATCTACACATAATCGTTAATTGTTTGGCGTTACTATTGTTTATTGGACAAGGTGTTACAGGCGCACGAGATCTTTTAGAAATTCCTCCTGTAGGTAAAAAGAAAGCCAAAAAAGCTGCGGTTGAAATGGTTACTCCCATCAAAACAGCCCAGTTTAATGACCAAGAAATTCTTCAAGCACCCCAAATTGATCCTCAGCAATCTTAGTTATTAGCAGGACTACAATCGCTATAGAGTTATATTCTGGTGATTACCAGATGTGGAGATAAAAAATAATATTATTTTAACTAGCTGTTAATTATTAGCCATTGGTGAAATACTCTGTACAAGTGAGAGTTGCCGCCAATGGTTTCTATATTATTAGCACTACTAGCAATCTTTAAAGTTTTTTAGGCAATTAAATTAACGTCAGTTCGGGATAAGACAATTGACTGGTTGGGGTAGCTGTTAGCCATTAGCCATTAGCGAAGGCAACATTTAAGATAAAGCCAACACGATGAATTAAACCGCGGAATGCGGTCAAGAGTTCCCCACCGACTTGCTCCGGCGACAAGCTGGGGAAACCCCAGCGTCGGCGGTGCGCTTTTCAAGGCGGACAAAGGGTTTCCCCGCATGTACGCTTGACCAGAAATCATCGATTTCAAATGCTTATCCAATAAAGGTTTCAGCTTAAACCGAACTTACGTTGAATTAAATATGTTTCTATTTAACTATACTATCAAGCTAATCTAATTCTAAATATTATATGGTTGTTTCAAATAAAAATTGAGAATGATGGATTTTCTCCCCCAATCCCCAATCCCCAATCTCCAATCCCTCGAAAGAATAACTCATGCACTCAAAAACTAATTAAAACAATTATATTTTTACAGTAATTTGGGTGAAAAACGTCGTAAATATTGAGAAGCATGACTTATTAGGCGATCACAGAAGAGTAGCCACAGTCCATGATCAACTTTAATAACATATACTTTGTTAATTTGCAGATATGTATGTCTACTTAAATAAGTATATAAAGATTATGCTGTTTACTTTTATCATAAATTTACAGAGACTTAATATAAGACAGTACATTTTTGCTGATTTAATCAAGATTTAGATATTAAACATCTAAAATTTATCTTTGCTTCAAAATGTTTGCAATTTAGATATTTTATATAAAGATATTCCATAGTTATATTTTAAGAAATATTCAAACTAGTCAACAAACTGCGATGTTAGTTTATAAGTAATTACACCGATAAAACACTTTTATAAATTATCAATCACTTCTAATATGACTATTAATACTGAATCTAATTCTCTCGCCTCGATGTTCAGTAGCTCAAATATTGTTTTTATTGATGCCAGCATAGATAATTATCAAAGCTTAATTCCTGACTCAAATAACACAGAACTAATCATTCTTGATTCCACTAGTGATGGAGTCGAGCAAATCACATCAGCATTAGCTAATTACGCTCAGGTTGATAGTATTCACCTTATTTCTCACGGTGAGTCTGGCAAATTACAATTAGGCTCAACTGAGCTTGATAGCGATAACTTAAATAGCTATGGAACAAATCTCCAAAAGTGGTCTGATTCTCTAGCGGAACATGGAGATATTCTACTTTATGGCTGCAATGTTGGGCATGGGGTAAAAGGTAATGATTTTCTTGGTAGTCTAAGCCAGTTAACTAATGCAGATATTGCTGCTTCTGATGATTTAACTGGTAGTAGTCACCTAGGAGGGGATTGGGATTTAGAAATAACTACAGGCAAGATTGAAGCCGATGTTATTACAACTACCGAGCAAAATTATTATAATTCTGTACTAGCAATTAACGATGATAATCAAGAAATAATTGTTAAATACAATGACTTTAGCAATGTGAGTCAATTTACCATCAATGGTAATGCTGGGCAAAATAACGATACACTGCGCTTAACCACCACTGAAAATAGACAAAAAGGAACTGCTTTCCACCAAAGAGCTTTAGCTGTTGATGCTGATACTTCCTTTTCAACTCAATTTCAGTTCCAAGTTTCGGGAGGAACTGATGGTGCCGATGGCTTTACCTTTATGTTACAAAATGCTCCAGAAGGATTAAATACTTTAGGTGGAAAAGCGGGAGGATTAGGCTATCGAGGCATTGAACAAAGTATTGCCATTGAATTTGACACTTATCTAAATTCTCGGTGGGATTCTAGTAATAACCACGTTTCAGTTTTACGAGATGGTGATGAGCGTAGTGCTTTGGCAGTTGTAGATGCTCCTTATGATCTTAACAGTGGCAGTCTGCTGTCTGCTTGGATTGATTATGATGGACAAAGTGATCTCTTAGAAGTGTATCTTGCAGATAACCTGAGCAAACCAGATACATCTTTGTTATCTCTCAATATTGATCTGGCTGGAGTAGTCGGAGAACAATCATTCTTAGGGTTTAGCGCAGGTACAGGAGGAAGGTTTAACAATCATGATATTCTCAATTGGGAATTTGCTTCCAACTCAAGTTTGTTGCCTTCTGATAATTACAATCCTGGCGTAATTGGACTAGAAAATAGTCGCTATCAAGTAAATGAAACTGACGGTACTGTCGATGTAACTATTTTACGTACCCAAGGCAGTGATGGAGTTGTAACCCTTGACTATGATACGGTTGAGGCTGATGCAGAGGCAGGAGGTGACTATGTAACCAATTCGGGTACTCTTACTTTTGGCAACGGAGAAACGGAGAAAACCGTAACTATTGAAATTCTAGATGATGATCTAGTCGAAGGTGCAGAAGAGTTTGGCTTCACTATTGATAATATTGTTGGAGATGCGGTTCTATTAGCTCCCAGGACTGCCATAGTAACCATCAATGATAATGAGGCTGGACTCTCATCAGTCATTGATTTCGACGACTTCACTGATGTTAGCTCCGATGTTAGCTCACTGATTTTCAATGGAGATGCGGCTCAAGCTGATAGCGTTTTGCGCTTAACACCTTTGGAAAAACGCCAAATAGGCAGTGCTTTCTATAGTAGACCTCTAGCGATAGAAAGCGATACTTCTTTTGCCACCCAATTCCAATTTCAACTCTCAGGAGGAACAGCAGGTGCCGATGGATTTACCTTTATGCTTCAAAATGACTTTCGGGAATTTAGTGCTCTGGGCGATGCAGGTGGAGGCTTAGGCTACAGACGTATTAATGAAAGTTTAGCTATTGAATTTGATACTTCTCTTTCACCCAATCCAGGTCAAGATATCAACAACAATCATGTCTCGCTTTTGAGAGATGGGAATGTGCGTGATGCTTTAACTTCAGTGGTTGCGCCTTTTGATCTTAACAACGGAGATATTTTAACTGCTTGGGTCGACTATGATGGCAATCTTGACTTATTGTCAGTATATTTATCAGATACTCTCGACAAACCTGAAACTTCTTTAATATCTTTCAATATTGATCTAACTGATGTAGTTGGTGAACAAGCATTTTTAGGTTTCAGTTCTGCTACAGGAGGTCGAGTTAATAACCACGACATCCTTAATTGGGAGTTTGCTACTAATTCCAATTTATTACCTTCTCCCCCTATACCAGTAGGTCTTGATAGTGAAACTGTCATCTCTGGCTTAAATCTACCTACTGCCATTGAATGGAGTAATGATAATACTCTGTTTATTGCAGAGAAAGGTGGCGTAATTAAGGTTCTCCAAGATGGTGAACTACTTGCCACTCCTTTTATTGATATTTCTACTCATGTAAACAACACAAATGATCGCGGTTTACTAGATATTGCAGTTCATCCAGACTTCTACAACGGTAGTCCCTATATCTATGCCTTATATACCTACGATCCTCCCGAAGTCTTACAAAATACTGGTTTTGCTGGTGCAGATGGTCAGGGTAATCGTGCAGGAAGACTAACTAGAATCACAGCAGATCCTAGTACAGACTTTACTACGGCTATTCCTGGTAGCGAAGTAGTCATTTTGGGAACTAATAGCACTTGGGATAACTTTAATGGATTTGTCAATAGCACGAATGACTTTGATGAACCCGCAGCAGGCATTTTAGCCGATGGCAGCAATTTAGCCGACTTTTTAGCTGTAGATAGTACCTCTCATGGTATTGGCTCGGTCGAATTTGGTCCTGATGGAGCATTGTACGTTAGTAACGGCGATGGTACATCATTCAACCAGGTTGATCCTCGAACTGTGCGGGTACAGGATATTGACAATCTTTCAGGCAAAATCCTGCGTATTGACCCCATAACTGGTGAAGGTCTAGCTGATAACCCCTTCTATAATGGTGATCAAAATGCCAACCGATCTAAAGTGTATCAATATGGATTACGTAATCCCTTCCGCATCACTGTAGACCCTGTAGATGGGCAAGTATATGTTGGTGATGTGGGTTGGACACAGTGGGAAGAGATTAATGCTGGAGCTCCAGGTGCCAACTTTGGTTGGCCTTATTATGAGGGTGGTAGTGATACCAACCTCCCTACTGGAGGCTATCAAGATTTACCCGAGGCTCAGGCTTTCTATGATAGCGGTGAATCTGCTGTTCCTGGATTGTTGGCTCTCAATCATCGTGTAACTGGGATTAATGCCATCGTTATGGGTGATATTTACCGTGGAGATGCTTTCGCGCCAGAGTATCAGGGAGATTTATTCTTTAATGATTTGGGTAAAGGAATTGTGCGGAATGTCAGCTTTGATGAGTCAGGCAATATTACCGCTATCGACACCTTTGCCACAGGTGCACAGGTTGTCGTTCAAATCGTCGAAGCTCCTGATGGTAGTCTTTACTATGTTGATCTTGATGATGGACTGATTGGACGTTGGTTTTTTAGTTAGATGACTTAGGCGAAACCTTAATTACTAAGATTCAGCAGTGCGTCAAATAAATACTTTATAATTGGCGCATTGTCCTCTGGGTACGCAACTTGATTTTCTAGTTATTTGTGCTTCTGCTGCGCTGTCCTTTTTTCTTCATTGTCTTGTTGAGATCTTGATTGTTTGGCATTACTACATTTCTTGTCTCTAAGTATTGATAGCGTTAGTTTACAGCCAGATATGACTTATAGCAAAGGGAAGATCAATTCTTCTCTTAAATTTATATGAAATACTAAAATGTTTGCTACACATGGGGGACTTGGGGACACCTACGGTCATTGTGATAGAGCTTCACCTTAACAGCCAGTTCTTGTTTTTAGAGGAAATCTATTCTAAATAATAGAAGAAGAGCAAGAAGAAGGTTTTCAAATTCTCGGCTTAGGTGATGAAAACCTTATTGAATTAACTCTAAATGTCATTTCAGACCTCAACGGTATAATTGCTCTTATTACAAGGAAAATAAAAGAAGAAGGAGGTAATATTTACCAAGCTATAGTCAAAGAAAATACTGATATGACAACTGTAATATTTTCTCTAAAGAAATCAGAAATATTAGTAATATTAAATTTGGAGACGTTATTCAGTTTAATGGTATTGAGAAAAAAAAGAATTTTTTAGAGATAGTAAATCCTCAACTTAAAAACGTTATTCAATGGCTAGAACAAAACAATGAGGCTAAAGAGGCATCTTTAGAAAAGGCTATTAATAGTCATCTTGAGATAAAGATTATTAAATCCATAAAGCAGTCATTCTATTTTCAAATAAGAGCAGAGAATAGATCAGGAATTCCAAATTCCATTGCTGAAAAAATAGCGCTAAAAAAAGTCACAATTATTTCAATCAACCAATTCAATGATCATCAAGATGAGACTTATAAGATTAATTTGTTTGCAGGTGTCAGCTTGTTAGAAGAAGACTAAGCAACTAGAGAATGAACTTGAGAACATAGACGGTATAGGAAGTGTTAAACATAGAAATTGGGGCATCAGATATAAGAGTCCTAACAGAAATTTGGAACCGATATTTGATTGACTTTCATCCATAATGTCTTTGTTTGGATTTCAAATTACGTTTGAAAGAAAATACCTGTCATAAAATTCATCTTTTTTCAAAAAAATATCCAGCACCAAAGACATGAACACTACAGCATAGTGCCTATGTCAATTTAACTCTCAGCATAGAACCATAGTTCTACATATAATATTCCAACAAAGGGACGCAAAGCTCGGCTTTGCCAGTAGTCGCCAAACAATGAACCATACATAGAAGCAGACTTAGACAGTAGTCTGTTGGCAGAATCTTATTCTAAAGTTTAAACCTTCTTGATCATGCTTCTATTTCGCTTCGTGAATTTATAATCCAGATTTTTTAGTAATGATTAGTAACGAATATTGTCATTAAATCCTGACACATAACTTTTACAACAGGCGATCGCCCTTCAGATACTCTTTGGGATCGCGCAGAGTATGCGATCGCAATCCGATTTGGCAAAAAAATTCTAGCTCTGAAGCAGTTTATAGCATAAAGATGATGATAATTTGCCAGCCAATAATTATTATTTGATAAAATCAATTAAAAGATAATATTTTTCCTTCCCAGAGCTGACTATAACCGAATAAAATAATCGAGTAACAGTTACCAGAAAGGAAACTAGAGTGTGATGTCTGTCATCTTCAGATCGTGGATATTTGCCCTGAATCTAATAAATAAATATCTAATTAGCCTACCTGGCTCGTGTCAACTATAAATACATAATTCAAAGCTCCATTATTCTCAGATCAATCAGCTTATCTTCCTTAATTTATTTTTTCTTAAGCAATTAGCTATTTAAAAATATCAACTTTCTAGATTTAATAAAAAGTAGACCTCACAAAAACCGAGAAAGCAATCTGAGGTCAACAAGTACTTATCGTGGCGTACCATAATTTCAAGGAGCAACATGACAACCATCAGAGTAGCAATTAATGGTTTCGGACGTATTGGTAGATTAGTATTTCGTGCTGGAGTAGATAATCCTCAAATCGAATTTGTCTGTATTAACGATTTAGTCCCCGCAGAAGCGATCGCCTATCTGCTCAAGTATGACTCGACTCATGGTCGTTTCTCAGGTAGTGTAGAAGCGAATGAAGGGGGAATCACCGTCAATGGTAAGTATATTCCCTGTATTTCTGTCAAAAATCCCGCAGAGCTTCCTTGGCGTGATTATCAAGTGGATTATGTAGTTGAAGCTACAGGTCTATTTACCACTTATGAAGGGGCATCCAAGCATCTAGCCGCAGGAGCCAACCGAGTTGTAATCTCTGCACCAACTAAAGACCCCGACCAAATCAAAACTTTATTGATGGGAGTAAACCACAACAGTTACGATCCCCAAGCTGATCGGATTGTTTCCAACGCTAGCTGTACCACTAACTGTCTAGCTCCCATTGCCAAAGTAATCAACGATAACTTTGGCTTAAAAGAAGGCTTGATGACTACTATCCATGCCATGACAGCAACTCAACCGACAGTAGACGGTTTTAGTAAAAAAGATTTGCGTTCAGGACGTAGTGCAGGGCAAAATATCATTCCCGCCTCTACTGGAGCCGCAAAAGCAGTAGCTTTGGTTTTACCAGAACTATCAGGAAAGCTTACAGGAATGGCGATGCGGGTACCAACCCCAGATGTGTCAGTAGTAGACCTAACCTTCCGTACCGAGAAGGACACAAGTTATGCTGATATTTGCCAAGCAATGAGAGAAGCGTCATTAGGTGAAATGCAGGGAGTGTTAGGCTACACTGCCGAGCCTGTAGTTTCAACCGATTTTACAGGCGATCCCCATTCCAGTATTTTTGATGCTGGAGCAGGTATGGAGTTAAACAGCAACTTCTTTAAGGTTGTGGCGTGGTATGACAATGAATGGGGCTATTCAAACCGAGCAATTGACTTGATTTTGACCATGGCGGCAAAAGAATCAGAGATGTTGGTTACAGCATAAGGGATAAAGCACAAAAGATGAGGAACAAGCATGGGAATTCCGCTCCCTCATCTTTTGCTGGCACAAAAATAAACGTCATTCCAAACATTGGCACAAAAAAAGATATATTAATTTCGCTTAGGTCATCGGTTAAAGATATAAAATTGCTAGTTACAACAGGAGAATAAATGCTAAACCAATCAGAAGCCGTTATTGAAGCGATCGCCGCTAGGGAAATTTTAGATTCCCGTGGTCGACCTACTATTGAAGCAGAAGTACGTTTAGAGACAGGGGTTGTAGGATTAGCTCAAGTTCCTAGTGGAGCATCTACAGGAAGTTTTGAGGCACACGAGTTAAGAGATGGTGACAAAAACCGCTACGGAGGCAAAGGAGTACTCAACGCAGTCCGTAATGTCAAAGAAAAAATTACTCCTGAACTACTGGAAGTCGATGCCCTCGAACAAGCAACGGTAGATCAGATTATGATTGAGCGGGATGGTTCTCCCAACAAGAAGAACCTGGGTGCTAATGCGATTTTAGCGGTTTCTTTGGCTACGGCGAAAGCGGCGGCAGCAGAAGTAGAATTACCCCTTTATCGTTATTTGGGAGGACCTTTATCCAATGTGCTGCCAGTACCGATGATGAACGTGATCAATGGTGGTTCCCATGCGGATAATAATGTTGATTTTCAAGAGTTTATGATTATGCCTGTGGGGGCAGATTCTTTTAGAGAGGCTCTACGCTGGGGTGCCGAAGTGTTTGCCACCTTGAGTAAAGTTTTAGGAGAGAAAGGGTTGTTATCGGGAGTTGGAGACGAAGGAGGATACGCTCCTAACCTAGGTTCCAACCAAGAAGCCTTAGACCTGCTGATTACCGCGATTGAAAAAGCAGGATATAAACCTGGTGAGGAAATTGCCTTAGCAATGGACGTAGCTGCTAGTGAGTTCTATGCTGACGGTAAGTATACCTATGATGGTTCTGCCCATTCTCCCGAAGAGTTTATTAGCTATATTGCAGAACTAGTGGAACAGTATCCCATTATTTCCATTGAAGATGCTCTGCACGAAGACGACTGGGATAGTTGGAAAACCCTAACGGACAAAATAGGCGATCGCGTGCAGTTGGTGGGAGATGACCTGTTTGTTACCAATAAAACCAGACTGCAAAAAGGGATTGACTTAAGTGTTGGTAACGCTATTTTGATCAAGCTCAACCAGATTGGCACTTTAACTGAAACTTTAGAAACGATCGAACTGGCAACTCGTAGCGGTTATCGTTCCGTGATCAGCCATCGTTCAGGAGAAACTGAAGACACTACTATTGCCGACTTAGCGGTTGCCACTCGCGCAGGGCAGATCAAAACTGGTTCCCTCTGCCGTAGTGAACGGGTTGCAAAATACAATCGCCTATTAAGAATTGAAGAAGAATTAGGCGATCGCGCTGTATATGCAGGTCAAGTGAGTTTGGGTCCAAAGAGCTAAAAAGGGCTAATTTTATCCGCGGAAGGCGGTCAACGGCAAGCCCTGCCTTTGCAAGGCAGGGAACCGTTGACCTTAAGTTTCTAAACTAAAGATTAAGGCTTGGGTTGTACCAAGCCTAGTTTATTGAATCTAGTAGTAACCTATAAACAGTCAGATTGAATTGAACATGGCAAGATAGAAATTAAATAGCAGAACGGGGATTTGGGCAGCATTTACCCCAAGAAAATTATTAACGAAGTCAGAGGAGTTGCGCGAGCTTGCATCGCGCAAAGCTCTGACCGCGGAAGGCGGTAAGCTCATGTAGCGCCTTTTGAAGGCGATGTACTGCTGACTTAAAATTGCCAGTCTTGATCGCAAGCAATTATCTATTTCAACATCATCTTTAGAGACATATGGACATAAAAACTTCTCAGAAGCTTGGTCAAAACGCTACGGTAAGTAATTTGGCTAATCGCACCATTCAGGTAGAAGACGACCGCACAGGAATGAGCGCCGAGACTCTCAAAAGAGCCTTTGCTGACAACCTGTTTTATCTCCAAGGGAAAGATGAATCTAACGCGACTCTTCATGATTATTATCAGGCGTTAGCATATACAGTGCGGGATCGCTTATTACACCGCTTCATCAAAACTGGTCGTACTTATTACGAGGAAAACGTCAAGGTAGTATCTTATCTCTCGGCAGAGTTTTTGATGGGTCGCCATTTAGAGAACAATCTAATTTCTCTGGGGATCTACGAAAAAATGCGTGAGGTTGTCGGTGAATTTGGTCTTGAGATTGAAGACCTGGTAGAACAAGAGCCTGATCCTGGTTTAGGAAATGGTGGTTTAGGTCGTCTAGCAGCTTGTTTTCTCGATTCTTTAGCTAATTTAGAAATGCCAGCCATTGGCTATGGTATTCGTTACGAATTCGGTATTTTCCACCAAGCCTTAAGAGACGGTTGGCAGGCAGAGATTCCTGATAACTGGCTAATGTTTAAAAATCCCTGGGAGATCGCTCGCCCCGAGGATTCGGTAGAAATCAAATTAGGCGGACATACCGAAAGCTATCGCGACGAACAAGGCAACAATCGCGTTTCTTGGATCTGCGATCGCAAAGTAAAAGCCGTTCCTTACGATACTCCTGTGCCTGGATACCGTACCAATACCGTAAACTCGCTGCGGTTATGGAAAGCCGAAGCCAGTGAACAATTTAACTTCGAGGCATTCAACGCGGGTAATTATGACCGTGCTGTGGCCGAAAAAATGAGTTCGGAAACTATTTCCAAAGTACTCTATCCCAACGACAATACCCCCCAAGGTAAAGAACTGCGTTTGGCACAGCAATATTTCTTTGTCTCTGCTTCCTTACATGACTTAGTCCGCATTCATCTTAACGTTCATCCTAATCTCTGTAACTTCCATGAACGGGCGTCGATTCAGCTCAATGATACCCATCCTGCGGTTGCGGTTGCGGAGTTGATGCGTCTACTGGTAGATGAGCATGATATGGATTGGGATCAGGCTTGGGAGATTACTCAAAAAACTTTGGCTTATACTAACCATACTCTATTGCCAGAAGCGCTAGAAAGATGGTCGGTTAGTCTATTTAGCCGTATGCTACCTCGTCACATTGAAATTATCTATGAAATCAATCATCGCTTTTTAGAAGATATTCGTACTTGGTTCCCCGATGATAATGAGCTAGCGGCAGAACTTTCTATCATTGAAGAAGGAGCAGATAAAAAAGTTCGCATGGCAAACCTGGCATGTGTCGGTTCTCATGCGATCAACGGTGTTGCCGCGCTCCATACTCAGCTTTTGCAAAAATACACTCTTCAAGGTTTTGCTAAACTATGGCCAGAAAAGTTCTTTAACAAAACCAATGGTGTAACTCCTCGCCGCTGGATCTTGTTGAGTAATCCTAGATTAGCCAAGCTAGTTACTGAAAAAACCGAAAGCGATTCCTGGTTAAAAAATCTCGATGAAATGCGAGTTTTGGAAAAGTTTGTTGATGATCCTGAATTTTGTGAGCAGTGGCGTGAGATCAAGCGTCAAAACAAAATTGCTTTGGCACTACAGATCAAAAAACTCAAGAACATCGAGGTAAACGTTGATTCTATCTTTGATGTTTTGGTCAAAAGGATTCACGAATACAAGCGTCAACACTTGATGGTGTTACACATCATTACTCTGTATAACCGCATCAAGAAAAACCCTAATATTGATATTGTGCCACGCACCTTTATCTTTGGCGGTAAAGCGGCACCTGGCTATTTTATGGCAAAGTTAATTATCAAATTTGCTAATGCCGTAGGTGAAGTAGTAAATAAAGACCCTGATGTCAAAGGGCGTTTAAAAGTCGTATTTTTGCCCAACTTTAATGTTTCTCTGGGTCAAAAAATCTATCCTGCTGCGAATCTATCAGAACAGATTTCTACCGCAGGGAAAGAAGCTTCGGGTACAGGTAACATGAAATTTGCCATGAACGGAGCCTTGACTATTGGTACTCTTGATGGAGCAAACATTGAAATTAGAGAAGAAGCTGGTGCCGAGAATTTCTTCCTGTTTGGCTTGACCGCTGAAGAAGTTTACCAGATGAAGGCAGATGGTTACGACCCCATGTCTTACTACAACAGCAATGAAGAATTGAAGGCAGTCATAGATCGCGTGGCTCATGGTGACTTTAGCCACGGTGATACCAAGCTATTTAAGCCCATTGTCGATTCTTTACTCTATGACGACCCCTATATGCTACTAGCAGATTATCAAGCATATATCGACTGTCAAGACCGAGTTTCCCAAACTTACAAGGATCAGGACAAATGGACAAAAATGTCAATTCTTAACTCGGCACGTATGGGCAAATTTTCTAGCGATCGCACAATTAAAGAATACTGCGAACAAATCTGGGACATTCAACCAGTAGAAATTAACTTAGATGCTTACAATAATCAGTAACCTACAATTTATTTACTGAAAAACTTTGAAGGGTGTCCTTAATGGGGCATCTTTTTTTGTCGAACGCCATTTAACGCCAGTTCGACAGAGCTAAAAAACAGCATGTAATACCTGAAGGATTGAGATCATTATAGACATTGTTAATTGAACCTTGACTAAGACCAGTCTCTCTCGACAAACCAATCACATCATCCGCACCACCAGAACTTGCCATGCGGTTAGGACTGAGAATGTCTCTCAGCTTGTCACTAAATTTATACAAAAAACTCCTGATTACTTTTTATGATAATAAGGAGTTTGAAAATGCAGATTTTTAATTAGTTACAGATATTAAACGATTAAACATTTTTTAGATGCCATTGATCTCTTGGAAGAAAACCATATTTATATATTCCTGGTCTAAGTACAGGACAAAAATTGTAAGGAATAGAGAAACTTATGATGTTTCAAGTCTAAATCAGTAACAATCGAACGCAGATGATCTAACCCATAACGAAAAACACTCTTAGAAAGTCGCCCATGTTTTTTGACTTTGAGCAAAGGCATCCCCAGTGGCGGTAAAGTTCCCCGTGCTCTCAACCCTGATACGTTTGCCAGTAATACTTTCAGTCGTAATATCTCCAGCTACGCTAGCGGCTTCATCTTCTTCTAAAGATATTCCTGAAGCAATACTAACAACACCCAATTCATTTGCTGAGAGATTTTTAACCCTTACACTATCCCCAGCTTCGAGAACTATATTATCCTTCTCCTCATTGCCACTAGTAACGTCTAGTGCAGAAATTGATTTTTGCTCACTAGAAACAATAACTCTGCCATTTTCCGCCGCAATGTTTTGAGTAATGATATCTCCTGTGGCATTAATTCTGACTAACTGGTCGCTGGTAATATCAGCATTCGCTGTCACTGTATTTGCACCAATAACATTGATTTTCTCTAAAGCAACTTCGCCACCTACAGTATCGCCAAAGAGAATATTGCCCGTACCAGCTTTGATAGTTAGGTTTTGACCCCCTGCACTAGCCCCATCAAGAGTATTGGTAAAAGTAATATTACCACCGTCTGTAATTACTTCTTCCTCAATCAACGAAGAATCAATAACTAGATTGCTCTCAACTGTGGTTGCACCATCAATCTTGATCTCTCCACTATTAGTTGTAATTGCTTGTCCAGTAAGGGTTATTTCATTGCCTTGTAAAACAACAGTATCGCCGAATGTAGTAACGTTACCAACTGTAATTTCACTTTTAGATGTGTTTGTTGGATCTAAGCTCGACTTTATCCAATCAAGCAGCATAAATAGCAAGATCCCTCAAGCGGTTAAACAAAGGACGAGGAACTTTTATGATGTCAGTAGAATTAGATGACATGGAAAAAGTGCTAGCCCAGAGAAATCGGCGCACCAGAGCC
>JBCDDK010000132.1:0-20562 GCA_039180345.1 Cyanobacteria bacterium P01_G01_bin.39 | reverse complement strand
TGGATTCTGCTGTCTGGGATTCTACCAAAACACTCTTCTATTGAACCTTTCAACGATTCACTATTCAGTTGAGACATCATTTTTCTCAAATAGCTTAATTATCTCATTTTCCTTCTCTCTCATTTCATGCGTTTGCCCTGGCAATGATACTAATAGCCAAATAGAATTTAAATAAAAATTATACTCATGGAACAACCCAAAAACAGCAAGATAAAATTCACTAAAACTGACGATGCATTAGATATCTATATTCCTCCTCCTAGATTTCGTTCCTCTCTAACTATAATAATCTTGGGTATGGAGTTCATATTTAGTTTTCCGATTCTATTGATGGCTTATAGAGTATATGCAGCAGAATTTCCGTTTAAAATTGCTTGTGCTGCATTTTCTCTACCTTTTTTAGCTGGTGCCATAGGAATAGCACCTGATATTATTCTTCAAACAGAAGATAAAGAGTACAAACTTAGTAGTTATACTCATTTTGAGCTTTCTGAAGCAGAACTAGATTGGCTAGCTTATGAAATTAGTAATTTTTGGAAATTACCTATTACTCAAGAGTCTTTTGAGGCACTATCGTAGTAAATATGATGCTTGATATAAATAAGAATAAATCAAATCAATTTAAATCTGTTATTAATTAATAACAAAAAATAAGAAGCCAAAAAAATATTTAAATAACGCTATCAATAACAAATGAAATTGACTCGGAAAAAGCGGTGCGACCCCGCGTCTTTTCAAGACGCTAGGGAACGCGCACCAAGACAAAACGCTGAAATACAGTGAACGTAGACATACTCAGAGAATCAACTTTCTGTTTCTTCAGTAGAGAAGAGAACATCAATTTGTTCGGCGTTTTCTGGAGTAAGTTTATTTCAGTCTGCTCTGCAAAATCAGCTTCTTAATCAGCCGAAAAATGGGGTGGAGTTAGCTTGAGCAATTGAGACCCTAAAAAGCATACCATACATGAAGGTGGTTTCAACGACAGGCTGGACTTCGCCGTACGAATCTTCTATTTCCGTGCGACTCGTTTAGTCGAAACAAGGAGTAAAAACCCTTGGTATGACTAGTTTGGATAAGACTCAATTATGAGCATCTGAACCATGACAACTGAATATTTCATGTAGGTGAGAGAGCCTGTAATAAGGTGCTAAATATGAACAAAAGCTCAAATCATCAAGTCCTACTCTCTCGGTGTTGGGAGTAAAAGCATAACCCCTACGGTAGCGACTGGTCATCAATCCGTAAAGCGGGGTTAAATGTAGCTCTAACTGTTAGTCTGAACTGCTTCTCTGCTAGCAAGAAGTCTATGGATAAGATTAATTCTGAAGTAAGATGTTCTAAAACTCCCTATGACGGAGACACTATTTACTGGGCAAAGAGGAAGGGTTCACACCCTGAATTGAAGCCTTCAACAGCTAAATTGTTGAAGAAACAAAATGGCAAATGTAATTGGTGCGGTCTTAACTTCCTTGATGGAGATTTGATGGAAACTGACCACATCATCCCCAAACAGGCAGGTGGTAACAATAGTAAAGATAATCTTCAAATATTACATCAACATTGCCATGATGCCAAAACCGATAGTGACCAATTGGTTATAAAGCTCCATAAAGCGAAAAAGTCAGGAGAGAAGACTCAAAAATGGTTCAATAACTTGGACTGGTTGTGGGTCAACGATATTCCTACCTTACTGTCAGTGGGTACTTATAAAAAGTCTGAAAAGAGAGGAGCGCAGTGAGGTTAAAGTCTCATGCTGCGTTCTGAAGACGAGTCGGGTTGGTGACAACCTGGCTTAGTCTAACGCCATCTTGAGTAAATATGTTAAGATGCTGTCCTCGCACAAAAAAAACATGGCGCCTCAATGATTAATAATGAGTGAGCCATGTCAACTTGTTGTTTATTTACAGTTTCAGCTAGAGAAATCCTAATTCGGATCAGTAATAGAGGAAACGAAGCTGATTGTACAACTAATCTGCAACTAAAATGACGTGCATTTGCGTTCTACCGCGAAAATTTTGTTCGTAGACTTCCGCTACATCAGAAAGTTGGGCGGCAATTTCCTTTAGTTTCTCTTTGCCTAAATGGACAAATGCTTTTTCTCGCCCTCTAAATCTCATGGAAAACTTAACTTTATTACCATCAGATAAAAAGCTGCGGGCATGCCTTAACTTAGTTTTTAAATCCCCTACATCGGTACGATATCTAATTTTTAATTCTTTGATTGCGTTATCTTTCTGCTTCTTCTTTGCTTCGGACTCTTTCTTTTGCAATTGATACTTGTATTTACCGTAGTCAATCAATTTACAAACTGGGGGAGTGGCTTGAGGGGCTATTTCTACTAAATCTAGCTGTTTTTCTGTAGCTAATGCTAGGGCATCTTGTAGAGATTCGATACCGACTTGTTCGCCATCGCTGTCTATTAATCGAACTTCTTGCGCTCTAATTTTATTATTAATTCTGTGTTTTTCTTGCGTTTGTAGCGGTTTAACAAATTTATTTCTTCTAGATATCCTCAAAAGATACTCCTTAACGTTACTGCTATTTTGCAGTATAACGAATAATCAGTAATTCCGCAAAAAAGTATGCACTTGTCTTAAGTACAGGACAAAAATTTTCAGAAGAGGTATTGAGAGGTGTAATAATTGCCCACTTTGAATTACTTGTGTCCGAAGGATAAGCTTTTCTGCCCATTTTTGCTTAAATTTGCTTTACTCTAACCTTTTTTTGGGTCGCTTGATTTAGTTTTCACCACTCTTCTTTATTTTCTTTTTGCTAACAGCTTCTTATAGTTTAATTCTTAATAAAGACTAGCTTAAAAATTGATTGATATGTTTGGCAATATTGTCCTTGCCGTCATATGAATCTGTCCAGTAAGTAAGAGGGATGTTTTCTTTGAATTTTAAGCAAAAAACGATTCTAGATGTTGATCCTTCAATATCATTATTCTCTTCTACGACAAGTTTTTCAATTTCGTTAAAATTGATTTCTTTTACGATTCTCGTTAATGAATTATATCTATGAATAGACAAGGTATTTGATTCCTTTGATAAGATACAATTAAGATTAATTTTTGTTCCTAAAATAATGATGTAAATAACAGCAAGCATAAACATTAAACTAAAATAATCAAAGATTATGGACGAATTATCCTTTCCTACCTCTAAATGAAGATCATCCCTGTGTATAAATTTATTTATCTGTTCACTTTGTTTTTTCCATAAATTATTATCAGAAGTAAACTTTCCAAAACGTGTTATTTTAATTTTCTCATTATCTGCTAATAAAATTACATCATAGTTAGGTGTATCAGAGCTTCCAAGATATACTTCTTCTATAGATAGCTGATAACTACTAGCCACGATTTCTCTTTTTTGATTTATTAGTCCCCAAAGATGCCTTTTTAGAAATTGGCATTTAATATTATAGGTAATATCAGATTGATATCTATCGCAAGTTAAATTAATTGAGTAAGGCGCACACAAGGAAACTATAAAAAGAAGAACTATTAATCCTAAAATAAACATCATCAAACGATGAGCAAGGATAGGTTTGACTTTTAAAATTAGCGTGTTGTTATCCAGTTGCTCCATTATGACGTTGGAAGTTTTATTTGGCATGTTGTTAGCAATTATTAAATATTAATGTAATGAATTCTATGGCTAAACCTATAAATTATTTAGGAAAATAATTGTTAACATTACACTTTAACAGTGTCATATTCTGTCTGATAGCCTCCTAGACGGGATGAAAAACAGTGGGAAGGGCAATGTACACCACTGTTTTTTGCCATTAGTCAGTCAAAAACTAGTTCAATATTAAGGGTTTTCTTGCTAGAGATAGAGGTATTTCTACTTCAGAAATGTAAAGTTAACATTTGTATAGAAAATATTGATAAGCAAACCTGATAAACAATCACCAATTTGCAGAACATAAGTTAAATGCCAATTCCCATTCCCCAACGCCCTAGTGGCTATAGATTAGGTAGCAGCGAAGCACCAGTACAGATCGAAATATTTTTCGATCTTGAGTGTCCTTTCTCCAAGAAAGGTTGGCAGACAATTTTACAAGTTGTAGATGCTTACTCTTCCGAACAAATATATTTGATTTTACAGCCGATGACTTTGGGCAATCATCGCCAGAGTTGGGATGCTACCAAAGCAGCGATCGCAATTGCCCGAAAAGATACGAAAAAGTTTATTAGTTTTGTCAGCTATCTTCTCGATCATCAAGCAGAATTTGCTAACGAAGCTTTTAAAGATAAAACTCAAACTGACTGGCATAATTTATTAGCTAATTATGCCGTAGATTCTACAGAATGGACAGATCAAGCTCAATTTATGCAACTTTTAAACAGTAAGGAAATATATAACCAAGCGAGAATACCTGCTCGTTTCGCTATTACTAGAGGAGTTTGGTCTACTCCTACCTGGTTTATTAATGGTGCAGAAGTCACGGACTTATCTTCTCAATCTAGTTTGCAACAATGGCAAGAGAAAATTGATGCTCTGCTGTGACATAGCTAAGGAGACAGACCGCGCAAATATGAACCGATAAATTTTTCAATAAACTTTTAAGATTAACTGGAGCATAAGATGGCAGACTACGATTTTTTAATTATCGGTGCAGGCACAGGTGGTATGGCAGCAGCTAAGAAAGCGGCTAACTACGGCATGAAACTAGCCGTGATCGAAAAAGAGAAGGTGGGAGGAACTTGTCTTAATCGTGGCTGTACCCCGAAGAAATTGATGGTATATGCAGCAGACTTTGCTTTAAAAGAAACTTTGGCGCAGAGTTATAGCTGGCAAAAGTGTGAGCGACAAATAGATTGGTCTAGCTTAATGGAGAACATTCACAATCGTTTGGATAGTATTAGTAATTCCTTTAAAGAGACTTTTGCCGAAAAAGGGATTGATTTGATCTATGGTGATGCCAAATTTACAGGTAAAAATACCGTCAAAGTAAAAGACCGAGAAATTACTGCCGCTAAAATCTTAATTGCTGTGGGAGGACATCCCATCAAGCCAGACTTTCCTGGTAGTGACCTAGCAATAACCTCTCGGGGCATGTTTCAACTAGATAAAATTCCCGATAAGCTAGCCATTGTTGGTGGTGGCTATATCGGGGTGGAGTTTGCCAGCATAATGCAGGCTTTTGGTTCGGAAGTAGTGTTTATGGATACCAGCAAGTTAATACTTTCAGGATTTGATCAAGACCTGAGATCTACTGTACAGCAAGGTTTAGTTGATCGCGGGATTGAATTTATTGGCGAGACTACCGCCGAAAAAATTGAGCAGGATGGAAGTCAACTAAAGTTATATTTAGACAGTGAGCGCACGATCACTGTCGATCAGGTATTGTTGGCAACTGGACGGGCACCTAGTACTAAAAGTCTTGATCTGTATCAAGCAGGAGTAGAAACAGGAGACAAAGGAGAAATCAAAGTAGACCAATATTGCCGTACCAAAAATCAAGATATATATGCGGTGGGTGACTGTATTGATCGCATTCCTTTAACCCCTGTGGCTAAAGCTGAAGCCGAAGCTGTTGTGGAAACTTTATTTGGCAAACAACCTCAGACAATTGATTATGATTGCGTACCTTCAGCGGTATTCTCCCGACCAGAGGCGGCAACCATTGGTCTAAGTGAGTCTGAGGCAAGGGATAAATACGATCAGGTTAAATGCTACAGCGATCGCACTACTCCCATGTTGTATAGCCTGGCAGACGACAATAACCAAGAGGAAATATTAATCAAACTAGTTGTTGTCGGTGATGATGAAACAATAGTTGGGGTACATATGGTCGGAGATCATGCTGCGGACATGATTCAGTGTTTGGCTGTAGCTATCAATAAAGGAATTACTAAACAAGAACTGAATAATTCTTTTGGTATCCATCCCACTATCGGCGAAGAGTTTATGTGTATGGATTAATCTATTGCTGTTCTCAGGTTGATCAAATATGAAATATATCGAAATTAGGGATTAGGGAAGCATAAGCCTCACCTTCGAGTCCCCAGTCCCCAAAAACCTGTGATGCGTCTTAGTTAACAAACTGGAATGATATTAAAGATTAGTTGAAATTGCTCCTACAGGGCAGGTGGGAATACACTGTTCACAAACAATACAGCGCGATCGCCGAAAGTCTAGTCTGAAATCTGAGTTCAAAACTAAAGCCTGAGTAGGGCAAACCCCTGTACACAGACCACAATCAACACAGCTATCTTCGTCAATGGCAATTTCTCCACTAGCGGAGTAGACTTTGAAGTCTCCCATTCTCATCCATTCAATCGCCGCATCAATTTGATCAATATCGCCCTGTAACTCTACTACCAGTTTGCCAATCTGATTTGGTGCCACTTGAGCGCGAATAATATTGGAGGCAATATTAAAATCTTTTGCCAGACGATATGTTAATGGAATCCGAATGGCTGTGCGAGGAACGGTTATAGTCACCCTTTTTTTCATGGTTGGAGATAGATTTCCCGATAGAATAAAAAACGAAAACGTATCTATACTTCTTATTTATAAGTTTAATAATGAGTGACCAACAACTTGAACCATCAGCCAATAATTCTGTCAGAAATATTGTTCTGGCGATCGCCGCAGTGATTTTGAGTGTAGCTTTATTTTTGGGTTTACAAACTGAAGCTAGCTCGACATCTCTCGAATCTCAGGTCAAAAAATCTACGGCGTTAGATGTGGCGTTAAGCAACAACAAGCCTACCTTAACTGAGTTTTATGCAGACTGGTGTACTAGTTGTCAGGCAATGGCGGGAGATTTAGCGCAAATTAAAGATAATTATGGCGAACAGGTTAATTTTGTCATGCTTAATGTTGATAATACTAAATGGCTCCCTGAAATGTTACGCTACCGAGTTGATGGAATTCCCCATTTTTTGTTTATGGATAACCAAGGAGTTGCGATCGCTGAGGCGATTGGTGAGCAACCACGAAGTATCCTAGAAGCGGACTTAGATGCCTTGATTGCCAACAACCCAATTCCCTACGCTAATAAAAAAGGTCAAATTTCCCAGGTTGAGGCGAAAGTCAGAGTTACTGACGATACTACCGATACTCGTAGTCATGGAGCATCAGTTAATCAATCCTAAGTGAATCCCTGGCGTTACAAAACAATGACTATACAACCACTACCATGACCATAATTGTTGAACATCGTCGAACTAAAAACCAATATATTTTACTAAGTATTAATGGGGAGGTGGCACAAGCTAACCCATCACGTTTTATCAGCGAATTTTTTAATCAAGAGAAATCTGAGGTATCTTGCTCGGTAAGTGTTTGTGATGTCCAAGGTAATATTTTTTTAGCTGATATCGACGACCTCATTGTTACGGAGATAGATGGCAAAAAACCAGCAGAAATTTTGCCTGAACCTGTTTACGAATCAGTAAACAATGATACTTACCAACCGCAAATTACTGAATATGAGGAAGATGAGGAGTTTGAGGATGACAATGAGGAATCAGATCAAGATCCTGCTATTAATCCCAAAGCATCCTTTATGGATGGTCTTGGTACTCCCATGAAAGATGACGTCGATGATGATGACAGCGACTGGATATAGCCTAATCTATGGTTTCAAGGTGATTTATTCGCCCGCTAATCGGTCATCCAAATACTGAGCCAATTTTTACTCGTGCCATTCTCGTGCCAATTAAGAAACTTCTTGAGGAAAATCCAATGAGACATTGAAGTTTTGAATACGCCATTCATCTCTTGAGCCAAACTGTGAAAAAACACTTTTGTATATTCTGTGTATTTTTTTCTATACGCTAGTTTTGGTTCTCTTAATTGTGGTTAAGTAATACTTATTTTTCTTGTATTCCAAAGATAAAAGTCAATCTTTTTAGAGACTGCCACTATTTCATTGAAATTATTATTTATTAATCAAAATTCTTTTTACAGCATTAAAGTACACAAATCTTAATTTAATCATTACAGCTTTGCTGATTTCAGAAGTGCAGCCAGAAAAAAAAGATATGGATTCATAGTTAAAATTGCTGAAAAACTAGATTGAGTCTGGATTTCAGCTGCTCAAGCCAACTTAGACCCCAACTCAACCAAAAGCAATCAAGTATCTTGTGTAATCAACTGTCAATGAGATTAGTTGATAGATTTGTTTAAAATACGGTATTACTTGGCATGATGCAAAAAGCAATTCACGATATCAGTGCTAATATAAAATCTGAGAATCAATAGATTAGCGATTAAGTTTGTATTCAGTATCATAAGGTTTTTCCGTAAAGTATTGAGATATTTCTTTTCTAATAATCTTGTCTCTCTCAACACAACACTCAATTGAGCAGACAATAACATCATGTCAATTTACATAGGTAACCTCTCCTACGAGGTCAACCAAGAAGATTTGAACGAAGTTTTCACAGAATATGGAACTGTTAAACGAGTTCACATCCCTACTGATCGCGAAACAGGTAGAGTCCGTGGATTTGCTTTTGTCGAAATGGAATCTGAATCCAATGAAGATAAGGCAATTGAAGCTTTAGACGGTGCAGAATGGATGGATCGTCAACTTAGAGTTAACAAAGCTCGTCCTCGTGAAAATAGAAACTCTTTCAGTGGTGGCAAACGCTTCTAAGCTGAGCAATCAAATAGAATTAGTTGGGCGCTTTTAGAAATCAGTTTGATTTAAATCAAATTTTTTCTCTAAAGGCGTTTTTCTATGTCGAAATTTTGGTATTTGTTGTCGTAATTTATGTTTAAATACCTGTTATTAATTACTAATATTAGAAGATTTATTCAGTGCGTAACATTAGTTATTTATCGAAAGCCTAGTAATTGCCAAAAGTCGACTTCGTAGGCAATTGACTGTACTCCTCGATCTTGAGACTTGACTGGACTAGTTTGTAAATCACCGTCAAGAATTTCCGTCAAAATAGCATTAGCAAATTGATCTGGTTTGGGATTGGGTGCCAAGGTAAATAAAAGTAAACTACATGGTTTGTCTGATTCAGCAACGCAGACAGCAGGTAAATCCATCTGTGATTGTGCTCTAAAAGTTACCGCAGATAAACTATTACCTTGAGCAATATAGTTGTTTAGTTTTTGGGATACAGAATTGCACAACTGCTGTGGGTTGGCTACAGTCGGTTCTTGAGTGCGACCCCAGTGAAATACTGGTTGCTGGATAAGATCTTTATTAGTGGCTACGGTAGTTAACCTACCTTGGTCTGATTCACAGGAGAAAACAGCCTCAGATGCTGCTGTGGGTATGCCACCGATCAAAGACATACCAAAAGTTAGTACAGCAGTAGTGAGTGAGGAGGATAAGTATCTTGGTTCCATCTCAATACTCCAAGTTCAGAAGAACTATCTATATCTTGATTATAGGTCGCCTTCTTAGGTTGCCAGCATCATACTTAATTAAACAATACGATGTTGATGCTATTAACTCCAACGCGCGGTCGCGGTTGCGATTGGGTCGCAAGTCGTTAGACTCAGCGTATCGTTCGGAAACGCTCTAAATAATATTAAGATGAACGTGGGGACTAGTTATTGACTGTATTTCACAACGCATATTATGGCTAAGTTAAAGTTAGGTAGACTTTGGCAAACCTTAACTTATTTTGAGATTATTCCTGTAATCAATTTTTGGCAACGATTAACGAAATCTAACCGTAGTAAATCGCAAGAGATAAATATGGTAATTCTGGTAGTTGGGGCGACGGGTGGAGTTGGCAAGCGAGTAACTCAAAAATTGCGGTCACAAAACTATCATGTTCGTGCTTTGGTAAGGGATGGGGCTAGGGCAAAGCAGATGTTAGGGGATGTCGAGTTATTTGAGGCGGATCTGACAATCCCTGAAACTCTCAAGCCAGAAATGATGCAGGGGGTTAGTAAAGTCATTTGCTGTACGGGAACTAAAGTACAGCCAGTGGAAGGAGATACGCCGACACGGGAGAAGTATTATCAGGGAATCAAGTTTTACATGCCAAAAGTTGTCGATACTCCTGAATTGGTAGAGTACGAAGGGATGAAAAACTTACTCCAGGTTGTGGCTAAACATCTACCTGCGGCTACTGAAAAGATATTATTCGATTTTGCTAATCCTAATGCTGATCTTAAAGAAATTTGGGGTGCAGTGGATGACGTGGTGATGGGAGGCGTTAGCCAAAGTCAGATTCGATTAGGAACTGATCAGGCATACTTTTCAGGTGTCGTCTCCACCGATAATAACGGTGGTTTTGCTTCAGTACGCACCCGCAATTTTACTCAACCCATCGATCTATCTGACTACGAAGGAATTGAAATTAGAGTAGTAGGTGATGGTAAACGTTATAAATTTATTACTCGCTGCGAAGGTAAATGGGATGGCATCGGCTATTGCTATTCCTTTGATACGGTTTATAATTTCCCCACCACAATTCGCATTCCTTTTAAAGACTTAATTCCTGTATTCCGTGCCAAAACCGTCAAGGAAGCTAGTCAATTTGATGCGGCAAAAGTCTTTTCCTTACAGTTGATGTTAAGCAAGTTTGAATATGATGGCGAACTCAATCCTAAATTTGAAGCGGGTTCATTTCAGCTAGGGATTGAGTACATCAAAGCCTATGGTAGTCAAGCTCAACCCCAATTTATCCATATTAGTTCTGCTGGTGTGACTCGTCCTAATCGTCCTGGGATCAACCTGGAAGAAGAACCCCCAGCAGTACGGATGAACGATCAATTAGGAGGCATTTTAACCTGGAAATTAAAAGGAGAAGAGGTAATTAGATCCAGTGGTATGACTTACACTATTGTGCGTCCTTGCGCCTTAACTGAAAAGCCTGGAGATAAAGTCTTATATGCCGAACAGGGGGACAACCTCAGAGGGCAAGTTAGCCGAGATGCGATCGCAGATTTGTGTATTGAAGCCATGCATTTACCTGATGCAGTGAATAAAACTTTTGAGGTAAATGAACAGGAAGAAAAAGGTGGTACAAACTGGAAAGAGTTGTTTAGTGGTCTTAAGCAATATAGTTGATATGTAGGAATTATCGTTTAATTAAGGTGAGCAATGCTCACCCTACGAGTTATCTTTAGTATTCTTTTTTATACCTGTTTCTATTTGGGTTCTTGCACTTGGTAAGCATATAGCAATCCTATTTGAATCATGAAAATTTGAATTGAGGCAAGGCAGAAGGCAGAGGGCAGAGGGCAGAGGGCAGAAGTTATTTTCACGAATGATTTAGGATTGCTATAGTTGTTTCACCATTAATGTTTTTTCTAACTATTTTATGGGGACAGCAACCATAATTTTAGATCTCTTCAACCAGATTAGAATCTATCAGCTTTTAAAAATTTAATCCATTGGGAAATAAAGCCAATCCTCCGCCAACGGGGCGAAAATCTTGCACTTTTTCGTAAACTCGAACTTTAATACCTTGGCGCTGTAGAGCAATAGCACAAGCCAATCCCCCAAGTCCAGCACCGATGATAGCAATATTTTGGACAGCAGTCATATTTCTAATTAAATCAGAAGTTTTACTCCGATTCAACTACTGACAAAATAGACTTAATTGGTCTTTGAATTTCATTACCTTCTGGATCTACTCTCCCGTAGATTGCCTGTCCACCATAGTAGAGAGAGGCTGAACTTCCTCCATCAAGATTCATGGCTTTAACTGCCCCCAGATTAGCTAAAACTTCTGCCAGTTCAGGCAGGGAAATACCTGAATTGAGAGGCTGGTCTGGCTTTTGCGCCACCATAACCAACATTACATCTTGGTTATCCATAATGGCGACAGCACTTCTGGCATTGCGACTTTCACTGCCGATCGCATCTCGAATTTTCTCGCCCTCTTGATAAGCGGTAAACCCTTCGGCAACTGAAGTATTGTTTGGTAATAAATTAGGACCTCCTCCTAACGACTCAATTAAGGTACAATTATCAGGTATGGGTGAGAAGTGTAACTGAATATCATATTTTGTCTGCGAATCACAATTATAGCGACGAAATTCAGCACGATTGAAGATTTTTCTCAAATACGGTTTTAAATCGGGGTTATCAACCAGCCTGTCATTGAAGCGGGGATCGGCGATTACTTTTGATTGCTGGACAATAAAAGATGTTGTTTTCTGATTTACAGGGTCGAAATAACCACCATTAATTCCTGCAACCACTGATTCTTGGGCAAACTGAGCTATATCTTGCAGATTCCCAGCTATCTGAGGGCTAACTAAATAGTTGCTATTGTGAGGAATTATAACAACATGAACCGTATATCGAGATCGCTCGATAGTTTGGTAATCAATTTCTGGTTGTGATCGAGATTGTGCGGGGGAAAATCTAATAGTAAGCGCTAGAGCTAATGATAAGCTAATGGAAGTTAAGATAAATCGTCGCAGTTGTTTTATTAGATTTTTGACACGAACCATAACTGATTATTTTCTAATTGGTTAGTCGTTAGTCATTAGTAATTAGCCGTTTTTTAATAGTCGTGTTGCATAATATCAATTACTTAGTTGAGGTTGTTCGAGGATAGTAAATTAATCCTACTCCAGCTTTATTTTTATGAGTAAAGATAGCTTTAGCAGCAATTAGCTCTTTGAGATGAACCTGAATCATCGAAATAGGACGATTAAGAATTTGCTTAATTTCTTTTATAGTAATCCCAGTTTCCCTAGCTTGAATAATTTGCAAAATTTGTTCCTGAGTAGTGATACCAGGAGTAGAGCTAATAATGTTTATTTTAATCACGTAATTATCTTCCTGGTCAAGTTTGCCGAGGAAGATTTCAGGAGTAATTAAGTTTATACCAACTAGTAAAAATGTTAGTTACCCAGAAAAACCTACAGCTATCGACCCAGTTATAACCGCATTCATAAGTAACCGCTACCGAGAATACACTTAAAAATGTGTAATTAGATCTGGAAGTAACTCACGTTATATGTAAACGGATATTTCGATAGAATAAGGCATTATGATATAAAATAAAATAGAATTATATTCAGGTACTTTATCAACTAGTCAAAATTATCAGAAGTAGCAGAATTTTGTCCTTTTAGCGTTGTTTTATTAATTTTATCAATAGAAATTAATTTTTCAGTAGCTTCATCTCTTTGTTGCTCTGGTAGATTAGGTATTACTTTTTCTTCAATATATTTTTTATCTATTGTGTTGCCTGCATATGCAGCAAGTATTGAACTGCAATTAAGCAAGAAATTCAAGCAGTTTTGATGAAAATCGTATTGATATCCAGTATAAACTGATAAGGTTCCAATTATTTCATTTTGATATTTAATTGGAAATATAGCAAAAGATATTAAATTATTATCATTTATCCAATCTTTGTTATTGAAACTATTAATTTTTGAGCGTATATTTAAAATCTTTTTGTAATCCAGACCTTTATTAATTGCTTGTACTAAACCTTTGTTTAAACCCAGGGTAATCGCATCAAACCAATAGAGAGAAACATGGGAAAATAAACTATTTGTTCCCATGACTAAAGAATCCTTAAGAGAAGCGATAGAAGAACACTTTGGCAAGATAACAGACCAGAGAGTTACAACTAGAAGTTCTCATAAGCTGGTAGACATAATAGCCATAGCGATCTTAGCAATACTATGTGGTGCAGATGGATGGGTGGCAATAGAAACATATGGCAAAGCTAAACAAGAATGGCTCAAAACATTTCTAGAACTACCACATGGAATACCATCGCACGATACGTTTGGTAGAATATTCAGTCAATTAGACCCAGAAATTTTAGAGCGCAATTTCCAAACCTGGGTAAATCTCATAGCAGGAGAATTAGGACTAAAAGTAGTAGCCACTGATGGCAAAAGCCTCAACGGCTCTTATGACCGAGAAAACTCATTAAAATCTCTAGTGATGGTCAGTGCATGGTCAAGTAGCCATAAACTAGTTCTAGGTCAAGCAGCAGTAGAGCAAAAATCAAATGAAATAAAAGCAATTCCTATCTTGCTCGAACAATTAGATTTGAAGAACGCAATTGTTACTACAGATGCGATGGGAACTCAAACAGCCATTGCTCAACAAATTCAAGATGCAGGTGCAGACTACATCTTGACTCTCAAAGCCAACCATCTGACTCTCGCTCAAGATGCCAATAATTGGTTTGAAAGGTATCAACATGAAGCCAAGAAGAAAGCGGTTGACACAACGGAATTTATTTGTGAAGCAGGACATCACCGTATTGAAAAGCGATATTTTGTTTCAATCTCAGTAGACCAGGTGTTCAACCCAGGGCGAATTAAACAGTGGGCGGGACTTAAAACTTTAATTGTGGAGCAAAGTAGTCGTCAACTTTGGAACAAGACTACTCACAGTACAAGGTTTTTTCTTAGTTCTCTCAAACCCGATTTTGTTGATTTCCCTAATTCAATTCGTAGCCATTGGGGAGTATAAAACCAGTTACATTGGTGTTTAGATGTAATCTTTTCCGAAGATGATTCTCGGATTCGCAAAGATCATGCCCCACAAAATATGACTATTCTTAAAAGACTAGCTCTCAATTTGCTACGCCAAGATAATTCCAAGGGCAGTTTGAAGATGAAACGTTATCAAGGTGGCTTAAATAATAGTTTTTTACTTCAGATTTTGTCTAATTCTGGCATGTTTTGACTTAATATTTTGATGCGATTACCCTGTGTTTAAACCTACGTCATTATTCTTTCTCCTATTATCATTAAGTTCTTTACTATAAAATCCTTTTATTTCGTATAAATTATTATTTTTTATTCTAATAATACATGCTTTAAAAGCCGTTTCATCAGATACTAATCTTTCAGCAATTTTATTATAAACATTTTCATCTCTTTCAGGAGGTTGCGCAATCATAGAGGCAAGGTCAGCATACAAGTTGCTTTGCCTGTATCTACGATAATTTGAAATCGCAGTAGCAATAAAAGAACCGATATTCGATAAATAATTAATTTCTTGAGGGTCAAAACCACAAAACGATTGAGGTTTTTTAGTTTCTGGATCTAATTTGTTGATAACTTGAAATACCCCAAATGTTTTATTTTGTCCATTCAGGGGAACAGCCATAGCACAGTTAATAATTCCTAGCTTACCTCTATATTCTCGAACACTTTTGCTATCAAGAGCAAATTCTTCTAAAGTATTGCTTATTTGAGGACTACCGTAGCCATCTTCCTGCGGGCTAATCGCTTTACCAGTAAAACTATCTCCTGGTTTATATTTTTCATCTTCAAACCACTCATTTTGCTTAATTTCTTTCCCATGCCAGTCTGTACCAACAATGTTAGCGCGATAGTAAAGTCCATCTTTATCACAGAGAAAAATAGCCGCAGTTTGAGAATTTAGTTTTTCTCGTACGATGTCAAGTCCTACTTTAATTATCTCACTTTTACTTTGTAATTTAATTAATCGATTTCTAATTTTCTGAAGTTCTTCTAAAAATTTCTTGGGAGTAAGCTGCTTATTTTTACTTTCGTTTGGAGGATAAAGTCCTTTTCTCAGGCTTTCAAAATTTTGAATTCCGTTGTTGCTCACTTCAAAGCGACGCACTCCATAAGCATGCTTTATGGATTGAAAAGCTTTTTTATAAAGACTTATCTGCTTTGGTGTAATAGAACAATTAGCTGATTTCTGATTAATGTCTCGGTATTTTCGGGTTTCATCATACCATAATAAAAGTTCCGAACCGTCGTTAGCTATAAATATGGCATATTCTCTTGTAGGCAAGCTATCATCTTCAGTCTTCCACTCCTTTATTTGGTTGTACAAAGAAAATTCTTGAGCGATTGGATTGTAGACATCTAAAGTGGTAACGTAAACTTTATAACGAGAGGCATGTGTTAGTAAAAATCTTGCGCTATTATCGAATTTTTCCTCGCTTTTGTAAATCAATTGAAACAATTTTTTTAATAACCAGAAGAATAATCAAAAATATTATCCCAAACATAATCCAATACGCTTTTAGCTTCTGATAGAGGTAGCACCTGGCAAAGATCATGTCGACCGCGCTGTAGTAGAGATGCTTGTTTTACTGTATATTCGCTTCCTTGACTAGATCTAATTGGGGCTTTGATAGTAGCCAAATTACGCAGCGGTTTTTCAATATCAAAATCAATTTTAGTACCCAACTTTTGTTCCATCCACAATTCAATGCGATCGTCTAATGTCGATGGTGTTAAGGGAGTAGAGCTAATTAATAAATGATAATAAACTAAAATAATTTCTTTGCATTCTTCTTCTTCTGCGGCATCAATCAAATACTTGAAAACACCACTATTGTTAGCAAGATTACGATAAAAAAGCGTCTCGGTAACGCTCTTTTGAAACTTGATTTGTTTATTTTTATATTTAGTAAACTGCTTGAAAGCAAATCCACCCAAAGTAATAGTAAGAGATAAGATTGTTACTAGCAATGGCAAAATATTTCTGACATCTTCTTCATTTACTTCTAGCTCATGAATAGGCTGATATCCTAAAGTCAAATAAACTATTACCCCAAGAATCAAAATTATCTGTGGCAATAATCTTAGAAATAGAGGAATCGCTGCCCCAACCGCAGGAATTCCTAAGAGTAAGCGATCCTTCCAGTTCATAGTCATTTTTATATTAGGAAAGATAAATTCAATATCTAGCTTAGATAAATTCTTATAAAGATAAAGATAAATCTTACCAGGTTTAAAATTTAGTTTTTCAGTGGCTACTGGCTTATCCTGAAAATGCTGTTCTTCTTTAAATTTAATCAATAAGACTACCTGTTGATAAATATCGATTGATCGGCTAACCTTCTTAAACCCCCATTTCTTCAAATTAACCGTTTCACAAGCATCTCCACGGACAAAGCAAACCATCTGAGCAAAATCATTAAAATCCACCTCTGTTTTAAGATCGAATAAAGAATCTTCGGCTAAAGCTTGTTCTAATTCTGCTGTAGATATGCAAGTATAATTAGCCTGTTTTAAAATTGATTCAAAGCTAGTAATTAAATTATTTTCTTTCTGTTTAAGTTCTAACTCACTCAAAGATTTTATAGCTGGCTCATGATTAAAATCAGGATCGAAAGGAACAAAGTCAGATTTTAAACTTTCCAAATAAAAATGTAATTTAAAATGATAATAAGCAATTAAAATATTGCAGAAATCACGAAAATTTTGTTGATCTGCGATCGCAATACCATCAGCAATACATAACTCAATAATTTCTTGGCGACTATAAGGGATAAATGCCTCTCGGTTTTGGTACACTGCCATTATCTAGATCGCTGCTGATTTGAAGAGTAGATTTTAAGCTACGTTACCTGTAGCTGTAAGCTGTATAGTACAGGCTTTTTATAGATAAATCCTCATACAATCATAACAATTATTGAACTAAATAAACCATGTCCTCAACAGCAGATATGTCTAGTTTCGATCAAAAAATGATGCGCAGATGCATCGAGTTAGCTCAACGGGCATCGGGTAAGACCTCCCCCAATCCTTTGGTGGGATCAGTAATAGTTAAGGATGGTGAGATTATAGGAGAGGGCTTTCATCCCTCATTTGGACAACCCCATGCTGAAGTATTTGCGCTCAAATCAGCAGGATCGGCAGCTAAAGGTTCAACGGTGTATGTAAATTTAGAGCCTTGTAGTCACTACGGTAAAACACCTCCCTGTGCCGATGGCTTAATCCAAGCACAAGTAGCAAAAGTAGTTACAGGAATGGTAGATCCCAATCCTTTAGTGGTTGGACAAGGAATTAGCAAACTGAGAAACGCGGGAATTGAAGTGATAGTAGGGGTAGAAGAAGCTGCTTGTCGACAACTCAACGAAGCCTTTATCCGTCGCATACAGTATCAACAGCCTTTTGGTATCTTAAAATATGCCATGACTTTAGATGGTAAAATTGCCGCCACCTCTGGGCATAGCGCCTGGGTAACAGGTAAAACTTCTCGTCACCTAGTCCATCAATTACGAAGTACCTGTGATGCGATAATTATTGGCGGTAATACAGTAAGAAAAGATAACCCCAATTTAACCACCCACGGAGTAACAGAACATAACCCCCTAAGAGTTGTGATGAGCCGCAATCTAAATTTGCCCTTAGACTGCAATCTGTGGAATACTAAAATTGCATCAACGACAGTCTTTACTGAAGTGAGCAATGATGCGGCACAGCACCAAAAACTGATCAGTAAAGGAATAAATATTATTACCGTCACTGCACTCACTCCCAAAATAGTCATGGAACACCTATATCAACAAGGTGTATCAAAAGTCTTGTGGGAATGTGGAGGAACTTTAGCCGCTCAGGCGATCGCTGATGGTACAATCCAGAAAGTAATGGCATTTATTGCCCCCAAAATCATTGGCGGGAAAATCGCACCTTCACCAGTCGGGGATTTAAATTTAACCATGATGACTGACGCGCTGCAATTAACTCAAGTTACAACTCAGATAGTTGACTCAGACATTCTGATTGAAGGCTATATCTAAGGGGCTATTTAATTAGATTAAACTCAAGAGATTAGCTAAAATCGTTATCACGAAGACTTTGATAACGATAGAAGTTTAAAATATCCAACAAAATACCGACAATGCTTACGGTAATTCCTAAAGTTATAATTCCCTGAATTGGTTTTCCATCACCAAAAACCATCAGAAAATCTAAAATATAAATTGTCCCTTGGTTGCCTACTTCCATAAAACCAGGGACATAGCTGATTAAAACTAGTAACCCCAACATTCCACCAATTAATATAGCTGGTGCAGCGAAGCTCATGAAAGCAGCTAAAAATAGAGAAAGAAATAAGTTTGACACAGCTATTAAATATTTAAAAACCAGGAGTGTTGATCGAATCAGGGAGAAGGCATTTGTTTATCCCTTTCTTCTAAAAGAATATAAGCAAAAACTAATTTCAGTTAGAAATTTTAAAAATCTTAAATAACTATCACTCATAAGTAATAAGCTTAATCATTCTTAAGCTTTATAACTCAAAATATCTTAATTAAGATAGATTACCTTTTTACTTCATTTTGCCGCTAACTTCGATAAGATTATAAGCCAAATTAAGTAAAATAACTTATGTTCCCAATCTTAATAATACGAAAGATATATCAGCATGCTGTTAACTATTACTCAACACATTAATCTCGAAAGCCTTCTTGATTTTCTAGCTCTATTTTAAATTGAGTCAGTTATAGTTAAGAACTATCTCAATATGTCACATTATTGACTTAAATCACCTCACTTTTTGTCAAACTTTGAGTATTAATTTACTAATTATGTTTGGGAGCCTTAATTTTGTCTTGGAAACGTTTAGATAATCGCCAACCAAATCAGCTTCGCAGTCATCGATTTGAACTAGATTTTGTCGAAAATCCATTGTCTTCAGTCATAATTGAATGCGGCAAAACCAAAGTTCTCTGTACCGTTAGTCTGGAAGAGAGAGTACCTCGATTTCTGCTCAACAGTGGTCAGGCATGGTTAACAGCAGAATATAGGATGCTTCCAGGAGCTACAAATACTCGTCATTCTCGGGAGTTGATGAAACTGTCTGGACGCACTCAGGAAATCCAACGCCTAATTGGTAGAAGTTTGAGATCAGCAATTAACCTTAAGGGTTTAGGCGAAAAAACTATCACAATTGATGCTGATGTATTGCAAGCTGATGCTGGAACCCGCACTGCTGCAATCACAGGAAGCTATGTTGCTCTAGCTCATGGAATTAATAAACTAATTACTACAGGAGAATTAAAAACATCACCCTTAATAGAACCAGTTGCCGCAGTATCGGTAGGATTAATTGATGGGGAAGCATTCTTAGATCTCGATTATCCTGAAGATGTAGCAGCCGATGTAGATTTGAATGTAGTGATGAATAGTAAACTTGAACTAGTTGAGATTCAAGGAACTGCCGAATCAAATAGCATGACGCGATCGCAATTAAACCAGATGTTAGATCTAGCTGAGGCAGGGATCAAAGAACTACTGCAAGCACAACAAGATGCTTTGCAAATTAATTAGCGTCAATTCTTTACCTAAATAAGATATTATGAACCCTGAATCCAACGTTAAATCAACCAATATTTGGGACTACAAACCGCAATGGTGTCAGCCTTGGTCAATTATTCTCACTGGAATTACCATTATTACCGTTAGCTGGTTAATTTTCCATCGTATATGGCTAACAATAGTCATCGGGCTACCAATAGTTGCGTGGTGGATCTATTTTTTAATTATTTATCCACAAGCCTTTGCTGAATATATAACGTCGCAACAAGCTAATTTAACCAATAAATAATTACAGTAATGTACGGCGCAAATCCTCAATCAAAACATCCACTGCCAGGATTTCCCCAAGTTTGCTTTATCAAAAATACTGTTAACAATCCTAAGATAATTATTGGAGATTATACATATTACGACGACCCAGAAGACTCAGAAAATTTTGAACGCAATATTTTATATCATTATCCCTCACGGGGTGACAAAGCCGTGAAAGAAAAGATGAGCAGTTAAATGTAGCGGTGTGATGGTAGAAACAGGGGATGAAAGTTATTGACAATCCCCCCCAAAACAAAAATGTTGCTTGAATTCTATCACAAATGCTTGGAGC
>JBCDDK010000131.1:0-20795 GCA_039180345.1 Cyanobacteria bacterium P01_G01_bin.39 | reverse complement strand
GATTCTCCTACCTTTTACATTTGGGCAATTATCTTGTCTGGATATCCTTCATTTGCTAACAATAATATTTGCGCTCGTTTCAACTTCCTGGCTGCTGTCTTACCTTTGGAAGTCATTTCCTGTAATTGCTTAATTTCTAATTCTGATAAATTGACCGTATATGTAACTGCCATGATTCAACTTGGATTCCATCTTGATTCTCTCAAATCTTAATCTCACCTGTCAAAATCATTGTGGTCTACTACTAGTCCCCTACTCCCTTAGTCCCCTACTCCCTTAGTCTCCTACTCCCCTAGAAAGTCATCTTCTAATTAATTTTACTCACCTACTTAGCACTGCAATTTATATTTACTTATCATTTAGATAAAACACCTATATTTCGTTTTTCATAGATTAAATACTATAAGTGTTCTAAAATAGATTCATATATATCTATTTGAAAACAGCGTAGTATAAATATCTATGGGTGAAACTTTTAATCAAAGTATTTGGCTAGTGCCAATATATGCTCTAGTTGGAGCAGTATTGGCTATCCCCTGGTCTCCTGGAATCATTCGTAATACTGGACCTAGACCATCAGGATATGTCAATATTCTCATGACTTTGGTCGCATTGATACACAGTATTTGTGCTTTAACAGAAACTTGGCAGCAACCAGTTCAATATCTATCTTTTCAATGGCTTCAGGCTGCTGATTTAAATATTTCCTTCGATATTGAAATTTCGACTATTAATATTGGGGCGTTAATTTTAATTACTGGTTTAAATTTATTAGCTCAAGTTTATGCCATTGGCTATATGGAAATGGATTGGGGGTGGGCGCGGTTTTATTCTTTGCTAGCTTTATTTGAAGCAGGGATGTCTACCTTAGTGCTGTGCAACTCTCTATTTTTTAGCTATGTGGTCCTAGAGATTTTAACTTTGGGTACATATCTATTGATTGGCTTATGGTTCAACCAGTCTTTAGTGGTGACAGGTGCTAGAGATGCTTTCTTGACCAAGCGGGTGGGAGATTTAATTCTGTTGATGGGAGTCGTTGCTTTACTACCCCTAGCAGGAACTTGGAACTACACAGAATTAGCTGACTGGGCGCAAAATACTACTATTGATCCTAATATCGCTACTTTATTATGTTTAGCCTTAATTGCTGGTCCTTTGGGTAAATGCGCTCAATTCCCCCTGCACCTGTGGTTAGATGAGGCAATGGAAGGACCAATGCCAGGGACAATTTTGAGAAACACAATTGTGGTTTCTACAGGTGCTTGGGTCTTAATTAAGTTGCAACCTGTCCTAGCCTTATCCCCTGTGGCATCTAGCTTTATGGTGGCAGTAGGAGCAACTACAGCGATTGGTGCAGGCTTGATTGCGATCGCCCAAATTGATATTAAACGTTCTCTGTCTTATTCGGTTAGTGCCTACATGGGCTTAGTTTTTATTGCGGTAGGTACCCAACAGGACGTAACTGCCCTGAAGCTATTATTTACCTATGCGATCGCTATGTCTTTATTGGTCATGAGTATGGGTGGAGTGGTGTTGAATACAATTACCCAAGATTTGACTCAATATGGCGGTTTATGGTCACGTCGTCCTATATCGGGCATTTGCTATCTAGTAGGGGCGGCTTCTTTGGTGGCGTTTCCTCCTCTAGGTTGTTTTTGGACGCTAACGGAAATGGCGGAATACCTGTGGCAAACTAGTCCCTGGTTAGTAGGGGTTATGCTAATTGTTAATGGCTTGACGGCATTTAGTTTGACCCGCGAGTTTTGCCTGATTTTTGCAGGAAAAGTCAAGCAGATGACCGTACGTTCTCCTGAAGGTATCTGGTCTTTAGTATTGCCGATGACTGTCGGTTTGGGATTGGCTTTACATGCACCAATCTTATTAAATCAGTGGGGTTTATTACCCGAGTTATCTGAACTAAATTTAACCGTTGTATCTGGTTTAACTGCTGCTACTGTAATTGGTGCAGGTAGCGCTAGCTTTATTTATCTCAACGACGGGATCTCTAAACCAATTCAACTTAAGCCAAAAGCAGTACAGGACTTTTTTGCTTACGATTTATACACCGAAAAATTCTATCGTCTTACTATTGTCTTTGTTGTCGGTTTAGTATCCAAACTAGTTTACTGGTGCGATCGCTTTTTGGTTGATGGAGTGATTAATTTGGTGGGCTTAGCAACTATTTTTAGTGGCGAAAGTTTAAAATACAATACTTCTGGTCAAACACAATCTTACGTAATTTCCATTGTGATTGGATTAGCGTTGTTTATTGCTGTGATTTGCTTTCCCATAATCTCGCAACTTTCTTTTTAGACTGACTCTGTTCGTAGCTATTAACTTTAAGACCTTCTTACGACATCTGCTCAATGGTCAATGTTTAATGATAAATGTTTAATGATAAATGAATATGCTTAG
This sequence comes from Cyanobacteria bacterium P01_G01_bin.39, assembly GCA_039180345.1. Taxonomy (GTDB): domain Bacteria; phylum Cyanobacteriota; class Cyanobacteriia; order Cyanobacteriales; family Xenococcaceae; genus Waterburya. The sequence goes on along the minus strand of JBCDDK010000131.1, from coordinate 18,380 downwards.
TTTTCTACTTTGGTTGCCTGTATTGGGGGCAAGTATTATTGGCTTTTATCCAGGGAAAGATGATTCAGAAAAATTACGAGCGATCGCTACTACTTTTGCGGTCTTAACTTTTATTTGGTCAATTTGGTTACTGACTCAGTTCGATGTTAGTAATGCTGGCTGGCAATTTACAGAGTATCGAACCTGGATTGAGCCAATTGGCTTAAGCTATAGCCTGGCGGTAGATGGTTTATCTTTACCACTATTAGTTCTCAATGCACTGCTAACGATCATTGCCATTTTTAGTATTGGGGAAAACGTCGAACGTCCTCGACTTTATTATTCTCTGTTGCTATTAATCAATGCTGGTATTACAGGGGCTTTGGCAGCGCAAAATCTATTGCTATTTGTCGTCTTTTATGAAATAGAACTAATCCCTTTCTATTTAATGATTGCCATCTGGGGTGGTGAGAGAAAAGGCTATGCAGCTACCAAATTTCTCATCTATACTGCGGTATCGGGATTGTTAGTTTTAGCCGCGTTCTTAGGAATTACTTTCCTCAATGGTGCCATCAGCTTTGACTACGATACTATTTCCACTCAAGGTTTATCTTTAAATACCCAACTAATTCTGTTAACTGTCTTACTTATCGGTTTTGGCATCAAGATTCCTTTAGTTCCTCTACATACTTGGTTACCCGATGCCTATACCGAAGCTTCTCCAGCAGTGACAATCCTGCTCGGAGGAATACTTGCAAAATTAGGCACTTATGGCTTAATTCGCTTTGGTTTACAGCTATTTCCCGATGCCTGGTCGATAGTCGCACCAGGTTTAGCCATAATTGGCACCGTAAGCGTACTCTACGGGGCGTTAAGTGCGATCGCTCAAAAGGATATCAAGCGGATGGTGGCATATAGTTCTATTGGTCATATGGGCTATATCTTAGTGGCGGTAGCTGCGGGAACCAAGTTGAGTATCTTGGGTGCAGTGGCACAGATGATTGGACATGGTTTGATTTTGGCTTTGTTATTTCACTTAGTCGGCATTGTCGAACGCAAAGTAGGCACCCGCGATCTAGATGTGCTTAATGGTTTGATGAACCCAATACGTGGTTTACCTCTTACTAGTGGTTTACTAATTATGGCGGGGATGGCTAGTGCGGGGATACCTGGCTTAGTCGGTTTTGTGGCAGAATTTATTATTTTTCAGGGTAGCTTTAGCACTTTCCCTATTCCGACTCTGCTTTGCATTATTGCATCGGGTTTAACAGCGGTTTACTTTATCATTCTGCTTAACCGTACCTGCTTTGGCAAATTAAACAACGAATTGGCATATTACCCCAAAGTATTTCGTTCGGAAAGCATTCCTGCTTTTGTCTTAACAGCAATCATTTTATTTTTGGGAGTTCAACCCAACTGGCTATTACGCTGGAGTGAACCCACTACTAATCAGTTGGCTATCACCAGTGAACAACCAACAGTAATTAGCTACCAGATACCAGCGGAAAATATTCAATATCCATAGATAAATAGATAAATTGGCGGGTCACAAATAACACAACTAACAACTGTACAGACAAGGCATGCCTTGTCTCTAACAACTAACCAATGACACAAACACCAATTAAAACCAACAAACTTCCTCCTTCTAATCATCCTTTTGCTGAAGTTATCCATCGTCTTGAGGCTGGGGGGTCGATGTTACCTGATACTCCAGAAAACCTCATGCAGATTATTGGGATCTACAAAGCCTATGCCATCCCAATGGATTTTTACTGGCGTGATTTGCTTTATATTGCCGAAAGAGTATTTTTGAACCCGCTACCTTTTTTCAAATACTTCTTACCTCAATCCTATCTAGATTTGCCGAATCACTATGCAGGAGACACTGCCGATCTCAAAATATGGCGTGGTCAAGCATCGGCACATCCTGAATTATTAGAATTCATGAATAAGGGTACAACCCGCAAAATGCCCAAATTGTTCCATCATTTATGGCACGATCGCATTAATATGGAGTTTGCTGAGTCCTGTATGGGAGCAATGCTGTGGCATGGTCGAGATATGGGCTTAGGCAAGTTTGATGCTTATCTGGATAAGGAGGAATATAGAGCCAATGCAGACAGGGCAATTAAGGCTTATTTTAAAAATAATCCTGTAATGTTGGGACTATACAAACTATTCCCCGACATGTTTATCGAACAGGTCAAGCAGTTATCTTACTATTCCAATCTGGGTTTGTTTTGGGAAGTAATGGCACCTGTATTTTTAGAAATGTCTGATATCTATGATGAGGGAGGTTTTAAAGGCGTTCCCGATGCCATGGACTTTTTAGTTAATGGTATTTTTGCCGTAGCGGGTAGACCAATTTATCACTATCTATATATAGGCGATGAATGCTACGAAATTATTCCTAAATCTCAAGGCTTTACCTGGCTATATGAAGCGGCATTGCCCTATGTAGAAGCAGTCTTTTATCGCACTGCACCCTTCCGCGGTACAAAATCCTATAATGCCCAAGCCAAACAAGTCCCCGATGAGCAAAAAGACTTTCACTACGGCATCTTATACGCAGATGTCTTTCCTGTAGGTACTGCGGGTATTCCACCAACATTATTAATGGACGACATGTACCATTTCCTACCTGATTATCTCCAGGAATATTATCAAAAACATTGCCGTGGCAAAGATGATATCTTAATTCAGCTTGGTGTTACCTTCCAGCGGTCAATGTACAATGTAACCTCAGCCGTAATTCAGGCTTTGCGTCAGGCTTTACTCTATCCTCTAGACGACTCCAACCCTAAACATCTACAAAAAAACCGTGACTTTTTTGAATCTCAACTGAATCGTTTTTTGCGTCCTGAAGCTCGTTTAAGAGACATTCAATCACAAGATTATCGTTGATATGGGGTTGAATTAACAAGGTTGGTCTGTTGAGATAGCTAATAGCTGAACTATTAGCTATTAGCTTGTGGCTGTTACTTACTAATGCTGCCTTTGCTAATGAAGTAGATGAGGTTGACCAAGCTTTTTCTAGTCCTTTGTGGGATCAAAATGGTAAAAAAGTTCGCTATGAAATTTTCCTGAATCAGGATGAGTTCGACTTCATTGTGGAGAATGAATTATACAACTGGGATGGACAAATCAGCTATTCTCAAGCTCATGAAGATAAAGTTACTTTTAGTTCAGGAGATAACAAAACTAATCAAGTTGGGGCAATAGAGCTTAAACTTGCTTGGAAAGTGCTAGCTGAGAAGATCTTGAGAACCGTTTCTATAGCCAAGATGTTTATGTTCTCGATGAGAATGAAGATGGTAATATCGTTAGCTGCACCATGAAAAAGGTAGGATTGGTGGGGATACATATTGGTCATAAAACTGTTTCTTCTCCCCAATGGATTTGGTCAACATTTCTGCAATATTAATTAAATGCAATCAATATAAATTAGGTTCGCAGTAGAGAATTTTTCAAGAATTTACTTAAAGAACGAAGGGTATAAAATTGTCTCCCTGTCCCCCCGTCTCCCTCACTTTTATCTTTTGTTTACAAACCAGTTTCTTAAAGGCGATCGCTATCGAGGGACAGCTTGCTATTAAATGACATGAGCTATTTTAACTGCATATTTATTATGACCAGCTTTCAAGAGTAAGAATTCTCTTTCGATTGGAAAATTATTGAAGTCATTAGCAAAAATTATCTAAAAATTTTGAATATTGCTATATTAGTTAGCGTTTTGATAGCGGAGTTTCGGACTATCAATCATTCAAAAGAAATAAGCTGTTCTTTTTTATTTATATAGCCTAAAAATATTTTTATTTTACCTTTTATTTCGTTTTCAAATTCGCTTTCAATACTTGCTATTCTATATTTCATATTTCTGATTTTTGGCAATTCCATCAAAGAGCTTATTTGGTCGAGATCCATAATTATAAAAAATATTTTAAGTTGAAATCGCAGTCTCCTAACTAAACTTTCTTGTCCCAAAATCTGCGATCGCCTTTCTGGTTTATTTTCTAGTATTACACCACAAGTATTAAGTAATATTACACAACGGGAAGTCACCTACTTTGTTATTTATAGTATTAATATAAGACTTTAAATAAGGCGAAAGAGTAGAGAGTAAACGCTCCATAAAATGCTGATGGTTCATCGCTATGAAGATCAATTGGCATATCTAAGGTAGTTATATTCTCAAGCAAAAATCGCCTGAGCAAAAGTGAGCGAATTTTTGTTCAATTTTGCTGTGGTTTTTATCTGGTTATGCTCGCCGTTAATCTGTGTAGATTAGCATAAAGAGATAGACTACTTTGTCTATTTCTTTCTCTCCGATATAAAGTTAACAATCTTGGCTTAGGGCTGAAACAGCTTTGGGAAAATAATCTACGCGCAGTTGAACAATAATTAAGTTAAACAACTCCTGCCAATGGTCGATTTGGATTTACAGGGTTCTTTTCGCATCTCAAATTTTTTGAGAAATCTCTTACACTTATCTCAGGTAATAAAAATGGATCGAGAAATCGTACTATTTTTGGTCACATCTATCGAGGCAGTCATTGTTGTATTTGCCTTTTATTATTTCCTTAAATGGCTCTATCTAAATAAACGCCGTAAGGTTTAGCTTCAAGAGCGATTACAGGATGTTGCTTTATATTAAGGAATATCCTGTAATAATCGTTTAAATTTTCCTCTGCTCAAAAGCTGCGATTACGCTCTGCGTAGTCTTTGATCGCTGTATGCAGAGTAGGATAAATATGTTCGGCTTTAATATTTTTCAAAAACCCTGCCCGTTCCAGGTCTAAATATAAATCTTGTTTGACTCGCGCCATGGCAAAGGTGATATTTTTAGCTACTAATTCCTCTCGAAGTTCAGCCAGCATATCAATAGCGGTAATATCGATTTCGACGTTAGCTTCCATGTTTAACAGCAACCATTCAACAGGAGTTATTTCCAATTCAATAGCTTCTAATACGCGCTGTTTAAAATTCTCCGCATTAGCAAAACATAAAGGAGCATCATAACGATAGATTAGCAATCCAGGGATAGTTGTTGCTCCTGCCCAATCATCAATATCATGAAGTCCAGCAAGATCGGGAACTGTGCCTAGTACGGCATCGTGAGGACGGGCAACTCGATAAAATAGTTCAATTACCGATAAACTAACTGCAATTCCTACTCCGATCAGGATATCGGTGGCTAATACGGCAATAGTAGTCGTAATAGCCAGAAAAAACTCACTACGACGGAAGCGATACAGTCTAATAAATTCGGCTACTTCAATTAATTTAGTGGCAGCATAGATAACAATTGCTCCCAATGCCGCTTTGGGAAAGGAAGCCAAGACAGGACGCAGAAATAACAGTACGATAACCACTGCCACCATTGCCACTAGAGAATATAACTGACTTTTACTACCCAACGAATCGCCAATTACGGTACGACTACCACTACTACTAACAGGAAATCCCTGCATCAATCCATTACCAAAATTAGCCATGCCCAAAGCTAGTAATTCCTGATTGGCATCAATTTTATAGTTGTTACGATTGGCGAATGCCCTAGCAGTTAAGATGTTATCAGAATAACCCACCAGAGAAATTCCCACCGCCGCCGCAACTAAAGAACTTAGATCTGCCACAGACAATTGAGGCAATGCCAACTGTGGCAAGCCAGCAGGTATTTCTCCTACGATTGCTACCCCACGATTGCCAAGATTAAAGATTGCTACAGCAGCGGTTGATACTAACACAGCGATTAAGGGTATGGGTGCATTGGCAAAGCGACGCTGAAAGGCAAACAGAAAAATTAATACAGCAATTCCTAAAATTAGTGTGGGAGTGTGTGCCAATGACAATTTACTGATAAACTCACTAATCTGACCAAAAAACAGATCCGCTTCAATGTCGATTTTGGCAATCTTACCAATTTGTCCTCCAATCATAATCAAAGCAATACCTGCCATATAGCCAATCAAAACAGGCTTGGAAAGTAAATCGGCGAGAAAACCCAGTTTGGCAAAATAACCTGCAATACAGACCACCCCTATAATTGCTGCCAGTAATGCTGTCAGACCAATATAAGCCTCACTTCTAGCTGCCGCTAAAGGCGAGATCGCAACTGCGGTCATCACTGCGGTACTGGATTCTGGTCCAATGGAAAGCTGAGGCGAAGAACCAAAGATGGCATAGATAATCATCGGTGGTAGTATTGCCCACAACCCTGCCACTGGCTCAACTCCTGCTAATTCCCCATAAGCCATACATTGCGGAATCAGATAGGCTGCCACCGTCAACCCTGCCAACACATCTCCTCGTAGCCATTGACGACGATAGTTAAGGAGTTTTTTCAATCCAGACAGTTGAATTGAAAAGGAGTCTAGGGCTTTAGCTTTGGTCATAAAGCGATCGCTTGTCCTTTGAGGCAAGCTTTATAACTAATAAAATGTATCTTAATCTAACAAAAGATCGTTAATGTTTGTTTTTATATAATTTTATGACTGGATTAATTAATGTCTGAGAAGCTATAAATTATTTATCAAAACTACTTCTATTTTAAATTGGAAGCATCAAGCATAATAAAGTTCATCCTCCCTACTAAATTTTAAACTGCTGCGCGATAAAAACTTCTGCTTCTTTATTTAACTGTATTAAAAGACTGAATCGAGAAATAACAAGGAGATAAATCAACTAGACTTTACAAATCCATTAGTTCACGCCTCAGTAACTACTACCAAGCGATATCTACCTGTATCACCCGATGCTGGTAGTAGTCAGTTTATTGATTTTCAGATAATTTAAATTAAGAGAGCAAGTAAGGAGATATTTCAGATAATTTGAGCAACTTTTCTTGTTCCATTTTTATTCTTTGCCTTAAATCACGCTCAAACCAATTTACATGCGAATATTGAATTTGAAACCAGGGTAAATATATTAGGTGTTTCCAAAGCCAAGGCTTTATAGGTTTGGTACTATATGGATTTTCCATAATTACTGTTGCTCTAGGAAATGAGATCATAACGGCATCTAGCTTTTTAGAGTTAAGAAAACGACCATGATGTCGCATATGAATTATTCGGCGTCTAATGTTGCGATCGCAAATAATCTAGTCAACTGAACTATTCGCCAATGCTTGCTATTTTCGTAAATCAATAGAAATAAGAGATATCTGCATATATCTGATGGTAGTCAGTTTATTGATTTTTAGCTGGTCTGGTGCAAACAGAGTAATCGCTTAATATAAAAACCAGATCGAGTATTTTTTCTAAATTGGAGAAGAGATCACAGTTCCTGACAGGAACAACCGAGACGCTCAGGAAGTAGTCAAAGCTAATTACGTAAAACCCAAATAAATACTAGAGGAGCTACTTTTTTCTGTTTGGATTGGTTACACAAAAATGCTAAATTGTATTTATGATAGATATGGGTATATCTTGCGGCTTCTAGAATCGGCATGTCATGTAAATTAATTAACAAGTAATAGTAGTTTTTTAACTCAACAATTAATCTAGAAAATCAAGCTAAAAAGTAAACTTATGTATCTTTTCTAAGTACCTAAGGCAAAAAATGCTAAATTAGTAATTGAGGTTGATAAGACCTTCCTGACAGAGATTACAGGTTTATCCAAATTCAATTAAGGAGGTTAAAAATCTGTTTCATCTAATATCTGTCGCGTCAAACAAAAACAGTAACACTCAACTAAAAATCTGATACTTTCTCATTTGGAAATAAGGGGAATATCCTACTGGGTAATTTTATTCAGTGTGACTCCAAATTGACTTAATTATTAAGAGGAAGTTCCTCAGTAGTCTTAGCTTGGGTGTTATTGTTTTGAGAGAAATCCCAGTTACTTCAATTTTACGACCAAACTCTTTTGTTTGTTACAATCTATACCTCAAGTGATAGAGACGATTAGAACAGCTTTTCATCACTTCCATTGCAAACATGAAATATTCTTGATCGTCTCTAATACTCTGCCATCGACCAAAATATCTACTTCTCCAGAGATGATGCCGATGCCGTAAATCACCTCCCCCGCTCTAAAAGTTCTAGGGGAAGGCGGTTTGTGAAAAAGTTTAATAGTTTTGACTGGTTCTAACACTACAACTGACCCATCTAAACTATGGACATTTCCAGATAACTAAGTAATTTGGTAAAAATTTAGTTAACGATTGGTTAAGATTTTTGATGGTTTAGTTGGGAATCGTGGTTTATTTCTATTGTAACTACAACTTCTTAGTTTCGTAGTAATGTAGAATCATCCTAATTAAACTAAATCTCATGACTTCTTATGGCATTATTAGTCCATCTGCTATTGGACATCTCAATCCAATGTGTGCTTTAGGGAAAGAGTTACAAAGACGTAACAACAGCGTGACTATTTTCGGTATTGCAGATATCAAAAGCAAAGTAGACAACTCAGGATTAAACTTTTGCTTAATTGGAGAGCAAGAATATCCTTTGGGAAAGTTAGAGAGACAATATGCAGAATTAGGTAAAATGAGTGGAGTTGAGGGTCTCAAATTCACTATACAATTACTTGTCAATGAAAACAGAATGCTGTTTGATAATATCCCAGCAGCAATAAAATCGGCTGGAATAGAGGTTTTAATTATTGACCAAGTTACATTGGCAGGTGGAACAATTGCAGACATGATGGAACTGCCTTATGTAACTGTATGTAATGCCTTGTTGATTAATCGCGAAGCTAGCGTGCCACCTTATTTTACCCATTGGGGTTATAGCAAAGCATGGTGGGCTAAGCTTCGTAACCAAGTCGGAAACTTGTTCTTAAATCGAATCTCACTTCCTATATGGCAAGAAATTCAAAAACAAAGGCAAGAGTGGAAATTACCTTTATATAAAAATCGTGAAGATGCTTACTCAAAACTAGCCCAAATTAGTCAGCTACCGCAGGAATTTGATTTTCCTAGAGAAAATTTAGCTCCTAGTTTTCATTACACTGGACCCTTACAGGATCCATCTGGGATGGAATCTATAACTTTTCCAGATATAGCCTTCCCGTGGTCAAAATTGAAAGATAAACCTCTAATATATGCTTCTCTGGGAACATTACAAAACAAAGTTCCAGAGATATTTCAGTGTATTGCTGCTGCTACTGCTGAATTAGATGTACAGTTAGTAATTTCTTTGGGAAACCCAAATAACAAACCTGCTGATTATAATTTACCAGATACTGCGATCGTAGTTTCTTTTGCACCTCATCAAAAACTAATAGATAGAGCAAGTTTGGTTATTACTCATGCAGGGATGAACACAACTTTAGGGGCATTAAGTAGTGGAGTCCCTATTGTCGCTATTCCCATTACGAGTGAACAGCCTGGGATAGCTAATCGTATCGCAATGACAGGGACAGGTGAAGTAATAAAACTCAAAAAATTAAGCGTTCCTCAGCTTAAAGCTACTATTAAAAGAGTATTGACGGAAAATTCCTATAAGCAGAATGCTGATAGGCTTCAAGAAGCTATTCGTCAAGCAGGTGGTATTAGAAAAGCTGCTGATATCATAGAACAAGTTTCTACCCTAAGTACAGGACAAAAATTTTAGAGAGGAGAGAAATTCATTGTGTTTAAGGTCTAGATCGGTGAAAATAGAATGCAAATGATCAAGACCATAACGAAAAACACTACATGCGGCGAACCGAAGCGCCTTTGTAGCTAGACGACCATGTTTTTTCAGTTTAATCGGGTTAATTTGATTTAACCATTCTCCAGTTTTGATTGCCCAACACAAAGCTAATGTCATCAAAGCAATGAGCTTGCTTAGTCGCTCAGAATCACGAAAATGAGTTGATTCGAGGCAAAATCCTCTGGTTTTAAACATTCCAAATCAAGTTTCAATACCCCAACGTTGTCCGTAATCTGCAATCGCTGTCGAAGAAGGTTCAGGAGTAATCACAATCAAGAGTTGGCAATCATCTTTGTTTCGTTCTTCACTATTGGAATTTCCTTTTAGCATACAAAGTATACAACGAGCTAGAGAAATTAAAGTCTATAGGAGCCATTGTAATGTATTTTAATCCGCCAAATTCTTATCGACCTTATACACGACCCAAAGTAGATTTTTCTCAAAATGTTTCTGATGAAAATAAAATGCCTTTTTAATCCTCTGTAATGTTCATAGATTATTGGAAATAAGTAAGTGGGCAGAATTAAATATAAAGCAGAAACAAGTTGAATTTTTGCTTAAGTACTCGCTACTCGCTACCCGCTACTTATTAAGTTAGCTATCTTCTAATTAATTACACCTACCTACTTATATAGACCGTATAAACTGTAAAGTTTGTTGTCTAATCAAAGCAACTTTAACCGAACAACAAATCCCAAGTTTAATACTTAATTCCCGCTTCAGATAAAGTTTGTTGTACTTCTTCGCGGATCGTATTGACTCTATCAACCCAGTTAGGACTGGTAGCGTAGCCATTTTGGTATATTCTTTGTAGGGTAATAGGTTTGTCTCCAGCCAAGGCATTAATACTTTTGGCAAAAATATTAAAACACTCAGAAACTTGAGGACAAGTTTCATAACTTATTTGCCGTCCATTCTTTTCTAAAGTGATACAATCATCACTATCGCAACGTAATCCAAAATGATTTCCCTTACCGATGACATAATCACCATTGCCGCTTTCTTGTCGAGCGATCGCAATAGTTAAATCTAGCGGAATCCCATATTCTTTTTGGATTCTTTGCGCCTCTGGTAAAATCTGGTTTACGTAATCACTATCGGTCTTGGGTGCTTTTTGTTGAGCGATTGCTCTAGGAGTAATCGTCATTATTATAGTTGCAGTAGTTAAAAGATTAAATGTTAGAAAATTAAAATAATGAGATTGGAATAACCGTAAAATCATCGCTAATTGTTTGCTGATAAATAGTTTGGTAATTTTGCCATATTTGAATCCATATTAAACAATACAGCCTTTCTCGAATTAGTGAGGTACACCGCAATCAGCAATCAACTATTAACAATCAACAAAACAACTCTAGGTCTTGACTGTACCGCATTAAAATGAGAATCACCATACAGTATCAGCCAAACATAAAGAGCTAGTGAAAATCAGCTTCCCAAACTCCCAAATAAATATCATTATCTGGTTCTCGTTTGATGGTTCCTTCCAGATTGTTTAACTTAAATGAGTATGCCTGATCTCCTCGGTAATAGATTGTTTCTAGCTTACGGTGAATAGAGGGAGTCATCTCTCCCTGAAGTAAGCTAGTCAAAATATCTTCAATGGTTCTTAAGTCAATCGCAGGGGAGATCGCTACTTCTGTTTGTCTCAGTTTCTCAGTATTTTGATCGAATAGATAACCCAAATCGATGAAATTATTGGCTCGATTTTTGTAGATCCAAGCACTACTATTTGACCAATAGCCCTGCTGAATTGCATTGGGTTCCCCCATCACCTTTCTTAATTCTGCTTTTGAGGTTCCCGTAGCCACAATCGGTATCTCAACTAGACTATTTGACTGATTATTGAGCATTGATGGTCGGTTAGCAACTGGATTAATTGGCGTTTCTTGGGAATTAATTGGTGCTGCTACCTTGGGTTCTAGTAACGGACGTACTGCTTTGTTTTGGCTCAGATGACCATCATACCAAGCAATCATCCCAGCACTAGCTGCGTAAATAAGGCTGATTAGATAAATTGCCACCTTCCACCAGTTTTTCTGGCTTTCGGAAGAAGCTGGCTTAATCTTAGTTGGGGAATTTACTTTTGGGAAATGAGATTTTCGAGACTGTAAATCATCTAACATTTGGGCTGCCGAACTATAGCGATCGCTTAAATTCGGATTGATTGCAGTGGCTAGGATCTTTGCCAGAGAAGGGTCTTGTTGCATAATTGAGGTAGGAAGCTTGACTCCCGAGTCAGAATCTACCGTCAGATCTAAGGGATGTTTGGCCGTCAAAAGAAAAACTGCCGTTAATCCCAAACTATATAAATCGCTGGCAGCTACAGAACGATCTAAGGCTTGTTCAGGAGGCATATAGCCATAGCTGTTGTTTAAAGAAAATAATTGCTTGTCGCCATGAAACCCATAGGTTGTGACTATTTGTTTGATGCTGCCAAAGTTAATTAACATCGGCAGGCGATCTTCAGTACGCAAAATAATATTCTTCGGCTTGATATTATGATGGATGATTCCTGATTGGTGTAAACGTTGCAGAACTGACAATAGCCTGATTAAGATTTCTCTGACCTCTGGAGGTGACATGACACCTTCTGCCAGAACTTTTTTGTGGAGAATTTTACCCTCGATAAGTTCTCTTACTAAATGGTAAGTCTGAGACTGACTTGAGTAGGTATAAATTTCGGGAAGATGCCGTTCGATCAGAGAAATCTTTTTGAGGCGCTTGGCTTCTTGATAAAACTCTTGCTTGATCCATGCCGCAACTTTAGCATTACGGACAGTTGATTCAAATACCTGAATCAAGCAGTTGCGCGATGGGCTTTGATAAGTATCTAAAGCAAAAAAAACCTTACTAAAATTACTGGTGCGCTCAATATGCACAATTGAGTAGCGATCGTGTAGTAAAGTTTTAGTCTGTCCCATTTGAAGCCTATGTATTTAGATCTAATTTAAAATTTGCTTGGTAATAGCAGGTTAGAAAATATCAAAATAAAGTGGTGTTTATTCTCTTTTCAGTCTAGTCAAATTTACTGAGAAAATGAATACGGCTTTACAAAATTAGTCGCATAAGAGCAATGCGGGAAATGCAAGCACTTACCATGGTGTTTTTTCTGGCTTTTTAGATTGTCTGGCAACAGATTATGATCATTTGTTTAAAAAAATAGATACCTGAGCTTGTGTCAGTACAATTAGGTAAATATATGCAGTTAAAGTAAACAAAATTTAACTTCGATAGCTTCAACAAAGCTTTACAATCTTTGTCTTTGCCAACATTACTTACATTATTTACTTTATTGAAATGAATAATCGTCATCCAGCCCAACAGGGTCTATATGATCCTCGCTTCGAGCATGATGCCTGCGGTGTGGGATTTATTGTCCACATGAATGGTAAGAAATCTCATGAGCTTGTGGAACAGGCTTTGACGATTTTGAGTAATCTCGAACATCGTGGGGCTTGTGGTGCTGAAACCAATACGGGTGATGGGGCTGGTATCTTGATGCAAATCCCCCATAAATTCATGAGGAAAGTTGCGACCCAGGAGAACATTAATTTACCAGCAGCAGGTCAGTATGGCGTGGGCATGATTTACTCCTCTCCCGATCCTGTGCTGCGAGAGAAAGGAAGAAGAGTATTTGAAGCCATTGTTGCTGAAGAAGGACAACAGGTATTAGGTTGGCGTGACGTGCCTACGGATCATGCAACTTTGGGAAACACTGCTCAATTGAGTGAACCCTTTATGCAGCAGGTGTTTATCCAGCGCGCTACTGATTTGGATGAAGCAGCTTTTGAACGGAAACTCTTTGTCATTCGCAAGCGTTCTCATAAGGCAATTCGTAAAGAACTGGGAGATTCTTTTTGGTATGAATCCAGTGTCTCTTGCCGCACCATTGTTTATAAGGGAATGCTGATGCCGATGCAGGTAGGGGAGTATTATCCTGAACTCCATGATTGCGATGTAGAAAGTGCTTTGGCTTTGGTACATTCGCGCTTTAGCACTAATACTTTTCCTAGTTGGGAACGATCTCACCCCTATCGCTACATTGCCCACAATGGGGAAATAAATACTCTACGGGGTAATATTAACTGGATGCATGCTCGACAGTCTCTGTTTGAGTCGGAGATATTCGGCGATGACATGAAGAAGGTACAGAATTTAATTAATATTGATGGTAGTGATTCCAGTATTTTTGATAATACATTAGAACTATTGGTATTAGCAGGGCGATCGCTGCCTCACGCAGTGATGATGATGATCCCTGAACCCTGGACTGCTCATGAATCGATGAGTGATGAGCAAAAGGCTTTTTATGAATATCATTCATGTTTAATGGAGCCTTGGGATGGACCAGCTTCGATTGCCTTTACTGATGGGACAATGGTGGGGGCGGTATTGGATCGTAATGGTTTACGTCCTTCTCGTTATTACGTTACCAAAGATGATCTGGTAATTATGGCATCAGAAGCAGGAGTGCTAGAGGTAGCCCCAGAAAATGTAGCTTCCAAAGGGCGTTTAGAGCCAGGGAAGATGTTCTTGGTCAATATGGAAGAGGGGCGCATTGTTGCGGACGAAGAGATTAAGGAAGCAATTATTAATGAGCATCCCTATCGAGAGTGGTTGGATCGCTATTTGGTAGATTTGGCATCTTTACCAGAAGTTAAGACAGCTAATGATTCTGCTTCTGTGGCGGCGACAGAATCGATTACGACTATTCAGCAACAGATGACCTTTGGTTACACTTTTGAAGAGTTGCGAATACTCTTAAAACCAATGGCGCTCAATGGTGTGGAAGCTTTAGGTTCGATGGGGACAGATACACCTTTAGCAGTACTTTCAGATCGTCCCAAGCTACTCTATGATTATTTTCAACAACTATTTGCCCAGGTAACTAATCCTCCCATCGATTCAATTCGGGAAGAGATCGTTACTTCTCCCGTAACTACTATTGGTTCAGAACGCAACTTACTCGATCCGCAACCCGAAAGTTGCCACCTGATCAAATTAGCCAAGCCGATAATTAGTAATGCCGAATTGGCAAAGCTGAAAAACTTAGATGGTGATTTCCAGTCTATTACCCTGCCGATATTATTCAACCCTAAAGAGGGAGTAGGGGGTTTAGAAGCAGCAATCAAGGATGTTTGCAATAGAGCGGATCAAGCGATCGCCGAAGGTAAGAGTATTATTATCTTAAGCGATCGCGGTATAAACAAGGACAATGCCCCGATTCCTGCTTTACTGGCGGTGGCGGGGTTACACCATCACCTAATTCGTCAGGGGACTCGTACTAGAGTAGGTCTGGTTTTAGAATCTGGGGAACCAAGAGAAGTACATCATTATGCGGTCTTGCTGGGTTATGGTTGCGGTGCGATTAATCCTTATCTGGCTTTTGCGACTATGAAGGACATGATTAGCCAGGGAATATTGGCTGATGTGGAGTATCAGACTGCCTGCAAAAACTACATTAAAGCTGTTACCAAAGGAACCATCAAGATTGCCTCCAAGATTGGGATCTCCACCATCCAAAGCTATCGAGGAGCGCAGATCTTTGAAGCGATTGGGCTAAATCACTCAGTGATCGACCGCTACTTCACCTGGACAACTTCCAGAATCGAAGGGGCGGATCTAGAAGCGATCGCCAAAGAAACTATCTTACGACACAGTCATGCTTTTCCTGAGCGGGATGTCAAGGTACATACTCTAGATGTGGGCGGCGAATACCAATGGCGCAAAGACGGGGAAGCACATTTATTTAATCCTCAAACCATTCACACTCTGCAACAGGCAGTAAAACTAGGGGATTATGAACTTTATCAGCAATATGCCAAACTGGTAAACGAGCAGAATCAGCAACACTTTACCCTCAGAGGACTGCTGGAATACAAAGACCGCGAACCGATTCCCCTGGAAGAAGTAGAGCCAGTGTCAGAGATTATGAAGCGGTTTAAGACAGGAGCAATGAGTTACGGCTCAATTTCAAAAGAGGCTCATGAATCCCTGGCGATCGCTATGAATCGGATTGGCGGTAAATCCAATACAGGAGAAGGCGGAGAAGACCCCGAACGCTATACCTGGACAAATGAACAGGGGGACTCCAAAAATAGTGCCATCAAGCAAGTGGCATCAGGACGTTTTGGCGTTACCAGCCTGTATCTTTCCCAAGCCAAGGAACTTCAGATCAAGATGGCACAGGGGGCAAAACCAGGAGAAGGGGGACAATTACCAGGGAAAAAGGTCTATCCTTGGATTGCCAAGGTGCGTCACTCAACACCAGGAGTAGGCTTAATTTCTCCCCCACCCCACCACGATATTTACTCCATTGAAGATTTAGCCGAGTTGATCCACGACTTGAAGAATGCCAATCGCGAAGCGCGCATTAGCGTCAAATTAGTCTCCGAAGCAGGTGTGGGAACGATCGCTGCTGGGGTAGCTAAAGCCCATGCTGATGTGGTGTTGATCTCTGGTTTTGATGGTGGGACAGGAGCATCTCCCCAAACCTCAATTAAACACGCAGGACTGCCTTGGGAACTGGGTTTAGCCGAAACCCATCAAACTTTGGTCTTAAATAATCTCCGTAGCCGAATTGCGGTGGAAACCGATGGACAAATGAAAACAGGTCGGGATGTGGCGATCGCCACTCTGCTAGGTGCTGAGGAATTTGGTTTCTCTACCGCACCCTTAGTTAGTCTGGGCTGCATCATGATGCGAGTTTGTCATAAGAATACTTGTCCTGCGGGTATTGCCACCCAAGATCCTCTGCTACGTAAAAACTTTATCGGCGATCCTGAATATACGGTCAACTTTATGAAGTTTATCGCCCAGGAAGTCCGTGAAATTATGGCAAGCTTAGGTTTCCGTACCCTGAATGAAATGGTAGGGCGTACCGATGTTTTAGAAGCCAAGAAAGCGGTGGATCATTGGAAAGCCAAAGGTATAGATCTTTCTAAAATTCTTTACCAGCCAGAAGTAGATGACGAAGTAGGTCGCTATTGCCAGATTTCTCAAGACCACGGACTAGATAAATCCCTAGACCTGAATGTATTACTCGATCTCTGTCAACCCGCCATTGAAAACGGAGAAAAGGTCAAGGCGACTCTACCCATTAGAAATATTAATCGGGTAGTGGGGACAATTCTCGGCAATGAAATTAGTAAACGTCACTGGCAAGGTTTACCAGAAGATACGGTACAGCTTCATTTCCAAGGTAGTGCAGGACAAAGTTTTGGCGCATTTGTACCCAAGGGCGTAACTTTAGAATTAGAAGGTGATGCCAACGATTATCTAGGTAAAGGCTTGAGCGGAGGCAAAATAATTGTCTATCCTCCTGATGCTTCTACTTTTGTCCCTGAAGACAATATCATTATCGGCAACGTGGCATTTTACGGCGCAACTGGTGGGGAAGCTTATATCAATGGTGTGGCTGGAGAACGCTTCTGCGTCCGCAACTCAGGGGTTAAAGCTGTAGTGGAAGCTATTGGCGATCATGGTTGCGAATACATGACTGGTGGTAAAGTCGTGATTTTGGGAGCAACTGGACGCAACTTTGCTGCGGGCATGAGTGGCGGCGTAGCCTACATTCTCGACGAACAGGGAGATTTTGCTACTCGTTGTAATACCCAGATGGCAGATATCGAACCTCTTGATGAATCAGATCGGGAAACTATCTACCAAATGATCCAAAAACACGCTGATTATACGGAAAGTCCCAAGGCAACTAAAGTACTAGCTAGCTGGCAAGAGTTTGCCCCTAAATTCGTCAAAGTAATGCCCAGAGACTACAAACGAGTGTTGCAAGCCATCAAACAGGCGATCTCCGAAGGGTTAAGTGGCGACGATGCTCTGACTGCGGCATTTGAAGCTAACGCCCGCGATGCTGCCCGTATTAGCGGTAGTTAAATTAAACGATAAGGAAGGGATAAGGGATGAGGGATAAAGTAATGAGTAATGAGTATTATCTGCGCTACTCCTTATACCCTTACTCCCCTACACCTCCACTTCCTCACAATTCACCATTCATAATTATTATTTTTTTCTGAACAAGCGATACAACAATGGGAAAACCAACAGGCTTTATTGAATATCTGCGCGAAGAACCTTCGGAATTATCGCCAAGCGATCGCATTCGTAACTGGGATGAGTTTCATCTGCCCATGCCCGAGGATAACCTCAAAACTCAGGCTGCCAGGTGTATGGACTGCGGTACTCCTTTTTGTCATACGGGCATCAATATCAGTGGCATGGCGAGTGGTTGCCCAATTAATAATCTAATTCCCGAGTGGAACGACCTAATTTATCGGGGATTGTGGCGCGAGGCATTGGATCGTTTACATAAAACCAATAATTTTCCCGAGTTTACTGGTCGTGTCTGCCCTGCCCCCTGTGAAGGTTCTTGTGTTCTGGGTATCCATAACCCTCCCGTAACGATCAAAAATATTGAATATTCCATTATCGAAAAAGGATGGGAATCAGGCTGGGTTAACCCCGAACCTCCAGCCAAACGTACGGGTAAGAAAGTAGCTGTAGTAGGATCGGGTCCTGCGGGACTCTCGGCTGCGGCACAACTCAATAAAGCAGGTCATTGGGTAACGGTGTTTGAACGGGCAGATAGACCAGGTGGACTGCTGATGTATGGCATTCCCAACATGAAGCTAGACAAGCAAGAGATTGTGATGCGGCGCATTAAGCTGTTAGAAGCAGAAGGGATAACATTTACCTGCAATACCGAAATTGGCAAAGATATATCTGCCGAGAAATTG
>JBCDDK010000130.1:0-20921 GCA_039180345.1 Cyanobacteria bacterium P01_G01_bin.39 | reverse complement strand
TAAATCTGATGTGCTGTGGATAATATAGAATATCTAAAATAAAATCAGTCACTCAATAAATAAATATGGTAAATGCTTGTTTGATGGCTCTGGATATACGCTAAGATAAAAATAGATTATTGTTACTATAAAAGAGAATATTGTCCCTTAAAATATATAGAATTTTAGTTGCAGATATTTACTTAATTTTATTCAGATAACTATTATAATTATGAGTTTTGAAATTGAGTTTGATTATCGTTTTGATGATACAAATTTTTTTACGCCCGAAAAAAGAGCTATCTTAGAGCAAGCTGGGGATATCTGGAGTTCTTATATCCAAGATGATTTTGCGCCGATCGCTGTAGGAGAAACTTTATCACTGCCAATCAATAATACTCAGCAAGATATTGTATTAGAACAACCTATCGATGATCTATTAATCTTTGTTACCTATAGCAACTTGAGTCCCAATGAGAATTTTCTAGCTCAAGGCTCCTTTGCTGCAAACTTTATTATCGGTAGCGATCGCGCTTCTCGGATTCAAGGGGCTGATTTTGAACCTTGGCTAGGCAAGATTGAGTTTAACCAGGCAGCAGGGGACAGATTATTTTTTGATGATACCCCGGAAACGAGTAACGATATTCCCGCTGATCAACAAGATTTTTTAAGTTTAGCACTACATGAAATTGGACACGTCCTGGGAATTGGTACATCTCCAGCATTTTCGGATCAGGTGGAGAATGGTCAGTTTACTGGAGAGCAAAGCGTTAGCCTAAATCAGGGTAATCCTGTTCCTTTAGATGACGAGGCTGGTCATGTGCAAGAAGGTTTCACTCTTGATCCTGAATCTGATGCTTTGTTAGATCAGTTTTTTATCACTGGGGAACGCAACCTACCTACAGACTTGGACTTGGCAATCTTAGCTGATATTGGCTATGAAATTCTAGCCGATGTGACCCCTGTACACCGTCTCTTTCAATCTGAGAGAGGATTCCATTTTTACACTGCTGACGACAATGAGTTGCAGGATATTATTGAGGGTAGCAGTAATGGGGAACTGCAATATGAATATGAAAACGTGGCTTACAATGTTCTGTCTCAAGATAGGGACAGTTTAACAGGAGAGCAAATCGAGGGAGCATTACCTGTATTTCGCTTTTTTAATCAAGAGACGGGAGCGCATATATATACAATTGAGCAAAACGAAAGAGATTTTATCATTGCTAACTTGAATAACTATAACTTTGAAGGAGAAGTCTATTATGCCTTTGAGTCTCCACCAGAAGCGATTGCCACAGTACCCCTTTACAGAATGTTAAATACCCAGACAGGCTCTCATTTGTATACAAGCGATCGCTCGGAATTCGATATGATCAACGCTACTTTGCCTCAATTTCAAGTTGAAGGAGATAGTGGAGTTGCTTTCTATGTCTTGGAGTAAGTCATTGAACATTGAACATTGAACATTGAACATTAAATAACTAGGTTTTTAATCTCTTCAGCCATTTTAATAAGAGAGAATTAAACTCTGCGGGATATTCGTCATGGGGACAGTGACCAGCATCAGGTAATTTAATTAGTTCTATTAGAGAGTTACAAGAAGCGACCGCATCAGCTTGCTGGGGAGGGATCATTTTGTCTTTAAGTCCCCAGATCAGCAGCATGGGAGCATTAATTTGCGGTAATAAGTCCCGAACTGATTTGGCAAAGCCAGCTTTTCTAACGCTACGGGATAAGCGAAATAAAGTTTGTCCCGAACCTTCATCGTAAGCAGGGCTTGATAGTATAGTGACTAACTCATCCGTAACCGCTTTCTTATTGGGATAGGCTATTCCTGCCCAACGTCGAATTATATTGGGCTTTCTAACAATTGCCAGTAAGCTCTTAATCAAGATCGGTGAAGCAAACAGATTTTCAATACCAGTTACCAGAGGACGAACCAGAGGCGGAAGCATATCTTCTCGCACCGAAACATCGGGTAAACTTAACATTACTAAACCCGCTGTCATCTGGGGATATTTAGCTGCCGCATTTAAACAAACTAAAGAACCGATGGAATTACCAACTAAGATGCAGCGAACCCCAATAAAGGTTTGCCAAAAATCATGAACCTGTTCCGTCCATAAATCGGCACTGTATTCCGTATCAGCTTTTCTAGATGCTCCAAAGCCCAATAAATCCAGGGCATATACCGTATGATGTCGTGCGATCGCACTTAAGTTATGCCGCCAATGCTCAATGCTGGCACCAAAGCCATGAATAAATATAATTGGAGGCTGTTCTCTGCCGTTCGATTCTCTTGCCCTTAAAAAACTATAGCGAGTTTGCCATCCGCGCCACACCCAATCTCTCTGATTTCCAATTCGCTGTTGCCAAGATTGATTTATTGTAAAATTCATGACTTAAAAAATATTTACAGGTAGTCTCATAGCGACTCAAAGTGTATTTTTGTAATGGATTGGCGCAAAATTAAAGTTAAAAATAAAAGTAACTTAATATTCTATTAATAGCATGGTCGCTAAAATAGGAGATGATAGAAATTTTGATCATCAAATAATTTAATTAGTTCACAAGATTATTAACATAAAAGGAAAGAAACAATACGCCTGTGAGAGATAGAAGACGCAGTAACAATAGTCGCGATCTAACCAAAACTAACGAAAGAATTCGTTTTCCTGAAATCCGTGTTATCGACTCGGAAGGTGAGCAGTTAGGGATTATTACTCCCAAGGAAGCTCTAACAAGAGCGCAAGAACAAGGCTTAGATTTGGTCTTAGTCAGCGAAACCGCCAAGCCTCCTGTCTGTAAAATTATGGACTATGGGAAGTATAAGTACGAGCAGGATAAGAAACAAAAGGAAGCGAAGAAAAAGCAGCACAACGCTGATGTTAAGGAAGTGAAGATGCGCTATAAAATTGAGGAACATGATTATAATGTTCGCGTCAAAAATGCTCAACGCTTTCTCAAATCTGGAGACAAGGTTAAAGCAACTATTAGCTTCCGTGGTAGAGAGATCCAGCACTCTAGGTTGGCAGAGGATTTACTACGGCGGATGGCAAAAGATTTAGAGGAGTATGCTGAAGTACAACAGTTTCCGAAGCGGGAGGGGCGTAATATGATGATGTTATTGTCACCCAAGAAATAACTTAATATTAAGCTTGGTCAACTGTAGTTTTTCTCTATCAAATTTTAGTTCAAGTTTAGACTAAAGCTTAAAAATATCTACTATAAATTTATCTAGAAGGGAAATTCTCCCTTCTTTTTTTAGCTGCCTTTGGTTTTGAAATCCAAGTTCAATCTTGGCAATGAGACAGTCAGCTTTGATTAGCTTTAGTATCTTGTACTGCAATCCAGAACAAAATTGCCGTTAACGGAACGCTAGCAGCAAGAATTAGACCTGTTACCATGTTGCCCAACTCTGGATTACCAGAAGATAGTTCAAACACTGAACCTACGCCTGCGATCGCCGTAATACAGCATAGTAGCAGGCAGACTCCGCTTTTGGGTGTCATCGAAATCATTTAATTCACTCCCCTGTTTATAGTTGATTTTATAAATTTATCTTAGAGATGCTTTGGGTTAACGAACTAAATTTAGGTAAATAATTATGCCAACGTTTATCAGTAGAAATTCCTGAATCAGAAAAACACTCAAAAGTTAATCAGCTTCACTTACAAAATTAGTATGATTAGCCACAACGAGCCAAATGTATTAAGGATATCTATTTCTGGACTGGTTTAACTGCGCTAACCGCAAAGCCTTTTTTGTTTAACTCTTCATTAAGAGCAAGATTATTGTCAACTCGATCAACGAACATGACCCCATTTAAGTGATCCATTTCATGTTGAATCGCCCGCGACAGTAAACCTGTAGCTTTCAGTTTACAGGGTTTTCCCAATTCATTACGATAAGAAACTTCAATTTCTTCAGGACGAGTAACTTCTAAATAAACCCCAGGAATACTCAGGCATCCTTCTTCAGAGTTACAAAGAGTATTGCTGGATTTAACAATTTTAGGATTAATCAGAACTAAAGGTGGTTTGTCGGGCTGGTCTAGAGCAATATCAATTACAATTAGCTGTTTATTAATTCCCACCTGAGGCGCAGCTAAACCAATGCCATCAGCGCTATACATTGTTTGCAGCATTTGTTTAACTAAGATGCGAATTTTATCATCCACCTTGGCAATTCTTTTTGCTGGCTGCCGCAATACGCGATCGCCCAAATAGTGAATATCCAAAGGCGGTTGGTCGAGCTTTTTCTTTTCTACGGCTATGACAGTGACCATATCTTTGATAACGTAATTTAAATTGTCTTCTTTGAATATATTTTATCGTTAATCAAAAATTAACTTCAACATCCCACTCAAGACCCCAATACTAGGGATTTATAAAGTGATGCCGACCGCTTAGCTTCGCAAATCGCCAAATGGAGCCACAAGCAACCTTCCAGAATCAATTGGGACTATACTTTTAGATGCCAGCAAACTATTGCTCAATCATTTACTACTAATGAGAGATTTGTATCCGCCGATTGAACCTTATGCTCAGGGAAAGCTCCAAGTTTCTGACCTACACACAATTCATTATGAAGAATCAGGTAATCCCGATGGCAAACCAGTTATTTTTCTCCATGGAGGTCCTGGCGGAGGAATGATTCCTGCTTACCGTCAATACTTCGATCCTCAACTATGGCGGATTGTAATTTTTGACCAGAGAGGTTGTGGACAAAGCACCCCCTATGCTGAATTAAAAGAAAACACCACCTGGGATTTGGTCAAGGATATCGAACAGCTACGAGAACACCTCAATATTGCTCGCTGGGTAGTATTTGGCGGGAGTTGGGGTAGCACCTTATCATTGGCATACAGTCAGACCTACCCTGATCGTTGTAAAGGCTTGATTTTACGTGGCATATTTATGTTACGTCCTTCAGAGATTCGCTGGTTTTATCAAGAAGGTGCTAATCATATCTATCCCGATGCCTGGCAAGAATACTTAAAGCCAATTCCCCCAGAAGAACAGGATGATCTGATCGGGGCATATTATCGGAGATTGACTAGTGAAAATCGCCAAATACGCTTGGAGGCGGCTCGGGCATGGTCTGTTTGGGAGGCTAGTACTAGTAAGTTAATTCCTTCGGTGACTAGTAAACAACGTTTTGGCATGGCAGAATTTGCTGAGGCATTCGCTCGGATTGAATGTCACTATTTTGTCAATGGAGGTTTTTTCAACTCAGAAAATCAACTATTAGAAAATATTGAGCCAATACGCCATTTACCAGGCGTAATTGTTCAAGGTAGATACGACGTAGTTTGTCCGATGATCAGTGCCTGGGAACTTCATCAAGCATGGTCTGAAGCAGAACTGATCGTCGTGGAAGATGCAGGACATTCGGCATCTGAACCAGGAATTAAAGATGCCTTAATCACGGCAAGCGATCGCTTTGCTACATTGTAATTTACGAAAATTGATGGTTTAATCATGTTTGCCCTAACCAAAAACACCTCTCGCCAACGAGAAATCGCTGAAGTAGTATTTCGTAATGGTTGGGATTATGCGCGGGGATTGTTGACTGGCAACAAAGCCGATGAGCCGCGACTGCCTTCACCTGAAGTTTTACGCAATATCTTGATCGAGCTGGGACCCGTATACGTCAAGCTGGGACAATTATTGTCTACTCGTCCTGATCTGCTCCCAGGTCGCTATGTGGAAACTTTAACCGACCTTCAGACTAATGTTCCTGCTGTGCCTTGGTCGCAAGTGGAAATTCTGATCAGGCAAGAGTTAGGACGAGAGATAACGGAAGTCTTTAGTAACATTGAACAAAGAGCGATCGCTGCTGGCTCTATTGGTCAAGTATATCGAGCTGTATTAGTTAGCGGTCAACAAGTTGCCCTCAAGGTGCAGCGACCAGGAATAGACGTGATAGTTGACCAAGATATTGCGTTGATTAAAAGCTTTGCCGAGTTAGTTTCCCTGACGGAATTTGGCAAAAATTTTGACATGGTGGGTTTAGCAGATGAGTTTTGTAACGCCCTTTTAGCTGAGCTAGACTTTACCAGCGAAGCGGAATACACCGAACAATTACGCCAGAATCTTACCGACAGCGAGTGGTTTGATTCTCAAAAATTAGTTATACCTCGGGTATATAGCAATCTGACCACTACTAAATTGTTAACCATCGAGTGGCTGAATGGGGTGCCGATTCTAGAAGCCCAACTTCCCCAGATTAGAGCAGATCAAGATGAGGCAACTCAACGGAGTGAACTAACCACGCTGTTATTCAGGGCATTTTTTAAACAGGTATATATAGATGGCTTTTTCCATGCCGATCCTCACCCAGGCAATATATTTTATTTGGAGGATGGTCGTCTAGCAATTCTCGACTGTGGCATGGTTGGTCGACTTGATCCTCGCACGCAACAACTACTAACAGAAATGCTGTTGGCAATTGTCGATTTGGATGCTAGTCGCTGTAGCCAGTTAACTTTAGAACTTTCTGACGGTGGTAAACAGGTTGATTTAAATCGTTTAACCAACGAATACAATGTTATGTTGCGTAAATACTATAATCGCAGCGTCTCTCAAATCAACTTTAGTGAGGTAATCTATGAAGTTTTGCAGGTTTCTCGCAACAACAAAATTCAGCTGCCAAGCAATATGGGGTTGTATGCCAAAACTCTAGCCAATCTTGAAGGAGTGGCCCGAGGTTTTTACCCCCAGGTAAATCTTTTAGACCAAATCAGACCCCTGATGGCAGACGTAATCCGCCGCCAACTGCTAGGGGAGCGACCCGCAGAAACCTTACTACGTATTGGTTTGGACTTTAAAAGTTTATCATTGCGATCGCCTCGCCTGGTAGAGTTACTTCTAGATCGCATTACCGCAGAAACTCTCAAATGGAACATTAATATTCCTCGAATAGATATTCTAGCGTTGAGCATCGAAGATTCGGCTAATCGGCTGTCCTTTAGTATTCTAGTAGGGTCGTTGATTATGGGAGCTGCGATTATCTCTACAGGTTCGGCAACTACTCAGGTTTCTGTCTTAAGCAACGCTCTGTTTGCTGTCGCCAGTCTACTTGGTCTCTGGCTAATTCTGAGCATACTGCGTTCAGGAAAACTAAAGTAGACTAACCATCATCTAATATTGAGAATGATCACGGACTCATCAAAGTTTTACATCTACAAAAATAGCTTGATTTAACTTAATTGGGAAAAATATTTTGTATATTCCACATCTAATTTGCCTAAATGTTGAGAGCTATTGCCCAAAGAATTAAGTCTTTTTACGGCTCTTTAACCCCAAGCCATCAGGATCTAAAGCACCGATTAATCCAAGGTGCTATTGGCTCTTTTGCTTTGAAAATCATCGGCAGTGGTTTAACATTTTTATTGAGCATTTTCTTAGCACAAGCTTTGGGTTCAAATGGATTAGGAACTTATGCCTATGCCATAACCTGGGCTAACTTGTTGAGTATTCCTGCCACCTTAGGAATTGACCAACTAATAGTTAGAGAGATAGCTGTTTATCGCGCTAAATCTCAATGGAGCTTAATGAGGGGATTGTTACGTTGGTCAACTCAAGTGGTTTTGATCAGCTCTTTGACATTAACTCTCGTGGCGTTGATCGTGGTGTGGTCGATCCAAAAAAGCAATCAAGAGCTTGTTTGGGCAGTATTTTTGGCAATCACTATTGTCCCCCTGGCATCTTTAAGAAACTTAAGATTAGGAGCAACCAGAGGCTTAGACAAAGTTGTTTTAGGTCAAATTCCTGATTCTCTATTAGCTCCAGCAATCATGATTATTTTGCTTGCTCTAGGCTATGGATTGTTGCCCAATTTTGGGGTGTATTGGGTCTTATTCAGTAAGATTACAGCAGTTATCATCACTTTTGTGATTGGCTCTATTTGGCTTTGGCGATCGCTACCTCCAACTGCTCGCAAAATTAAACCGCAGTACCTCGGGAGACAGTGGCTCCTGGCTGCTTTGCCGTTTATGTTTTTAGGAACAATTGAACTAATCAATTCTCGCGTTGACATTATTATGCTGGGCGCAATTGAAGGAGTAACTGCGGTGGGAGTATATACGGTGATTTTTGGGGTTACTCAGCTTACGGCATTTGTTCATCATGCTGCGTTAAGTGTTCTCGGTCCTAGTGTTGCCACTCTCTACACTCAAGGTAATTTAACCAAGTTAGAAAAACTGATTCAAAAGAGTATTGTCGGCGTGTTTCTCGTATCGGTGGTGATTGGAGGCATCATCATTGTCTGTAGCAAATATATACTATTAGTTTTTGGGTCTGAGTTTGTCATCGGAGCTATGGCAATGAATATCTTGCTTGCTGGTCAAATGTTTAATGCTCTAACAGGACCAGTTGGTTTGGTACTCAATATGACTGGACATCAACGGCAAACGGCGATCGCCACTGGTATTAGCGCCTGCTTAAACATTGTTCTCAATGCCCTGTTGATTCCTATGTGGGGCATTAATGGAGCAGCGATCGCAACTACTGCCAGTCTGATTGTGATTAATATTATCAAAGTTATGATGATGCGAAAA
Source organism: Cyanobacteria bacterium P01_G01_bin.39 (assembly GCA_039180345.1). GTDB lineage: Bacteria > Cyanobacteriota > Cyanobacteriia > Cyanobacteriales > Xenococcaceae > Waterburya. The sequence continues at coordinate 12,376 of JBCDDK010000130.1, read as the reverse complement.
ATATTAAATATTTCACTATATTCTTAGCACAAGTATTATAAAACTTAAAAGCATAGTTTGATTGCACATAACTGAAAAATTGGGCAGCTTTATTCAATAGTAAATCTCACCAAATATAGTCGTTTTAATTAATTTTTGAGTTCATGAGTTATTCTTTCGAGGGATTGGGGATTGGGGATTAGGGAAAAAAAATCCATTATTCTCGATTTTTATTTGAAACAACTATAAGCCGAGGTGTGCCAAACTATGGCTGCAATCATCTTGTTATGCGAGTTGGTTTTGGGTTTTATGATTAATTATTAATCAATAAAATTTATTTGAGTTTAATATTATTAGCAAACAGGTATTTATTTTTAAATGTCTACTAATTAATTTATAGGAAGTTCGATATCGAATTGAGAGATTTATGTCTGTCAGACTGTAAACTATGTGAAGTTTTTACAAGTATTTATAATAGAAGTTAAGTCTGAGATCAAAAACTCAAAGAAAAAAAATGTTATGAGTTTACTTTTTTATCTTTATAAACACGCAAAACTGTAGACACAGTAACTCATTGTATCTACTGAAATAATAAGACTTATGGCTATTGTAAAATTGTCAGCTTTTTGGTGTTCTAAATTACCTATTTCTGACACAGGCTTAATTTTGATAATGTCATTTACAGGAGTTAGCGAAAGTTAATAACTTCTAGGAAAATTCAAAATTAAGCAAATTACTTATCTGAAGGGATAAAGGATAATAGTATTTACTTATGAGAAAACTGAAGCAGAAACGAAATCGAGGAGTAATTTTTACGCCAGATGGATTAGACAAGTTCCAAGAGGCAAGGTCTTCTGTGGAACTGCAACATAATTCAGGGCAAACCTTTACCTATGAACAGATAAGTGAGCTGACAAGTTTAGACATCAGCACGATCAAGAAGATTCTGAAAAATACTGAAGGAGTAGATAAGCGATCGCTAATCAAGCTTTGTTTGGCGTTTGACATGAAGCTGAGGGAAGAATACTACACTAAACCCAACTCTCAGCAGCGTCAATATTGGGGAGAAGCAGTTACGGTAGAGAATTTTGTGGGACGTGGTAGCGAACTCAAAAATCTATCTAACTGGTTAATTAAAGATCGGTGCCGTGTAATTACCATACAAGGAATGGGTGGAATCGGCAAGACCACCCTGTCAATTAAGCTAGCCCATCACATCGGTTCTCAATTTGAATATGTAATCTGGAAATCTCTGAGAGATGCGCCACCTGTTGAAGATACCTTAGCCCATTTAATAGACTTTTTATCCGAAGGTTCGGAGACAGTAGAAAATTTACCTTCCAGGCTGGGAGAGAGAATTTCCCTCCTAATTGATTATCTACGCTCTAGACGGTGCCTGATTTTATTTGATAATGCTGAATCACTGATGAATGAGGGTAATCGAGCAGGAAGGTATCGCTCCGAATACGAAGGCTACGGTGAGCTAATTAGGAGAATTGGAGCCACTCAGCACAACAGCGGTCTAATCATAACTACTAGAGAAAAGACTCCAGAGGTAGCTGTTTTAGAAGGAGACAAACTTCCAGTTCGTTCTCTAAAATTAGCTGGTTTAAAAGAGGGTGAAGAAATTATTAAAATCAAAGGGCTTTCTGGCTCTAACTCAGAGTTAAAGGCTTTGAGCGATCGCTATGATGGGAACCCATTGGCATTAAAAGTAGTTGCAACTACGATTAAAGATCTCTTCGCAGGTAACATCTCCGAGTTTTTAAGCCAAGAACAAGCTGTTTTTGGCGATATCCGCGATCTATTGGATCAGCAGTTTGCCAGATTATCAGATTTAGAGCAAGAGATTATGTATTGGCTGGCAATTATTCGGGAACCAGTTTCTTTGTCACGACTGCGAGATAATTTTGTGCTGCAAGTATCGCCGATAAAATTGCTAGAGTCTCTAGAGTCTCTATCAAGACGCTCCTTAATTGAAAAAAATGAGGCTCTGTTTACCCAGCAATCTGTAGTCATGGAATACTTGACTAGCCGTCTAGTGGAAAATGTCAGTCAAGAGATCGTCAGACAGAAGCCTCAACTGTTGCGCGATAACGCCTTAATTCAAGCAACGGCAAAAGACTATATTCGAGAAAACCAGATTCGTCTTATTCTTCAGCCAGTAATTAATGAACTTGCGACCATTTTTAGAAACAAAGGTGAGATTGAAAAGTGCCTTGGTCATGTTCTAAAAATGTTACAAGAAACCGCCCCTTTAAAGTGCTACGCAGCAGGAAACATCATTAATCTGCTACATCATATGGGTACAGATCTAACTGGTTATGACTTTTCTAATTTGTGTGTTTGGCAAGCGGATTTACGCCAGGCGACATTACATCAGGTCAATTTCCAGAATTGTGATCTGAGCAAATCATTTTTTGCCGAAAACTTTGGCGGAATTTGGTCGGTAGCATTTAGTCCTGATGGTCAAACTTTAGCTGCGGGTGATACTAAGGGCGATATTATTTTACGTCGAGTAGCAGATAGTCAAGTAATTCGTAGATTCGAGGGTCACAATGGTTGGGTAGTTTCTCTAGAGTTTAGTCCCGATGGGCAGACCCTAGCAAGTAGCAGTTGTGACTGCACGGCTAAAGTATGGGATTTTAATACTGGTCGATGTCTTCATACCTTGAAAGAACACGAACAGGAAGTATGGTCAGTAGCCTTTAGTCCTGATGGTAAAACTTTAGCTAGTGGCTGTGACGATAGCAAAGCCAGAATCTGGGATGTTAATACTGGTAAATGCCTCAAAGTCTTTTCTGGTCATAAAAATGAAGTACTTACAGTAACTTTTAGCTTAGATGGACAACAGTTGATTAGCGGTAGTCAAGACAGCAGCGTGAGATTTTGGGATATAGAAACGGCTAGCTGCAAACAAATTTTACAGGGACATGACGATGGCATACGTTCGGTTAGCCTCAGCCCAGATGGACAAATGCTTGCCAGTGCTAGTAATGATCGAACTATCAGGCTTTGGAATACCAGTACAGGTAAATGTCTTAAAGTTTTACAGGGACATAAAAATGTGGTGTTATCTGTTGTTTTCAGTCCCCAGGGCAATTCTCTTGCTAGTAGCAGTATTGGACAAAAAGTAAGATTATGGAATGTTGAGACAGGAGAATGCCTTAAAATATTTCAGGGTCATTCCAATGTAGTGAATTCCGTAGCTTTTAGTCCTCAAGACAATATCTTGGCTAGTGGAAGTTATGATCAGTCAGTAAAGCTCTGGAACATCAATACCTATCAATGTGTCAAGACTTGGCAAGGATATAGTAACCAAGCACTTTCAGTAGCTTTTTGCTCTAATGCTACCACTTTGGTTAGTGGTGGTCATGATGAAAAAATAAGATTGTGGGATGTTAAGACGGGCAAAGTTATTAAAACTCTCCATGGACATGATAACTGGGTACTTTCAGTGGCATTTAGTTCTACCAATAATCTCTTGGCAAGTGGTAGCGCAGATTATACTGTAAAGCTTTGGGATATCAATGCTAATAAGGTAGTACAAACTTTTAAAGGACATGAAGCCGTAGTGCGTTCGGTTACCTTTACTACTGACGGTCAAATATTAGCAAGTGCTAGTGAAGATCGAACAATTAGGCTTTGGGATATTAATACTGGTAAGTGTCTCAAAACTTTAACAGGACATCAGGCTGAAGTCTGGTCAATTGCGATTAATCCTAATAATCAAATCTTAGCCAGTGCATCTTTGGATAGCACTGTTAAATTGTGGAGTATAGATACAGGTATATGTCTTAAAACCCTAGAAGGACATGAGAGTTGGGTATGGTCAGTGATATTCAGTCCTGACAACCAGACTTTAGTAAGTACTAGCATCGATCAAACAATAAGATTTTGGAATATGGATACTGGTGAGTGTCAAAATGTGTTGCGAGATGAGATGGGACATTCAAAAGTAATAGCAATGAGCAGTAATGGTCAGGCATTAGCTAGTTACGATCTTGAGCATAATATCCGACTGTGGAAAATTGATGTCAACAAATGTTTTCAAACTTTATCTGGTCATGGCGCTTTAATCAATTCTATTGCCTTTAGTCCTGATGGTCATACCCTGGCTAGTAGCAGTGAAGATGAAACAATCAAACTGTGGGATTTTAATCAAGGTAAATGTCTGAAAACTTTAAAGCCCCAGAATCCATATGAGGAGATGAATGTTAAAGGGGTTACTGGATTAGGTCAACCAGCTATTGAAGCGCTGAAATTCTTGGGGGCTGTTAGTGAATAACCTTAGTTCGGGAGCAAAAATTTGTCTGTGTGGGTAGCTTTTTGCTTATAAACAATCTATGAAATTTTTATTAGTTATTTTAAATAAGAATTGAGTCTGATAGATTTCACTCCCTAGTCCCTAGTCCCTCGAAAGAATAACTCACGTACTCAAAAATTAATTAAAACGACTATAGTTTTTTGTCTATCTATTTAACAGCTTTCCGATAACAAAATGTTGATCAAAGTTGCTGTCATATTGTCCCAACAGATACTAAACTTAACAATTATTTACATCAATGTTAAATGGATAACATCAAGTAACTAAAAAACTATGTTATTAATATAAATAGTTAAATAAAGCTTTAGCTACCTTAATATAAAGATAAAAAACTTAAAAGTGCGAAGAAAGGCTCTTGGAAACGTTTTTCAAAAGATTTTTCTTTGAACATAGTTGTAGTTGATTGTTATTAATTGTCTAAAAACAAAATACTGAAGCCACCTCTATGAACTGGCTTTGTTTGACCTTTTGAATCTTCACTAAAGATTTGAGAAATTTCATTAGTTGTAAAAGAGATTACCCTAACAATGGCAACGACCTCCTCAACCCAAATTGAATGGGCAAATATCGCACCTGGTAAAGTGATTGTTGCTACCGAGCATGAAGTTTGGCTGCATACTCTTACAGGAGTAGAAGATCGCTTCTGGGAACCGATGACAGGTGCTGGCAACATAGCAACAACTTACAGGCTTTTGGATGGAGCGATGGCAGCAGCTAAACTAGCTGTTGCTTGTGATAGTAGACCACCCGATTTAACTTACAATCGTTTAGTCTGGCAACTTGCTGGTGCTTACCAGATAACCCATGCTACACCACCAGGGATGGAAAAAGCGCGTCAAAATTTTGCCTCTGCCGCGAACCATAGTCTGAGTAATTGGGCAGCCGATAAAGTCCAGGAAGAAACAGGTCACGATCAACTAGCGTTGCTTGATATACAGTCTCTTGGATACCGAGCAGCAGATTTAGTCGAGAATATTTTTCCCCCCGCTGCCAAGGTTTTAGTGGATTATTTTAACCGCAGTGTTAATGATTCCAATCCAATTGATTGTGTGGGCTACACTTATGCTCTAGAGCGGCTGTCATTAGGAGCTAAATCAGAACATATTCAAACGATAGAAGCTATGTTACCACCAGGAGTTAATGCTACTCGCTGTCTGAGGGTACACAGTAGTGTGGGAGCTGATGCGGAGCATGTAGAGGAAAATGTAGAGATAATTGCTGAACTTAGTTCTAGTGAGCGAACTCGTATCGTCCGAGCTTGTTACGAGACTGCCCTTTTAATTTTCAGCCCTCCCCAAAATGGCTATCTATCGTCAAGAGAACTCGAAGATAAGCTCAAGCCGTTTAAGCTATAGCAATAGTATTAATTCAGATAGCTATTCTCAGATATTTATCCCCTCAGACAATCAATTCGATTTTAGGCGTTGGTGATTGGTAATGGTTTTGCAATCGCTTAGTAACGGCAAAATTAAGTTTTTAGATCTAATTTTCATCAGTCGATCATTGCATTTCAGCAACGCCCAATTTTATTTTCTCAGGGGATAAATATCCCTAAATTGCAAAACATAAATAAAAAATCCCAATAAAATCAGGAGCAAATAATGAAGACAGCTACCGTTCAAACAACAATTTCCGATGTCAAAGTTAACAAACCAGCACAGCAAGATATTAAGTTAGATTTGGATCGCGTTTTGGAGAAAGCATGGAATCAAGGTTTGCCTAACGGCATTTTGAATGCTGTGTAGTTTAGATAATCTTTGAGAGAATCAATTCGGTTTTATTTTCTTAGGGGATAAATATCCCTAAATTGTAGAATCCAAATAAAATTAGGAGCAAATGATGAAGACAGCTACCGTTCCAACAACAATTTCTGATGTCAAAGTTAACAAACCAACACAACAAGATATTAAGTTAGATTTGGATCGCATTTTGGAGAAAGTCTGGAATCAAGGTTTGCCTAACGGCATCTTGAATGGTCTTTAGTTCAGATAATCTTTGAGAGAATCAATTCGGTTTTATTTTCTTAGGGGATAAATATCCCCAAATTGTAGAATCCAAATAAAAAATCCCAATAAAATCAGGAGCAAATAATGAAGACAGCTACGGTTAAAAAAACAGTTTCTGGTGTCAAAGTTAACAAACCGGCGCAGCAAGATATTAAGTTAGATTTGGATCGCGTTTTGGAGAAAGTCTGGAATCAAGGTTTGCCTAACGGCATCTTGAATGGTCTTTAGTTCAGATAATCTTTCAGACAATCAATTCGATTTTATTTTCTCAAGTGATGAATATCCCTAAATTGCAGAATCCAAATAAAATTAAGAGCAAATAATGAAGACAGCTACCGTTCAAAAAACAGTTTCTGATGTCAAAGTTAACAAACCAGCACAGCAAGATATTAAATTAGACTTAGATCGCGTTTTGGAGAAAGTCTGGAATCAAGGTTTGCCTAACGGCATCTTTAATCCCGTCTAGAATTATCTTTGTAGATAAGATCTTTTTAAGATAGTAAAAAGGGGAAGTAATAGCAAATACTTCCCCTTTTTATTGTTTAAGTTTTAAAATCTCGATAGTAGATAATTAAAAACCATTATTAATATCACTAGCTAATCCTTGCTCCAACTCTTCATCTAAAATGGTTTCAAGATTTAGCTCGATTCCAAATTGGTTTAAAAGTTCAAAGCTATTTTCAACTAGTTTGATTGCAGTAGTTGTAGTATTCATGGTAAGTCTCCTAATTCGATTTAAAGTAAGTAATAAGTACCAAAAACATTTAGTTTTTAGTTTTAATCTGTTGACTTAAACTGATAATCATCAGTCGCAGCCAGTTTCATTGATCGGTTTTTAAAGGTTCTAAGATTTGCTGAAGTTTTTCGTCTGAAATATATTCTCCAGGCGGTGGACTAAAACACATTAAGGCGTTTTCATAACAACCTCGGGCTATACGTGATCGCTCTGAAGCAGAGAGTCCAGCTATTAATGACACGTTCTCATCTGCGTGACCCACATCGGCACCAACGGCACTATGTACTCTTTGGTATCTGGTAGCATTGACATTGTCTGGTAGCAATGCTTCTACCTTCTGGATATAGTCTTCGCCAACGCCTAGAGATAAGCGCTCCATGGTATAGATGTAGCCTATGCAATCAATGGGATTGCTATCGTGAACACTGCGAGTAAAATAATCCATTAAAGCTATTGCCGCAGGAGGTTTGAGAGCTTTTACTACTGCTTGAGCATCATATCCAAGAGATTGAATATCCTTTAGAGCCAGTAAATCATGACCTGCTTCCTCTTTAGCTTTTTCTAAAGCCCATGCTTCAAGATCCCGACGCTTATTAGCGGCAAAACCCTGGGCTGCATCTTTCATCAGTTGGGGGACTAGATGAGTCAAGTGATAAGCACTTGCTAATCGCCAAACCCAACGGCTAGAAGTTAATTCTGGTGGTCTTTTTTCAGACTTAACCGCATGTTTAGCAGCCGCGATCGCTGTATCTAATAACTTACGAGTGGTAGCGAAACTACCAACGTGTGTCATCGGTTGAGCAAAGCAATCATCCTCAGAGCGAGGTTGATACACCCAAGCCTGTTGCTCCGTAGCTACTACTACTTTTCCTGGGGCAAGATGCACCCATTCAGTATTCGCTCTAGAACTAATTTGCTTTGGGATTGAGCCTATATTATCAGCCATAAAAACTATCAAACAAATCGTTAAATAATTGCGGTAAAATCGATGCTTAAACTATGTTTAGCAGACCGCACTTTAATCAAAAGCAAAATAATTTGTCAATACAGTTATCTATGTTTTATTTAGAGTAAAACTCTTAAACATGCTTGGCTTATTTGTTAAATATAAGCTTGTATCATAGGAAACTTATGCTAGATAAACTTTTTGTTTTCTGCGTTCGACTTATTAATTTGCTACTGATTTCTTGTTACCAATATTAGATGCTTGTATATCAAATCACATCCGAAAGCTTACCTAATTTTAAATTTTACAAAAGAATTACTCTTTAACTAAAAACTAAGTAGTTTTACATGAAAATAAAGACTGAAATCAAAATCTAAGGTTAATTAATAAAGATTATGCTGATAATAATAGTGTTATAGCAATTCAAAACTGTTTTTGAGCTTTTAAAAAACAGTTATTTAAAACTATTTGTTAATATGATATCTGACTTTTGCACGATTTCCTGTTGCGGTTTTTACAAATATTTAAGAATTGAGCAAAATCTGAAGTCAAAATATTTGTTTTTGGATTAACCGCTATACAATCTCATGATTATTACTTAAGTAATTCTATTTACTTGTGACTTGGCACTGGTTATTTAGGAATATTTTAAGTTACCAGTCAACTACTAATTAATCGCTCAAAATTTATTCTTGATAATCACTTTGGATCTCGACATCTAAAGTATTTTCATCGACATAAAGGTGTAAAACATTAGGACGACAACATACTTGACAATCTTCAGTGTATGATTGTTGCATGCCAGCACTAAGATCGACAAAGGTACTATTAGATTCGCCACAAAACGCGCAAGTATATTCGGCAGTTGTTTGCATATAAAATATAAGTCAGTTAAAAAAGCATAAGACAAACAGTAATAAGCAATGCTTTATTTTTTGACCGCCATTGCTTCTGTTAAATGTTTAACTAGTGTTGTTTGGGGTAATGGAGCTTGAATGTGTTGCCAGGGAAGAACTTGTTCTCCTGCCTGCCAATGCTGATGAACATAATAATCAAGGGGCGGTATTTGTCCTTTTAGCTGCTTAAAGGCTCTTTTATAGCTGCCTACCGAGTCCCCAAATTCTCTGGTTAGCTGAAGTAGTTTGCCTAATCGGCGATCGCCACGAGAAATTAGGGCTTGAATAACTGACCAGTTATAGCTTTCAGGACGGAAATCAATTCCTTGTCGACGGAGATTTTTCTCTAAATATTTTAAACGTTTTTTGGCATCTGGATTAACTCCCAACCACTGAAAAGGCGTATGAGATTTAGGGACAAAAGTACTGCATCCTAGGGTTAGCCGTAATTTGGGAGCAGCTTGTTTAATCGCCGACATCATATTGATGGTGGCTTCAACATCTTCCATTTCTTCTCCAGGAATACCCACCATGCCATACAGTTTCAAAGCCTTTAAACCACCAGCCTGGGCATTGATGGCGGCTTGGATAATTTCATCGTTAGTCAGCTTTTTATTAACTATTTGTCTGACTTTTTCCGAACCGCTTTCTACGGCGATAGTAATTGAGCGGGTATCACGGTTGGCAAGAGTCGCCGCTAACTTTTGGGTCACAGTATTAGTTCGCACCGATGCAATACTAAGACGAACATCATCATATTGAGGCTGAGATAAATAGTCGAGAATTGCTTCAAATTCTGGGTGTTGAGTGACCGAAGCCCCAAGTAAACCGAGACGATTAGTGACTTTTAAGCCTGCTTCAATTGCGGGGATCAGTGAGCCTGAGACAGATGCAGTGCGGAAAGGCAGAGTAAGATAGCTTGCCAAACAGAAACGACACATTTCAGGACAACTGCGGACAACCTCCACCATATAGATATTCTCCCAGGCGGCCTTTTCAGTGACAACTGTCGAAGTAGAGAGAGTATTGCCGCGATAAGTTTGTTTATGAATTATGCTGGGAATGCTGGAGATGCCAGGTGCGATCGCTTTAATTTCGCCACTGGGACTATGGTAAGTTACTTGATATAAGCTGGGAATATAAATTCCAGGGACTTGCGCTAAATGCTCAAGCTTGGTTGCTCGATTAGCATGACGTACATCTTGATAAGCATCGATAAAACTATCAAGTAACTCTTCTCCGTCTCCTAATAAGATTACATCGAAAAAATCTGCTAAAGGTTCGGGATTAGCGGTTAATACTGTCCCTCCACCAAATACTAAAGGATGATTGTCCTGTCTGTGACTGCTCAATAATGGTATGCCTAAAGACTCTAGCAGGCCAAAAATATTAATGTAGTCAAGTTCCCAGGAGACTGAAAACCCCAATAATTCGGAGTTTAACGGTAATGGCTCTTGAATATCAGTAAATAGACGGCGAACATCAACATCAGAACGCATTGCCAAAGTTGCCCAGACAATTTGAAAACCCAAACTAGTAATGCCGATAGTATATTCATTAGGAAAAGCAAAGATTGCCCTAATAGCATCTGGTTCAGGTGCGGCAGGAGTAAATAATAAGCGTTCTTGTTGAAATACAGTCACAAGGTATGAATTTTAATTTTGAGTTATTGAGCGCATTGAGAGTATATCGCTAAAAGTAGATGCAGCAATTAATTCACTATCTTAAATTCTGGGATGTTTCATTTCCTCTTACTCTAAAATTTATCTCGTAATTTAGCAACGCTTATTAATCTTGGGTCAGATATTAAGAAACAAATTTACTCTATTGATATCAAAACTCGAAGTGATAAAAAATTGACTTTCTTATATAGGGTAGCAACTCATAAACGATTGCTGCTGTAATCTAGTACTTAAGGTTCACCTTTATGAATAACATCTAATGCACGCTTTACATAGCTCTGTAGTTCTGTTTCATCTATCTCAGTCGTGTTGCTAGATGCACTAGCATCATGATGAAACTTTCCTGCATAATCGTTTATTTCATGAAGTTCAGATACTAATGGTTTTATGTATATAAGTGGATTAGGTGAAATTGCTGTGTTGACATCTCCAATAATCTGCCCAAACAGCTTGTCGCGTTGAATATGACTAGGGAAGCGACGGTGTAAATATCCTTCAAGCAATGGACGAATAGCTCGCGCTATAGTCGATAAGTCATTGATCGATGCGCCATCAATAAAACTGTTTAGTATTTGGTAATTTTTATAGTAGCCTGAAGCACACTCACTATCAATATCACATGTAGAAAAATCAGAATAGTTGTTAGCGACTCGATTGATTTTAAATATCTGAGGAGAGATATTAACAGGACTCTTTTGAAAGGCATCTCGAAGATCTCGTAAAAAATATTGATCGTGTCCTAGCACGATTAACTGTGCCGATTTCATTCCAATGTCACGAAGGATTCTTTTCGTATGATTACGTCGAGTACTGTCAAGACTACAGACAGGATCATCGACTACAATAATTTTGTTGCTTAAGTTTCGGTCAGCTTCGAGACGTGCTATAAAAAAAGCGAAAGCTAATGTACGTTTGTCACCTTCGCTTAAGGCTGTTGAGAATGATGGAGCATCATTTGCTGATAGCTTTACATCTATCCCTTTTACCTTTAGTCCATAACTAGAACGAGGCATCCCGCTACCTTGGTATTTATGACTTAATTCCTGAATCTCAAATAGTGCGCCAAACTTACTCACCAAAATATTGATCTTAGTTTGATACTGCCGCAGCGTATTTGTCATCAGATTATCAAGCTCACTTCGAGCTTGTTTTTTATTTTGTTGGCACAGTTTCTTCTCTTTTTTGGCATTGTTCCATTGCTGGATTAAGCCACAGACATTTTGATCTTGTCTTAGTTTGACTAATCTTGCATTTTCAATCTCTTTTTCAATACATTGAATATCTTCGCCTGCTAAATTTTCCTTAAAGTCAGCAATATTAGTTATTGACTTACTGATTGAATTGTTACAAGCGTCTACCATTGATATAAAGTCATTCCAGAGATCCTCAATCTCTTTCTTCTCGATACCAAAACTGATAGCCTCAAACATATTTTGTTGTTTTGCTTGTGCTAATTTATGCAATTTATGGCGAATCTGATTAAATATTTCTAATAATTGGTTTTTCTCTAGCTCAAATGTATATGATTCTGCGTGTTCAGCCCATCTATCTGCTTTAAGTCGATTTTTTTCAACTGAATGACAGAGTTCATCAATGACTGATTCAGAAAGATTTTTATCAATGAATTGCGTAAGAGATTTTACCTTGATTTGGAGATCCTGATAGAGTGCATCCCAATAATGCAGTAAGTAGTAATGCTCAGTGAAAAGACAGGATTGAAGAAGTATCCTGAGAGAAAAAAATAGTATAAAAAATGAGAGCAGACAAACTAGAACAAATTAAAGCTCATGCTCAGGCGATCGCT
>JBCDDK010000129.1:0-21460 GCA_039180345.1 Cyanobacteria bacterium P01_G01_bin.39 | reverse complement strand
TGGATTCTGCTGTCTGGGATTCTACCAAAACACTCTTCTATTGAACCTTTCAACGATTCACTATTCAGTTGAGACATCATTTTTCTCAAATAGCTTAATTATCTCATTTTCCTTCTCTCTCATTTCATGCGTTTGCCCTGTTTATGTATTTAGCCATTTTTCGCCTTTGACAACGGCAAAACTACCGTTAGATTTACAACCACGAGCAAATTCGTTGACTGCTTGCTCTAGATGAGTATCCAATTCCAACCAATTGCGAATAAAGTTGAAAAATTTCCATTCTCGTGAATTAAGATGAAGTTTTAAGAGAAAACGTAGCAGATAACGTAATGGTTGTTCACTATCAATCGGAGAGTATTGAGCATCATGTCGGGTTTTACGGAAGTAAAAATGGGGATTGTTTTCACCATCTACCTCCAGACGAGAAAAGATTACGCTACCAACAGTTTGTACAGGAGTAATTACATTAACAATCCAAGGATTCAAACTAGGAGAATTAAAGTGATCTAGCAAGGGTGCATAGCCCTGCTTGACTTTTTCCAATAGTTCTTTGGCAGTTCTATTATTTTTTAAATATTTCTCGCATTTGACAGGAGCAAATATGACTAAGCGTGGGGAATCTAAGTCTTGATACGCTGCATTAAATAAGGCTTTTATTTGTTGAGGTCGATTGATCTTCTCGTGAAACTTACCGTTTTTTTCCATTAAAGAAGGTGCATCAATGGGAATCAAAACTGCTGTTGATTCTCGTAAGGTATTTTTGACAAATTCTTTCTCCTCTTTAGAGGCTTGAGTTGCATGATATCCCCCTGGATAATCGTAAAAGCGCAAGTTAAGAGAAGGTGCTTCTCCTTTTCGACCCAAACCAAAAGAAAATGAACGTAGAGACTCTGGTCCAGCCATTGCCTCTGTACCTTCAATTCCCACTCTTCCCCTAGCTTCAAAGACATCAACTAAGCTTTTTAACTCGATTAAACGATCTTGCAAAATTGCCGCACTTTCATCGTCAGGAGTTAGTTGTAAATTTGTATTGCCAATATTGCTTTCAAACTGTTCGTACATGGCAGTCAACAGAGTAGTCTTACCTACTCCACTTGCGCCCAGCATAGTTATGGTGAGTTCTTGCATTTAGATTTCTTAAAATGTGAAATTATTCTTGGTATTAGCTACGGTTGCTCTCTCAACTTCAGCCAGCCACTGTTGACTTATTTTGCTATATTGAGCCAACTGGGCAAATTCATCTACCCATACCTGATCATAGATTTCTTGTAAGAATTTGAGCCATTCTTGTCTGACTTGTTTAGCCCTCAAAATGCGATCAAGAAACTCTTCTACTATGGCAAATGCAGCTTGATTGGGTTCGGCTAACAAATCGTCTAAAGCGGATTCGCATTTATAAATAGCTTCTGCATGGAGAGAATTTAAACAGCTTAAAACTTCAGCAGCAGATGGAGATGGCGAAAGCTGTAAGGAGGTTTCATCGGGGGTGAGATCATCAAGGTGTTGGCGAATTCGATGCTGAATCAAACCACGATAGGAAAGCTCAAATTCTGCTAAAGTTTGAAACCCCAGTTTGAGACGTTGAAGATTGTCAGGAACCAAATCAGCGATCGCATCAATGTATTCTGCTGATCTATACTGGGTTACATTGCCTAGTTTTCCTTGTTCGATTAGTATTTGAGCTACTTGAGTTTTGACTTTATTTATTTCCTCCTTGAGTACATCATCTAAGAGTAAAAAATGTCGGGATAAATGAGCGCGAACTTGATTGAGATATTCGTAATAAGCATTAGGATATCCTCCTTTACTATGCCGTAATTTTTCAATTTCAGATTCTGAGGGGATACCGTTATCTTCACGACAGGCAACAACCGCCGCCTCTACCTGTTGCTTAAATTGTAAATTCTCTAAATCTCTCTCAGTTCGCAGATCTTGTAGTAATCCCTCTAAACCACTAGCTAACTCTACCCAAAGTTCATCAAACAGTTCAATAAATTTGGGAAAATAATTATTGTTGGGGGTAAAACTATTTAATACCTGACTTGCCAAGTTTAATTCTCTGGCTATTTCCTGCTGCAATTTAAGCAATTCATGCTGACAAGAAGATATATACTGGCGATCAAGATCGCTAATATTATTAACTAAATAATTCAATGCAGGATCAAGAAGTTCTGGATTTATTTCTGAGACATCAGCACAATTAGCCGTGATACAGTTAGCAAAATATAATCCTTTATTTTCGCGATCGCCTGCTAAATCTTGACAGAGAATTGAGTTATCGCCAATAGGAGAATCTTTAACTGTACGGTTAAGAACTAAAAATGACCACTGCTTAAGCGGTAAAGCGGTAACAGCAGAATTGGCTGTATCGTAAAGTTTGACATCCACATCTGCCCAAAAATCCCTCATTGGTCGGGGCATTCTGACAAACAAGACCAAATCTACATCTTGTGCCAGAATTTCAATCAGTCTACTTTCGTCTCCTACTCCTGTATCCCCCAATCCTGGCATGTCAATTAGAGCAATTTGCCCCACATCAGGATGAGGAAAGGTACAAAATATCTTGGCTTCTTTGACTGCCAGATAATTGCAATAAACTCTTTCCCCTGCAACATTGTCTTGGGCGACGTATTCTCTAATTTGCTCCTTAGCAATTCTAATCGGGATTGGTTTGTTTAAGAGATGGCGATATTGGGGAAGATACTGATGATATCTTTGTAAATACTCGTATTTTCCAGATGCTACTGCTGTATCAGCCAGATGCGCTGGACAAGAAGGCAGGGGATTATGGGCAAACTGATCCAAACTATAGGGGACTTGACCCAAATCTAAATCCTGATAATAAGGAGCAATAATTTCTTGTAGAAAAGAAGGTTCCGAATGAAAAGTAATCTCTCCATAGGTATCTATACCAGGTTGATGTTGAATTGTACTACGAACACCAGTACAGTGTCCGCGATCGCCTGTCGGTATTTCATTACTAGATAGCCCTGTTAAACTTTGTAATAATCTACTTTTTCCCTGTCCTGCACGTCCGATGACTCCAATATTTATTGTGTCGCGATTAAAACGACTTTTGAGTAAATCTAATCCTGCTAGCTGAGATTGAATTTGGGTTTGTAGCTGGATAAAATTTAGTTGTTGTAGATTGCTTTGTACTTCGGGTTCAGTAATTTGCGGGATTAGGAGATCGCGATTTTGAGATAAAGTTGCTAAAGAATCAGAAAGCGATCGCAAATTAGCCTCAACAGCAGCAATTTTCTCTCTGAGGGGAAGTCGTCGTGTCAGTATTGCTTGAATTTGCTTAGTTCTTTCGGTTGTAGTAGTGTGCATAATTTAGTGTTTTAAATTTAGTATCGAAGCAGGCACAGCCTAGGGGTAGTTGTATGATTGCCGAACAACGAACTGCTAGTTGGACGGTTTTGTTGTTTCTCGGGACTGTTATCGAAGCAGTAATATTTAATACTTTTCGATTTAATCTGTTCTGAACTTGATTGAGAGTCTATTAAAGAATTTTCTTGTAAAGCTACATAAGATTTATCTTTTCCTTTAGCAATGGAATATAGACATAGATTGATAGACAGTTGCCAACTTTTCAGGGTCAAACTTGATATTTTTGAGATCTTTACCTAAATTAACTATGTTAAATGAAGTAATATCTGTTTGTCGTGGTCTAACACTGTCGCCTAATAGATTGCCTCTTGATAGTGAGTAAAAAACAAATAAGAGATGGTTTATGAAACAAAAAATGAAGCTATCTCGTTTTGGAGTGGTGAGATATAGTTCTTCTTTTTAGGCGATCGCAACTTACAAGCAGATAACTAAACTTGTCCTAAGATAACTTTGTACGACTATATCTAACGTTTAATGTGAATTAAAAAATCTTAAAATCCTTTGAATACGTTCTTTAGAGATGAGATTTTTCTGTCTATCTAGCAACGAAGCGGATCAACATCAGGCATATCTAAAGGCTAGTTATGATTATTTTGAAAGCATCATTCAGAATAAAGGGAGTCATCTAACTGCTACTTCCATCGCCATACTGAAATTATCGGTATCTGATTGCTGTTAGCATCGCCATCTAATTTAATAATTCTATTATTTTGTCTCAGTCAAATTCAGTTCTTAAATATCTACCAGAATTAGAACAGCTTCCCTTAATTATTGCAGGGCCAATTCTGCGTCATGTTCAAACAGACGAAGTTACTGTTTGGTTAGCTCTTAAGAAGCCAGACACAGTAACCTTGAAAATTCACGAGACCGAAGGTGGCAATGGTTCTATCTTAGAAGAGACTGTTTTAAGCGGAGAGCGTGAAACAATCGCTCTAGGGCAAAATCTACATGTGGTAGCAGTTACGGCTGTCCCCATAGCTGATAAAGCTCTTAAATCGGGTTATGTATATGCTTACAACCTTTACTTTCACTCAGCAAAACTATCTCTAGCCCAGGCAATTAACAGTGAACAGCAGTTTGAGATTAGCTATTTTGCCCATCAGCTACCGACGTTTGCTCTATCGCCCCAGAATTTGAATTCGGTACGCATTGTTCATGGATCTTGTCGTAAACCTCATGGTGGCGGCAAAGACATCTTGTCATGTCTGGATAACTTGATTCAGGAAGCTGCTACTGTTGCCGATGAACGACCACATCAACTTTTTATGACAGGAGATCAGATCTATGGTGATGATGTTGCCGATGTATTGTTGTGGCTCATCCAAGGAGTTAATCAACTACTGTGGGGCTGGACAGAAGAATTACCTCTGAAGCAGGGCAGCATTTTGAGTAATGAGTTACCACCAGGGCAACGTACTGAGATTGCTCGGATTGAAGGTGGCATGACGGCGATGCTAGGAGGCAAGGATGATAAAGCCAAAAGTCATCTGTTTAGCTTTGTGGAATATGCTGCGGCATATTTACTAGCTTGGTCGCCAGTGTTGATACCGAATCACATTCCTTCAAGCAAAGTTATGGGTTTGAGTGGTGCCTCCGCTAAAGCTTGGCAAGAGGAAGTAAATCAGACGGAGAGTTTATGGCGCAACCTAAGCAGCGTCAGGAGAGCTTTAGCAAATATTGCTGTCTACACCATTTGTGATGACCATGATGTTAGTGATGATTGGTATCTAAATCGAGAGTGGTGCGATCGCGTTTTGGGCAAACCTTTGGGTAAGCGCATTGTCCAAAATGGACTGCTAGCCTACGCTATCTTCCAAGGATGGGGCAATACGCCTCAGCATTTCGCCCCAGGGACAGCAGGGGAGAAGTTACTCTCCCTCGCCGCCCAATGGCTAGAGTCTCAAGGACAAGATCACTCGATTAAGACAAAGTGCGATCGCTATTTAGGAATTCCTCAGGATAACCCTGAGGGGGAATTACCTCAATATCAGTTAGACCAAGATGTTTTAATTTTACAGAAATCATCTGAAGCTATTCCCTGGCACTATACGGTGATGGCAGCCAGCCACGAAGTCTTAGTAATCGATACTCGCAATTGGCGGGGTTATCCCCAAAGGAGCGATCGCAAGCTAGAACCACCGATGTTACTGTCTCCCATGGCATTTGAGCAACAGTTGGTTCAACCTCTTGAGGACAAGCCGTCCCATATTGCCGCCACTTTAGTAGTATTGCCCACTAATTTAGTGGCGTTAGGTATTATTGATCGCATCCAACAATATGAACTAAGTCGCGATCGCGTTTTTAGTACTGACGTGGGGGACTCTTGGAATTTTCATGAGTCGGCTTTTATTACCCTGCTGCTCAATCTGTGTCGTAATCGAGATCGTGTCATTATCCTCTCAGGAGATATTCACTATAGCTGTGCGGTACGCATAGTTCACTGGAATCACCAAACCCATGAGACTTCAATTATTGTTCAGCTAACTTCCAGCGCCATCAAAAACTCAGAATTAAGCACCAGGATTATTCATACCAAACTGAAATCTTTATTACCAGAATCTACCGAACGTTGGTTTGGTTGGAATCAGTCACAACAAAAGATTAAGGTGCGATCGCCCAAGTGGTGGCAACGCCAAGCCCCTCAGCATTCTCATCGCGAGCCAGATTGGCAATATCGCATTGAGTGGATTAAGCGACAGCCGGCAAAAGCATTACCCTGGCGATTAAATAATAATACCAAATCCAAAACTAGTTTTTTTGATCGCATAATTAATGGTATATTAGCTTTATTATGGCGTAACCCGTGGCTACAAGAAGGTAGCGAAGTAGTAGGAAGAAATAATCTAAGCCTCGTTAGATTCAATTGGACTGAGCATAAAAGAACAGTAATTCAAGAAACCTACTGGAACCCTCCCTGGAAGGAGATAGGGATGGTCAAGAGTAAATATGAGGTTCCCTTGGACGATAATCTTAATTCTCCAGATAAGTAGGTAGGTGAAATCAATTAGAAGATGACTTTATAGGGGAATAGGTGAATAGAGCCGAGCATGGGTTTTATAGTCATTTCAAATAAGAATGATACGAATCAAACTAGCCTGAATTCTTCTCCTACCCCAATCCCTAGTCCCCAGTCCCTCGAACCGCTCAATTAGAATGTACCAGAATTAATTGCAACGACTATATATTTAATCCTGCCTACCTATTTATTTAAGATCGCTTTAGTTTCTAAGCGATACGATCGTTTATTAGTTTTAACTATCAGTTACCAGTTATTAAAAATTGATCTTTATCTGTCTTAACTCCTCGTTCCTCATACATTCGGCGTGATAGACATTTATTATATTAAATACGATCATGTTTGCTACAGATGAGTAAGGTATGTCGTGAGGATAATTTCTTCTGCCCTCTGCCCTCTGCCTTACAAAACCTATGTGTAGCATTCTTTTTTGGATTTCATATTAGTTCCTCATTCCTCGTTCCTCAGAACCTTTCTATTTTCTGCGTTCTCACGTCATAATAATAATGTTTGCAATTCTTTACAATTAATCATTTTAATAATTATGGCAACTTCGGAAAATCAATACGCAATCCAAAAAACAGAACAAGAGTGGCAAGAGGCACTAACCCCCGAACAGTATCGAGTTCTGAGGAAACATGGTACCGAAAGAGCTGGAACAAGCCCTTTAGACAAAAATTATGACGAAGGGACATATCTTTGCGCTGCTTGCGGACAACCTCTATTTACTTCAGAGACCAAATTTAATAGCGGTACGGGATGGCCCAGCTTTTATCAGCCTATAGAAGGCGCAATTGATACTACAGTAGACCGCTCTTTATTTATGACCCGCACCGAAGTACACTGTAGCCGTTGTGGTAGTCATCTTGGTCATGTTTTTGGTGATGGACCAAAGCCTACGGGACAACGCTACTGTATGAACGGTGTATCTCTAAAGTTTAGTCCTGAAGATAAATAAGCAGCAGTAATTTAAGATAGATTGGCTAGGAAAAATTCAGGGTAAATTTTTGATTGCGAATAATTTCTGGAAGCTGTTATCTATCTATTTTGGTTGGCAAATTGCTTTAATGAGTTTTGCCAGCCTGACCGTAAATGCCCAAGAGGTCGAAACCAAATTAACAGATGCTACAGATAAGGTTAATGAGCGCTTGAATCTGCCGCAGCATGTGATCCAAGAAAGCCCAGCTTTACAAAGATGGCTAAAAGAAGTTCCTGATATTTTAGAAGATATTAAACACGACCCCAGCTTTCGGACTCGTGTACGCCTTGGGTTTACGACCTTTCCCTCTACCGATGACGCTGCTGGAATTAATCTTGGGGTAGAGGATATTTTTATTGAGCGTACAGGTTTAACTATTAGTATCGATTACCAAACTGCATTTAACGGCGATCGCAATGCGGCAGGTGCTGATGTACACTATTTTGTATTACCCCTGGGTAACTATATTAATTTTGCTCCTTTAGTGGGTTATCGCTACGTACAAAGTAATGACTTTAATACCGATGGTTTGCACCTGGGTTTAAGACTAATGCTAGTTTTCTCTCGTACGGGTGCAGGAGATATATCTATCTCCCAAAGCTTTATTTCTCCTGGCGGTAGTGAAGAGGTAGGAATTACTGCTTTAGCTGTAGGTTATGCAGTTACTAGCCAATTGCGATTATCTACTGATTTAGAGTGGCAAAACTCGATTGAAGATACCGATAGTCGAGCAGGGATTAATTTAGAATTATTATTTTGAGTTTTAACGAAGTGAACGCCCGCAGGGTTCCGCATATAGTAGATATTCAACTAACGACTAACAACTACAGCGGTTTGCATTTGGATCTGGAACAATACAAGTCCACAGATGAACGCAGATGAACGCAGATGAACGCAGATGAACGCAGATAAGCAATTGACTTAACCGAGAATTTAACTAATGGATGTACTTAGTAGTATTAAAAGATTGATGCTGAGATTCTAAGGTTGCAGTCCAAACAGACAGGTGCAAACAAATGGCACTGAGATCGGCTAAATCTTGAGTACTAAATGCCGACATCGCTCTTTCACGGGTACAGCCTACTGCGCCTATTAAAAGTGCGATCGCAAACCGTTTTCATCCTTGACGCGATCAATTTCAGCAAATAAAAGCTTTAACGGAATTGGCATGATCCTCATAAGTGTACCCGATCGAGTACTAGGCGCAATGAATTGTCATTTCTATTATAAAGATGTACTTCGTTACAAATTAAATCTGGAAATTAGATTTATGAATAACTCAAAAAAATATGTCATTGGTTTAGTATTTTACCCTGGCATGACCGCACTGGATATTGTGGGACCGCAAACTGTATTTAATTCCCTACCAGGAGTTCAAATTCATCGACTCTGGAAAACTCTAGAGCCAATTCAAACCGACGACGGAATGAGAATTATCCCCGATACAACCTTTGATAACTGTCCGCCTCTAGACATTATTTGTATCGGTGGTGGTATCGATCAAAGCGCAGTCATAGAAGACTCAGAAATTCTGACATTTTTAAGACATCAGGGTAGCGAGGCAAAATTTGTTACCTCAGTTTGTGGTGGCTCTGAGTTTCTGGCAAAAGCGGGACTGCTTCAGGGGTATCGTTCGGCAACTCACTGGATGGCTCGTGAACAGCTTGCAGCAGCAGGAGTTCAGGTCGGCACTGAACGAGTGGTTATTGATCGCAACCGTATTAGTGGTGGTGGCGTTACCGCAGGGATTGATTTTGGTCTGGAGATCGCTAAATTACTTTATGGAGAAGAGATTGCCAAGATCGTGCAACTATCAATAGAATACGATCCCGCCCCGCCCTTTGATGTCGGTTCCCCAGAAAAAGCAGGAGCAGAATTGGTTCACAAAGCCAAGCTATACGCTGCCAAGGCATTTAACTTAAAATTTCCAGTAAATATTTAAAATGACCATAAACCAAGAAATAAATCGTGATTTGGCTGCGAGAAGCTGGTTAAAACTTGTTCTCTACGGAATAGCGATCATATTTAATGTTTGCTTGATTGCTCAGGTATTGACGGTTGGTGTGGCATATTTCAGCAATACAGCCTGGTGGAATATTCATGTCTGGCTTGTGCGGTGCTACAGCGGACTATCGCTAGTATTGTTGACAGGATCTTTAATTACTCCATTCTCAATCAGAATACGCTTTCTAACTGCTAGTTTGCCCGTGCTGCTAGGATTTCAGTTTTGCAGCATTCATCTCAAGACCCCGCTTCATCTAGAGGTGCTTCATCCTCTAATTGGATTCACATTGTTCTATATTTCTACATCCCTGGTACATCGTATGTCCCGTGAGATATCCGATAAGTCAGGTGCCGTAACTGAAATTTAGGAGAAATTGATGACAACTTCAATTAAAAGAGGGGAAAAGGTTAAAGGTTAAATTTGTTAACCACTAAGTTCCTTAATAGATTATTTAGCAAGCATCAATCTCCATCTTGGGATGCCTAGTTTTGACCCTCTTTAGCTGTAGTCATAATTTCCGCGACATTATTTTGAATAATTTGACAATAGCGATTAAGCTCTAGATCGTTTTCGTCATAGCCAAAAGGGTTTTGAATTTCCACTCCAATTTCCTCAATACCAAACAAAGCAAAAGCAACTAAACAAGTGGCAGGGATGGTCAACCATTGCAGAGAATCTACAACCTGAAAGGGAAACAGCAGGCAATAGAGATAAATTAAGTGTCGCAGGTGTAAGGAATATGCCAATGGCATTGGAGTGTTTAAAATGCGTTCGTATGCCCCTAAATCAGCGTTAAGAATATCTATCAGCTCAAACAGATATATATACTCGCGATCGCCAATATAATTATGCTGAAACTGTTGTTTTACCCAAACTCTCAGCCAACCCAAAATTGTTAAGGGAGGATGTGCCTGTTGGCAGAGTAATTTATACTGCTGTGGACTAAGTAAATTAATTAATTCTTGATCAATTGGTTCTGATCTTAAGTAAAGCTTAGTCGCCACCGCAAATGCTGGCAAAAGTTGCGATATTTGTTGTTTCTCTTGGGCATGAACCTGATCTATTGTGGGAACTAAAGTCCAGATGGACTGTGCCAAACTACGAGTTGTATTAATTTGGCTACCCCAGAGTTTGCGTGCTTCCCAGAATCGATCATAAGCAGTGTTGGTGCGAAATACCAGTAACAAACCTAAAACTACTGCGGGAATCGCTAAACCAATAGTTGAAAAAGCAACATTGATACCAGACTGATATAAAACAACTACTGCCAGGCTAATAAAGCCATAGCAGAGAACCACAGGTAGCACTTCTGGAATAATTGAAGCTTTCCAAAGCCACTTGAGACTATGTTTTTTTCGTCTTACATTTTTTTTATTACTCAATGCCATGATTTTGGGGACTATAAAACAAAGATATTAGTAGCCTTTTGGGCATTTTTGGGACTCTGTCTCTTTAGGATTTAATTTTCATGGTTGCTATTATGTCATATTTGACATAATATGATGAATATAAACAAACACAGTCCACAAGATAACAAACCGCTTATCTGGTTGTCAGGGGAGGTAAAAACTCCTCCTTTTTCCAGTGAAGCTCGTATCGAAGCTGGCTACCTACTTCGATTACTTCAACAAGGGGAATTTGTTTCAATGCCCCAATCTCGTCCGATGCCTAGCATTGGCTATAGATGCCATGAATTGAAAATTAATGATGAAGATAAAACTTGGCGGATTATTTATCGAATAGATGATGATGCCATAATTATTTTGGATTTGTTTCCCAAAAAGACCAATCAAACACCGAAACCAGTTATACAGCGGTGTCAGAAAAGACTGAAACAGTATGACGCGGTTTAGTAAAAGTAGAGGATTATAATTATGGATGCTGAAAAACGCCAAAGAATAGAAGCTGCTGGTTGGGCTGTAGGTGATGCTAGCGATTTTTTGGGTCTAACTCCTGCTGAAGCTGAATTAATTGAACTCAAAGTACAGCTAGCTTTACTTCTAAAAGAATTAAGAAAAGTTAAGAATCTTTCCCAAGATACTTTGGCTAAAATGATGGGTTCTTCTCAATCCAGAGTCGCCAAAATTGAATCTGGAGATCCCTCTGTGTCATTAGATTTGATTTTTCGTGCATTATTGACTGGTGGTGCCACTCGTCAAGAATTAGCACAAGTAATTATGGATTCTAACGGTAATAATAATCGCAAGCTAGTAACTACTGATTGATTAATTTTTACTACAGCTAGTTTGATTGGGAATAAAGGCTATAAGTAGAATTATAAAATTACTATGATTGATGCTATCCGCTAGGAAATCGCTACTGAAAAGAACATCCAAAGCAAAAACCGAGAGTAATACTAAATCCGATTACCAAAGTATGTTTTAAATTTGAGGGTACGAATTAAACTTAAACCCTTCTGCCTTCTGCCCTCTGCCTTCACACAAGTTTTAAGTATTCAATGGAAACAGGATTTAGTATAAAACAATATTTCAATTCAAAAGTCAGATAATATCCTACATTAAGATTGTCGTTATCCTTCATTTCTGAGCAAATAGAGTCAAATTAGAATAAGTTGACCTAAAGCAACTATAAGCATTCTTTTACTTAGGTCAACCACATCTAAACTTGCTGCTCAATTGCTGCACGATAAACCTTCCGAATTTTCCGCAGCATTCGATCAAAAATAGAATTTTTACAATCGGGGTTTGCTGGATCGCAACTTTGAATTGCCTCAATTAACTTCGCTTCTCTAACATCTATATAACCATCGCTATAAACTAGCCCGCTAATCTTCTCCAATAACTCTTGATACTCTTGAGCAGTATGGTTTTCACCAAAATACTCTTCTAACCACTGATAACATTCAACCGCTGGTACTGGTCTTAATTCCGACAATAGAGGCTTAATTTCAGGATCTTCAGCTAAGTAAAAATCCTGAGCCACACGGCGTAAATAAGCTCTTTCTTCTGGTTGAATCACACCATCGATCCAAGCCGCAGCAATGAGAATTTTGAGAATTTGTTTCATTTTCCTAGTTTTTTTTCGTCTCATCTCACCAATCTCTTTTTAATCCCACCATAAAAAATCCATCCATGTTGTATCGGTGGGGGTAAACTTTGATCCAGCCGCCCGTTGTCAGCCAATTTTTGGCGATCGCACCAGGAGGAGATTGAATACTCCAATTGGAATTATTTTCCAGAAATGATTGTATTACTTTTTCATTTTCTGAAATGTTAAGAGTGCAAGTTGCATAAACTAAAACTCCGTTTGGCTTGACCCAAAGAGCCGACTTTTCTAATAGTTCCCGTTGCAGTTGAAAAAGTTCCCCAATGGCTTGAGGTGTTTGTCGCCAACGAATATCAGGACGTTTGTGGAGGGTTCCTAAACCCGAACAAGGTGCATCTAACAACACTCGATCAGCAATCTCGAAAAATTGAGACTGCTCACGACTATCTCCTGGGACAATCTCAATTGAATTTAGCTGCAACCGTGCGGCATTTTCTCTAACTTTATTTAATCTTTTAGCAACGCGATCGCAGGCTATAATCCTGCCGCGATCGCTCATTAACTCAGCTATATGAGTAGTTTTGCCACCTGGGGCAGCACAGGCGTCAATAATTGTTTCTCCTGGCTGTGGATCTAGCAAATGGGTGACTAATTGGGCGCTACTGTCTTGAATTACCCACCATCCTTGTTTATAGCCAGGCAAATCCGTAACTGCCCCTGCGCTTTTGAGTCGTAGTCCTTGAGGTAAGTGGGGTATTGGTTCGACTGTGATCCCCGTCGCCTCAAATGCTGCCTTAACTTCTGCCACCGAGGTTTTGAGTGGATTAACCCGCAAATCTAGATGGGGTGATTTATTAAACCATGCCAATAATTGATCCACTTCGGCGAGTGGTAATTGTTCGAGCCAAGTTTCGACAATCCAATCAGGAAAGCTATGCTTAGTTCCCAATTTAGCAATGACATTATTTGGTAGTTCAAGGGGATCGCCAGATTCTGCCTGGCGCAGATATTCCCGTAACACACCATTTACCACCCCACTTAGCTTTGATATTCCATTTTCCTTCGCTAATTGCACGCTAGTATCTACTGCTGCCGAAGGAGGGATGCGGTCTAAATATCTCAACTGATATAAACCTAAGTGCAAAATAACTCTTAAGTTTGGTGGCTGCTGTGCCGCTTTTTTCTTACCTAGCAGATCGATTAATCGATCTAGGGTGCGTTGACGACGCACAACTCCATAAACTAATTCACAAGCAAAACTACGTTCAACTTGAGCTATTGCAGCAGATTTGCCTAAAGTCTTGATGATCCGATTCAGCGCTACATCAGTATAAGCTTTCTGATAATAAACATTTTTTAATGCCAGGAAAGCTAAATTTCGAGATTGGAGAACAGATGTCATGCTGAGGGGTAAGATTTTCCCTATTCATTGTAGTAGGAATTGTTCTGTCCTGATTTGAAAGAACTTAATTTGATAACTCGAAAAAATATTGGGATAACATCTCTCTCATCTAAGCCAAGTTGATTTTTTTATTGAATTACTAAATTAATGCATTGAGTTTATTAACATCAAAAAGATAATTTTTAGACAAACCAATTTGAAATGACAACAGACCTTTTTGTGCTAAATCGTGTTACAAAAAATGTTGTTTGAATTTAGCTTGATCAAAAAATGTTTTGTCATCAGTAATTATGAGTAACATATTTACACCAGACAAACATCATTAAGATTATTCACTTACAAACAGAATAGTAAATGAGATGTATTGTTCATAAAAATATCGTTTGAATAAATAATGCAACATATTACATACTACTCAAATATTTTTCCGACTATTTAAAAGCACTATGTTTAATCAAACTGAATTATAAGCTATTGATCATCATTTATCATATCTTTTACGTAAAAATACAGATTAAGAACATTGCTTATTAATTAATTAATGGTCAAAACAAAATTAGAAATATTACTTCAAGCTTGTATCGTTGATTAATACTTGATTTATTAAAGATTTTAATTATTAATCATTATGCTTTTAACAAAATTACAGTTGACAATTTAACAAGCTAGTACAAAATAGACATATAGTAGACTGTATCTTATTTGTTCAAAGATAAAATGTTGTAGTTGATAATACTGAGATTAATTGAATCTTAAAAATAGATTTTATTTTAATTATAATCTGGAGTAAACAACTGCAATTTTTAAGTATTAACTATATGTAGTAAAATTGAGGAGAAGTCATGACAAGTTCTTTAAGAATAGAATATCCAGATTTGCTAAATGATCTGGGGAAACATGAATTTTTCGTTACGGGCGATAATTTAGAAATTTTTGCTCGCGAAGATCAAAGAACCATAGCGGAAGTAGAATCAGGAGATGAACCTATTTCCTTTACTGGTAGTAACTTTGATGACACCATTGTTGGTGGACAAGGAGATGACACTATCATGGGTGGAGAAGGAGATGACAATATTGATGGTGGTCCTGGCGTTGACGTGATTGATGGTGGCGCTGGTAACGATACCTTAAAAATTGGTTTTGGAGACACCGTTATTGCTGGTGCGGGAACAGAGCGTATTTTGCTCAACCTATCTGATCAATCTGATTCTAGTGAGCCTCCTGTAATTGAAGATTTTACTTCTGGGGAAGACACAATTGAAGTCTTTGGCGTGACTGATGATTCGGCAACCCCTACTTATGATCGTGAAACTGGAGCATTGGTAATCGACGGACAGCAAGTAGCCCAGCTAGACGAAGATCTGTTTCTTGATGGAAATGCTGTTCAAGTTCAAGGTAATGACCTTGATGTAGACAATGTAGATACTGGAGAGACTACTGTATTTCGATTTTTTGACCCTACTGCCGGAGGTCACTTTTACACCGTAGATGAAGATGAGAAAGACTTCGTACGTGATAATCTAGATAATTATCTTTTTGAGGGAGCAACTTATCAGGCAGTATCCACAATCACCGATGATGGGGCAGAAGAAGTATATCGTTTGTTTAATCCTTCAACAGGGGTACACCTTTATACAACTAATGAAGTTGAACGAGATTTCATTATCGACAATCTAGACAATTTTGACTATGAAGGAGCTAAGTTTTATGCTTATGATTCTCAGGTAGAAGGTTCTCTGCCTGTTTATCGTTTTTATGAACCGACATTAGGGGTTCACTTTTATACTCCTAGCGAAGTTGAAAAAGATAATGTGATTGACAACCTGGATAACTATAATTTTGAAGGTGTAGCCTACTATGCTATGCCTCTTGACAGTGAAATGAGCGATGTCTAAAAGCAATTAATAATAACTTTTGATTGAATATTGCTAAATTAGATTGCTGTTAACTGAAATTAGAATCACAACCAGACTATTTGTGACTTGGTATCAAATTTCAGTAGCCTTATAACGTAAATTTGGTTATTTTACTTTTCCTACTTATTTTGATTATTTGATCAGGGGTTTTACTGATAGACAAAACAGTAAACCCTTTTTTCTTTGGTTGATTATTCCGTAAAAGCATCATGGGCGAAGCTTCGACAATTGAAATATGCTTGTAATTAATAATACATAGTAATTTATATTACATTATAAGATGGCTCAACCCACAGCATACGAACAATATTTACTGGAATTAATTAATCGCGCTCGTTTGAACCCACTGGCAGAAGCAAATTTGTGGGGCATAGATTTAAACGATGGATTGTCACCAGGAACAATTAGTGCAACCGCTAAACAACCATTGGCATTTAATTCATTATTAATTGATGCCTCTAGATCACACAGTCAATGGATGTTGAATACTGATACTTTTTCTCACACTGGACAAGGAGGCAGTAGTGCTGGTGATCGCATTAGAGACACAGGATATCAGTTTTCTACCTGGGGTGAAAACATTGGCTTTACAGGTACTACAGGCACAATCAATGTTAACAATGGGATTAAGCAAATTAATGGAGGCTTATTTAAAAGTTCTGGTCATCGTAGAAACATTTTAAGTAATAATTTCCGCGAGATTGGATTAGGTGCTTTGACAGGAGAATATCAAGGTTATAACTCCTTGATGATTACGGAAAAATTTGCCAGATCAGGTTCAAACGTATTTCTAACTGGGGTAGCTTTTGATGATTTAGTCTTAGACGATGATTTTTATACTGTAGGTGAAGGTTTAGGTGGACTACAGGTGACGGCAGTTCGTCAATCAGATAATAGCTTCCACAGCACCACGACCATGGATTCAGGTGGTTATCAGATGGCTTTAGATGCTGGTACTTATGATGTTAGCTTTTACGATAACGATCAAGTTTTGAGTACTCGTCAGGTTAGCATTGAGCAGCAAAATATTAAACTCGATTTAGATACCAGTAACTTACCTGTTAACTTAGCTGTTGAAACCACTCAGTTAATGGGAGAAATCGGTCAAATTTCTGATTTAAATCATGTTAGTCAGACAATCCAACTCAACAATACCTATACTAACCCCGTCGTATTTGCTCTCCCGTTGTCTCATAACGGTGGAGATCCTGCGATCGCCAGAATTACAGATATTCAAGATGACAGCTTTTCTTTGTATCTGCAAGAAGCTGAGTATTTAGATGGTAATCATGCTAGAGAAAGTCTAAGCTACATGGTTTTAGAAGCAGGAACTTGGGAATTAGGAGATGGTTCTCTCTTGGAGGTAGGAACTGTTGATACTAAAGCCACTACTAACTCATCATGGTCTGCTATTAGCTTTGAGAGCGAGTTTGTCAATAAGCCAGCCGTTCTCAGTCAAGTACAAACTCAAAATGGAGGGCAGTTTGTCCGTACTCGACAAAATTTAGCTAGTGCTGATGGATTTGCGCTAGCAATGGAGGAAGAAGAACTGTTGAAAAATTCAGGACATGCAAAAGAAACAGTTGGTTGGTTAGCGATAGAAACTGGAAGTGGAAACTGGAATGGATTTGATTATCAAGCTGGTCATACAGGCACCAGAATTGATCATACTTGGGACACGATCAATTTTAAGCAAAGCTTTGAGGAAGCACCAAGCTTATTTGCTTCGGTAGCCAGTTTTAGGGGAGGAGATCCTGTAGGACTAAGACACCGTAATCTTGGTAGTTCTAGCGTCCAAATTGAGCTAGAAGAAGATCAAAGTTTAGATAGTGAAATAGGACACACATTGGAATCAGTAGACTTTTTGGCGATCGCTGGTTCGGGTAACTTAAGTGCTATGGCTTATGATCCCATGGTAAATTTTTAATACCTGTTATGAAGATCTTCATAACTAATTCTGTTAATTGTTGATAGTTGATAGTTAATAGTTGATTGAGTATATCTTACTAATTAGAGAAAGGCTATATAAAGTGAATAACAATACGACCAACAAATTCTTAACCAGAGGTTTGATTGAGATTTATATTTATATAGTCAGGTTGTCGTAAATTTTGTTTTTTTGTCCAATATCCCTATATATAATAGAGTAACTAAAACTATCTAACGCGGTTTGGTATGGCTATTCGGTTTTTTTTCAAGTGGTCTAATATGACAGCAAGTATCTTTGCTATTCCAACATTATTAGGATTACAGACAATACCAGTTAAAGCTCAATCGAAGATTTACGATCCACCTGCCATTACCTCCGAAGCAGAAGTATCTGATACCCTCACGGAAAATGATATTCCTACTGGAGAAGGGGGATTTGCTCGGGACTATTTTGTCCAGTTAGAAAAGGGGGATCAGGTTGCGATCGACTTGAGTTCGGATAACTTTGATTCGATGGTGATGTTGATTGCCGCCGATGGAGCTACTATCGCTGAAAACGATGATGGTCCCGATGGTACAACTAACTCCTTATTATTTTCGCGGATTACTGAAGCGGGAAAGTATATTGTACGAGTTAGAGCGTTTGGTGATACCAGTGGCGGTAAATTTACCCTCAAGTTAACTAGACTACAGCCTACTAGTAAATAGGGCGTTGCTGATTTAATGTCTTAAGTCGATAACAATACTGTTCGTAGCTATTAGCTGTTAGCTTCTTAAATATATATCCATATCAAAATTTTTCATGAGCGAAAACTTAATTTACGACCTTTTAATTTTTTTTACATTCATACTTTGATTTAACAGCAGCGTAAACAAGATAGCAGCTAAATCAAATTCACTCTTCAATCTACTAAGTTGCATCATCAGGATTGACGACTTGATCTTTAAAGTCAATTAATAACTGCATATTGTCAATCATAATATTTCTTAAATCTTGAGTTAGAGGCAATACTCCCTGAGCGCCGAACCACTGCTCAAAGATAGTAACGTATTGAGGCTTATCGTTTAAGAAGCCCTGCATAAATTCAATCAGACTATAGTTAACAGTATTTAAAAACTGAGAATTGTTTTCGGGAACCATACAAGCAATTCCTTCCCGAGAAAAATCTCCCACAATTTGGAAGTCTTCTGGGTTAGAAATCGAGCGTAACCAGCTTTCTAGCAAAATACCATCAGAGGCAAACGCATCAATTTCATTATTTTGCAATGCCTTATAACCAGCAGCACGATCTTTGAGTCTGATTATTTCAGCAGAAGGTTGAACTCTTTTGATAGTTTGTTCGTTGGTAGTTTTAGCTAAAGCCCCAATTCTTTGATTGACTAAAGAGTCAGCATCCCAAAAATCATTACCTTTTTTGGTTAAAAGTCTAGTTCCCGTCGAACTATAGCTAAAAGAAAAATCAATTTGACGATCGCGTTTCCAGGTAAAGCTACTGGCATCACAAACGATATCAACCTGCCCTTCAAGTAGCTGGGGAATTCGCTCTCGGGGTGATAGAGCCACTAATTCTAGTTCAATTTCTTTTTGGTATTCTTGTTCTAGTTGATGGGTAATTAATTCTAAAATATCGATTGAATAACCAACTAGTTCACCTTGCTCATTACGATAGGCAAAAGGCAGAGCATCTTTGCTAGTACCTGCGGTTAGTTTTCCTGTGCGAGCAATTTTCTCGGCTACGGTTTCGGCAATAGCATTAGAGGTATGACCCCACAGCCAACTGCAACTTATCAGGAAAATAGCCGTTTTTTTTGCCCAGAAACACCGCTGCATAGATATTGCTTGTCTTTACAAAAAGGTTCGTTACAGTATTAAGGCATAAAAGCTAAATTGACCAGCTTAATCATTGTCATTTAAGATTTATCACAAAAAATATTATTATTTGTTAATAACTAACGAAAATCAAAAAAATACTGTGACTCGAATTTTTTTAGCGATCGCTGGAGCCTTAGGAGGAATTTCGGTAATTTTGGGTGCTTTTGCTAGTCATGCTTTGAAAGAACGCTTGAGCGATCATGCTTTAGCCATCTGGGAAACTGGTACCAAATACCAGATGTATCATGCTTTGGCACTGATTCTAATTGCCTTGTTGATCTCGCGATTTCCTAATTCAACTCTATTAAATGTGGCAGGATTTGCTTTTATTGCGGGAGTATTTATCTTTTCTGGCAGTCTTTATGCCCTGAGTCTCAGCGGTATCAAGTGGCTGGGAGCAATTACGCCTTTGGGTGGAGTCGCTTTCATTATCGGCTGGATATCTTTGACCTTGGCGGCTTCGAGACTGAGTTAAAGGAATAGTTAATGCTACTTTAAGCAAAAATTATTAGCAAATTTTGTGAATCCAAGCTGTAAAATTTTATATAGTTTACCCAAAAAATCATGAATTCTTTAATCTTTTAAATCTATAACTAAAACGATTTTCTATTAACTTATTATGCGTATTGCCCTATTCACAGAGACGTTTTTACCAAAGGTTGACGGTATTGTTACTCGACTACGCCATACAATTGAACATCTAGAGCGTAATGGTGATCGCGTTTTAGTAGTTGCTCCCGAAGGAGGTTTGACAGAATATAAAGGTGCCAAAATTTATGGTATCCCAGGAATGCCTCTGCCTTTGTACCCTGAGCTAAAATTAGCCTTACCTCCACTAGGGACAAAAAAAGCGATCGAAGAATTCCAGCCCGACTTGATTCATGTGGTCAATCCTGCGTTTCTGGGAGTAGGGGGAATTTACTATGCCAAAAACATGAACATTCCTTTAGTAGCTTCTTACCATACTCACTTACCTCAATATCTGCATCATTACGGCTTAGGAGCATTGGAAGGACTGCTTTGGGAACTACTTAAAGCCGCTCATAACCAGGCACGTTTAAATCTCTGCACTTCTAGCGCCATGGTTAAGGAGTTGATGACCCACGGTATTGAACGGGTGGATCTGTGGCAGAGAGGAGTTGATACGGAGATGTTTCAACCACACTTGGCATCGGCACAAATGCGATCGCGACTGTCTCAAGGAAATCCTGAAGCTCCTTTATTGCTTTATGTTGGTCGTGTTTCTGCCGAAAAGCAAATAGATCAAATCAAGCCTGTACTAGAGGCAATTCCCACGGCTCGTTTGGCAATTGTTGGGGATGGACCAAATCGTGAGGCTCTAGAAGCTCACTTTGCAGGTACTAATACAAACTTTGTTGGCTATCTCCAGGGTTTAGAATTAGCCTCTGCCTTTGCTTCAGCTGATGCCTTTGTCTTTCCTTCCCGCACCGAAACTCTTGGTCTAGTCTTATTAGAGGCGATGGCTGCGGGTTGTCCTGTAGTAGCTGCTCGCTCGGGCGGTATTCCTGATATTGTTACTAATGGTGTTAATGGCTATTTGTTTGAACCAGACGATCCTGATGGTGCCATTACCGCTACTAAATCTTTGTTAGAGGCAACTCAAGCCAGGGAAGAATTGCGTCATAATGCTCGTGTTGAAGCCGAACAATGGGGTTGGGGTGCCGCGACTCAGCAGCTACAAAAATATTATCGTAGTGTCTTAAGTGCCGAGTATGGTGTTTCTGCTGCTTAAGCAACTTCGTAAATTACTTTGTGGAAAATTGAGTAATTACATAATCAACGCTTAGTGTGAATTGGCTTCGCTGAAAAGTTATTAGTTCGTAGCTATTAGCTATTAGCTATTAGCCTTTAGCTTTAAGAAAGGGTGAAAGTTAATTTTTTAGGGCTGTTTTTATGAAATTAAGTCTTTATTTGGCTGCT
>JBCDDK010000128.1:0-21670 GCA_039180345.1 Cyanobacteria bacterium P01_G01_bin.39 | reverse complement strand
TAAATCTAATTCGTCAAGATACTTCAAAAGGTAGTCTCAAGATGAAACGTTATCAGGCTGGATTAGATGATGGTTTTCTGCTTCAAATCCTTGCCAATTCTGGCTTATTTTAGTTTAATATTTCGTGCGATTACCCTGCTGTATCAAGGCACAAATTTTCTATGGGAGATTTACCTGAAGAAATTTGCAGTAGGTTAATAGGGTCAAGATGTCCGTGACAGGTAAAATGTAATATATCTGCTTGATCTAAAGCTTTTGTTAGCTTAGAGATTGATTGTTCTCTTAGAAGCTGTATTGAAATAGATTCTGATATTTTTATAAATAGCTCAGAAGCTTTCTGTGCTGATTGCTCTCCAATATTTCCACCGACTACATTGACAATTTTTTTGACTTGCTTTGATCTTTGATATTTAGATCTATTTTTATCTGAAGAAACTCTTCTATCTTTTAGCCTTGGATAACGAGTAAAGATAAATTTATCTCCTAAAAAGTTTTGTCCATCATACATTAGCTCCCAGGGAATCCATTGTTCATTTGTGGACACTCTAACAGAAAACCCAGATTCCCACTCTTTAATGCAATCTGCTACCTGAGAAGGAATAAGGCTATTAAATAGGCTTTGACCAATACCTTGTAAACTAATACAAATACTTTCCCATGTTTCTTGTGAAGGACTACCTTTAGGAATAGTCTCACCAAGAATGTAATTTAGTTTTCGCCAGAAATTTGCTATCTGTTCTGACTTATCTGGACTTGGCTGAACCCATTCACCTTCTTCTTCAGGATTACTTGAATAAATTGTGTAAGATAATTCGGCTTCGCGTTTACTCCAGGAAACATGAAGTGTGCGTTTTTCAGTGCTTATCCCTTTTGTTGACCTCAATGATAAGCCAACAGCAGGATCTTCCATTATTATTACGTTTGATAGCACTTTCGTCATATATCTAAACCTTTCACATGAGTTTTGATAATTGCATATCCTACTCTTGAGCCATCATGAAAAAATTCAATTTCAATCATTTGCTCTCCTAATTCAATTGGAGTGAGTTGAAATATAACTTCTTCAGAATCACCATCTACAGGCAATATCAATTGTTTTCTCTTATGTTGCATTCTAAAATTTTCTGCCGTTATTTGTACATAAAGATTTACTATCTTGCGCTTACTGTCCGTAGAAATACTAATTTTTTGAAGGGTGCGAGTTTGCTTAGGAACTCGAAGAACTAGTTGAATTATCAAATTAGCTTCACTTTCAATAATACTCTCTGATGGAAAGTCTATGAGAGTATAACGATTGATGGTGTGTTCAGCTTCGTTAATAGTTCCAGCAACTTCAGCATTACCTTGGATTGTGCCACCGCTCATGTGACCAATGCCAAAGTTACCGCTTTGTTCGTAATAGTTGACATGAATATTTTCGTTGTAGTTACCCTTGTCAATATTAATATTG
Organism: Cyanobacteria bacterium P01_G01_bin.39; assembly: GCA_039180345.1. Classification (GTDB taxonomy): domain Bacteria; phylum Cyanobacteriota; class Cyanobacteriia; order Cyanobacteriales; family Xenococcaceae; genus Waterburya. Next base: position 20,220 of record JBCDDK010000128.1, on the reverse strand, counting down.
CGAGTCGTGTTTGACTTATTGATATTCTGATTTCGTCCAATGCTTCCTACTGCGTTCTCAACACTGCCATAAAAATTCTGTTCAATTCTAGTGTTGTTTTCATTGTCCCTAAGATCTTTGAGACTACTGGGATCAATACCTGTTAACTGAGGTAAGACTTTAATTAATTGTTCGCTAAATTTATATTTAAGCTCTTCTATATTATTGTACTTAGTATAAAAATGACCCATGTCGCTGAGTTTTTGTTGGAAATTAAGCAGACTAACTAACTGAGGAGTAATTTCAACTTTTCCTTGATTGAAATAGGTATAGATCAAAGGTTTTCCATTAGCTTTAAAAGTCTCTAATGCCTTGAGAAATTCCTCTTCGGTATACTTGCCAACTTTAGTATGGAACAGACTGACAAAAATATCGCAACCCGCAACCGCTTTATTATATTCATCTTGTAAACGGGTAGCAGACATAGCATCAATAAAGTCTTCCCATAACAAGAGTTCTAGAAATAAATTATGCTTAATATATTCCTTATTTTTGCGATTAATAAAAATTTCAAACTCTCGGCGATCGCTTTCTAATTCTGAGGAAGATGCTAAAAAGATTTTAATAGTTTCCATTAGTTTCGCAGGACGGCTATATTTGTATCATCTGAATATTGAATTAAGTTATTTGTTTGGTTGCTTATCAAAAATTATTTATTTTATCAAATTTTTGAAATTACATTGGATGCTCTTGAGCTTTGCTACATAACTATAAACCAATTAATTACTTTGCTTCCATCCAGTTTTTACCTGCATTGATATCTACCGCTAAGGGAATACTTAACTCCACTGCATCTTCCATAGTAGATTTAATAATTGGCTGCAATTCCTGCCACTCTTGGGGGGGGACTTCTAAAACCAATTCGTCATGTACCTGTAACAGTAATCGCGCCTGATAATTTTGCAGAATATCTTGCAGTTTAATCATGGCAATTTTGATAATATCTGCACTAGAACCCTGAATCGGTGAATTGGCGGCGGCGCGGAGGATTTGAGCGTCGGTGTAGCTATATTTTATGTTGTCTAAATCAATACTTTCAGGATTACTTCCCCGTAGTTGTTTGAGACTGTCGCTGATGAGATTAACGTAACGTCTTCTACCCATAATAGTATTGACATATCCTGTTGCGATCGCCTGTTTTTTTACTCCTTCTAAGTATTCAAACACCTGGGCATATTTTTGGCGATATTTATCAATAAATTTCTTACCGATATCGGTTTTGAAACCAGATTCGCGGGAGAATCTTTGCGCTCCCATCCCGTAGATTACGCCAAAGTTTATGATCTTACCTAAGCGTCTTTCTTCGGAGGTAATATCTGATTTATCAAATAGTAATTGTGCCGTTACGCTATGAACATCTTTATTATTTTGATAAGCATCAATTAATACTGGTTCTTGACTTAAATGAGCAAGGATTCTCAGTTCTATTTGGGAATAATCAGCAGCTACAAGTAACCAGCCTGATTCGGGAATAAATGCTTGACGGATTTGACGGGAAAATTCTGTGCGAATGGGAATATTTTGTAAATTAGGATTGGACGAGGATAGTCGTCCTGTTGCCACGACGGATTGATTAAAATCAGTATGCACTCGACCTGTAGATTCTCTTACAAGGGCGGGTAAGGCATCGACATAGGTTGATTTTAGTTTGGCTAAAGTACGATGTTCCAGCATGTTATCAATTACTGGATGATCTCCCCGCAGCTTTTCTAAAACTTGTTGATTAGTAGAGTAACCTGTTTTGGTTTTGCGAGATTTTTTGACATCTAAGCCCAACTTCTCAAACAGAATCACGCTTAATTGTTTAGGGGAACTGAGGTTAAATTCTTCTCCCGCTGCTTCGTAGGTATCTTGTTCTAACTTTTGTAAGTCTTTACTTAGCTGTTGAGAAAAGACTTGCAGGTAATCTGTATTTAATTTGATACCTGTATTTTCCATCGTTGCTAACACAGGTTCTAAAGGCTGTTCTACTTCTAATAATAGCTTTGTTAGTTGAGGAAACTCGGTTAACCTAGCTTTCAGTTTGTTTACTAAATAGTAAGTGGCATAGCAATCAAGTCCACAATAGTCCGCTACGACAGGAATATCTAAATCAGCTATAGTTTTGCCTTTGGGTATACCGAGATCTTTGTAACTTTTAGCCGTAATTTCTAAGCCGTAACGTTCGGATAAATCCCCCAGGTTGTGAGTCATCTCAGGATTTAGAACGTAACTTGCCAACATGGTATCGAATACCACCCCTGCTAAATTAATCCCCTGATGATGTAACACCAAACGATCAAACTTGGCATTTTGGAACGCCTTGGGATACTTATTGCTGGTTAAAATAGGCTTGAGGGTAGATAAAACTAACTCTTTATCTAGTTGTGTTCCCAAACTATGGGCGAGGGGAATATATGCCACCTCCGTATCAAGATTGCCCCAACAACATCCTATACCTACTAATTCAGCTAAATGGGTTTCTAATGATGTTGTCTCCGTATCCCAGGCTACTGGCTTTTCAGGATCGCTATGCTGTTCTAAAGTCTTTACAAGCTGCTGGAGTTTAGCTTCAGTGTCGATAATTTGTGTATTTAACTGCGGTTTAAATAACTCTACTTCTGGTTCTATCTCAGTGGCAGAATTATCAGCAAATAAAGATAGTTGACCATTATCATGACTTTTTGCTTTACCAGAAGGAACAACATCAATAACTTTAATCTCTGCTTCTCCCCCTAGTTTTACCTGAAGCTTATTCAAGTTTCTAATAACTTTATTTAGTTCTAACTCTTTGAGTAAAGGTAAGATCTCTTCTTGATCAAAACCCACCAGTTCACAATCTTTTAGATCAACTTCCACTGGAGAATCAACTTTAATCTGTGCCAAAAACTGTGAGTGCAAAGCATCTTCTTTGCCTGTGGCTAATTTTTTCTGAGTTGCACCTTTAATCTGTGACAGATTTTCATAGACTGCATCTAACGTAGAATACTCTCCTAGCAGCTTCACTGCTGTTTTTTCCCCTATCCCTTTTACCCCAGGAATACAGTCTGACTTATCACCACAAAGAGCCTTAAAGTCTACTATTTGTTCAGGTGTAACTCCCATCTTCTCAATTACCCCAGCGCGATCAAACTCAGTGTAGTTATGAGCAGTTTTTTTAAAAGTTTGATTATGCAGATATAAAACGCTAACTTCCCCCGCATCATCTACCATCTGAAACAAATCACGATCGCCTGTGACAATTTTTACTCGATAACCAGCCCTACTAGCCCTTGTTGCCAAAGTGCCTAAAACATCATCTGCTTCATATCCTGGTTTAGTCGCAATAGTTAGCTTAAACGCCGCTAACAACTGCTGTAAATTCTGCATGTCAGGGATAAAATCATCAGGAGTTTCTGCTCGATCAGCTTTATAGTTGTCATCAGCTTGGTGACGAAAAGTAGGCTCTGCTAAATCAAATGCGATCGCCATAAATTGGGGTGATTCTGTTTCTAATACCTGTAATAAAGAATTGATAAATCCAAAGCAAATACTGGTAGGAATTCCTTTTGAAGTAACCAGTGGTTCACGACGAGAATTATTAAAGGCATAGTAAGCCCGAAATGCTAAGGAGTGACCATCTACTAAAATCAGGAGTGGTTTTGTATAGTCAGAAGTAGCAGAGCTAGTTACAGAAACAGAGGGCATAGGAATAGTTTTAATCTGGAAATACTAACAGGTAAATAGTTAATTCTACATCTAAAAGTGGTATATACACTGTCACTAATAAAGAAGACAATGTTGCAGTTCATTGAACACTGTAAACATTGGTAAACACCTCTTGCCCTGTCCTGTAAACGATGTTAATTTAATAAATAGGTACAGGAAGTACACCAAGCTTCTATCCAAAGCAGATTCTAGTTAGTACCACCCGCTAAGAATCTACACGGTAGCTTATTGTATAGATAGGACAGAAAATAGGCGGTTTATTCTCAGTTATTATGCCGTATTTTCAAGGTAAATAACATTAAGAGAGTTCGCAATCTTGGCTAGATATAGCTGTCTGTCAAAATCTTAGTATTGAAGTTTAGCTATTGTGCGATGTTTGTCAACATATTAGTTAGTTAGTCATAATTTTTGAACACTTTACTATCGAATTTGAGTCTACGAAATACTTCATTGGGAAGTCTGATTAAGTTTGCGAAAAGACATCGGAGAGGAATGTTTAAAGGCTAGTTAATCGTTATTGATATATGTCTTTAAAGTCCTAAAGTTTAAGGAGGTTTAACCAAACCTAGCCTTGTCCTCTCCACCCAATCACTCTTATTACATATAGACAAAAATTTTAAAGCGGCTCATGATGTTGTCAGATCATGGTCGTTTTTGGTGTTTATATAGAGATTCTCGCTTTAACGTGGTGCAGTCAAGACCTTGGTTTTTGTTGATTGTTAATAGTTGATTGTTGATTGCGGTGTACCTCACTAATTCGAACAAGGCTATAGCAAATTTTGTAATTTAACTACTAACCACTAACTATTAACACTAAGGATTGATTTGAATTGAGGGGATCATTTCTTGTTCGAAGCTAGAGACAAAGGCGCGATAATCATCAATAGTTGCAGAGTAAGTTATTTTATAAATGCGATCGCTTTTTAAAGTCCAAAATTGCAGATACTTTTGTGGCGAATTGTTCTGGGGATTTACCATAGTAAAAGTTACTCTATGTCCGTTATTACCAGCAAACACAATTGGACGAGAATCAATGATTTTTGCTTGAGGTAGTTGAGTAATTTGATTCAAAGCATTAGCGGTATATTGCTTTAAGGAGTTGGCATTAGATGATTCAACTTCCAGACTTACTCTAGGAGACAAATTAGCTTGTGTTCTATAAGGCTTAAACTGTGCAATAGTTCTTGGCGCTGCTTGAGACTCGGTTAAGCGCCAACTATCAGGATACTTCATAGAGATACCGTACTCTTGGTTGCGATACACAAATGGAACCTGAGTCAGATCTCGAGAAAAAATTTCTACTTGATTCGTTTCAGTTAAAGAGCTTTCTAATCGCCAATAATAATAACCTGTCCCTGGGATCATCAACAGTAAAGACCCAGCAATAAGCACATTTCTGACACTAAATAATTTATGATCTAAAGTCAAATCTCTAAGTGATTTTAAAGCCTGACTAGCAGAAGAATAGCGTCCCTTAAGATCTGGCGCCACCATGCGGTCTAAAACCTCTCTCAGCTTTGGCTCTACCTGTTTCAAATGGTGCCATTGAACGGTTTCCGTATTATGGTCGAGGGCAATATCTTGTGGTTCAACCCCTGTCAAAGCATAAATACCGATCATTCCCACCCCATAAATATCGCTGGCAAGTTTTGGTTTGATGCTCTTTTGCTCAGGAGCCATATAACCTCTGGTGCCGATGGGAATAGTAAGACTAGTATTCCCCTCAGAATTTGCCATTTGATTATTAATTTTTTTGACCGAACCAAAATCAATCAACATCAATTTGCTGTCGGATGCACGCCGAATAATATTAGAAGGTTTAATATCTTGATGGATTACCTTTTCGCGGTGAGCTACTTCTAGAATCTCTAAAATCTCTTTGATTAAGTCTAGTACCTCAGACTCTGCCCATAGTCGTCCTAGTTCTAAAGACAGATCTGTCCCTTCAACATACTCATGAACCAAATAAAACTTTCCTGCTTCTCGAAAATGACTGAGTAGATTAGGAATACGATCAGATTTACCCAAAATCCGCAAAATTTTGACTTCCCTGGCAAATAGATACTTTGCCTTTCGGAGACTTAAAGTATCCTTGGCTTCTGGTTCAAACTGCTTAATTACACAATGATTTACCTGATCTGCCTGAATATCTTGTGCTAGATAGGTCTGACCGCATCTACCAGATCCTAATAGACGGAGAACACGATAACGTTGATTAAGGGTTACTCCAATCATCTTACTTCTCTACTGTTTTATCGATAGATTACCAAGGCTTCCGCCTTGGAAGACAGAAGTTGTAGGGCAGAGGGCGCAAAGGACATTCGTGTGTCCGCATGCAGGTTTAGACCATCCTTCTCCCTACATGCGGCGAACCGAAGCGCCTTTGTTACTTTTGGGTTCAAAGCCCCCGCCATAATCTCCGATTTGGCGGTCAAAAGTTGCGGGCAGGTCTGAATCCCCCTACAACTGATCCTTCTGCCTCCTGCCTTCTGCCTTCGTTCAAGACCCCAAGCCAATTCTTCCCGCTAAACTAGCACTGAGAGGAATCAAAGTTGCCAACATTAAAAATAGCGCTAATAAACCCCAGGCAGCTCTACTATCATCAGGTTCAGTTAATTCATTCTGCACAGGACGCTCTAAATCACGCTGTAAAAAGAGAATTAAAACAGCCCAGTAGAGAGGAATTGGATTAGCAGGATTAAATAGAGTCACAATCCCCAAAATAATCAAAGTTGCTACAGTGCTACGTCTGGCAGTTTTTCGTCCATAAATACCGTGAACAATTCTCCCTCCGTCTAGTTTACCCGCAGGTAAAAGATTTAAGGCGGTAATCACCAGACCAAGCCAACCAATAATCACTAGAGGATGAATATCAACTACGGCACTGGATAAAGCCGAACCCAAAACCACCTTTGCTAGGGTTCCCACCAAAAGAGAGGCACGGAAAAACTCCGTGGGTAATTGGAACGCACTACCAGGGTGAGATAGAATCAAGCCTAAAACTAGCAGTAGCAGAGATAAGACACCGCCTGCCGCAGGACCAGCAAAAGCAATATCAAACAGGGCGGTGCGATTAGGCAACAATGACTCAAAGCGGGTGATTGCGCCAAAAGAGCCAATCTGCCAGGTAGGAAGAAAGAAGGGAACACTAAGGCGAATCTGATAGCGATTAGCAAGCACTCGATGACCAACTTCGTGGGCAATTAAAACCGACCATAACCCTAAACTCAAAGGAATCGCTTCACCATAACGACTAAAATCGCTAAACAGATCGAATCCCTGCAACACTCCTGCTGCCTCTAAACTAGTTAGAATTGTGCCGACTAACAACACCAAGGCTAAGTTTTTCTGTGCCAGGGTGCTAGTTTGAGGATCATTAGTTTTAGGTAAAATAACCACCACAGGTTTCTCTTCAGGGCTTTCTACCAAAAACAGACGATATTTATCTTCAAAAGCCTCTTGCAGCTTTAAATTCATCTTAGAATAAGCGGTGTCTGGTTCCCCACGTAGATTACCTTTAAAAATCGCTCCATCTTGATAGGGGATCGTTTCGGTGGCAAAGAAAGTATCGATCCCAAAAATTCCTTTGAGGCTAGACAAATCGTCATCAGGAATCGGGGAGACTTCTGCTACTGCCGCCGAATCTAATTCAGTTTCAGCTTGGGATGTTGATTCAGCCACAGTTTCCTGCTTAATTCTTTCCGCTGCTTTTTGTTTCAACATAGTTTCTTGCCCTGCTGCCCTTAGCTGCCTACCTAACCAGATATAGACTGCCACTGAACCTACAAGCAAAAACAGTATGCTAACCAGATTGAGATAGATGCCTAGAGAAAACAAGCCAAAAAACAACAACCAAGGACTCATTAAGACGATTGACTGCAACCAAGCAAGAATTCCCAGTTTGCCAAAAGTTTTGGCTCTGTTATAGCCCCAAACAAGAATTGCTGTAACAGCAGCAAAAAGAATAAAAGTGGCAAGAGATTCTGATCCGTTTAGCATTGGTTGTGTTTATTTGATGAGTTCAAATCCAGCTTTAATTAAAGACAGTTAGATACTGCTACTAATCATTTAATTAATAGAGGACTTCTTTTTATTCTACGCTTGATGGTCAGAGAACACATCTGTCTAATTACAGCAGTCAATATTCCTACATGGGTGAAGCGTCTTTGTTCGTTGTCTTTTGTCCTTTATCCTTATATGGGTTGAAGCTCCTTTATCACAGTGAATTTTGCTGCTCGATCAGCGATCGCAAATTCTGTTGATTTTGATTTAACAATGCTGTCCCAGTCTCGGCATTGACACCTGTCCAGTGCATCAATAGAGCTAACTTTACCTGATTCTGACTTCTAGTTAATAATTCTTGAGCTGCTGGGCGATCTAACTCGGTCAGATCGCAGATAATTCTTAAAGCGCGGTCATGGAGCTTATCATTAGTCACAGCTACGTCAATCATCCGATTTCCGTAGACTTTACCATAGCGCACCATTGCCCCTGTAGAAATAATGTTTAACGCCATTTTGGTAACAGTTCCCGCTTTGAGCCTGGTCGATCCTGCCAGAATTTCTGCCCCTACCAATAGTCGAATATCAATATCAGCATCTATGGGTACTTGCTCAGCACTGACGCAGCTAATCGCTACGGTTTTTGCTTGTCGAGATTTAGCCTCTTGCAAAGCACCATGAACAAAGGGTGTTGTGCCTCCTGCGGTAATTCCAATTACCACATCTAATTCATTGACTTGGCGATCGCTTATTGCCTTAGCGCCATCTCCAGGACGATCTTCTAAAGCCTCAGAACTCTTAACTAAAGCAGCTGATCCACCAGCTAAAAGTCCCTGGACTAACTCTGGTGGAGTACAAAAAGTTGGGGGACATTCTGCCGCATCTAACACACCCAATCTGCCGCTGGTACCAGCACCAACATAAAATAATCTGCCCCCCTGTTTCAGTGCCGCAGCAGTAATATCAATGGCTTGAGCTAAAGCCAACCGCGCACTAGCGATCGCCTCTATAGTCTTTTGGTCTTCTTGATTAAATAAATCAACTATTTCTAGAGTAGATAAGCGATCCAAGTTTTGACTCTTAACATTGACCTGTTCAGTCAACAAATGTCCCCGCGACTGCAAATTACTCATAGATAAAATTGTTCTGTACCAAGTCTTGATGGAAGTATAGATTATGCTGATTAATGATTATGATTGGTGGGCAACAATAGTAGATTCTTATTACTAAGAACAAAATTAATTTTCTTTGCCCACCCTACACCTGTGCTGTTAACTCCTCGTTCCTCATTCCTCATCCCTTCAAAGCAATCCCTCTAGTTGACGACGAATACGATCTAGTTCATCGTTAGCCATAGATTCTGATTCTGAGTCAGAAACAGCATCAGTATCCTGATCCTCCTTGTCCCAGTTAAGATCTTCAACATTTTTTGCTGGAGGAAGTTCTAACTGTCCTGATTCAATCATTTTGAAATCATAGTCTGCTTGACGACAGAATTGTTCCACTTCTTCAGCATCAATCTCCTCAACTTTTGGTTCGGGAAAATCCTGTGCTTCTAACAACCCTGCATAACGAATAGCATCATCTTCCTCCTGGAACATCAAGATCGTATTGCGATCGCCCATTTGAACGGTATGAATTCCTTCGTTGTCAGTACCCGCATTGAATAACAATATGTATACCCGCATGTTAGTTAACGCCAACTCAATAATGCCAATTACAACATAAATTGCTGTAGTGAGTAAACCGAAAGGAGATAGCTTTAGAGAAGGTACTAATAGTACTTTGTGACCTATCTGTAAGATCGCTAATCGTCTTCGCTCCCCCTCTATTGCTATGATATATTACATACTGAATCTGAATCGACTAATTTCTCGTTAACCATTTTTGAGCATTGAGTCGTTGTAGGGTATACATCACCAACAGCTCTAGATTAACTCTTCTTTCATCGATCATAAAAGATTCAATAGTACTGGGAGCATTGCCATAGGTAGAACTGGAAAATGCTTTTTGACCTTTTATATCTTCATCGGGGAAGTAAATATTAAACTGGCGATCGCCATCGAGCCATTTTCCGACTACCTGCCAACAGGGTTCGTTGGCATTTCCACCTTTAATTGGCACTCCCTGCTGCACAAAGTTGAGTTCCACATCGCCGATGCCTTCTTTTGCCATAGCATCTTTGAGGGTAGGAAGATAATGCTCTTGGATAAATTCACTAAAAGGCTTATCTTCAAGCTTCGGTGGTTTTGCTTTCTTAGCTTTTGCTGCCTTGGCAGCACCCGCCTTCTTATCTGCGGGAGCACTTGCTTGCTTTTTCTCGTTTGTTGACTCTGCCATGATCTACCAAATTTACAGCTTTAGCTATGGGTTGGGGATATAGTGATGAAAATCATTTTATCACGGCTATTTGGGGTAGGAGAGCTTTAGCTCCTAATTCCCCAGAATTTAGCAAAATCAACTCTCTATCCCACTACCGACAACAAAAATGAGATCGCTTCTCGAAAGAAGAAGTAGGCATCCCAAATCAGGTAGCTATACATTGCGGTTAAGGCGATGGTAATTCCTATTTTTTTAGCTGTGGCAACTCCCTCACTAACATAAGCTAACCAATAAATCATGAAGGGAGTTGTTAAATAACAAAAGAATCCGTAACCTAAAGATTTTAAAACGAGCTGTATTAATTTATATTCAACATTATGGGCAATTCTCAGCACAATCAAGAGAGACAAAATGCCCGCCACAAACTGCACAATACTATTTTTAAGCAGGAGAAATAGTACACCCTTGTTCTTTTGAGTATTTTTCATTGCTTTGATAATTATCTTTTCTTGCTGTTGCCTAAAAAAGATATTTGTAATATTTAAGATTATTACGCAATTATATCTAGGTGTTTGTAGCTAGTTTGTGAAGAATGTGATAAGTTTACCTGATCGTATGTAGCTAAGATGTAGTTGTTGCTGCTTGCAGACTGCAAGCAGCAACGAAACCGTAACTATAAGAAAAGCTGAACCTAAACCAGGGAATTGCGGTTTCAGTTCAGCTTATATAAAATCTCAAAAATAATGATACAAATTAAGTGATGGGGAGACGAGGAGTTGACAAGGGTAGACTTTTTACATTTAAGGCTGAAATAAAGACAAGGCAGACCAGGAGGACAAGGAGGACAAGGAGGACAAGGAAGACAAGGAGGACAAGAGAGAAATGCTTATTTTTTCGTTCAAATCATAGTAAACACTCGCCTCTTTGTGAGGAGACGAGAAGAGGGGGAGATAGGGAGAAACCCTTCTGTTGCACCCCCTAAACCTTAGTTAATCTTAGATTGATATATTAGGTTATTTAACTTAAGAAAGCCTCTCGACGTTCAATCGAGAAGCTTTCTTTTTAATTTATGATTGAAATTTAATTCACAATAATTTAGATGTGAGTATTAATTTGCTCTATGGCTTGGATACAGACACCACAGCTACAGCCTATATGATCATTATCAAAATTGGTGTGCAATTGCAGGGTTGAGCTAACAACATTTAGACTAACAGCAGGTGCTGCAATCTGGTTGAGCGAGTTATCAGCAGGAGTCACTGCCAGGGCTGAATTAGTAAATAATAATAATGCCACTAAGCTAGAAGAAGTTGCTAATAATCGTAATAGGGTTCTAATCATTAAATCTTATTTAATTAGCAAATAATTTTGTTTATACGCACTAATTATAACAACTGCCTTTATATCAAGCTAAACTCCATAAACATCACCATCGGTTAGCAAATTATCAATGAGAATCAAAGACAATAGGTAACTTTTATGATGCACGGGTTTATTCCTCCTCAACGTTACTTTCCTTATCTGACCTGGAAAGAAATTGAACAGATGCCTAACAAAGAGAATGTGGTAATTATTCAACCTATTGGTGCGATCGAGCAACATGGACATCATTTACCCTTGGCAGTAGATGCGGCAATTAGTTTAGGAGTAATTGGGAAAGCGCTACAGCAGTTAGATACAACTATTCCTGCTTATGCTTTACCCTGCTTATACTATGGTAAATCCAATGAACATCAGGGTTTTCCTGGAACAATTAGCCTCAGTGCCACTACTCTGTTATCTGTAATCAAGGAAATGGCAGTCAGCATTTACCAGGCAGGTTTTCGTAAACTCGTATTGATGAATTCTCATGGTGGTCAACCCCAGATTATGGAAATAGCTGCCCGAGATCTGCATCAAGAACAACCTGATTTTGCCGTATTCCCCCTATTTACCTGGCGTGTTCCCCATAATACTGGTGAAATGTTGACCCCTCAAGAGCAAGAATATGGCATCCATGCAGGAGATGCGGAAACTAGTATCATGCTTTCTTTATTACCCGAACAGGTTCAGATGGAGCAAGCGGTTAAAGAGTATCCCCAGGGATTACCAGAAGCTAGTTTGCTCGATATGGAGGGAAAACTGCCTTTTGCCTGGCTTACTAGAGAATTAAGTACCAGCGGAGTTATGGGAGATGCGACTGTTGCCACTAAAGCTAAAGGCGATCGCATTTTGCAATCCGTTGCCGCAGGTTGGGTACGGGTAATTCAAGATATTTATAAATTTCAGCAACCAAATCTTAATAAGTAAGTGGGTGTGATTGCATATAACATGATCTTTTTTGGGACTGGGGACTGACAAAAGCTTGAGCCGCATGTACTAGGAATTGGAAATTGCAGTTCCAACCCTTTATCCTCTTAACTTATCCAGTCTCAATATATTTATTCGTGCATAACATCAGTCAGTAAATAGCACTTTAGCTCGCTCGTTAGAGATTTAAGCACCACGTTTATCATTAAGAGCGACAAATTTTTACAAACTACTAAGAATAAGTTACATGGTATTCAAAATATGCTACCTTTTGCAGTTAAGTATTTCAGGAAAACAGCTAGAGAAAACATTTGCTTACTAGAGCTATTATTAAATTTGGCTTTTTTCAGACTCGAAATATTTTCCTCAAATATAGGAACAATTGTAACTGAAATTAATGATCGAACCAACCACGAAACTTGTTCAAATATTTTTTACTACTTCAGCGATCGCGATTTTAACACCTTTTTTTTGTCCTATAAAAGTTAATGCTCAATATTTAAAAACAGATAAAAGAAATTTATTGATCACTCAAAAACTAGGAATTATAGAACGCAAGGTTGAACTTTCAGAAGTACCGCCTACTGTTTTATCTTCCGCGAGAGCAGCTAGTGGAGCAGACCCAGTCCAGGCACAAGTACAGATAAATCCCGATGGTTCATTAGTTTATGAACTAATGGGACAGAATCAGCAAGGGTTTGATTTTGAGATTGAAATAAACCCTAATGGAGAGATTGTAGAGATTGATGAGCAAGTAGAAGCCAGTGCTGTTCCCGAAAAGGTGATGAAAGCTTTTAAATATTGGCTGCCTAATGCGACAGTTATTAGCAGCTGGCGCAGTACTCGTTATAAGACTTTTGATTATTTTTATGAAATTGTTATCAATGATGACTTTTCGGTAGAGATTCCCGCTGATGCCAGCACTGTGAAAATCAGTCCTTTATCTACATCATCTGGTACCGAAAACTAAAGTCTTTGACTACTATCCATGTTCAATTTTGCCTATAAATCAAGATGAATATTTTAGGAAAAAAATTCCCATGTAGATTAATTGCTACTACTTTAACGACGATCGCTTTAACCTTTATACCTAATCAAGTTAACGGACAAACTATCAAGGGGGCGGGTGCATCTTTTCCTAAAACGCTTTATGATCGCTATCGCCAAGAATATCAGCAAGATACGGGACGTGATTTCAAGTATGCGGCTATTGGTAGCGGTGGTGGAATTCGCTTCTTTATCAATCAAAATGTTGATGTGGGTTCGAGTAGTCTTATTCCGACTCCAGTTGAGAAATCGCAAATGGAAGATGGTTTATTGACTATTCCTACTGCGGGAGGTGCGATCGCAATTGTTTATAATCTTCAGAATGTTACTACAGATCTTAAGTTATCTCGTCGGCAATTAACCAAAATTTTTACAGGAGAAATTGGGAATTGGAGTCAAATAAGTCCCCGTTTACCTGATAAAAAGATTCAGGTAGTTACTCGTGCTGATAGTAGCGGTACAACCTTTATTTTGACTAGATATCTAAATAAAGTAAGTGAGGGAAAAATTGCCGCTAGTCGTCAACCAGATTGGGGATTTGAACTTTATGCTCAAAAAGCTCAAGATAGTGGGGTAGCGGCTGAGGTAAGGCGAATTGATGGGGCGATTGGTTATGTTCAAGCGAGTTTTGCGGTAGAAAATGATTTACCTGTGGCGAGAATTGAAAACCTCGCAGGGGACTACGTTAAACCAACAGTAGCAGAAACCAATAAAGCTTTAAGCAACATCAAATTTAACCAGGATTTTACCATAACTAATTTTAGTGAAATAGAAGATGGCTATCCTTTGGTGGGTTTAACTTGGCTCTTGATTTATCAAAAATACCAGAGTGAAACTGCTCTTAAATCTACCCAAGAGTTTGTTACATGGGTCTTAACTAAAGGACAAGAGTTTAATGAAGATTTGGAGTATACCAAAATTCCTGAAACAGTAACCCAAAAAGCTCTCCAACTTGTTAATAATCAATTAAAAGTTCGTCCTTACTGAGATATAGTCGTTTTAATTAACTTTTGTACTTTCTAATTCTTCTGTTCGGGGGGACTGGACACTGGACACTAGAGATTAGGGATTAGGGGGGAATTTTACTTCTACAATTCTTATTTAAAACAACGATAATATCTTTTTTAAAATCTTTAGTATTAGCTATCTGATTCAAACAAAATAGTAATAGCTACTAGTCAACCTGGTAAATTATTTATTGGTGTGATAAAAAAAATAAAATTATGAACAAATCAAGTGTCGTTAGCTTGTCGCTACCAGTTACATCAGCCATATTAGTGTATAATTTTGGCTTTATATCTTCTGTGGAAGCACAAGAAAAATATTTATTTGATCTTGATAAATTTAAGCTTGGCTCACCATTTTATTTAAGCAATAATAATTTAGAAATCTCTCATCTAACTCCTTATTTGTCTAGTCTAGACTCAGATTTATTCTCAAATTATAACATTAGAGATAATATTTCTTTTTTATCATTTAAAAACGAGTATACAGACTTATTATTAGCTCCTCAATTTACTACTACAGTTGACTTAGGATCTATAGCTGTCCAAAGTAAAAATAATATTTTAGATATACAGTCCGCAACTTTAGCCAATAATAATACAGAATCTGAACTTAAAAGCGATGCAGCGCGGTCTTCGGTCACTTGGATGCAAGCTCCAAGTGCTGCGAAGACAAGGACGTGGGGGCGGAACTTGTTTCCGCCCTTTAAATCGTCCGCTTCGTCTTGGGGGTCACATGCGGCTAAAGCCTTTGTCCCAGGAGCGACACAGAGCCTATCGGCTCAAAGCTGCTCCGCAGCGCTGGCGCATACGCGCCGTTCAAGAAGCGATCGCTCTACTTTAAATAATTCTTCAGGTGTTCTAACTGAAAACTCGATCAATCAGACTCTTAACCAAATTGAACAATACAATTTGCCAGATTTAGCTTTTGAATCATTTAATAAGGTTAGCAATCTCAAAGATGTCCAGCCTACTGATTGGGCTTATAATTCCCTAATTAGATTAATCGAACGACATGGTTGTTTCTCAGGCTTTGAAGATAATACCTTTAGAGGAGATCGCGCCCTTACACGTTATGAATTTGCGGCAGCTTTGAGTAGTTGTCTACAGAGTATTGAAACCTTAGCCACAGAAGATGAAACTACCATAGCCGAATTTACCCAACTGCAAAAACTGCAAACAGAATTTCAGCAAGAATTAGCCGCAGTTCAAAGCAATACCGATGACCTAGAACGACGAGTTGCTGTGGTAGAAGAGCAAAACTTTTCCCCGACAACTATTTTGCGAGGACAAGCCGAATTTCTGCTTGCTAGTGTTAGTGGCGATCAAAAAGCTGTTCCTTCGGGAGAAACTCCTACAGAAGATTTATTAGAAGAAGTTACTTTTAGCAGTCGGGTGCAACTTAACTTTGAAACCAGCTTTACTGGGAGAGATTTACTGCGTACTAGAATTGAAGCAGGTAATATCAATGCTTTTGGTAGTGGCGTTACAGGCACTCAAATGACTTTTCTTGGTTCCAGCACCAGCACGGATAATAACTTCAGAATAGGACAAGTATTTTATCGTTTTCCCGTAGGAGAAGCAGGTAACGCCTTCATAGCAGGGGCGCGTCAATCAGCTAGTGCTTTTATTCCCACTCTCAATCGCGCTTCGACTATCTCTTTGTTTGGTTTCAATAATCCTCTCTACGATCTTGGCTTTGGGGCGGGAGGAGGAGTTTACTATCAATTTAGTGATCTGATTGGGGCGGGAGCAACCTATTATAGTGGTTCTCCCAGTAATTCAGAAGAAGGCAAAGGTTTTTTCAATGGCGATTTTTCCGCTTTAGGTCAAATCACTATTACCCCTAATGAAAGTTTCGGATTTTCTCTAACTTATGCCCGCTTTTTCTCACCCCAACCAGGTTCGACCAATAATGTAACGGGTTTTACTGGGAGTCAGTTTGCTCAATTACCTTTTGGCGAAAATACTGCTACTGCCTCTAATAACTTCAATCTAGCTCTATCTTATCAAGTAAATGAGTACTTAGAATTAGGGGGATGGCTGGGCTATATTGATGCTACGGCTAAATCTTCTCCAACAGATAGCGGCTTTATTGGTTTTGAAGATGCTAATGCAGATATCTGGACTGGTGCTTTTACCGCTTCTTATAATGGTCTAGGCAAATTGGGTAGTAAACTCAGTTTTATTGTCGGAGTACCGCCTAAATTAACCAGTAACGATCTGCCAGACAGACAAGATGATGATACTTCCCTTCACTTAGAACTTTCTTACAATTACCCTTTAACAGAAAAAATATTCTTAAAATCTGGTGTGTTAGCTATTACTAATCCCGAACATAATAGCGACAATGATTCTATTGTTGTCGGATTACTACAGACTACTTTTAGTTTTTAGGTAGTGCTAAAAGTTATGAAATACTTGAATTTTAGCTACAAATGGTCTTGTTTTTAGCTCTAAGCTCTAATTATTCTGTAAATCAATTTATGTATAGCATTCTTTTTTATATTTAATATAAGTAAGTGGGTGTAATTAAATATAAGATAGTTTATTTTGGGATTGGGGATTGGGGATTGGGGATTGGAGATGAAATTTCACATTCGAGTCTTATAAATTATTTCGTCTATCTACTTAAGTAGATAGTGTTTGATACTAAATCCGATTACCAAAGTATACTTTTAGATCTAGAGCCTAAATTGCGCTAAAATCCTTTTGACTTTTGACTTCTCACAACTAAAGAGTGTTGTATGTAAACAGGATTTAGTATGATTAGCTATTCTGGTTGCCAGGAGCGTTTCATTAATGAAAGATAGTCTCAAGATTTATGACCTAAAACATACCAAGTAACGACTTCATTCCAGATTCCTTCTTCTGTTTCAAGGACTTCGAGTTCCTCGTAAAATTTAGTTTTGACTTGCGCAAGTTCAGATGAGTCAAGTTTTGATAATTCATCTTTATGTATTTTCAGATAAACAGATGAAGAATTAACAATCGTTCCAGACCAAGCCGCTTTTTCCTTCTCTAAACTGCTAAAACTACCATATTTTTCCGTTTTGATTTCAATTTCCTCAAATCCAGCACTAGCAAATAAATTTACACATTGTTTCATTGAACCAATTCGATTACTAGCTGCTAGTGAAATTCCATGATCTGCAAATACTTTTCGTAACAAGATATGACCGATATAGGCTGTATCCGCTGGGGTATGAACTGCAATTCGACCTCCACTTTTGAGAAAACTACACCATAAACTAAGTGCCTCCTTTTTATTTTCCATCCAAGGAAATGTATTGGCACACAAAATGCGATCAAAATAATTGATCGGATAATCTAAAGATTCAGCATCTGAATGTTGAAACTCCAAATTGTTAACTCCTAATGCTCTAGCTTTATTTCGAGCTTGTTCTAGCATTCGAGGGGAAATATCTACTGCGACAACCTGACCTGAATCTCCTACAACCTGTGATGCTGTCAAAGCCAGATGACCTGTTCCTGTTCCTATATCTAAAACTTTTTGTCCGCTACTAATCTGGGAATACTCAAAAAGACAATGACAAATTTCCCTGAGTCGACTATTTTCATCATAGCTTTTGCTTCTCTTATCATACAAGTCAGCAATTCCTTGCTTATATTTATTTAGCTTAAGGTTGATTGTCATGTAAACTTCTGCTTATTTTGTAATTAGTTTAACGTTCGCTTTCAAAGTGGATTTTGTATCTGCACATTAGAAAAAAATAGTTTTGCAGCTTCTAACTAGAGACGGCAAAATTAGCTGAATTTGTCTTCTAAAGGTTTTTCTAAAACTGAGATAAAACCCAATACTTAACTTGATTGCATGATTTGTAAAAATTGGGTCTTTGATTTATCTAGTTCTTGAGGACTAAGGGGAAATAGCCCCGCATCTTCAATTTGCTCATTGACGTGAGTCAGATAAAAGTTAACAAAAGAATTTAGCTCAGGCTGCTTCTTTAATTGTTCGCGGTCTACATATATATATAAAGAAAGTTCCAAGGGATATTTTTTATTAGTCAGCTTGATCGATTGTGGCGTAGTACCTTCAACAACGATGCTTTTGACAGAATTTGTGGCTTCTTTCAGTACAGGAGAACTAACAAAACTAATGCCATAGATATTATTGCTCAGTCTTTGAATCATTGGCTGTTCATACCAATAAAGAGTTGTATTGGGTGCGTTCAATAGTGGTGTTCCATTTCCTTCCAGCACTTTATCAACAACTAAATCAAAAGATGCATTGGGTCCTGTAGGGAAACGTTCGATTGGCTTATCAGGAAAATTGGGGTCTACATCAGACCATTTTTCTTGAGTAAAAATCTCAGCTAGCATCGGTAAAGTAACTCGATCTAGAAAATCATTCTGACGACTGACTATAATTGCTACCGCATCTTTGCCAATATTAAAGCTAATAGGTTCAATACCTTTTGCCTGACAAGCAGCTATTTCTGATTTATTCATTGGTCGAGCTAAAGTCAGTAAATCAAATTTTTCTTGCTGACAAAAAAGCTGAATTGATTCGTCTGCTCCAATATTACTAAAATTAATTACCCCAGAATATCCGAGAGCTATAAAGCGGTCATAAATTAGTTTATTGAGAGGTAATACTCCTGTAGAGCCGCCAATTTTAAGATTCCCAGTGATGTTAAGAGGCTGAACCTGGGGCAGACTAACATTACTTTTCTTATTGCTGATATTGATTTGCGTGGGCGTGACAATAGGGGATGTTTCAGTCAGTGGCTCTACAGACGCTCTTTCTTGTTTAAATTTAGCATAAGGACTATTATTAAAGTCTTGCTGAGGATTTCTATTAGATCGAGTAAAAGGAGTATTGCAGGCGGTCAATAATGTGGTCAACAATAACAAAATACTTTGCTTAAAAGTTAATCGCATTGGAAAATTAATTGAAATAATTTTATTAATTAAAAATAGATAGCGGTTCTCAGAACTATAGAGTATAAAGGGTTAGTCTATCGCGGGATACAAGTTCCCTCCCTACTACTAACTTTGTGAATTTAGTTAGAAATCATCTAATTCCCTACTGCCTATCGTCTATTGTCTAGCCTGACGATGGTACCTCTCTTGTCAGAAAAATACTGTTGCAATGGTTCGGACAATTTTTAAAAAACGAGGAAAAAAGCTATTCATGTAATTAACGTAAAAGTGTGGAAAGATTAACCCACAATGGATAGAGTTAAAACAATTATACAAAGCTTACTCAATTTAGCAGGGGATTTGACACAATCCCTACAAAAATTTCTCATTACTTTTTTTCCACTCCGCTTATTAGTTGTGGTCGGACTAATTTCACCAATTTAGGTCGGTATAGTCAACTGAGTGAGCGAACTTATCGGCGACAGTATCAGCATTCGGGGAGCATCCCATTTTGGAAGAAAAACAGAAGAAGTAGAAAAAAAGAATGGAACTCAAGTCAAACTAAAAAAAGATTTGAGTGACAAAGAAAGTTAATGACTCCATCAGACAAAATTATTGTTCAAGAGTGCGTTCAGCAACTGTCACAAGTGTTATATCGCAACACTCCATCAGATAAATGCCAAAGTCTGGAAGATGAAGATATAGAAAAAGTAGTCAGAGACCATCTGTTGGAATCAGTCGGACCAGAGATAGCATTTTTTTTATCCAACAAGCAACTCAAACCAACGTCGGAAAAGAGCGAGTAATTAAAAGTTCGGTCGGAAAACTACGCTTACGTCGTCAACAACTAGAAAGATGAGGAATAGAAAGCAGAACACGGATTAGTCCCTTGCTAGAAAAATGCTGTTTGTGTTTAAGTGCCAACGAATCTTTTTGCCAGGCAG
>JBCDDK010000127.1:0-21800 GCA_039180345.1 Cyanobacteria bacterium P01_G01_bin.39 | reverse complement strand
TATGAAGTAGTCTCCAACTATTTAAAAGTGCAGCTTTAACCCAATCCCAACCAATCCTAAAATAACTGTTCCCTCTGAACCAATGGGTATCAACCCATCTTCGCTTTCCAGCACTAACTACCTCGACACCTTGAGCGGTAAAGAAGTTAAACCAGGAAAGAACTAGCTCGAAATTAGGAAAAGGCAGAGATAGAGGTCGCCAAATTAAAGTGTATTGTGAAGCTATTGGAAGAGGTAGGTTTGTTATTAGAGCCTATCAAGAGGCTATTGAATGGTTTGGCGGTTACGAGCTATTAGGATTACAAAAAGCTGATTATTCTGATGCTAGAATTAATGTAGCTCCTAACTGGTTTAAACCTCATAAAGTTTCGGTTAGAATACCATAAGAAGACAGTTTTAGATCCAGATCTGCTCCTATAAGCGCATCAACTGAAACTGAGTTAGAACAAAGATTGGAACAAATTAAGCAAATTAGCTCTCTACATCAAAAAGCAAAAATTAAAAGACAATAATTGAATTCAATATCGCTAGGTTCAAGACATAATTTAATTACTCAATAATTATATTTACAAATAATATTTAATATTCGTAAATATTTTTATAAGTGTATCAATAAATTACAAATTTGTTCAGAGATATAACTTTTATCGTAGACTAAAGCACTAAGTTTAGTCAGAGATAAAATAACTAATTTGTGATGTCAGATCGGGCAGAAAGAAATGATTTCTTCGAGCAGGAAGAAGACCAGGAACTAAAAGAGCAAAGACATAGAGCATACTGGAAAGCCAATATTAGTCTCATTCGGAATCTGCTAATTGTTTGGGGAGTTGTCTCGTTAGGTTGCAGTATTTTACTGGTGCCATTACTCAACAATTTTAGTTTTGGTAGTCTGCCTTTGGGGTTTTGGATGGCACAACAAGGCTCAATTTTTACCTTTGTAATTTTGGTTTTTATCTATGCCATAAAGATGGATAAACTTGATCGCAAGTATCAGCGTAAATAAGCCATTAATATTAATTAAACATATATACATACACTATGTCTGTTGAAGCGTGGACGACAGTTTTTGTTATTATTTCCTTTATCGTCTATTTATACATCGGTTGGCGATCGCGGGTCAAAGATAGTAAAGGTTTTTTTATTGCCGATCAGGGTATACCTGCAATTGCTAATGGTGCTGCCACGGCTGCTGATTGGATGTCTGCCGCTTCGTTTATTTCCATGGCAGGGATCATTTCTTTTTTGGGCTACGATGGCTCGATATATTTGATGGGCTGGACAGGAGGGTTTGTGCTGTTGGCACTGTTACTTGCTCCCTATCTCCGCAAGTTTGGTAAGTATACTGTCCCTGATTTTGTTGGCGATCGCTATTATTCAGTGTGGGCAAGATTGGTAGCTGTGGTGGCAGCTATCTTTGTTTCCCTGACTTATGTTGCAGGACAAATGCGCGGTGTTGGCATTGTCTTTAGTCGCTTTTTACAGGTGGATATCAATACAGGGGTGATTATCGGCATGGTAATCGTGGCATTTTTTGCCGTACTGGGGGGCATGAAGGGGATTACCTGGACTCAAGTAGCCCAATATACAGTCTTGATTGTGGCATATCTCATTCCTGCGATCGCGATCGCCTTAATTCTGACAGGAAACCCAATTCCCCAGGTGGCATTTGGCTTTAGTGATATTGTCGATAAGTTAAATCAGGTTCAATTAGATTTAGGTTTTGCTGAATATACGCAACCTTTTGCCAATAAGTCCATGTTGGATGTCCTGTTTATTACCATCGCCTTGATGGTGGGGACTGCGGGACTACCCCACGTGATTGTGCGTTTTTATACCGTGCGCTCTACCCGTGCTGCCCGTTATTCGGCGGGCTGGGCATTATTATTTATTGCGATTCTCTATACTACTGCCCCTGCGGTGTCGGCTTTTGCCCGTTATAACTTAATCGATAGTTTGCACGATAAAACAGTTGCTCAGATAGAACAGTTAGATTGGGCGACAAAGTGGTCAAATACAGGTTTATTAGGGTTTGAGGATAAAAATGGTGATGGGCGAATTTCTCTCACTCCAGAAGATGCCACTAGTGAAATCACAATTGATCGCGACATTATTGTGCTATCTACTCCAGAGGTAGCTAGTCTCGCACCTTGGGTCATTGCTTTGGTAGCAGCAGGGGGATTAGCTGCTGCTTTATCTACGGCATCGGGATTATTATTAGTAATTTCTAGTTCGATGGCACACGATGTTTACTATCGCATAATCAATCCCCAAGCGACCGAGGCGCAGCGGGTAATGGTAGGAAGAATTATGGTAGGGTTTGCTGTAGCGATCGCAGGTTACTTTGGAGTTAACCCTCCTGGTTTTGTAGCCGAAGTGGTGGCATTTGCCTTTGGCTTGGCTGCTGCTAGCTTCTTTCCTGTAATTATCTTGGGTATATTTGACAAGCGGACTAATCGCGAAGGTGCGATCGCTGGCATGATTGTGGGATTGGCTTTTACCGCTTGCTATATTATCGGAGTTAAGTTCTATGGTATGTCACCTTGGTTTTGGTCAATATCCCCCGAGGGAATTGGCACAGTTGGTATGGTGCTTAACTTTATTGTGACCTATATTGTTTCTCGCTTGACCCCTCCCCCTCCTCTAGAGGTTCAACAAATGGTCGCCAACTTGCGATCGCCAGAAGAAAGTTTAGTTCCTCTATCGGATCTGGGGGAAGAACAGTTAGATTGATCCTGAATTAGAGATACTAGCTAATAATAAAAAGTGTGTTGAATTAATGTTTCTTCCATTCTTTTCAACTCAACTTTGACTCTAATTTTATTACCATCATCGGTAAAATTCAATAATCCCCACTGTCTGTTTCCTGGAATTGCACCATTTTTACTCTTAACTTTAGGGTCGATGATATACTTTTCACCGTTGTATGGACCACCCTTAAAAGAGCCTCTACTATCTAAAGAAGCTGCCTGGATTACAGGAAAAGAACCGCCTCCATCTGTAGCATAGCTATTAGCAGAGCCTGATTCTCCATCGTCAATTGCCAACATGTGAGCGTCACCAGAAATCATTAATAACTTATCTATACTATTATCTTTAATAAAGTTAGCGATTTCATTTCTTTCTTGCTCAAATTTATTCCAAGATCCAGTTTTGTCATCATCTGTCTGAGCTATCCAAGGAATATTATTTACCCAAATAATTAGTTGCTCTTGATTACTTTCTTGCTGCTTTTTACCAAGCTTTAATTGTTCTAATAGCCATACTTTTTGACGTTCTCCCAATAGTGTTTTGTTAAGAGGACTTTCTCCACTTATAGGATCTTGATGAAACCTGCTATCAGTCATAATAAATCTTACTCTACCAATTACAAAAGATTGATAGATTCCACCTTGACCTTTAGTTTCGTCTACAGATTCTACCAGAGGGTAATGAGGTACTTGTTCACGATAAGTTTTACTAGCAAGATATTTTAGATTATAAGAGCCATCAGAATCATTAAATCCATAATCATGATCATCCCAAATATAAGCCAGAGGAATGTTTTGATAGAGATTTTTTTGCCTACTTTGATTCATTACCAAATCATAATTATGTCGATAATCATCCAGGTACTCTTCTTTTAAACCGAGAAAAGGCAAATCGTTTCTATAGTGCAAGTCTCCCATATGAATAAACAAAGCTAAATTAGAATCTTGCCCATTTTCTGTTTTGTATCTGTATTTAGCAATAACATCAAACACCTTACTATTGCTTACTCCCGTACTAGAAAACTGACCAACAGTACCGCCAGCACAAGAAGAACAGGCGATCGCAAAACTGTAGGGCTGATTAACTTTTACTGTTTTAAACTGTAGTGTTCCTTCAGTGGGATATCGGCGACCATCTGCAATAATCACGTAATAATAGATAGTATCTTCTGCTAAATCAACTAGGTTAAAAGTTGCTATTTTATCATCTAATGATGCAGCATAAATTTTCTTTGTTTCTTTATTATTGGAATTAAGATTTGGAGTTTGATGGTAAAAAACCTGAATATAATTTTTTCGGGCTACAACTTTATTATTAAGTTTGGCTTTAATAGTTATTGAATTATTAGTTACTGCACCAAGCCAACACCACTCACATTTAGTATTATTTAGCTTTCCCGTGGCAGTTACTGGTTTAGATGCTAGTACAAA
Organism: Cyanobacteria bacterium P01_G01_bin.39; assembly: GCA_039180345.1. Classification (GTDB taxonomy): domain Bacteria; phylum Cyanobacteriota; class Cyanobacteriia; order Cyanobacteriales; family Xenococcaceae; genus Waterburya. Next base: position 17,622 of record JBCDDK010000127.1, on the reverse strand, counting down.
AAAAAGTGTGGCTAAAAATGCACGTCTATTAAATTGTTTGTATAGTATAGTCGTTCCAATTAATTTCCGCATGGTCTAGGTTATCGTTTCGGGGGACTGGGGATTAGGGATTAGGGATTAGGGATTAGGGAATCGATGATAGTACCCTTTTACTTAAGTTTATTATTTGGAATGACTGTAAAAGTTTAGGCATACATTGCTTAAAAGCACAATTGTAATTATCATATCTAAGTTAACCAATACCGAAGAAATTAATGGGATAGTGAGGTGATTCTACTTCTCAATCTCTTCCATTCTTACTATCTCCTCTTTTCCCCTATTCCCGCGTCAATAACAATATTAAGAGTCTGTTTGCCAATGGCTACAATCAACAGGTTCTTTAGGATTGGAAGCGGTTTCTTGTTTTAACTTTTCGATGTAGTTTGTACTATCAGGTTCCAGTGCAACATAAGTCTTCTTTTCTCGATTCCATTCACCTCTGTAGATCGCCTTGTCCCAAAAACAGGCTAATTTGATTTGAGTATAAGTTAGATTTTGTGTGTCCCCTATAAAAGCATTTTCAAGATTTGCAAGCGATAGATCAGCATCCTGTAAATTTGCGAGCCATAAATTAGCATCTTGAAGATTTGCCTTCGCTAGATTGGTGTCTTGGAGATTTGTCTTTGTTAGATTAGTGTCTTGGAGATCGGCACGCCATAAATTAGCATCTTGGAGATTTGCGCTCATAAGATCAGCATTTTGGAGATTTACCTTCGCTAGATTAGCATCTTGGAGATTTGCGCTCATAAGATTAGAATTTTGGAGATTTGCACGCCATAAATTAGCATCTTGGAGATTTGTCTCCCTTAGAACAGTATCTTGGAGATTAGCGCGCATTAAATCAGCATCTTGGAGATCTGCACGCCATAGTTCAGCATCTTGGAGATTTGTCTCTCCTAAATCGGCATCTTGGAGATTTGCCTTTGCTAAAGTAGTGTCTTGAAGATTAGCACGCCATAGTTCAGCATCTTGAAGATTAGCGTGCATTAAATCAGCATCTTGGAGATTAGCACGCCATAGTTCAGCATCTTGAAGATTAGCGTGCATTAAATCAGCATCTTGGAGATTTGAGCGCTTTAGATCAGCATCACACAAATTTATGTTAGCTAAATAAGCTTTATTAGGAGCTGATAAACCGACTAGGGGTTCTCTTTGCCATCTACGTCCAAATACTAGTTTTTTCTTACATGTTCCTGTTCTTTCATCCCAAAATAAATCTGTAGTCCAGCCAATCCAAGGAAAGCGCAGGGGACGGGAGTTGAGAAATTCTAAGGCTTTGATGCGTCCCCCGCTACCGCTTTGTCCGTGGGCGCTAGTAATGGTTTGCCAAGCGGAAAAAACTTCGTTGTTGCGTCTGACATTTTCACCAAAAACAAAGGTGACAATTGCCACAACAACCGCCAAGTTACCCAGCTTTCCTAAAATAGCGAAGAATGCCTGTTTATCAATCCAAGCATCAACAGGTTCTAAAACTCGTTTTTCGAGCTTGTAATAAGGCTGATAAACGGTTGGAAAATGATTACCTTCTAGAGAATCAATCGCTAATTGCCAATAATAGTCTTCCTTACCATCAGGTTTACCGTCAGCTTCCCAGAGAAGATAAGCTTGGTTAGCAACAATTTGCTGGTATTGTTCATCTTGTTGTTGAGCTTCAAAGGTCTTGATGACTTTGGCACGAGATCTTCTTCTTTGCCAATATTTAAGTAATACTGTGTCTGGATTAGGATTTTTGAACCAAGCGATTAGATCATTTAACAACTGCTTTAGTTACTCTCATAGCTCAGATTGTAATCAATATACTATGAAAGAAAACAAAAAGATTATCTATCAAAATTATCTCGCCAAAAATTTTTTATTTTTATCTGCTAATTTATAGCTTCTAATTAATAGCTATGCGGATAAGTATCAGTGTCTAGCAAAAAACGTCAGAGTATTATTAATTATCTGTTTGCAGGTTTAAGTATAAGTGCGATCGCTTTATCTTTAATTGGCTATTTAGGCAGATTAAATCGCTATTTTGAGTTTACTTCGGGCTATAAGCTGCAATTTTTGTTGTTAGCTCTCTGTAGCTTGGTTTATTTTTTACTAACTCGCAAAAGACTATGGATTATTGTTAATCTCTGTTGTGTCTTGCTCAATTTAGCAGTCATTTTGCCCTGGTATTTTAATCGACCTGAGATTGTTAATGTCGAACAGTATCAACCACTAAAAGTCTTGTCCTATAACGTTTTGTGGTCAAATAAAGAGTATGCAAAAGCGATCGCACTAGTTAATCAAGAACAACCAGATATTGCGCTCTTTCAAGAAGCAGTACCCGATTGGCATACTGGACTTAAGGCATTACAGTCTAATTATCCTTATCATGTTCGTGCAGCAAAGTTAGAGATCGAAATATATAGTAAGCTTCCTTTGCCTCAGCCAGAGATTAAGCTATATGGTACATATCGTGGATTAGTCATAGTTGATCTTAAAATTGACGATAGCCCCATAAAATTTATTGCCACCCATGCTTATCCTCAGCTATATTTCGGCAATGCAGGATGGCAGATTCGTAACCAGCATTTAGAAGTTGGCATCGGTGAATATGTTGGGGATTTAAGTGAGCCAGTAATTGTAATGGGGGATCTTAATGTTTCCCTGTGGTCGCCTTTTTATCACTCAATGATTCAAAAATCGGGTTTACATAATGCACGTCAGGGATTTGGCATCTTACCAACTCATTCTATTGTGGCACCGCAGTTTGCTGCACTCTCGGCACCAATAGATCATTGTTTAGTCAGTTCTCAGATTAAGGTCAAAAACTTTAAACTAGGACAGGCTATTGGTTCAGATCATCTACCAATTGTGGCAGAATTATTAATTCCTTAGTTAGTTATTAATCTCGGTTACTTATGCTGTGTATTGGACATCGTGGGGCAATGGGACATGAGCCTGAAAATACTTTACTATCGATTAGAAAAGCTCTAGCTTTAGGTGTTGATGCAGTTGAGATAGATGTTTACAACGTCGAAGATAATCTAATCGTGATTCACGATCGCAATTTAGCTCGAACTACCAATGGTCACGGCTATATAGAAGAACATAGCTTGGCATATTTGCGATCGCTTGATGCGGGCAAAGGACAGCAAATTCCCACTCTAAAAGAAGTATTTGACACGGTAAATCGCCAGGCTGTTATTAATATTGAATTAAAAGGTAGTAATACGGCTAAGTTAGTTGTGGAATTGATTGGCGAATATCTGAAACAAGGGTGGTCTGAATCTGATTTTGTGGTTTCTTCTTTTAATCATTATGAATTGCATACAATAATAACTCTTTGTCCCCAAATTACTACGGGGATGTTAATCTATGGTTTACCGTGGGGATATATATCTATGGCGCAAAAATTACAGGCAGATATCGTGATTGCTAGCTTAGATTATGCTACTTCAGAACTAATCGACTCAGTACATCAACATAATTTATTAGTTTGGGTTTATACAGTTAATCAGCCTCAAGATATTAAACGTTTAAAAACTTTGCAGGTAGATGGAATATTCACCAACTATCCTGAAAGAGTTATTCCCCCTACAGCTAATTCATGAAAAGCGATCGCCCGACTCGCTGGATCTATCCTTTAATCGGATTTTTACTATTAGTTTTTTCCCTATGTATACTGCAACAACAATTAGAACGCTACAATTTAGCAGATATTTTACACAGTCTCTCTTTAATTAGCGATCGCCAGCTATTTTTAGCATTAAGTTGGGCTTTTTTGAGCTGTTTAATAATTAGTAGCTACGATCTGATTGCCTTTCATCATCTCAACCATTATTTAGATAACAAAAGAATTTTATTTGCTACTTTTGTTACCTATGCTATTAGCAATACCACAGGTTTTACTCTTCTAATTGGTGGTGGGATTCGTTATCGATTTTATTCCTTGTGGGGAGTTCCGACGCGGATAATTGCTAAGATTATTGCCTTGGGTAATCTTACTTTTTGGCTAGGTTTACTTACGTTAGGCGGCATTGTGTTTGTATTCGATCCAGTGCCACTGCCTCATTCTTTTGCTGTTAAGATATCAGCGATTCGCTATCTGGGAATTGTTGCTTTATTGTTAGTTGCAACCTATCTTTGCTGTAGCAGTCGTCGCCAACGTTTAAAGATTAAAGGTAGAGTAGTTCGCTTTCCCAAACTAACTACTTCCTTAGCACAAATCAGCCTATTTTCTCTAGATTGGATGTTATCAGCAGCCATATTATATTGTTTAATTGCTGAATATCCAAATAAATCCTATGGTCAGTTTTTTGATATCTATTTAGTTAGCATGACTGCATCAATTATGAGCAATGTTCCTGGTGGAATTGGCATATTTGAAACCATAATTATGTTTTTACTACCACAAAGTATACCAACTCCAGATGTCTTAGGTTCGCTCTTAGTTTATCGAGCAATTCGCTTTTTACTACCTCTAGCGATCGCACTAGCACTAATTATTTGTTTTGAAATCAGACGAAGATTGAAAAAAATATATAGATCAAAGTGAAATTACCTAATAAGCTAAAAATTATTTTCATTCGAGCCGTTTTTTTGGTAATATAGTCATTTTAATTAAGACTGAGACAAATATAGTATAAATTGAAGTAAAACTTTTTTTAGTTCAGACCAATGCCCTACAGTCTAGATTTAAGAACGAAAGTAATCGACTATATAGAAAGAGGAGGAGGTGTGACAAAAGCGTCCCAAATTTTTCAAATGTCAAGAGCATCTATCTATAGGTAAAAGGGGAGTTCGGGAAAATTTATTAGCTGCGAGAAGAAAAGGGAAAAAAGCAGGATAAAAAATAAAGTTGTGTTTTTCAATTTTTAAAACAATAATTTCTTGTTCGTTTAAATCTGAATTCGGAATAAAAGATGTCCCTTTATTGTCAAAATTTTCAGGTAAAATTTTAAATTCGTTAGACCAATAGGCAATTAGTTGTTTCAACAATAAAATATTCATCAGGTTGATCTCGATTTCAAAGCAATTGCTACGTTCTCAAAATACTAAACCTCTTCAGGAACTTGAGCCACAATCTGTTTACCAATTTCAATTGAAGCCGTAGCCGCAGGAGAAGGCGCATTACAGACATGCAGTGCTTTATTGCCATTAACAATCAAAAAATCATCAACCATTGAGCCATCGCTTTTCAATGCTTGGGCGCGTACTCCCGCAGGGGAAGGTACTATGTCCTCTGCTTGCACTTCAGGAATCAGTCGTTGCAAACTACGGACAAAAATTGCTTTATTATAAGAGCGAATCATTTCTTGTAAACCTTCTGCGGGATACTTAACTGCCAGTTGCCAAAAGCCTGGATAGGTTATAGTATCGAGAAAATCTTTGAGATCGAAATCGAACTTATTATATGCTTCCCGTTTAAAGCCCAACACAGCATTAGGTCCCGCATGAACACTACCATCAATACCAGGATGGAAATGCACTCCTAAAAAGGGAAAGTTGGGATTGGGTACAGGATAAATAGCACCGTTAACTAAATAATTTTTTTCAGGAGTTAATTTATAGTATTCTCCTCTAAAAGGAATGATTTTCGCTGGTGCCTTTACTTTAGCTAAGGTGGTCAAGCGATCGCTATATAAGCCCCCGCAGTTAATCAGAAATTCTGTTTGATATTCTTCTTTATCTGTTTCAATAATATGTCCTTGATTAGTGGATTTAATTCCCGTAACGCAGGTATTAAGTTTTAGATCCACTCCTTGTTCTGAGGCGATCGCTGCATACTTGTAACAAACTTGTTGGTAATCGACTATGCCTGTAGACTTGACCCGAATTGCCGCTAGACAGCTTACATGGGGTTCAATTTCTTTGACTTGTTCGGGAGTTATTTTGCTGATCTCCAGACCATTAGCAATGCCGCGCTGATAAAGATTATCAAGCAAGGGTAGTTCAAACTCTTCGGTAGCGACAATTACCTTGCCACATACTTTATAAGGAATATTATGTTGTTCACAAAAAGCCACCATTGACTGATTACCTTGACGACAAAGCTTGGCTTTATAACTTCCAGGTTTATAGTAAATACCAGAATGAATAATACCGCTGTTGTGTCCAGTTTGGTGAGCCGCCCAAGATGTTTCTTTTTCTAATAAAGCAATTTTAGCGTTAGGAAAACGTTGACTCAAAGCCATCGCCGTAGACAAGCCGACTATCCCACCACCAATAATAATGTAGTTATACATATAACGCTTAATGCGAATTAGCTTCGTTGAAAAGTTAATAGTTCGTAGTGAAGCAGTGCGGTCTTGGGGGTTTCCCCCATAAGCAACTGCTGAACCCGAAGGGCTGTTAGCCGTTAGCCGTTAGCTGTTAGCTTTTTCAAATAGAGAAACTTCATCTGAAAATTGAACAACCTGACTTTAAATTCATCAACGCTTTTTTTAGCACGATACATTTTATTCTATGAAGGCTTATAGTTTGAAAACAAATTACTCTAATTATTAATTCACATTGAACGTAGTATGCTAATACAGATAAATTGCGTTGATTGAAGAGTATTTGAGTATTTCTAATTTAATCGTTTTGTGATTGCAGAAAGCTATACATAAGACAAAGGATGAAGATTCCCTCCTCATCCCTCATCCCTTATCCCTTTAAAGTGCTACCACTTCCGCTTTGACCCCCATATCCTCAAGCATCTCACTAATTTCCTGAGTGTAGATGGCATTCATGATAATTACCTTATCTGGCTGATAGGTTTTAAGAAACTCGGGGGCCATAATTTCTTTCCCAACCCCAGGAATAAACTTCCCATGACGATGAGGATTGATATCAACCGCATATTCAATCTTATCGATAGTTTTGAGAGTAGTTAAAAACGCCACACATTTAGAACCCGAACCCCAAACTACTACTTTTTCTTGCTTGGCTTGGGCATCATCAAGATACTTTTTCCAATATTCCAGCTTGTCTGTAATCTGATCCGTAAACAGCTTTACGTCTGCGGCTACATCATCTACGCTTTCTTCAAAAGGATGAATCTTATCTGAAGGCATGGCTACAGGAATAGCTTCAATTAAAAGATACTGATCGCCGTATTCGCAATAAAGATCCGTCACCTCAAAACCACTGTCGCGGAATAAACGAGCTAAAGTACCAGGACTAAAGTAGGAACAGTGTTCATAATAAATATCTTCAAATGCCTGTTCTTTTAGCACTCTGGTATTGTCAGGAATTTCAAATACCACTACAGTATCGCGATTGCCGATTGATTTGCGGACTGTTTTGATAAACTCAGAAGTAGGCTGGATATGTTCTAGGGTATGACGACAGCAAATGAAGTCACCGACATATTCGGCATGCTTTTCACTATAGTAGTCTTGAATAAAGGTAACGCGGTCTGCGGCTTCGCTTTCCACCCTACCTGGGACAACGCTAGGATCAATACCAACACCACGATTGTTACCCAATTCACAGAGTAAAAGTAAGAAATCTCCCTTACTACAGCCAATCTCGATAATATCTTTATTGTGCAGGTCGTACTTATCAATCAGGTGATTAGCTAACTTGAGGGAAAACTTGTTAAACGTCGGTGAATAGCTTTGCTGGTCTTCATAGTTGGGTGCATAAGCCGACCATTTAGCATCAAATTCCGTATTGGTAATAAAGCCACAGCGATCGCAAAATCCTAAAACTACATCCCCTGTAGGAAAGTCAATAGCATCTGATTTGCTAGACATCATCAGACAACTATGTACGGGGACATCACGCACTTCATAAAATATAGAAAGTTCCGTGTGACCGCAATTAGGACATGAATGCTGAACTTTATTGCTATTTAGTTCTAGATCATGACTAGGAATTAAATTTTGAACCATTATTGAGACTCCTCTATCAACAATTTATACTAAAAAGTGGTTTGTATCTTCTCTGGTTGAGGTTTAACATTTAACATTTATCAATTAACATTTACCATTTGGTGTCTTGATCTTTATTAGAGATTTAAATCCCCATCCTAAGAAAGGTTGTATTAGTTAACTTGGAGTTTAAATCCGCATTTAGACAAATAAATGGTTAATGTTTTGATATCTATCACTTAATGAACCAATTTTTGCTGCTATAAACAATTTGCAACGAAGCTAAACAATTCTAGGTTCAGGTATGGGTACGATAAACTTACCTCCAGATGCTTGATATTCTTGCTGTTGTTGCATAATCTCTTCGGCAAAGTTCCACGCCAAAATCAAGACATAATCAGGCTTATCTTCTAATAGCTTGGTCGGCGGAAAAATCGGTAAATGATTTATACCCATGTAGCGACCATGTTTGAAAGGATTGAGGTCAACTACGTAATCTAATAAGGTTTTATCGATGCCTAAATAACTCAGCATGGTAGTGGCTTTTGCCGCAGCACCATAACCAACCACTGTCTTACCTTGCTGTTTTAAGTCCCAGAGAATATCCATCAGCAAATGCTTAAAAGTTGTCACCTTTTCGGCAAAATCCTCATAATAAGACATTTGATCTACTCCAGTTTCTTGCTCTTTCTGGAGTAAAGATTTAACCGACTCTTGTACGTTTTCTATCGGCTCTACATACAAACGCAATGAACCACCATGTATTTTAGTACGTTCAATTTGGTTTAAATAAAGGTTGTGTCTGCGAAACAGTTTATCCAAAGCGGTTACCGAATAGTAACAAAGATGCTGATGATAAATGGTGTCAAATTCACAGTGTTCAACTAAATCTACCAAGTAAGGAGCCTCAATTACCGCCACTCCTGTTTCCTTAAGCAAAATTGCGATTCCTGCGACAAAACCATTTAAATCTGGAACATGAGCCAGCACATTATTTGCCAGAAAAACATCGGCTTGCTTGCCATCATCCCGTAGCTTTTGAGCCAAATCCTTACCAAAGAAAGTGCAAATCGAGTTGACACCCTTCTCAATTGCCTTATTTACCGGACCATCAGCGGGGTCTATACCCAATACAGGAATATCCTGATCGACAAAATTCTTGAGCATGTAGCCATCATTACTAGCCGCTTCAATTACCAAACTATTGCCATCTAGATTCCTGGTAGTAATTAAGTTGCGCGCGCTATCACCAAAATGCTTTAACAAAGATTGAGATACCGAAGAAAAATAGGGGTAATCTTGGCAAAATAAAATCTCAGGTGGGACTATTTCCGTAATTTGTACCAGACCACATTCAGGGCAAAAAACTAGATCCAAAGGAGCAGTATATTCTGGAGAGTCGAGCTGTTCTTTGGTCAGCAAATTATCCGCCAAAGGAGTATAGCCAAAAGAAATAATAGAATTTAGGTCTGAGTTACCGCAAGAGAGACAACTGGACTTATGATCTTTCATAACGTAAGACTTGTTGAGGTAATTACTATAATTTTGGTGATTAATTAATTAAGAATTAGGGTCAATGGTTTTACAGCGAGCATTTCCCCATTTAATAACTCCTAAGAAACAAATTTATCCATGAGGGCTGGGTAAGGGGTAAGGGGTAAAAGGAAATTTGCTTCCTTCTGACATTACTAATCTCGATTTTTTAAACGCTGATGTTACGCACTCGTTGATTTATAATTGGCAGAAATATAAGTGGCTGAAAAGCTTTAAGCCACCCTAGCAAACTCGTCTTCTTAACCCGAACTGACATTGACTACAACGTGCTTTAATTAACTTGCCCTAATATAAGTCAGGGCAAGTTATTCGATCATCGTTTAAATAACAGTATCGAAATTAGCAACTATTCAATAGTGACCAACTGCTCTTTTTGCCAACGGAGTTCATTATTGAGCAGGTCATTACCAATTAGATATTTAATATGAGCGATTCTTTGGTATTTAGAACCTTCAAATTCATCTAAGGTCAAACCTACCTGTTGATATACCTGATAAAGTTCTGCCGCACCTTTGCGCGCATCCCATTGGGGTTTGAAGTTTGGTAGAACCTTGGCAATTTTGCTACAGTCGACACGATAACAGCGTTTATCAGGACCTGCATTTGGCGCATATTCAATACGACAATTGGGGACAGTTTCCTTGACGATGTTTGCTAAGTCTTTAATTTGGTAATTATCTTCATTACGCCCCACGTTAAAAGCTTCATTATGAATTAGTTCTTTTGGTGCTTCTAAAACCGCAATAAAGGCACGAGAAATATCTTCAATATGAACAATAGGTCGCCACGGAGTGCCATCGCTTTTGATGTATACCAACCCTTTAGTAAATGCCCAAGCCACTAGATTATTTAGCACGAGATCAAATCTCAGTCTTGGTGATACACCGTATGCCGTGGCGTTGCGTAAAAAGGTCGGGCTAAAGTTATCATCAGCTAGCTGACTGACATCCTGTTCTACTTTAACTTTAGAAACTCCATAGGGAGTAACGGGATTAAAGTCAGACTGTTCATCCAGCCAATCAACACCTCCTGCACCATAATTACTACAGGAAGAAGAAAATATAAAGCGGCTGACTCCAGCCTGTTTTGCTAGTTGAGCTAACCTAACCGAAGCTTTATAGTTAATCTCCTCCGTCAATTGTGGATTGAGATTGCCCAAAGGATCATTAGAAAGACCTGCCAAATGAAAAACAGCATCCAATCCTTCTAGATCTTTGAGTTCAACATCGCGAACATCTTTTTTTAACTCGGGAATTTCGACTATGCCATCACCAAAGGTGCTTCTGGCATACAAGTCCGTATCCAAACCGACAACATCATACCCTTTGTCGAGCAGCATTGGAACCATTAGTGTTCCGATGTACCCTTTGTGACCAGTCACCAGTATTTTCATTCTTATTCTCCCAAGTTTTCCAAGGTGCATTTCCGCCAGCCCACAAAGCTTCTAAGCGGCGTTTATCTCTTAAGGTATCCATGCATTGCCAGAAACCATCGTGTTTATAAGCCATTAGCTGACCATCTCTAGCTAATCGCTCTAAGGGTTCTTTCTCCCATTGAGTATCATCACCATCAATGTAATCAAAGATCTCAGGTTCTAAGACAAAGAAAGCACCATTAATCCAGCCCTCTTTAGTCTGAGGTTTTTCCGAGAACTCAGATATTTTGTCCCCAGTCAAATCTAAGTGTCCAAAACGTGCTGGAGGACGCACCGCCGTGAGAGTTGCTAGCTTGCCATGAGAACGATGGAACGCCAACAAATCATGAAGATCGACGTCAGAAACACCGTCACCCCAAGTTAACATGAATGTCTCTCCACCAACATAGGGGGCAAGACGCTTGATTCTGCCGCCAGTATTGGTCATCAATCCTGTATCGATTAGATCGACATTCCAGTCTAGTGCATAACCGCCGTGGGTTTTTACATTCCCACTACGCAGGTCTACGGTTAGATTACTATTGAGAGCGCAATAATCTACCATATATTTTTTGATGACAGCACCTTTATATCCTAATGCGATCGTGAAGTCTTTAAAACCATATTGGTAATAGTGCATCATGATATGCCAAAGAATTGGTTGACCACCAATTTCTACCATTGGCTTTGGCTTATTTTCTGTTTCTTCAGAGATTCTGGTTCCTAAACCACCTGCAAGAAAGGCTACTTTCATAATTTCTCCCTGTTTTGAGCTAATGAGGCTTAGTCATTAATATTAGGTAACTTAATTAATAAATTAAGTATTCTCACTAACAATTTAAGGTTAGCTTTATTCTTGCTTCATTGTAAATATACTTAGATAAACTTGATTTAAAGTTTTGATAAAGTCAGTCATCAGGTAATGTAAATTACTTTAATTAAATTGGTCTTTTCTGGCAAAAGAAGACCCCTGCTCAGGTCTATGGGATACATCCTGGACAAGATTTACTGGTATAAAAAATCTTGAGATTGTAGCAATCCAAAACACAAATCCTGATTTTTGAATTTAAGTCAAAAATCTGCCACTTCTTAAAGAAAATTAATCAACGATAATATTAAAGCTATCTTGTTAAGAGAATATAAAGAAAGAAAAATAACTATGTCTCGCCAACATCTATTAATTTTGTAAAACCGTAAAAAAAGCAAAAACCGATATTTCTCATTATTAAAGAGGGAGAAATATCGGCGGACAGGAGACTAGCAAATGTTTCCCAAAATGAGAAACAAGTGACTTAAGTATGAATGATTAGTAAATTACTGAGCTTGAATTGTCTCTAATTCTGCTTGGACTTTCTCTACTACATTCTCAGGCAAGGGGATATAACCTAGCTCTTCTGCATAATTTTGACCTTCTGTTAAAGACCAATTGACCACATCTTTAAAAGCATTAAGCTTGCTGGGATCGTCATAATTTTCATAAGCCAAAATCCAGGTGTAGGTAACAATGGGATAAGATTCTTCTCCTTCTGGGTCGGTTACAAAAGCCCGTAGGTTTTCAGGCAGAGTTGCCGCACCTAAAGCGTTAGAGGCCGATTCGCTAGATGGTGCTATGTATTGTCCCGATTTATTTTCTAAAGTAGCGGCAGGAATGTCCTGTTGTTTGGCATAGCCATACTCAACATAGCCAATGGAGCCTTCCGTTTGCAGAATTTGAGCTGTCACCCCCTCATTCCCCTTAGCACCCAATCCTGTAGGCCATTCTACAGTTTTCCCATCACCTACTTTTTCTGACCATTCAGGACTAACAGCGCTGAGATGTTGAGTAAACACACCAGTCGTACCACTGCCATCAGAACGATGAACTACAGTGATGTCGCTATCAGGTAAATTAGCATCGGGATTTAATTCGGCGATCGCAGGATCGTTCCATTTAGTAATCTTGCCTAGCAAAATATCGACATAAGCCTGACGAGATAATCTTAATTCTGGCACGTCAGGCAAATTGTAAGCCAGAACAATACTCCCTGCGGTCATCGGTAGTAAAGCCACACCACGTTCTACCGCGGCAATTTCTTCATCCTTCATCGCCACATCGCTAGCACCAAAGTCGACTGTTCCCTGAGTAAACTGTTCAACTCCAGCACCACTACCAACAGATTGATAGGATACTTGAACGTTCGGGTTTTGCTTATTGTATTCAGAAAACCATCTTTGATATATCGGCGCAGGAAAACTTGCCCCTGCACCAGTTAAGGAAACTGATTCAGCACCAGCATCGCCCCCTTCTCCATCAGTATTGCTAGTCTCAGTCCCACCACCGCAGGCAGTAAGACCTATAGTTAATGCCAGCAAAGGAGCGAGTAAAGCTTTTCGTTTAAAAGAAACTGTAGAAATCATATACGCTACAAGTGTTAGTTGACTGCTGAAAATTTAAATAGTCTGATAAGTTGCCACGAAATACTCAAATTTACGAGAAAACTCGTTTTTGTTTCCATGGCTACATTAATTTATCTCCTTTCGTTTACTTATAGATGAAGAAAAGGTTAACTATTCATTAACCAAAGGTAATTTGCCTTCACTGCATTTAAAGTTGCATGGGTCAATCTGAGCAGTAAGTTCAATCTCTAAGCTAGAGTTGGCTAATCATTAAGCGATATCACAAATAGTTACACCAAATAGTTGCCCTACATAAATGTGAAAGATTATCGATAACAAAAAAGTACTTAGATTATTGATCGCTAGTAGGGTTAAGAATAAATTTAAGATAATCTGCTAGAGAACAGCGGCTTTGAAGACCTTGAGCAAGGGAATACCATCCTAAACATTGATCAGGCGATCGCCATAATTCTAGATGAGCGACCTGAGGATCGGCATAGAACCCATGTTCTCCTGAGCCTAAAATTCTCGAACTCCAGTGAGTAAAATAATCGTGACTAACCCGATAAATGGGGAAGTCAGCCATTAGAGGCATTCCCCAACCATCAAAAGCAACAAAACTATGAATTTTGCCGCCCTTAAGCTGCCAAGCGATCGCTGCGACAATTCCCCCAACAACCCCTGCACTAAAGGCGATAAAAATTAAAGGCTCGGCTTTATTTAATTGTTGCTGCTCCAGCCACTGATAAATAGCTAAAGCTGAATAGGGAGGATGTTTTTGAGTAGGTAAAATCAAATAATCTTGTTTGATCTCATCTCGAATACCATCAATAAAGCGATCGCTCAACTGAGGAGAATGAATCCCTGGGATAATAATTAATGGCAAAATGTAAGTCCTGTATTTAAATTTGCTTTCGGCTATGTTTTTTTGCTATCTTTCTAGACAAGAAAAAATTATGATGATTGTTTATTTAAAAATCAAAATCTTAAAGAAAATCTTAAATTTGTTTATTTGTTAATTATTAATGTGCATATTGCTTGTCGAAGACGACTACAATGATATTCTCCTAATTAAGCGAGCTTTTCGCAAAGCTAAAGTACAGCAGCCATTAATGATAGTATCGGATGGAGATGAAGCAGTCTCTTATCTAAGTAGAACTGGAAAATATGCAGATGAGCAAAAATATTCTATTCCCACATTAATCTTATTAGATTTAAAACTGCCTCGTCGTTCGGGATTAGAAGTATTAACTTGGATACGCCAGCAACCATTATTAAAGCGTTTATTGGTGGTCGTACTAACTTCTTCTCAAGAAAATTCTGACCTCAATCAAGCTTACGATCTGGGAGCCAATTCTTATTTAGTTAAACCCGTTAATTTTCAAGATTTTGTCAACTTAATTGAATTAGTTGATGTTTATTGGTTTAAGCTCAATCAAAGACCAGAAATTTGCGTTGGTCAGATTTGAAACAAACTGTTATCAAAATAGTTTTGTTATGTACTTATGTTAGCGATCTAAAAATTAAATGACTCACCTCAAAGCTTTAATTATTGATGATAATCCAAACGATCGCGCTTTAGCTTGGCGAGAAATAAAAAAACTTTTTCCTCAGTTACAGCATTGGTCAATTATCAATGAATCTGACTTTAAGGTAGCACTACAAGATCAACCATTTAATCTGGTAATTACTGACTATCATTTAGGCTGGACAACAGGATTGGATATTTTGCACCGTATTAAAGAGTGCAGACCCGATTGTCCTGTGATTATGTTTACGGGTACAGGTAGTGAAGAAATTGCCGTCAAAGCTATGAAGGCAGGCTTAGATGACTATGTGATTAAATCTCCCAGGCACTATATCCGTCTGGCAACAGCAGTAAGATCGGCTTGGCAGCGATCGCAACAAAAACAAGCTTTAGAGCAAATTCAACAGTCCTATGATCGCTTTTTTGAGCGAGTACCCTTAGGACTTTATCGTCTTAACTCTCGAGGCGAAATTTTAGAAACCAATTCTGCCCTAGTTAAAATCTTAGGCTGTGAGCAAGTGGAGGATTTATTGGGAACAAACCTACAAATACATCATCTGCAACCTGAATCTTACCGACGATGGCAACAACAATTATTGCAGGTTGAAGCAAAAGAAGAGTTTGAAGGGCAGATTCGTAGTCAGCAAGGTGATTTAGTTTGGGTTCGGCATCAAGCGATCGCCATTAAAGATTACCAGGGTAATTTGATTTGCTACGAAGGAGCTTTAGCAGATATTACTGCCAGTAAGCAGGCAGAATTTGAACGGCTAGAGCTATTAAATCGAGAACGCTACGCCAAAGAAGAGGCAGAAAAACTCAATCGAATTAAAGACGAATTTTTAGCCACCCTCTCCCACGAATTAAGGACTCCCCTCAATGCCATTATCGGTTGGGTGCAGCTGCTCAATCAGGGAAATATGAGCAAATCGCAATTTGCCAAAGCCATCAGCGTCATTACTCGCAATGCCAAAGCTCAAAATCAATTGATCGACGACCTGTTAGATGTTTCCCGTATTATTCGCGGCAAGATGAAATTACAGTTTGAGTCGGCAAATCTAAGCAACCTCTTGTTGGAATCTATTGATACGGTGTATCCCACGGCTGAGGCTAAAAAAGTGCAAATTGAAACCAAAATAGAACCCAAAATTATTGATGTCAAAGTAGATGCGGAAAGATTACAGCAAGTTTTTTGGAATCTTTTGATCAACGCGGTTAAATTTACCCCGATGGGAGGGTCAGTCACCGTTAGTACAGAAATTCAACCCAACAAGGTATTAATTAACTTTAGCGATACGGGTCAAGGTATTGCGCCAGAGATTTTGCCTTACGTATTTGATCGTTTTCGACAAGCTGAAACCAAATCATCAACTCGTACCCAAGGTGGTTTAGGTTTAGGATTAGCAATTGTCCGTCATTTATTAGAACTACATGGGGGCAATGTGAGGGCGCATAGCCTAGGGCTGGGCAAGGGTGCTACCTTCTCTGTTGAGTTACCACTATTAAATATGACCCAGAATGAACAAAAAGCCTCTAAATCTGATGATTCTAGCCTTTTACAACGGGGTAATTACTCTAATGTCTCCTAGCTAAAATCACAAAGTTATTACCGAGGTGATTAACTATTTGCTTGTTGCCTATTGTGAGCAAATGCCACTGCTGTACTATCCGATGCGATCAACTAAGTTAGTTAACAAAACGCTAGCAGGAAAAGAACCCAACGTTAGCTTTTCCTTCAGTTCAAAAAAAGAATTATGCGATCTAAAGCGATCGCACTTCTTGATAATAAGAGTTTAATTGGCGATCGCATACTCATAAATTAACTAGAACAACGTCCACAGATGAATACAGATAGATTGATCTGTAAGAAACTGATATTGTCAAGATAAAACGCGATCAAAGATAATTTTAACTGCTCAAGATATATACTAAAAATATATACTTAATGAGTATCAATTATGGATATCGCCAAGCTATTTCAAAATGGTCAAAGCCAAGCAGTCAGACTTCCAAAAAAATATCGCTTTCAGGGAGATCGAGTAATTATCAAGCGAGTCGGTAGTGCAGTAGTGTTGCTACCCTGTGAAGATTCTTGGCAAACACTATTTGACAGCCTAGAAAAATTTTCTGATGATTTTATGGCAGGGGAACGTCAGCAACCAGAATCTCAAGTGAGAGAAGGGTTTTGAATGAGGTTTTTACTCGATACCAATATCTGCATTTATATCATCA
The DNA here is from genome assembly GCA_039180345.1 of Cyanobacteria bacterium P01_G01_bin.39. Lineage (GTDB taxonomy): Bacteria > Cyanobacteriota > Cyanobacteriia > Cyanobacteriales > Xenococcaceae > Waterburya. Next base: position 650 of record JBCDDK010000127.1, on the reverse strand, counting down.
AGCAAAAGCCACCAGAAGTCTTACAGAGATTTAATGGCTATCAAATTGGCGATCTTGGTGTATCTAGCATCACGGTTGCAGAACTTGAATTCGGCGTTCAAAAAAGTCAATTCCCCGCCAAAAATCAACAAGCATTGACACAATTTCTGTTGCCGCTAGAAATTGTGAGTTTTGATCGTGCTGCTGCCATTATGTACGGAAATCTTCGAGCAACATTGGAAAACCAAGGGATACCAATAGGTTCTTTTGATACTTTAATTGCTGCCCATGCCCTCAGCTTACAAGTGACTTTAATTACCAACAATATCAAAGAGTTTAGTCGGGTACCAAATTTACAGCTAGACAATTGGGTAAATCGATAATGTTATCCTAGTTAAGACTCCTGGTATTCTTGAGATAAGATGAGATCACTCTGCGACATGATTTCGTTACGTAACTTGATATATTTAGCTATCAATACGTCTAGTGTGAATTAAAATTCAGAATGATTTATTTTAAGCCATAAGCCATAAGCCATAAGCCATAAGCCATAAGAAATACAAGAGCAGAAGCTCAAATCATTTTGGAGTATGAGGTCAAGAAATATAGATTGATTTGCTTGATTTTCTATTTCTCAAGCTTAAAGCTTAGAGCTTAGAGCTTATTAACGG
>JBCDDK010000126.1:0-22011 GCA_039180345.1 Cyanobacteria bacterium P01_G01_bin.39 | reverse complement strand
CATTTTCCCTAACCACCATTTAATACTTGGTTTTCATCAACTCATTAGTGTCATGAATCAATTTTCTTTCCATTTCCCTGATGGCTAAATTCTATTTTCCCTACTTTTTAGTCTCGGAAAGTGACAAAAGAGGGATATTTAGATATTGCCCGTACTTACACTAAAGAAGGAGAATATGATAAGGCTATCATCTGGACAGAGCGTGCAATTGGGGCAGATGGTAAAACCGATCTTCAAGATTTTGATGCTCTTTTTTATATTTGTGAAATCCACTTGTTTAGTCGTGAATATCAGAAAATTCAATCTGTCGCTGAAAGAATTATTGGCTTATTACCAGAAGATAATGAAGATGCTCGTAAATATGTTGCTGCTAGATTTTATAATTCTGGACTAGATATCGCTAAGATTGGTTTCGGGAACTCTAATGTTTCATTACTGGATGCCGCTCGCTTATTTTTTAAAGCAGCAAAAACATTTGATCCCAATGATGAGGATATTAAACAAGTTAAGGGAATGTTAGATAATTTACTTCAAGCTTATGAATTATATAACACTCTTGAAGAAGATCCTCAAATTTCTACTGGTTTTTCGAGGCTTGCAGCATTCTATCTAGCCAATGCACTTAAACAAGAAATTGATAATGAAGATCAAGTGTTCAACAATATTTTGGAGGAAATTTTTAGTGTCAACGCGACAGCAATTATTAGCTCTGTAAGAAGAGTAAAAACTGTGTACTTTGCTATTTATCAATTAAATACTTCAGTTTTTGACAAAATACAGGAATTGGCTCAAGATGGTTTATCGAACAATCAAACTCAAAACAAAAAGAAAGAAGGCTGTTTTCTAACTACTGCTTGTGTTAAGCATACAGGTTTACCTGATGACTGTTTTGAACTCCAAATACTCCGAAATTTTCGTGATGATTATTTAGCTTCCACTGCTGAAGGACAAGCTTTGATTGAGCAGTATTATAAGGAAGCTCCAATAATTGTAGATTTTATCAATTCTGATCAACAGCGTGAACTTATTTTAAATGGAATTCTATAAACCGTCAGAGAGTGTGTAGATTATATTTGCTGTCAGCGATATAGTGATGCTTTGAGCTGTTATGAGAAAATGTTTCAGAGTCTCAGAATTAAGTATTTAGAAAATTTGTAAAATATTTCTTGAGTATTTGTGTATATTACATATTTTGCGATCGCAGAACCGCTAATCAAATAAAATGATTCAGTAGTATGGGTGATGCAGCAATATTCTTCAAAGTATCATTGACACTTTTAATTAATAATTCCATTAGAGTAAATAGTTAGATTCAGGCTAAATTTAAAAAAGAGCAAGCAAAGATGGAGAGGTTATTGTGTCTGAAACCAAAGTCCTGGACAAACTCATCAAAAACGTCCGTGTGGTTCGTCCTAACCAACAATCCATTGCACAACTCGATCTCGGAATAAAAGACGGCAAATTTAGCCAAATTGCTCCAGAAATAAACTGCGATCGCGCTAAGGAAGTCTTTGACGCTCAAAATCGTTTGGGATTTCCTGGGCTGATTGATGCTCATATGCATGTCGGTATCTATCAACCCCTTGACCAAGATGCCGTCACCGAAAGTAAGGCAGCGGCGATGGGGGGAGTTACCACTAGTCTCAATTATATCCGTACAGGACAATATTATTTAAATAAAGGCGGTTCTTATCAAGATTTTTTCCCCGAGGTATTGAAACTATCACAGGGCAATTTTTATGTTGATTATGGTTATCATGTTGCACCAATCGCTTCGGGGCATATTGACGAGATGCAATATCTGTTTGAGGAACATGGTATTACGTCTTTTAAAATCTTCATGTTTTATGGCGGTTATGGGCTGCATGGTTTATCCGATCAACAAAATCTGTTCTTGATGATTAATAAGGAGGAACGGTATGACTTTGCCCATTTTGAATTTATTATGCGGGGTCTAACTCAACTCAGGGAACGTTACCCGCAAGCTAGTGATTATCTTAGTCTCAGTCTGCATTGCGAAGTTGCTGAAATATTGAATGCATATACCAAAATTGTCCAGGGAGATCAAAGCCTAACTGGTCTTAAAGCTTATAGTGCTGCTCGTCCGCCCCATTCCGAAGGGTTGGCAATTTGTATTGCTTCTTATCTGGCTCACGAAACCAACTGTGTGAACATCAATTTACTGCACTTAAGTTCTCGCAAGGCAGTGGAGGCTGCACTGACGATGCAAACGGCATTTCCCCACATCAACTTTAGGCGAGAAGTTACTGTAGGGCATCTGATGCTAGATGTCGATGCCCCAGCGGGCAAGTGGGCAAAGGTCAATCCGCCGATTCGTCCCCGTGAGGATGTGGAATATTTATGGGAGCAGGTATTAAACCGCAATATTGACTGGATTGTTAGCGATCACGCCTGTTGTGGTGCGGCTAAGAAAGCGAGTCTTAAAGATCCTGATAATATTTGGTTGGCAAAATCAGGTTTTGGCGGAACGGAATATTTGCTCTCTAGCATTTTTAGTGAAGGTACCAAGCGTGGCATGTCATACAACCACATGGCAGAGTTACTGTGTTGGAATCCTGCTCAACGTTTCGGATTGTGGGAGAAAGGGGATATTGCTGTAGGTTATGATGCCGATCTAGTAATTCTCGATCCTAATGAAACTTTTGTGGTTAGTGCTGCCGAATCTCAATCTCAACAGGGTTACACTCCTTTTGAAGGGATTGAGTTGACGGGAAAAGTTAAAAGTACCTTCCTGCGGGGTAATTTAATCTATGACCAGGTACAAATTATTGGTTTACCCAAGGGGAAATATTTAAAAAGACCCTATGGAGAAACTCATCGGAAGATAAACATCACATGATAACTGATGTTGCGTACCAATCGATCTGTTAAGACTGGACAAAGGGCTTGCACGCATGTGGGGTTAAAGGTTTTGTTGAACTATTTTTATACTCAGTTGAAAATATTAGTTGATCGTTGCTTTGCGTAAGGTCAGATGATAATTACTCTTATAAGTATTTATACTTTGTCAATAAGAAATTGCTAAATTGAGTTAAGAGGTAGTATTAATAGCTTACAGACAAATAAGGCAAAGTGTTACTAGAAATGATTTTAAGCAATTACCAAAGAAGCCAAATTTTCAAAATAGATAATATAAACCCATAATACTTATCTTTAATGATAGAGCATTATCAATAAAAATAGGCGGAGCTTAAACAAACGCAAAATCGTTACCTATTCTCAATAACAGGTTTATGTTTCTTCACACTTAAAACAAATTAACAGAGATGAATATCAAACAATAATTGCCTTTACGACATATATTTTAGAATTATTCATCCTTATGATGTTTAAAATATAGAATCACAAATTAAAAAAATAGAAGAAAGATCTTCCAAATTAAAAAAGCTCTAATTCAGCTAAGTAAAGCTTTTTTAATAAAGACGTTAGCTCATATAGAAACTTAATATGCTTCCGTTACTCGTAACGTTTATAACTTTACTCTTATCGTGTTCTTTAAGCCAGACAATAATAATTAGAGATGTAGTTTTAGATCCAGTAATTCTAGGAAACAAGCCATTGATAGCCAGCAGTCAATTCTCTTTTAGCGTTAGTTTCAACAATTGCTCCATGTCCCATGATTACCCGTTCAAAATCCCAACTAAGAATTTTGTCGACAGATTCTTGAGCTTGTTGTTTATCTTGAACTGCAATCTTTTCCAACCAAGATGGTTTTAGATTTTGATAACTGCCTATTACCCTAGCAGCTAGTTGAGTTACCCAAGGAAATGTATTGTCAAAGTTAAACGCAGAATCAGTAATAATTAAAGTTTTAGTATTAGGATGATAGAAAACTATTTCATTCACTGTTTTTATCTGGGAAACAATCAATGCTTGAAATCCCGCAAACAAAGTATATTCTAGTTGCGAACCAAACTGAATATCATCTTGAGTAAATGTTTTGTCTATCTTTAAGTTGGGCTGTTTTATTTCTAATCCAGGAGGAGCTAAAACTTGAGCTTGAGAATATATTTGCTGGCATTGTCCCAAATATAAATAATGAAATAAATTGGGCGCAGCTATATATTTGACCGTGCCTAAATCATTTAATTGCTGTCTGATTTTGGGAGTAATATGAATGGGAGAAATCAATAATAAAGAATTATCTTCCAGACGAACAACAGTCATTCTCGTGCCAACTGGCAAACCCATGAATTTTAAAGGTTGTTCTGCTACCCAAAGATCGCGATCAACTTGCTGCAACATCAAACTATCTCTCTTTAGCAATTCTGGTTATTATAATATGTCTGATATGACCTAGATTTTAAGAAGAAGTGACAGACTCAAAAGTCAGAACTTCTATTGCGAAGAAGAAGCAAATGTTTTCTTACCTTTATTAGTGGCTCTCCATGTTTTCTCGTCATGATTAATTTGAATCCAATTAATCTGTAGTCCAGTAAAATCAGACCAATATTCAATATCTTGAAAATTCCATTTTATAATCGTTCCAGCGATTGATTTTCTTAAAGCTTCTACGGTTAAGGAAAAATATTCTATTGACCAGTCTGGGGCTAAATTAATTGCTCTATTAAAAGATTCATCGAAATCAATGATCATCGTATACACTCATCAATATTTCTTTTACTTTGCTGAGATATATTAGTTCTTGCTTTGCTTACCAATCAAAGTCCAAAAATAACCATCAGGAGCAATAAAAGAAAAACTCTCTTCATCAAATTCATTAGACGTGATTTCAGTAACTTGTTTTGCTTTACTATTCTTAATACGATTAAAACATTCCTTTAATTCTGCCACGCGATAAGTATATAGAGACATCCCCAAACATCCAGGTTTTGCCTTACTAAAGCAATTTTCTAACTCTATTGATTCAGGAAAGCGAATGACATACATTCTGCCAGATCGAGCAAGCTGCCAGTCTGTAGCTGAAGATCGAGGATCGTCAAAAGCTGTTACCCAGAATTTTTCTCCAGGTTGCAGATCAAAAATCTGTCTTGCACCTTGGGAATCTTCATAGGTACTTTCTATATCATCTTGAGTCCGAAGCAATCCCAGCACTTCTTCATAAAACTGGAGAGTTTCTTTACTATCGTCCTGAATCACCATGCCCATATGGGTGACTTGACTGGTTGGAAAAGCTGCTTTCGGGTTTATCTTGCCATAGTCAGGGACAGTATAGTTAAATCGTTGAAAGAAAACCTGTCGCGTCAAAGGTTGCAGTAGCATCATTTCCCTAACACCCACTAGGCGATCAATAAAAGGAATTCCATGAGGATCTTGATAGATTACACTCCATTGAGGATCTATGTATCTAATTGGAAAACCTTGCGTCTCAGCTTTTTCCGCATGGTTGAGAATCTTTAATAACTCAGTGGTTAAGCTAGTCGCCCAGCGGTTGCCCTTAACCCTCATCGGCGTTAGCTGTAACCCTTCATTGATCGGATTGTCCCAAACCATCAGGCGAATCAAACCGTGATCGGCATTTTGATGATCAAGTCTCACAGACCGCAAAGCAGAATCTACCCCATATAAGTCTTTCGCTGCTAAAGCTGATAATTCTCCTGACTGCCCAACCCGATAACCAAACTGCGACCAATATTGAATTATCGGGTTAGGATCGCTAACACCAATACAGACTTCATAGATGCCTTCTATCTGATTAGAATTGATCTGATTCATCGCGATCGCCTATTTTAAAGGAGTAGAATTATTTATTAGTTTAGAGTAATGGTGCAATCTGCTTATAGCTAGAGAGCAAAAGGTTCTATAATTCCAGCATTAAGACACGGCTTTGAATGATGGATTTTGATCAAGATTTTGAATACAGCACATTAACTTTCTACCGAGAGAATCACGGCAGACAAATTTACTATAGTTGGTCGGGTGATATCTGGTGGACAGAAGCCCCAGGACAACCGAAACAGAAACTATGCTCGATCATCGGCATGAATGCCACCAAAGTGCTGCTCAAACCACATCCTGAGTATGGTGAAGTAGGCTATCGACTCAATCGAGAAATCGGGTTGTTTTGTGATCCAGAAACTAAGGAGATCTTGCACTATTGGCAGCCAACAGAAGATAGTCCAGAGTTGACTGTGGTGCATATTGCTAATCGTATGGTGCAAGGATCATTACGGGAAAGAAAGATAATTATTCCTCAAGGACAAGGCTGCATAACGAAGGTTAATGAAATCCCTCTGGAATATCCGCACCCGTTAGCCAAGGAGAGTAAATATAAAGATTATTGCCCTGGAGAAACGTTTAAAGGAGTTGAGTATTTTACCTCTAGCTTTTCTCGACCAGGATTTAAAGGCGCACCACCCGCTACCTGGGCGAGGGATTGTCCTTGGATGCCTTGGATGAAGTTGGGTTATGGTAATCCTGCTAGGTTGAGGTATGAGACTACTATTGCTAGAGTTGAGTCTTTTGAGGAATTAGATCCTAAATTGGTTAAGCTAGTCAGGGAGAAATTGCCGATATATGAATTTACTCCTGATGAATGTGATGAGCCAAATATGACCAGTATTTTGTATTTTAAAAAGCACTTTGAGGAGTATTCAAGACGAGAAACTTTTCCCATAGAAGAAACTCAGTAAATCCCAAAAGCAAATTGTCAAACTAATCTGATTCTTGATCCTGATTTTCTAATTCTTGAATTACGCGATCGCAATACTCTACATCATGTCTGACCCCAGAAATGTTGAATCTAGCGACAAATTATTTTGATGTGATTACCCTGCTTACCTGACACCTATTGTCTAACTCAATCAAAATGTATCTCATTGTTACCAGAAATACTAATTATCGGCAAATTCTTTGACAATTAATAAACAATTTTGCTGCTGTTCGGTACGAAAATAATCGAGGCGACTGGAGATCTTGTTGAGGATGGGAATACCACGACCACTGCCCAGCCAATCAGCATGCTTTTTAGAAGTTTCGGCAATAAAGCCATGCAAGTCAAAAGCCGAACCATGATCCCAGATCTTAATCTCCATGGCTGTTTCTTTCAGAAATACTTCTATTTTGATCGGAATATCTGGAGGTAGATTTTTATGAGCATGACGTACTGCATTAGTAAACCCTTCCGCTAAAGCTAATCTACACTGTAGCCAGTCTCGAAGAGGGATAAAATTCTGATAAATTTGGTTGAATTGAAACAAGACATGGTCTAATGCTTTCAAGTCGCTGGGGGCTTCGATTTTGATGCTGTGTAGAATTCTCAACTTGCTTCGTGCCTCGTTCGGACATACATTGGCAGAAATAATGCTACTTTATGAGTCTGGTGTTAGTCTTTAAATCTGGTTTTTAATGATTTGTCAAGAGTGTAATTTCCTGCACCAGTTACGTTTTTTCCTTTTCTCTTATATGCTCAAATATATGATAATTGTTAGTTAACATCATCTTAGTTTAACAAGACGGCTGGGCTTTTTACCTAATTATTAATCGGTCGGAGTTAACGTAGATTGCCATAATTTCTGGTCATCAGATTAAAAAATACCAACCTACACCATGGCTCAAATCCTGATTATTGACGATGACTCCACAACTCAAATGCTTTTAGAGAGAACTCTAAATATGCAGGGCTATGATATCACCTTAGCCAGTGATGGAGAAGAGGGGTTGATTAAAGCTAAAGCAATTCGTCCTGCACTGATTATCTGTGATTGGATTATGCCGCGTAAAAATGGCTTGGAGGTATGTAATCAGATTAAGTCTACTCCTGAATTATCTACAACCTTTTTTATTCTTTTAACTTCTCTCGATTCAGTTGAAGATCGAGTTAAAGGCTTGGATGCTGGGGCAGATGATTTTTTGTGCAAGCCGATTGAAATGCATGAATTGAAAGCCAGAGTGAGAGCTGGTTTACGCTTACACCAATTAAGTCGAGATTTGCAAACTCAGAAGCAGTTACTAGAGACGGAATTAGCAGAGGCAGCAGAGTATGTTAGTACTGTTTTGCCAGAACCACTGTACCATCCTTCTTTAAAGATTGAAGCTTGTTTTATTCCTTCTCGACAATTAGGAGGAGATAGTTTTGATTATTTTTGGCTAGACAATCGCCATTTAGTGTTTTACTTGCTAGACGTTTCAGGACACGGTTTAAGAGCTAGTTTACCTTCTTTAGCGGTCATCAATCTTCTGCGTTCTCGGGGCTTGAGCAACGTAGATTATTACAAGCCAAATACAGTATTGCGAAGACTGAATCAGACCTTTCAAATGAGCGATCGCAATGATAAATACTTTACGATCTGGTATGGAGTTTATGACCAGCAAAAGCGTAATCTCATCTATTCTAGTGCGGGACATCCACCAGCAATTCTCCTGACACCTTCAATAAAACAAGCTGAGCAGCGATTAAAAACTCCAGGTGTTCCTGTGGGCATGTTTCCTGATATTAAATACGTCAATGCCTCCTGTGAGATTGCTGCTAATTCTAGCCTGTATGTATTTAGTGATGGTATTTACGAGGTGGAGCCTCAAGCTAACACACAGTGGGGACTAGATCGTTTAATCAGCCTACTCAAAAAGTATCAGCAGACTCCAGAAAGAGATTTAGAAAGGCTGTTGCAGTATATTAGAAATTGGCATCCCAATTTTCAGTTTGAGGATGATTTGTCGATTCTCCAAATAGATTTTTCTTAAATACCCTTGATATGAATGAAAAAATCGGCATTGCTGATTTCCAGTGTGAAACCCAAAGTAATCTGTTTATAGCTATTAGCCATTAGCTTTTTAATTGATTGACTTTAGTGGTCAACAGCACAGTACCCCGCCCTAAAAGAAACGACAAAGGGCTTGTCCGCATGTGTTACGTTGACTTCGTGAAAACCATTAAATCATACCGAACTTCAGCAACGCCAAAAAATCTCAAGAAAATGTGCCATCACTACCTCGAACTTCTTCTTGTTTAGATACTCTAATGCCTGAGCGGGCATAGTGCAGATATTTGTACCAACCTCTGTAATGAGAATGATGGGGATCGTCATTTGCCTTTTGATTAGTGGGAGATTTCAATTTACTATTAGCCGATTCAATAGTGTAGATTGACAGTCCGATCAGCAACCAAAAGCTGAGGCTTAAGACTAAGATTGTGCTGTTGACGACGAAAATACCAATAACCTGAATCAAGATCTGTTCCAAGCGAATGATTGGCACATCAAGATAGGGCGGGAGTTGATTAACAAACAATCCTGCCGCCAAAGTCCCCCAGATACCGCAGCCCAAATGAACGGGAATTGCACCAACAGGATCGTCAATCCGCAGTTTTTTTAAGAGTCTTTCCAGAACAAGAATCCACAGGCTGCTGATCGCTCCAATTAAGATGGCTACCGCCAGACTGACATAGATCGATGATGCTGTAATACTAACTAGCCCGCCCAAAATACCGTTGATCACTAGTGGAAGCCCTGGCTTTTGTCCCCGCACTCCTCGCAACAATAGAATAAAAACCCCTCCTGCTGCCCCAGCTAACATGGTAGTCACAATAACATGAGGAGTATCAGGAATAGAACCAGCAGAACCACCATTAAATCCCAACCACCCCAACCAAAGAATCAAACAGCCTAAGGTCGATAAGGACAAATTATAGTAGCGAAAGGATTGTGGTCGAGCAGAAAAACGATTACCTCTGATCTCATCGGGATTAAAGCCCTGCCAACCCCGACGTGGTCCAATCAGAATTGCACCGACCAAACCAGCCATTCCCCCCACCGAATGTACTACCGTAGAACCTGCAAAATCGAGGAAATTAGAGGTAGTTAACCAGCCAGCAGGATTCCAAACCCAACGACCAGTAAGTGGATAAGCGATCGCAACTAGCAAGAAGCTAAACCAGAAAAAAGCCCAAAATTTGACTCTTTCTGCCATTGCTCCCGAGACAATGGTGGCGGTTGTCCCCGCAAATACTAACTGAAAAAAGAACACCACCATCCAGGGTTGTCCAGGATAGAGGGTATCCAGGCTATCAAATCCGACGTTAAAACTATCGATTAAGGGAGGGTCAAATGCTTTAAAGAAAAAACCTGTTGCTCCGATCCAGGAATTACCATTGCCGAACATCAAACCAAAACCGCAGATCCAATAGGCTAAGATCGAAACACAGAAAACAATTAAGTTTTTAGCCAACACATTAGTGGCATTTCTGGTTTGACATAACCCTGCCTCTAACATGGCAAAGCCTGCATTCATAAAAAATATTAGGCTACCTGCCACAATTAACCAGAGAGTATTAACCTCGACTGATACGGTTGCTTCAGTAACTTGAGCTACTACTGGCTTGATGGTCATCAGGAGTATAATTACCAGAGCAAATAAACCAACAAATCTAAATTTCAGCTTTCGAGCGATCGCCACTTTAAAAAACAATTTAATTGTAATATTATTGTCCTCAAATTTTAGGCTGATGATGCGACACAATACAAGAGATTGCGTGAAAAGATTATTGGTATAGCCAAGGCAATTAAATCAAAGAATTATCAATAAAGACTGCGTAATTTAAACAAAAGCAAACAATATTGAAGTTACACTGTATCAGCGAACACTGTAATGCCAGAATTGCTATAGGAGATACTATAGCAATACGAGATTAGATTAGGACAGTTAATACCTACCCTTCGGGAGCGGAGCGTACATGCGGCGAACTAAACGCCTTTGTCTTGCGCCTGTCGGCGACGCGGGGTCTCCGCTCTACCTACTACCCACTACCTACGAACAGTTTAATAGACTTGATCCTAATAACACTGTGTACGGCTATATACCCCAAGCTCTTCTTAAAGAAACTACCAAAAAAATTTAGGAGTAGACTAGATGATTTTATTAAATACTCTCAAGATGGTTGTTCAATATATCACAGAAGGATTTATCGAAATATTCAGCCCTGATTATGAACAGTATCCTGCAATAGGCGTGCAGCCATATAGCGGAACTATCAATCATCATTCTCGATTTGACTGGTAGTACTATTCAGTATCTGCCAAATATATGTTAACAATCCCAATAACCTCATTCAAGAATCAATAGCCCTGATAGTAACATCAGGGCATTTTTTCTAAACACTCAGCAAAATACATAGCAAAGTTTCCCAGATTTGAGCGCCTAAACCACTCCAATAATCCTTTCAGTACCATACTAAAAGTGCCTCAAGTATTCAGTTAAACAAACGGCAACTGCCCCTCAACTAATTAACTCCTAATTCTAATTAACTGATGTTACGCACTCGTTAATTTATGATTGGCAGGTAGTAGGTAGTGGGTAGTTAGGTATTCAACTAACGACTGTACAGACAAGGCATGCCTTGTCTCTAAAAATCCGAAATACTAATTTTTGGTACGTACTGCGTCAGGTCAGTAATTAATTGTTAGTAAAACGATCATTTTCCCAATCAGGACAAGTATCTCCCTCGAAACCAGATGGATGCATCCCACATACTAGCAGATTGCCATTGTAAACCTGCCCATGATAATTAGCACAATTGATACAGGCTGGATGACTCTGGGCAGAAGGTTTATGATAACTCACCATGGTGAAATCATCATCGCTAAAATGATCCCCCCATTCATCTGATATAGCAGCGTCTATTTCATCGGTGGTGGTAATTATTACGTCTACTAAATTCCGAACAAAGCTGTCAACTTCCCCAAATACATCTGATTCAAACTGTTCAAAAAAATAGCCCAAATTCTCACTTGCTTCATCGACTACTGACTCTGCGACCTCTCCTACCTCATCCAAAAAATGCTCAAAGTCGTGGGAGGCTTTTTCTATCTGTTTGCGCCATTCGTCCTGCCAATCATTCATAATTATCCTTGTTGACAAATATTACTGGTTCCAATAGTTTATTGTCTTACATTTTTTTCTTCAAACGTCGTAATTCTTCTTGTAGAAACTCAACCTGTTGACGTATTTCATCACTATTCTCACCCTTCTCTGATGTTGCTTCATCTTCATCCACAATCTCAATGCGGCGTGGTTGTTTGCCATCTCGCTCATTGCCAGATACATTTTTCTGCTGTGCTTGTTCGACTAAATCATCAACAAATTTGCGAGCCTCCTCTGTACTCATCTCTCCCCTAGCTGCCATTTCATCCGCTAGTTTTTGTGCCTGAACTCTGAGATCTTTTAATGTGTCATTGGCTTTTTCTTGAGCATAAGAAGCAAAGCCAACCCCCATATAAAAAGCTTTCTTGGCAATATCTTCAAAATTAGCCATCCGTTATCCCTCCTGATCGCAATCGCACTATGGTCTACTGATAGTGTATATCATCTCTAAAATCAACCAACTATCGTGCCTGTATTATCAGGTTTGATGAAACAGTTAAGTATTTTGATTTAGGGACTAGGGGACTAGGGGGCTAGGAAAATAACTTTACCTAAAGTAATTATCTGTATTTGAGCTAATTTGCTTGATTACTAATCAATTGGTAGACAAACCCGAAAACAAGTGTAGCCAGGTTCAGAAAAACACCGAATATCTCCAAAATGCTCCCTAACTACAGTTCTAAAAGCCAGACTCAGTCCAATTCCTGTCCCCTCGCCAACTTCTTTAGTGGTAAAAAATGGTTCAAACATTCTGTTTTGAACTTCAGGAGGAATTCCTGGTCCATTGTCGGCAATTTCGACTACGACGTGAACATCATCCAAAAAAGTGCGAACCCAAATCGTTCCTTTTTTCCCCACTGCATAAATAGCATTATCAATTAAATTAGACCAAACTTGATTGAGAGTGGCACCATTGCCATAAAGTAGCGGCAGATCTTGGGTAAAATCTTGCTCGATTAAAATTTGTTGCTTTTTGATCTGATAGCTCATGATGGTTAGGGTACTTTCCAAACCCTGATTGACGCTAATATTACTTTGCATCGCCGAGCCTTTATCTAAATATGAATAGTTTCTGACTGCTCCCACCAATTCGGAAACTTTTGCCACTCCATGGTCTAGGGTATTGAGCAAACTAGCTTCAGTTACCATTGTCTCTAGCAGAATTAACAAATCCTTAAAGGTATCGGTTGCTACCTGTTCACTAATTTCTTCTAATTGTTCAGGATCGATCCCTGCTACAAGTAGACTAGAAGACAGTTTCCAGCCATCTTCTACTCCTTTCTCTTCGAGCCACTGCACCAGACGATCTTCTAAGTCCATTTTTTGCAGAGGATCAAAAGAAAAATTGAGGCACTTAGATTTAGTGGCATACATAAAAGTATTCTGCTTCAGCTTGGAGAGAATTTCCATCTGTTTAGGAGTCAAATGCTGCTCCATATATTTCAGCAAAAGATTATATCGGTTTGACATAATTGTTTGCAGTTGACTTACTGCCCGATGGGCAGCAGAAGCTGGGTTGTTTAATTCATGAGCTAAACCAGCAGCTAAAGTTCCTAAAGCGATAAATTTTTCATGGCTTTGGGAAATAATTTGTAATTCTTGCAGGCGCTTGCCCATGTAATCGAGAACAATCCTTCTAATGGAAGGAAAAGAAGCGATCATCCGCCAAAAACTGTCTTTATTAAAAGAATAGACGCAACTTCTACTTCGGGCTGCACCACTGTAGGGATAAGTCATTTCTCCCAGTAAGGCAATCTCTCCAAAAAAGTTATCTTTGCAATAGTTTGCCACCATTAGTTCGTGGTTATCTACTTTGCGTGATATTTTAATTGTCCCTTCGGTGACGATGTAAAAATTATCTGCTAAATCTCCTTGTTGAAAGAGCATTTCACCTGCTTGAAAACAGGCCTCTGTTCCAGTTTGCAAAAGTTCTTGACGTTCGTTAAGAGATAGTTCTTTAAATAGTGTGATTGTATTGATCATAATTATTGCCTTACAAATAAATTTTGCTACTAGCTAATTGCTGTTGCAGCTTTTACGGGACGATTGTCAGGTATTAAGGTTGACAAGGGGACGAGGAGATAAGGGGACGAGGAGATAAGGGGACGAGGAGATAAGGGGACGAGGAGATAAGGGGACGAGGGGCAAGAGAGATGGGTTGGAGGCTTTGCTTCTTTCTTGGTGCGCATGCAATATCCGTCGTCTTACGAGGTAAAGGGCTTGCACGCATATTTGGTCGCACCGCTAATTCAAATATACCCAATTTAAATGATCAACAGCTTACAAGCCCTCGAATGAATTCGGGGGACACGTCCTTACTGAGGACGATTTTTTCAATAGCAAGAAGAGAGATATTGATGGACTAGCTTGACGGCTATCGAACCTTCTCCCATAGCCGAAGCTGATTGATTGATGGGATTACAGCGTACATCCCCAATAGCAAAAACTCCAGGAATGCAGGTTTCAAAGAGTAATGGATCGCGTTTTAAACCCCATTTAGATTTTTGTTTACCTTGATTTACTAAATCGTTACCTGTGACAATATATCCATCTAGATCGCATTCTATGACCCCCTGTAAAGAGCTTGTATTGGGCTTGGCACCCATAAATACAAACAATGAATTGGTCATAATAGTCTCTAGCGCTCTTGTTTTAAGATTGGCTATGGTTAAAGTCTCTAATTGTACTGTTCCTGATACTGCTACTACTTCGGTAAATGATTTGACTTTAATCTTCGGCAGCATTTTGATGCGATCTATGACATACTTTGACATCGTTTGGGCTAAGGATTCTTCTTTGAGCAGAATGGTAACAGAGCGAGCATAATTAGCTAGATAAATTGCCGCCTGTCCCGCCGAGTTACTGCCACCAACGACATAAGTATCATGATCATGGCAAGAAATTGCTTCAGAGATCGCAGTTTCGTAATAAATTCCTGCGCCAATTAGCTGGTTGATGCCTGAAATCTCTAATTTTTGGTAGCTAACTCCTGTGGCAACAATTAGAGTTTGGCAGCTTAATTTAGTATCATTGGATAAGCTGAGGTACTTGTAACGATTATTAACTGTAATATTAATCACCTCAACTGATGCAATAATCTCTACTCCTAATTTGTGCGCTTGTACTCTCTGCTGGTTCTCTAGATCCTGTCTGTTAAGAGTTGAACTAACAAAATAATTTTTAAGGGGCGAGCGATCGCTGATGTGCTCTTGAGGATATTTTTTTTCAATGAGTAAGGTCTTTAATCCTGCTGAAGAACTACAAATAGCAGCGGCTAAACCAGCTGAACCTTCGCTAATAATTATTAAGTCATAGAAGGGAACCCGAGAGCGATTGCGGAAACCCACTTTCGCTATGATTTCTTCTATTGAAGGACATATCATCTGAGAACCATCAGGAAATATAATGAGCGGTAATTTTGTAAAATCTTGATTGGTCATCTCCATCAACCTACAGGCTTCACGATCTTGGTCAAGATCCCGATATCTGTAGGGAAGATGATAGCTAGCTAAAAAATCTTTGATTTGGTGAGTTTGAGTTGAATGCCGAGAGCCAAGAATCTGAATATATTCGTGTGCTGAAATTTGTGACTGTTGTTTTTGCCAAATTTCTAATAAATCGTCCAGCACAGGATAAAAGTTAACTTCAAGTGGAGTCCACGGCTTAGTCAAGTAATAGTCAATTTTTGCCTTGTTGATCGCTTCGATAGCAACACAGGTATCAGCGTAAGCTGTTAACAAAACTTTTTTGGCATCGGGAAACATCGGGCTTGCTGCTTCGAGAAATTCTATTCCCGTCATTTTAGGCATCCGCTGATCGATTAGAAACAAGCTAATGGGTTTTTGTTCCAGCTTTAAGCGAGGTAGAGCCTTTAAGATTTTTTCTCCTGAATCAGAAGATAATATTCTGTATGATGAGCCATACTGCTCACGCAGATCTCGAACAACGGTGTGCAAGATTTCTCGGTTGTCGTCCACTACGACTATTAACGGCTTGTTCATAATTTCAGGTTCTCTACGCTTTGAGCTTTAAAATTCCGTCAAATTACTGGGAAAAGATAGAGCTTAGCAGTGAAAACTCAATACTTATTTCCTGAGACTACTTATTGACTACTATTGAGAAATAAATTCGGTTGACAATTCAATAGCTTAAGTATAAATAACTATTGTTTTGTTTTAATTGATCTGACTAAACAGAAAAATTAACTTGAACATCAACATTGTTATCGAAAAAGCTAACTAGTACTCCATACCACAATAGTAGACTCAATAATTTTTTTGATTTTCAAGATATATCTGTTATTTTTGCAATTAGGCATATTGACAACACATCTCAAAAGACAGATTCAGAAGATTATTCCCGTAATAACGCCATAAAGCTTTTTATTAGATTCAAAGTGAATTTTCTTCCAAAAGCATGCAATGATTCATTGTTTTTCCTCCAAAATAATATATTTATTGTTATCTTCAAACCTTAGCCAAAGATAAATACTATTATCTCTTATTCAGAGCATTCTTTCACTATCATAATTTTACATTTAGACAACTTAAGTAAAGTTAATTAGTGGTATTTGATCTTTAGTGAAGCTTATTTTTATTAGTCAAATCTAGCCAAGTTAGAGATTTTAAATAAAAACTTAATATTCTCTACATAATATCTGGCATTTTATGGTATTGAGCATCGAAAAATCTTATCTTTAAGCGTCATTAAACTAAATCAACTTTTATTTTTTCTCATCGTATTTTAATTTTTGGTTGTTAGTTTACGGGAAGTATTAATAATTAAATTAGTACATAGCTACTTTGATAGTTTATGACTTTAATAGTTTATGCTCCAAACTTTTATATATGAACTCAATAATGAGTGATGTAGTCAAAACCTTAGTCCCTAATTCTCTGAAAACTCATTTCAGAATTATCTGCATTCAAGAAGGCAAAACCATTAGCAAGATGATTGAGGAATTACTTGTTGATTTAATCAGATCAGATATAAATATTGAAAGAGATTTGAATCTACCATCAGACAATCCTGTGGTAGTCAAAGCATACGTTCCCAAGGAACTAAAAAGACAGTTCAAAATCTTTTGCATGGAACAAAAAGTTCCTATGAATCTTGCTCTTCAGTACATAATTAAAAGGCGAGTTGATCTAAACAACCAAGTGCCAGAATAAATTATTTATATTGCAAAGGGGCGTTGGTAAATCAGGGTATGAAAATTAGATTCATTTACTTGATACAGATTTTTAAACAGCCAATGGCTAATGGCTAATAGCTAATGGCTACGAACCGAAACACTTTACACGTCATACATTAAATTACCAACGCCTGCAAAGGTAATGCGGGGAAATTGATTGAGGTTTCATCAGCATATGAAGATAAATTTACCTTTAATTAATGCATCAGAATCGCCTTGGTAAGCGACGCTCTGCACGTGCGCTGCTGTCCTGCATGTGACCCACAGGCATGCGCCCTTTGCGGATGCGCCCGTGTGAGACTGCAAAGCGAAGCTTTGTGCGAGGTGTAACGTTGACCAATTCAATCAAGACTATTAGATGACTTTGTGCTTTGTATTGTATATATCATCAAATTTATATAGCTTAAAATGAATGATTGTAGGAAATAAATAGATGAATTCTTTACTAGATATGCGTGGTTTTAGTGTATAAGAATATATACATTAAATAAAATAATTTTTGATTATATTTTCGCTTTAACTATAACTTCAGCTGCTTGACATTTTTGAACGTTATCTCATCAAATATTATAGAAACTTATCTTTAAACTTTGCCTGTATATCCCTAAAAATGACTGTTTTTAAAAAGCTGTTCTACAGTAATATAGCTTTGTCAACTCCTATTAGTTCGAGTAGTTTTAATCAAGTCAAGCTAAGTATTCTGCATCAGGTTAGCAAATTAATCTTTGATTAGAACTAATGCCTCGGTATAAATTCAGTAAATTTGTTAGTAAATGTATTGGCAGTTAATAGTGATTAATTATACATTATTCTAGCAAATTTATTGCTTTTGAGAAAACAATTAGTACACAAGGTAAAAGCTCATGTCCAAGCCAGTATTGCTAGTAGTAGACTACAGTGATCATGTTCTTCAAACTATTAGTAAAAGTTTAGTTGATGAATATGGCGATCGCTTTGAAGTGATGCAAAGTGATTCATGCACCGCAGCTCTAAAAAAACTCAAAATCTTAAAGATACAAGATCAAGAAGTAGCATTAATTTTAGTCAATCAGCAGATGCAAGAGATGTCTGGGGAAGAATTACTTGAACATTCCCTAGATATTTTTCCAGATGCCAAAAGAGTTCTGGTAACGGTTAACGGAAATATCAAGCCCGTCAGCACCGCCAAAGTTGACTACTATCTACCTGAAATAGACAATACCGCGAAAGGAGAGCTTTATCCGGCACTAAACGATTTGTTGGAAATGTGGCAGGAAAAGCTAATGCCGAGTGTTGAAGGGATTAGACTTATTGGTAATCGATGGTCACCGAAGCTCTATCGGATCCGAGACTTCCTAGCTCGTAACTGGGTTTCCTACAATTGGGTCAATATCGAGTCCAAAGAAGCTCGTTGTCTGATCAAATGGTTTTTTGCCGATGATGATGTCCGTGCTAAACCGCTGGTATTATTTCCCGATGGTTCTAAACTGATTGATCCTAGCTTAGAAGAAATTGGGGCCAAAATTGGTCTTCAGATGCGCGCGGAGAAACCATTTTATGACTTAATTGTTATTGGTGGTGGACCTAGTGGATTGGCTGCTTCTATCTACGGCGGTTCAGAAGGATTAAAAACTCTTCTGATCGAACGAGAAGCATTGGGTGGTCAAGCTGGTACTGCACCTCAAATTGATAATTATTTAGGTTTTCCAGTTGGCTTGAGTGGTGATGATTTAACGAGACGTGCGGTAGCGCAAACTAAGAAGTTTGGCGTAGAAATTTTGATTCCGCAGGAAGTAAAAAGCATTCGCATCGATGGACCATATCGGTTTGTCACCTTGGGAGATGGTACCGAAATCGGAGCATATTCGATTCTAGTTGCCACAGGGGTATCCTACCGTAAAATCGGTGTTCCCAGTATCGATCAGTTGACTGGAGCAGGTGTCTATTATGGTGTTGGCAAAAAGCCTGCTACCTGTAGTGATGAAGATATCTTTATCATCGGTGCAGGGAACTCTGCTGGGGAAGCAGCTTTGTATCTAGCAGAACGAGCTAAAAGCGTGAACATAGTGGTGCGGGGCAACACCTTAAAAAACAAAATGTCTCAATATCTGATCGATTTAATTGACGATACAGATAACATTAAGATTTGGATGAATACCAACGTGATTGAAGCGAAGGGACAAGATCACTTGGAAGCCTTGACTCTAGATAATCGTTTATCTGGAGAGCGAATTACCCTTGATGCAGATATGCTGTTTATTCTTATTGGCTCTACACCCCGTTCTGACTGTATTAGTAAACTATTAGGACAAACTCCTGAAGGATTTATTTTCACTGGGGCGAGTACTCAAAATAGCAACAGTACAGGTGATGGGGAATACGGTCACTGGAAAGAAGAGCGCGATCCTTTCTTGCTTGAATCTAATGTTCCTGGAATTTTTGTTGCTGGAGATATTAGAGAAGGCTCAATCAAGCGAGTAGCATCAGCAGTAGGAGAAGGTTCGGTTGCCGTTCAATTAATTCAACAGTATCTAGAGCTTATTTAGAGCCAAGACGTGAATATCCTAGTAATTTAGTTTAGCAGTTATCAAAAGCCTCATACTTGTAGCAATGTAAGTCATTTTTATTTTAGTTCCGTGAGTTTGGTAACATCGCAACAGCTTTTACAGGTGAGGCTGCTATTTATCGATTAGACTACGAGGTTAGTTCAAACTTTGCCAACCTGACTGACATAGCTTTGCTTCAATCTTGAGCAGCGTAAGCGTGATTTCAGTTCGCGCTTACGCAAGCGTGATTTCAGTTTGCTAAATTGCCCAGAGAAAACTTAGTGTTTGGTCACAGATTAGCTGGACTAGTAAGCTTGAAATTAGCACGATTCGTTACGAAAAAAGTTGGTTTTTTTCCCAACTCAATCTCGACAATATATACGCACCAGAAAAATCGATATGTCTGAGAAAATTATTATTGAACCATCCCTATTATCGGCAGATTTTGCCAGTTTGGGAGCAGCAGCCAGAGAAGCCGAAGCAGCAGGGGTTGAGGCTATTCAAATCGACGTCATGGATGGACAGTTTGTTCCTAACCTATGCTTTGGTCCAGGTATAGTTGCCGCTTTACGTCCTTTGGTTAGTATGAAGCTAGATCTCCATCTAATGATTGATGAACCAGAACGTTATTTAGAAAATTTTGCTCAAGCAGGAGCAGATCGACTAATTGTTCACCAAGAAGCCTGTACTCATCTGCATCGCACCTTAGCCAAAATTGCTACTTTAGGTGTGGAAGTCGGAGTGACGATCAATCCTGGTACTTCTATTGAAGCAATTGACGAAGTGTTGGATTTAGTAGATCTAGTACAAATCATGACCGTCAATCCTGGCTTTGGAGGACAAACATTTATCTATTCTCAGCTAGATAAAATTCGTCGCCTAAAAGAGAGATTACAGCAACGAGGCAAAAATATACCTATTGCTGTGGATGGAGGTATTAATCCTAAAACTGCCCCCTTAGCTGTAGAGGCTGGAGCAACAGTATTAGTTGCTGGATCAAGCGCCTATAATGCTCAACGTTCTTTGGTTGATAATCTGAAACTGCTACACCAAGAGATTGCCGATCGCAATTCTCATAAAGAACCGTTAAATTCCTACGCCTAAACCTCTGAGATTCTAACCGAGAACTAACAATTAGTCGCTATCAATCATGTTTCTAGCCTACTAACGCAGACATTTTAGTTTGCTTAGTGATACCAGGATGACAAGTAGCGTGGGCGTTGCTAATTTAACGTATGACGTACAGAGTGCTTCTGTTCGTAGCTTTAGGCTATAAGCTCTAAGCTTTTTAAATTTGTTCAATATCCGATAAATTTAAAAAATCATCTCTCGATTGTGCAACGCCGTAGCGTGTAGTTTTACTCTTGATTGTTCCCTCAATTTTACTCAATAACAAAAAATATTATGGTTGCCACTCCTCAAATTACCACTCCATCGACAAAAGCAGTGGAAAATCTGTGCATCAACTCGATTCGCTTTCTAGCAATCGATGCCATCGAAAAAGCCAGTTCGGGACATCCAGGATTACCGATGGGCGCAGCACCGATGGCATATGTGCTGTGGAATAAATTCCTGCGCTTTAATCCCAAAAACCCTAACTGGTTCAACCGTGATCGCTTTGTACTATCAGCAGGACACGGTTCGATGCTACAGTACGCCCTGATGTATTTAGTGGGCTACGACAGCGTTAGTATCGAAGACATCAAGCAGTTTCGTCAGTGGGGTTCCAATACTCCAGGACACCCTGAAAACTTTGTTACTGCTGGGATCGAAGTTACTACTGGTCCTTTGGGTCAAGGTATTGCTAATGGTGTTGGCTTGGCTGTGGCGGAAGCTCACATGGCAGCAAAGTTTAATCAGGATGATGCCACTTTAGTCGATCACTATACCTATGTCATTTTGGGTGATGGTTGCAACATGGAAGGGATCTCAGGAGAAGCCTGTTCCTTTGCAGGACACCAAGGATTGGGTAAGCTAATCGCCCTGTATGACGATAACCACATCTCCATTGACGGTTCGACTGATGTGGCATTCACCGAAGACGTGTCCAAACGATTTGAAGCCTATGGTTGGCACGTACTGCATGTCGAAGATGGCAACACCGATTTAGAAGGCATCGCCAAGGCAATTGAAGAGGCTAAGTCAGTTAAAGATAAGCCTTCAATGATCAAGGTGACAACTACTATTGGTTATGGAGCGCCCAACAAGCAGGGGACAGCAGGGATTCATGGTTCCAAACTAGGTACAGATGAAATCAAGCTGACTCGCGAAGGATTAGGCTGGACATCAGGAGACTTTGAAGTACCAGAAGAAGCATTAAACCACATGCGCCAAGCAGTGGATAAAGGTGCTGATGCCGAGCAAGAATGGAATCAGGTAATGTCTGATTATAAATCAAAGTATCCTGAATTAGCAGCAGAGTTTGAGCGTTTTATCAGCGGCAAACTACCCGAT
>JBCDDK010000125.1:0-22101 GCA_039180345.1 Cyanobacteria bacterium P01_G01_bin.39 | reverse complement strand
TTTCAGAAGAAATTACAGTTGTTGAATTAGTACCAGCATTATTTACCAGTCTACTTGAGTATACTGCGGAGCTACCTATTCACTCTAGAGCATTACCATCTTTAAAATGGATGATGGTTGTGGGAGAACCAGTATCCGTCAATAAGGTAAATAAGTGGCTTCAGATATATCCCAAAATTAAAATTGTTAATGCTTATGGCCCTACTGAGGCTGCTGATGATATTACTCAGTTTGTAGTCAACCAGCCTTTTGGTGAAAACCAACGAACAATTCCCATTGGTAAGCCATTAGCTAACTTGAATTTATATGTTTTAGATCAGTCAATGCAGTTGTTACCGATAGGTGCGCCTGGAGAAATTTGCGTGTCAGGAATTGGTGTCGGTGATGGCTACTGGAAAAATGAAAAAAAAACTAAGCAGGCTTTTGTGACTAATCCTTTTAGTAATCAATTGCTTGACTCTCAGAATCATGA
This sequence comes from Cyanobacteria bacterium P01_G01_bin.39, assembly GCA_039180345.1. Taxonomy (GTDB): domain Bacteria; phylum Cyanobacteriota; class Cyanobacteriia; order Cyanobacteriales; family Xenococcaceae; genus Waterburya. The sequence continues at coordinate 21,629 of JBCDDK010000125.1, read as the reverse complement.
TGTGATTTATAAAACTGGCGATCTAGGCAGATGGCTGAGTGATGGCAATATCGAGTTTTTAGGAAGGATCGATAATCAAGTAAAAATTCGTGGCTTTCGCATTGAATTAGGGGAAATTGAAACTATAGTCAGACAGCATCCTGGCGTAAGAGAAGCTATTGTAGTTGTTAGAGAAGACGATCTTAACGGCAAATATTTAGTAGCTTACTTTGTGGCTGATAATTCCTATGAGACTGAAGAATTAATAGAGCAAGTCCGAAGTTTTATTAAAGAAAGATTGCCACAATATATGATTCCATCGGATTTTGTGCAAATCGCTCAAATACCCTTAGCCCCTAGTGGTAAAGTTGATCGTGATTCGCTTCCCGCACCAGATAGAACTAGTAGGAAACAAGATTTTATACCACCTCGTAACCCAACAGAAGAGATAGTAACAGATATCTGGTGTCAGATCTTGAAGCGAGAAAAGATTAGCATTTACGATGACTTTTTCGATTTGGGAGGACATTCTCTGTTGGCAACTCAAGTTATTTCAAGATTGCGAGAAGCCTTTAAAATCGAGCTACCTTTACGTAGCTTATTTGAAACGCCGACGGTAGCTGGAATAGTCGAACAAATAGAGCAAATCAAAACAGTTCAAAACCTACAAAATATTTCAACTAATTCAATTGAACTAACAGAAGATAGAGAGGAGATTGAACTATGAAAACTACAGAACAGTTTTTATCCGATCTTGACAACCTAAACATAAAACTTTGGCTTGATGGCGATCGCCTACGTTGTAATGCACCCAAAGATGCTTTAACATCAGAATTGAAAGCAGAATTGCAAACTCGTAAAGAAGAGATTTTACACTTAATTCGTCAAATTAATTCTTTATCAAGCACAAATCAAGGAACAATTGGCCCCGTTTCTCGACCTGAAAATATACCTTTATCGTTTGCCCAACAGAGACTTTGGTTTTTAGCACAATTAGAACCTGAAAGTCCTTTCTACAACGAAGCCGCTGCTTTAAGACTAAGTGGACAACTAAATATCTCTATTTTTAAACAGAGTTTAAAAGAATTATTCAGAAGACACGAACCTTTAAGGACAACTTTTGGCACCGATTCAAAAGGGAAACCAGTACAAACTATTCATCCAGCCGCAGAAATATCTCTACCCATAGTTAATCTAGAACAATTAAATCTAACTATCCAACAACAAGAGCAAGAGATAGAAAAACTAGTCACTCAAGAAGCCGAGAAAGTATTTAACTTAGAACAAGATTTATTATTTAGAGTAACCTTATTAAAACTCAACTCATTAGAACATATAGTTCTACTTACAACTCATCATATAATTAGCGATGGTTGGTCAATTGGGATATTGATCCAAGAACTATCGAGTTTGTATTCAGCATTTTGTGCGGGAGAATCATCTCCCTTAGCCGAGTTACCAATTCAGTATGCTGATTTTGCCTTGTGGCAAAGGAAATGGTTAAGTGGAGAGGTATTAAAAACTCAGCTAGGTTACTGGCAGCATCAATTGCAGGGGGCGCCAGAATTACTCCAGTTACCCACTGACCGCCCTCGTCCTATCGAACAAACTTATCGCGGAGCTACTCAAAGTTTCCGTCTCAATTCTGAATTAACCCAAAAGTTACAAAGCTTGTCCCGAGAGTCAGGGAGTACTTTATTTATGATCCTATTGGTAGGATTTGCTACATTACTCTATCGCTATAGTGGTCAAACAGACATTTCAATTGGTTCTCCCATCGCTAATCGCAATCGCAGTGAGATTGAGTCGTTGATTGGCTTTTTTGTTAATACTCTAGTTTTACGAACTCATTTTGAGGATAATCCTAGTATCGAGAGTTTACTGGCACAAGTTAGGGAGACAACCCTCAAAGCCTATGAGCATCAAGATGTGCCGTTTGAGAAGTTGGTAGAAGTATTACAGCCACAACGCTCCTTAAGTCATTCGCCTCTATTTCAGGTGATGTTTATCTTGCAGAATGCACCGATGGAGGAGATGAAATTACCTGGTGTAACTTTGACTCAGCTAGAGCGGGAAAGCACCGTGGCTAAGTTTGATTTAACCCTGTCGGTGACAGAAACTGAGTCAGGATTAGAGGGATTCTGGGAATACAACACTGATTTGTTTGAAGGCTCAACTATCGAGCGGATGAGTAGACACTTCCAAACCTTACTCGAAGCAATAGTAGAAGATCCTCAGCGACGAGTTTCTGAGTTACCACTGCTGAGAGAAGCAGAGCGGCAGCAGTTGTTAATCGAATGGAATGATACTCAAGTTGATTATCCTCAAGATAAATGCATCCATCAAATATTTGAGAAGCAGGTAGAGAAGACACCCGATGCAGTAGCACTTGTCTTTGAAGACCAGCAGTTAACCTACCGAGAATTAAACACCAGAGCCAATCAGCTAGCACATTATCTACAAAGCTTAGGAGTCAAATCAGAGGTGCTAGTGGGAATCTGTGTCGAACGCTCAGTAGAGATGGTGGTAGGACTCTTGGGAATACTCAAAGCAGGTGGGGCATATGTACCCCTCGACCCTCATTTTCCTCAAGAAAGATTGAGCTATATGCTGGCTGACTCTAAGGTGGAGGTGTTGCTAAGTCAGAGTTCATTACAGACATCTTTATCTTTACTCGAACATCAAGCACAAGTAGTTTATTTAGATACAGATTGGGATGCAGTAGGGCAACAAAGTCAGGATAATCTTGAGGTTGAGGTAGATTCAAAGAATTTAGCTTATGTAATATACACTTCAGGCTCAACGGGGAAGCCTAAAGGAGTACAAATTCCACAGCGAGCTTTGACTAATTTCTTAAATTCGATGCACCTAACTTTGGGCATAACAGAAGAAGATGTTCTCCTCTCAGTTACCACCTTATCTTTTGACATTGCAGCATTAGAAGTATTTCTACCATTGATTAGCGGTTCTCATCTGGTGTTAATAAGTCGTGATGTTGCCATGGATGGTTCTCAGTTGATTGAACGGCTGAGTACATCTAATGTTACATTGATGCAGGCTACACCAGCGACATGGCGGTTATTATTAGCAGCAGGCTGGCAGGGAGGTAAGCCCTTAAAAGTTCTTTGTGGTGGTGAGGCTTTAGATAACTCCTTAGCCGCTGATTTAGTAGAACGAGGTGCCCAGGTCTGGAATTTATACGGTCCGACCGAATCGACAATTTGGTCAGCGGTTTATCAGCTAGAGTCGCAACTAAAAACATCGGCAACAGAAGGCACGATTCCCATTGGTCATCCTATAGCAAATACTCAAATCTATCTTTTAGACCAAAATTTACAACCAGTACCTATCGGGGTAGCGGGAGAACTGCACATCGGGGGTGATGGACTCGCCCGTGGCTATCTCAACCGCCCCGAACTGACTCAAGAAAAATTTATTACCAACCCGATTAATCCTTATTTATCACCAAGACTTTACAAGACAGGAGATTTAGCCCGCTACTTGAGTGATGGCAATATTGAGTGTCTCGGTCGCATCGATCATCAGGTAAAAATTCGCGGCTTCCGTATCGAACTGGGAGAAATTGAGTCTATACTCAATACTCATCCTCAAATCCAACAGGGGGTAGTAATAGCCAGAGAGGATATTCCAAGAAACAAAAGTCTGGTTGCCTACATAGTTACTTCAGAAGAATCAATCCAGAGCGATCAACTGCGAGAATTTCTCAGCTTCAAGCTTCCTGCATACATGGTACCGAATATCTTTGTCCCGTTAGAGACTTTACCTTTGACACCAAATGGCAAAGTAGACCGCAAAACACTACCCGCACCAGATGTATCAAGAAGTGAAGCTGAGTTTATTTCACCCCGTAACTCCAGAGAAAAAACCATAGCTAGCATTTATGCAGAAATATTAAAACAAGAAAAGATTGGTATCAATGACAACTTCTTTGAATTAGGGGGACATTCTCTGCTGGCTACTCAAGTGATTTCTCGTTTGCGAGAAGAATTTCAAATTGATTTACCTCTACGCAGTCTGTTCCAAAGACCTACTGTAGCTCAATTAACAGAATATATCACGACTACCAATCAGGTAGTAGAGCAAATATCACGATCGCCAATTCCTGAAGCAAAAGGACGCAAAAAAATAAAACTATGAAAACTATAGATGAATTTTTAATATCTCTTTCTCAACAAGATGTTAAGCTTTGGCTCGAAGACGATCGCCTCTGTTGTGATGCTCCAGAAGAGGTTTTAACTTCAAGCCTCAGTTCTCAGCTAGCAGAACGTAAGCAAGAAGTTATTGCTTTTCTCAATCGAGTCGATCTGGCTAACAAATCGAGGCAGACAATTACACCTGTTGCTAGGACAGAAAACCTACCGTTGTCCTTTGCTCAACAAAGATTATGGTTTCTCGACCAAATGGAGCCAGGCAACCCTCTATATAATATTGCAGGTGCAGTGCGTCTTAAGGGTGCATTAAATGTGACTGCCTTTGAGCAAAGCTTTAATGAAATCGTGCGTCGTCATGAATCTTTGCGAACCACATTTAAAACCATAGACGGTCAGGCTGTCCAAGCGATCGCACCAAGCTTGAGGCTGGCACTACCCATATTAGATTGGCGGCAGTTAGAACAGAGCGAGCAAGAAGCTGAAGTTTTACGTTTGGCTGAGGATGAAGCCCAGCAACCTTTCGATTTGGCTACTGGATCACTAATTAGAATTACTTTAGTGCGTTTGTCTGACACAGAATATGTGGCACTATTAACTATGCACCATATTGTTTCTGATGCTTGGTCTATGGGGGTATTCGTTCAAGAACTTAGTGCTCTTTATGAGGCATTTTCTACGGGTAAACCGTCGACCCTACCAGAATTACCTATTCAGTATCCTGATTTTGCTGCCTGGCAGCGTCAGTGGCTTCAAGGTGAAGTATTGGAGAATCAGCTATCCTATTGGCGCAAACAACTCAGCAGTAATTTGCCAGTTTTACAGTTGCCTACAGACCGCCCTCGACCCAAAGTCCAGACTTTTCGCGGTGCAAGATATGAGTTTTCTCTAGATAGCACACTCACCAAGGCACTTAAAGTACTAAGCCAGCAAGAGGAAGTAACGTTGTTTATGACCTTACTGGCAGCGTTCAAGACCTTGCTTTATCGCTACACCTTCGAGGAGGATATTCTAGTAGGTTCCCCCATTGCCAACCGCAATCGAACCGAGACAGAGCAACTAATTGGCTTTTTTATTAATACCTTAGTATTGCGTACTGATCTGTCGGGAAATCCTAATTTTAGAGAATTATTAGGGCGAATCAGGAAGACAACCTGGGATGCTTATGACCATCAAGACTTGCCGTTTGAGAAGCTAGTAGAGGAACTTCAACCAGAAAGAGACCTGAGTTACAGTCCTCTATTTCAGGTAAAGTTCATGCTGAACAATGCTCCCCAATCAGAGCTAAAACTGGCTGACTTGACACTAAATTTTTTGGACTCAAAAACCGTAACAGCTAAATTGGATTTGAGTCTCGATATGTACGAAACTGATTCTGGATTGGTGGGAAGTTTTGAGTACAACACCGATCTGTTTGATGAGATGACGATCGCGCGAATGGCAAATCATTTTAGCAGTTTGCTATCGGGCATTGTCGCTAATCCAGAGCAATCTATTGCTCAATTGCCTCTATTAACCCCAGCCGAACACCAGCAAATATTATTTGAGTGGAATAATACTCAAACTGAATATCCTGAAAATCTGTGCTTTCACCAGTTATTTGAAGCTCAGGTAGAGCAAACTCCCGATGCTGTGGCAGTAGTTTTTCAGGAGCAACAATTAACCTATGAAGAGCTTAATCAGCGCGCTAATCAAGTAGCACACTACCTACAAAAGCTGGATGTCAAACCAGAAACTAAGGTCGGACTTTGTGTAGAGCGATCGCCTGAGATGATGATCGGTATGTTGGGCATTCTCAAGGCAGGGGGAGCATATCTTCCTTTAGACCCGACCTATCCGACTGAGCGTCTTGATTTTATGTTGTCAGATTCTCAGGTTAATATTCTCCTGACAACCCAAAAGTTAAAGTCTCAACTACCACAACTCCCAGGTCAAATTATTTGCCTAGATGCAGATGACTTGGCTCAAGAAAGTTTAACTAATCCCGATAGTAAGGTAACAATCAACAACTTAGCTTATCTGATTTACACCTCAGGTTCTACAGGAACACCAAAAGGAGTTTTAGTTACTCATGAAGGAATAGTCAACCTGACTCAAGACAAAATTAGAACTTGTCAAGTTCAAGCCGATAGTCGCATCCTGCAATTCTTCTCCCTTAGTTTTGATGCCTCAATTCCCGAAATAGTGATGGCATTAGGTTCTGGTGCAGCATTGTATTTAGGAACTAAAAACGATTTATTACCAGGTCAGGGGCTAGTGGAATTTCTGCGCCAGCACGCTATTACCCACGTTACTCTGCCACCTTCAGCACTAGCAGTTTTACCGTCAACAGAATTACCAGATTTAGAAATGGTATTAGTAGGAGGAGAAGCACCAACCCCTGAATTAATTTCTCAATGGTCAACAGGACGATTGTTTATCAATGCCTATGGTCCTACGGAAACCACAGTCAATGCCAGTATGGTGGAATGCGGTAACGGCAAAGGTTTGTTGCCTACTGTTCGTCCCTCTGCCAATAAACAGCTTTATATCTTAGATCCCAATCTGCAACCAGTTCCTGTTGGTGTCCCAGGAGAATTACATATTGCTGGGGTCGGTCTAGCACGAGGCTATCTCAACCGTCCCGCTAAAACTGCTGCAACTTTTATTCGCAATCCTTTTAGTACAGAAGCAGAAAGCCGTCTCTATAAAACAGGAGATCTGGCTTGTTATTTGAGTGATGGTCAGATACAGCTTCTCGGTCGCCTCGACCATCAAGTAAAAATTCGTGGCTTTCGGATCGAACTGGGAGAGATAGAAAGCTTGTTAACTCAGCAACCAGGAGTACAAGAAAGCGTAGTCATTGCCCGCGAAGATCAGCCAGGGGATAAACGCCTTGTGGCATATGTCGTTGCCGATGGTGAAAATGAACCAAAAATTAGCGATTTACGTAATACGATCGCTGAAAAATTACCTAAGTACATGATACCTTCGGCATTTGTGACCCTGGATAAGCTGCCCCTCAATCCCAATGGTAAAGTAGACCGCCAAAGCTTACCCGCACCAGATACGGCTCGACCAGAATTAGAAGCGGAGTTTGTTGCTCCTAGCACTGCTACAGAAGAAACTTTGGCTGAGATTTTTGCCGAAGTGTTAGAAGTCGAGCAGGTGGGTGTTGATGACAATTTTTTTGATTTGGGAGGACATTCCTTACTGGCGACTCAACTGGTTGCTCGGTTACTCAAGACTTTTGCTGCGGAGGTGTCAGTTGTTGATCTCTTTGAAGCATCTACTGTAGCTGCTTTAGCCCAACGGATCGAGAAGATGCAGACTTTAGAAAAAGTTTCTGCTCCTGTGGAGATGAATGAAGAGAGAGAAGAATTTGAAATCTGAATAAATGTCGATTCGGGTTCAGGACATTAATCTATTGGGATAGCTATAAGCCATAAGCTCTAACCTTTTGATTTATAACGTTACGAACTTGTGTTAGGACACTTATTACTTACGAACAAATAAATTATTTTACCCTTTTCTCTTTAACCTTTCCCCTGCCTTTACAAATCAATTTTTAAAACTTGTTGAATTAATGTTGATATTATGCATTATCTCAAACCCAATGCGATCGCCGAACCATTGTTCAATCAGTGGTACGCCTGGTCATATTTAATCTCCCCAGCTACGGCAGCTAGATATATTACCGAATCTCATCTCAAGATTATGCAGTCGTTTGTCGATGCGCCCCAGGTTCATGTATCTACACTGAAAAATCCAGAGATGATGGGCGGTCCCTTTATTAACTATGGAGCCGACCGAGTTGGTGAAATCAGAGCTTTATTAGAAACCACCAAAGAAGAACAGGCTCATCTAATCGAGCTATCTGCTGCGATCGCCCAACTAGATGCGCTGCTAATGGAGGAAGCCCAAGGATATTCTTTAGAACCCCTATATCAAAAAGTTCCTGAAGTATTACAAGGATATGTAGAGCTAGTTTATGATGCTCATAATCATCCTTCGATTCGCTTTCTCGAAGGACTCCTGTTTCAAAGCCATTACTATAATCGGGCATCTCAAACTATTGCCTTATATTTGGGTCAGGAAGACGAACGCTCCTTTGTCCTCAGTACCCCTCGTTTGCCAGATGAGCATAGTTTACATATAAATATTCCCTTTAGCGACTCACGACTTGATCAACTGTTTCAGATGAGAGAGGTTCCCCAACCCTATGCTCAAATCAAAGAGCTATTGGGAATAAGCGATCAAGATGAGAAATTATTTTCCTCGTTTTTTACCAAAGAACCTCCCCAGAAAGAACCAGAATATAGCGGCGACTCGGTGAGGGTTCGTTATTTCGGTCATGCTTGTGTCTTAATCGAAACCAAAGATATTAGTATCTTATGCGACCCCTTAATTAGCTATCAGCACCAAGAAGGTATTCCTCGCTATACCTATGCCGATTTACCAGAAAAGATCGACTACGCCCTGATTACCCACAACCATCAAGACCACTATATGTTTGAAACCTTGTTGCAGCTGCGGCATAAAATCAAACATATAGTAGTGCCTAAAAGTAATAGTGGCAACTTACTTGACCCCTCCTTAAAATCACTTTCAACTACTCTGGGTTTTACCAATGTTATCGAAATTGACAACCTTGAGACAATTGAGTTTGCTGATGGGCAAATTGTGGCGTTGCCTTTCTTGGGGGAACATGGCGATTTAAATATTAGTGCTAAAGCTGCTTTCCTAGTACAGTTGAAAGGAAAATCTATTCTTTGTTTGGCAGATTCTAATAATATCGAACCCAAACTCTACGAAAAAATCCACCAGCTATTTGGCGATATTGATGTAATTTTTATCGGTATGGAATGCGATGGCGCACCCTTTAGCTGGGCATATGGTTCCTTACTGACAGAATCTATTCCCAGAAAGATGGATGCCACCCGTAGATTAGATGGCTCTAATGCCGAAAGAGCGTTTGAGCTTGTCAGTCAATTTAATCCACAGCAGGTTTACGTATATGCCATGGGACAAGAACCCTGGCTGACATATATCACCTCAATTCAATATACCGAGCAATCTCGTCCAATTATTGAGTCTAATAATTTAGTTCAAGCTTGTAGAGAGAGGGGTATTAATAGCGAACGGCTGTTGGGTCGAAAGGAAATTATCCTAGATGAGAATTTTAAACCAGCATCCACGGTTAAAGCAACTATCCCCTCTACAACTTTTAGCGAGCCTCCTAAACAAAAAACTTTGGCAGAGTTTATGGCAAAACTTGGTCGTCTCGACATTAAGCTCTGGCTGGAGGATGATCGCTTGCGCTGTAATGCACCAAAAGGCGTACTGACCCCGACCATAAAAACTCAGCTTCGCGATCACAAAACAGAAATTATAGATTTTCTGAGTAATAAATCTAATGACAATGAGACTTATAAGTTACTCTGTGCGGATGCGGTTTTAGCTGATTCAATCCAGCCAAACTTATCAATTAAGCCAACTGTTAATTCCAAGCGTATTTTGTTAACAGGTGCGACAGGTTTTGTCGGGGCGTTTTTACTCTCCGAACTTCTACAACAAACTGCTGCCGATATATATTGTTTGGTGCGTGCCGATAGTACTGAGGCAGCGCATACTAAAGTAAAAAACTGTCTTCAATCTTATCAACTGTGGCAGGAGGATTTCTGGAGTAGAATTATCCCAGTAATTGGCGATTTATCCCAGTCACTTTTAGGACTTTCTGATGCCCAGTTTCTAAAGCTGGCAACCGATATTGATGCTATCTATCATAACGGGGCTTGGGTTCATCATGGCTTACCCTATGGGGTACTCAAAGATGCCAACGTGGGAGGTACGCAGGAAATTTTAAGATTGGCGTGCTATACCAGAGTCAAGCCAGTTCACTTTATTTCTGCTACCAGCGCCTTTCCAGCAACCGATGAACCTGGAGAGAAAATCATTAGAGAACAAGACAGTATCGATAATGGTGGAGTCCCATCGGGTGGCTATAATCAGTGTAAGTGGATCGGAGAAAAGCTAGTCCAAGCAGCAGGCGATCTCGGACTGCCTGTCAGTATTTATCGGATCGGACGGGTAGCGGGACACAGTAAAACAGGGGTCTTCAATGTCAATGACTTTTTGTACAGACTGATCATCGGCTGTGTCGAACTTGGCAGTATTCCTAATGCCGAGATGATACAGGATGTTATTCCCGTAGATTATGTGGCAAGAGCCATAATTCATCTTTCCCAACAGCAAAACTCCTGGGGTAAAGCCTTTCACATTACCCATCCCCAGCCAGTTTCTACCAATGTATTCTTTGACAAACTGCGATCGCTCGGTTATCCAATTCAACAAATTCCCTACGAACAATGGCATCAAAAAGTATTAGATATTGCCCAAAACAATCCTGAGCATGGTTTATATCCTTTAGTTCCTCTGCTTTCAGGTGCTAAGAGCAATACGTCAAAGTCAGAATCTGAACCAGCAACGGTCAAATTTGACTGTCAAAATACTCTTGAGGGACTTAAAGATACATCTATTACCTGTCCTTTAATTGATGATCAGTTACTAGATATCTATTTCTCCTATTTAATCGAGCATGGTTTTATAGCACCGCCACCAATGCAACAACGTCCTCAAGTAAAGCAAGAATCTTTTGTCTCAACTTAAATTACTCGCGAGCAAAGCAACTAGACTAATCAATTCATCCTCATTAATTCAACACTATGAATAACACAAAAATCTCCCCAGAAAATCGCTATACAGATTACGACCCTTGGGCTTGGTTATACAACGAAACTGAAGCAATATCTCATAGTCTGTCTGCTATGAGGGAAAGATTAAATAAGTTGCTTTTGCCACATCTTCCTCAGAAAGCACAAATTTTAGATCTTTGTTGTGGAACAGGTCAGCTAACAGAAAAAGTTCTAAGTAAAGGATATCAAGTTACGGGGCTTGATGGCTCTGAGAATATGTTAAATTATGCCCGCAAAAATGCTCCTCAAGGTCGTTTTATCTTGGATGACGCACGTACATTTACAGGTTTATCTTCTTTTGATGCTGTTTATTGCAGCGATTATACTCTTAACCACATGATGAATGTCGAAGATCTGAAAAGCGTTTTTAATAGTGTATTCAATACACTTAAAAAAGATGGCTTATTTGTGTTTGGCTTAGGTCTAGAGAAACGATTCAGTAATATTGATGTTGATGATGGTAAATTAGAAAACGATTATGCCTGGACAGTTGGAGAAACTTATAATCCTGAGTCAAAAACAGGAACATTCACTATCACAATCTTTCAACCAAATCGCCAGAATTCAAACTCACAAATAACTCAAATCGACTCAATCATTCATCGTTTAAAATGTATTGTCTACAATTATTTTTTACGCCCTATTAAGCCATCAAGCTTATTAAAATTACTTAAAAAGAGTTGGCAATCATCAGAAATTGTATATTCAGTTAAAGCTTATTCAAAAATAGAGGTCGAATCCGCTCTCAAAGAAGCTGGATTTACATTAGTAAATATCTACAATAATAAAAATAAATTAGCATCTTCAACAGAAAATGAATATGCTTGTTTTGTTGCCCTTAGACCAACATAGACTTTAATTCTACAGAGCATAGTATTAGTCAAAAACTTGCTCATATAATTCAAATCCAGATTCAGATCAGGGGTTTTAGTACAAAAATCAAATAAGCTGCTATTAACCAATAGCTTAAAAATGGCAAATTATTTCTACAGTCAAGAAGCTTTAATTAAACTGATGTGCTTACCTTAATTGAATCTGTACCTACAAATAAGACAAAAGCTCCTTACTTCACTTCCCCATAAATCAAGTCATTTGTCAAACATTATGAACAATACTGAAATCTCTACTGAAAATCGCTATACAGATTACGATCCTTGGGCTTGGTTATATAACCAATCAGAGGCACATCTTGCTGCTAGAAGAATACTGCCTATTATTGAAAAGTTGCTCATTCCTAATATAACTAACGGGACAAAAATTTTCGATCTTTGTTGCGGAACAGGTCAATTATCCCAAGAGCTAATTGCTAGGGGGTATCAAGTTGTCGGACTTGATGGCTCAGAACAAATGCTGCACTACGCCAGGCAAAATGCACCTAAGGCTGAGTTGATTCTCGATGATGCTCGTTCCTTTGAACTACCTTCTAATAGTTTTGATGCCGTCATTTGTACGGATTCCGCTCTCAATCACATTATGAGTTTAGAAGAGCTTAAACAAGTTTTTAGTAATGTATATAGTGTCTTGCAGGCTGACGGTTTATTTTTATTCGATCTGGGTTTAGAAAATCGATATAGCAATATTGCGGTAGCTGATGGTGAAATGCAAAAAGATTATGCCTGGACTGTTGGTGAAACCTACAATCGTGAAGAAAAAGTGGGAACTTTTACAATTACGATGTTTAAGCCAGATAATGAGAAACAAGCTCAGAAATCTAATCTACTTACTTCTTCAATCCAAAATTTAAAACGCGTAATTTACAATAAATTCCTACGTTATATCAAACCTGCTGCATTATTAAAACTTATAAAACGAGACTGGCAATCATCAACGATGAAGTTCTCAGTCAAACCCCACGCCAAAACAGACATTCAGTCGGCTTTGGCAGAAGCAGGATTTACTGCGATTGAAATTTACGATTCTCAAAGCAAATTAGCCAAGCCTGAAGAAGACCAAGAGGCCTATTTTGTTGCCCGTAAACCCGCTGTCAGTTAGCTACAGACACCCTTAAAACGTAGATAAATAATAAATAACAAGTCAAATTTATGTTAACCAATACTACAACTTCACCTTCCAATGTCAAAACCAACGCTGAATTACAGCAAAAACACTTGCAGAGTTTAATCGACCGCTATAATAAGCGGACAAAAACGTCAAAACAAAAGACCCAAACCTACCGTTCGGTCTTAGCAGATCCCAGAGTCTCAGAATGGTTTGATGCTTCGGTCAAAGAGATGTGTTATCTCCTTGTGGCTCAAAAAGCTTTAGGCTCAAAAATTTGGGATCTCGATGGTAATGAATATATCGACATTATTATGGGATTTGGTAGCAATCTTTTGGGTCATAATCCACCCTTTGTCAAAGAAGCAATTGCCGAACAACTGGAAAAAGGGTTTCCTATGGGTCCGCAATCGGAAGATGTAGGTGAAGTAGCTGAATTAATTAGCGAACTGACAGGAATGGAAAGAGTTGCTTTTAGCAATACTGGTACTGAAGCAGTGATGACGGCAATTCGTTTAGCTCGCTCTCAGACCAAGCGGGAAAAAATTGTTAAATTTACTAATTCCTATCACGGTCATACAGATGAAGCTTTAGCTTTTCCTAAATCTCCTGGTATTCCTGACTCAGCAACTAAAAATGTTTTAATATTAGAGTATGGCAATCCCCAATCTCTCGACATAATTAAAGACAATCGAGAAAAATTAGCGGCGGTACTAGTAGAACCAGTTCAAACTAATAATCCTGCTCTACAGCCAAAAGAGTTTCTACAGCAACTCAGACAACTGACTCAAGAGTCAGAAATCGCCCTGATTTTTGATGAAATGGTAACTGGTTTTCGCCTTCATCAAGGAGGAGCGCAAGCTTGGTTTGGTGTGGAAGCAGATATTGCTACCTATGGCAAAGTTGTCGGGGGAGGAATGCCCATTAGTATTGTTGCTGGCAAAAGAGCTTACCTGGATCGGATTGATGGTGGGATGTGGAATTATGGAGATAGTTCTTTTCCCCAAGTAGAAAAAACCTTTTTCGCAGGAACTTACTGTAAACATCCTCTGGCGATCGCTGCTAGTCGAGCAGTGCTAAAGCATTTAAAAGAGCGTGGTCCTGGTCTTCAAGAACAATTAAATCAAAAAACAGCGCAATTTGTTAAAAAGTTGAATACTTTTTATGAGACTAAGAAATTGCCGCTTAAAATAGCAAATTTTGGCTCTTTCTTTGGTCATGTGGTCACAGAAAATATTGATGACCAAAGTTTTCTGATGGAGCTTGGGCTATTACGCTATCATCTTTTCGACCGAGGTATTTTACTTAGGGGAGAGGGCGGCGGTTTTTTGTCTACCGCTCATACTGATGAAGATATTAACTCTATCATTCAAGCGTTTCAAGAAAGTATTGCCGAACTACAGAAGAACGGTTTTTTATGCCCGTAGTGTGAAAAAACTATCTTCAAAGCCAATTAGTTAGTGAGCATACTAGCAAGATTTAGCTTGCTCAGTAGGGCGATCGCTAGTTATTTAACAATCATACTTTACTACTAAAATGCCAGACGATTCTGTGCCGTCGCAACTTTATCTACTCGTTCCTGGGGAATTACCTATTGAGGAGCAACTTAGCTCGTCAGACCAAGTCAAAATTCGCCCAGCACTCCAGAACCTATTACAAGCTTTAAATGAATTATCCAATCGTCAAGCCCTCGTTATGATCAATCAAGAATTAGCCAAACTCGATCTCAGCAATGTCTGTTCCGCGCCCATACCTCCTACTCAAACCTCATTAAAACCTTGGGAAGTAGAGGACTTTAACCAGTGTTTCAAATTGGCTCATATAGCTACAGAGGATAAAAGCGTTTGTCTGGTTTGGGGGCTACTTACCGTTTCTAAAACTTTGCTCATACTGGAACGAGATAATACTAAATTTAATCCCAGTCGAGTCAAAGATTTAAAAGAAGGACTTAAAAGCCATGTTTATCTCTTAGGAAGAGTTTTCAATTTATCTTTAGAGGAAATTAAATGACTACTACAAAAACTCAAGTCAATTTACAGCAACTTTGGGAGGGATTCCACTGGTTATTTTTTGTCGATGTTCAAGGACTAATTATTTGTTTGCTTCGTTTTGAAAGTCAACTTCAAGCAGGTAATCTCAGTAAAGCTGAAGTTGAATTAGAAACGGCCACTAAATTAATGTTAGCCTCAGGGGCAGCGATGGAACTTGCGGGAAGCTTTAGTAGAAAAGAGTATGAACAAAAAATCCGTCCCATGATGATGCCGCCTCAAGTTCGCTCAGAAAACTTTAGTGGATTAATGTCTTGGGATCATGCTTTGCTGATCAAAATTTGGAAAAGACTGGCTCCAGTTTTTCAAACACTACCGATTGAACTTGATGCCCAATATCAAGATTTTGTAGCTTCGTACATTACTTTGTCTCAAGCTCACACTGCTGTTTGTACCCATTTTGGTGGTAATGAAAAAGGAAGCTTGCGCTGTAATAAATCTTCGGCGGTAAGTAGGTTAAAGACTTTTGAGCAATGTCGTCTAAAGATGCTTGATCCCAATCGTCGGCTAAGTGATGTTAATTGTTCTGATTTATCCAATTAAGTTAAAAGCTATCTAAACAAATCAAACTAATTTTATGGATTGTGTATTTAGAGGGAAAATAATGAAATCAGAGTCAGTCAAGCAGTATCACGTCAGCTATTTATTTGAAGTCAAGTAAAATAATGATTTCTCGCAAACAATCGCAAATCAAGGATTCAATCCTGCAAGGAAACATAGTTAAATTAATGTTTAAGCTATCCGTACCCAGTATTTTAGGGGTACTGATCGTTAGTTTAAATAGTTTTATTGATGCTTTGTTTGCGGGGAGGTTTATTGGAGAAACTGCTTTGGCTGGTATTTCTTTGGCACTACCATTAACAGCAATAATACAAGGGCTTGCTGACTTTGTGGGAACAAGTTCTGCTTCTATTCTCAGCCGCGCTATTGGGTCAAAAGACCTTAAAACTCAATCCAAAGTATTTGGCAATATGATAATAATTGGTGTTGTAATTTCACTTTTTATTACAATTATTGGCTACGGATTTAATAAAGAATTAATTACATTTATGGGAGGAAGTAATGCAGTAACTTTTGAGGGGAGTAGTTACTTGAAAATTTATACTATAGGAACTATTTTTTTTATTGTAGGACAAGCATGTGGTGATCTTGTAAGCTCAGAAGGAAAAATTAGATGGTCTACAACATCTTTATGTGTTTATGTAATTGTAAACATATTTTTAAACTATCTATTTATTGTCGTCTATAGTGGTGGAACTGCCGAACTGGCACTTGCTACTGTTATAGCAACGGTTGTTGCTGGTATGTACAATTTAGCTTATTTTCTTCTTGGTAAAAGTTTGATTTCACTTAATCTGCAAAAATTAGTGTTTGCTAAAGATTTACTACCTGAAATGCTTTCAATTGGAATCGGTCCATTACTATATCCATTAACATTATTGATTCAAGAATTTGTAGTTTTTAACTTAATTTCTAATTACGGAACAAACAATGATATTGCTTTTTTTGGAGCGACAAGTAAAATTATTGGACTGATGTTTATTCCTATTTCGGGGTTTATGCAGGCATTACAGCCAGTTATTGGAATGAATTATGGTGCTAAACAAAATAAGAGAATAAAACAAGCTTATGTGACTTCTATAATTTTTGCGTTTATTTTATTGCTATTAATTTGGATACCCTTACAGCTTTCTCCAAAAACTTTTTTGAATTTGATTTTACCAGAAACAAATTTTACCGCAATTGATATATCAAATTTTAGAATTCTCAGTATTTTCACACCTATGTTAACCTTAACATTTCTTAGCGTCACACTCTTTATAGCTTTAGGTAAAGGCAAAAAAATATTAGGATTAATTATTTTCAGAATTATTATTTTAAATATACCATTTGTGTTATTATTTTCTAGAATGTTTGGAGTAAGAGGTATATACCTGGGATTGCTTATTGCTGACATAATATTTGCATTAATAATATTTTTCTTAACTTTTGGGGAATTTAAAAGTTTAAGTAAGCTTAAAGCAAAAAATACTAATCATAAATTATCTTAAAATAATTTAATGCTCTTAAAATATCTATTTTTTGCATTCAAGGTTATGTAATAAAGTGACTATAATAATGGAAAAATATAGTAAAGCAGATTTAATAAATAGACCTCTTCCATGAATGTTAGAGTAATCCATTTTCCCTTTTACATTACATGCGGGCAATCTCTTTGTCCTTTTCCCTATCACTCAAGTAGTTAATTGCGATTCGTGCAATAAGTCTAATAAATTGCCTTATTTTTCATCCATGGCGAAAAATTGGGAATATACAGAAAAATCAAAAAATCAAGATTTAGAACTCGAAGAAATTACTAAATGTTAGACCTATATATCTATATATATAGTCAGTCAACAACACTCGATAAAATTATCAATTGTTTTAAACTAATTAAAATAGTTGGGGTTTTTAAAAAAATTACATAAAAGACTTAAATAATTAATCAACAGGAGTAACTCATGTATCAAAACGATAAAGAAAACAACAGAAAGTACAAAGTTGTAGTTAATCAAGAAAAACAATATTCAATTTGGCTTAAGGAGCAAATGATTCCAGCAGGTTGGAAAGACACGGGCAAAAGCGGACTCAAACAAGAATGTCTAGATTACATTAAGGAAGTATGGACGGATATGCGACCGCTCAGTTTACGGCAGAAAATGACAAAATCTGCTCGTTAAATCTAACCATAATTTTAAAACTTTGCCCATTTATTAAAGATTAATAAACTTATAGTTGATAATGACAACCATACAAACTTCCAAGTCCTGGTTTATCTGTCCCAAACCTAATCCTAGAGCCAAATTACGGTTATTTTGCTTTCACTATGCAGGTGGAGGTGCGGGAAGTTTTCGTGATTGGTCGGACAATTTGCCACCGTCGGTTGAGGTTCACTTTGTGGAATTACCAGGACGTGGATTTCGTTTGGCAGAGAAGGCATTTGTAAGTTTGAATCCTTTGGTTAAAGCGATCGCCGATGCTCTACATCCCTTTCTAGATAAACCCTTTACTTTTTTTGGACATAGTATGGGTGGACTGATCTGCTTTGAACTGACTCGCCTACTCCGTAAAAAATATGGTTTAAATCCTATTCAACTGTTCGTGTCGGCTCATCGCGCTCCTCAACTTCCCGACCCAGATCCACCAATCTACAATTTACCAGATGCCGAATTTTTAGAGGAACTACGAGATCTTGAAGGAACACCTCAAGAAGTGTTAGAAAATGCCGAACTAATGCAGCTGCTGCTTCCAACCTTACGTGCCGATTTTACCGTTGTTGATACTTACAAATATACTGCCGAATCACCGTTAGATTATCCCATAACTGTTTTTGGGGGCTTGCAGGATCAAGAGGTTAACTATGAAGAGTTAGAAGCTTGGCAAGAGCAAACTACAGCAGCATTCTCATTACAAATGCTTCAGGGCAATCACTTTTTCATGCACTCTGCTCGATCCCTGCTGCTCGAATACCTGTGTCAAGATTTGAATCAACTAGCAGGGGAAGTAGATGGCAGTTGTTAGACTAACTTTTCTTACCACAACCAATAATAGAAGTAATACGAGGATCGGCATGACCCAGTAAGTCCTGCACCTGTCTCAAGTCCGAACCAGTTCTCAGTATCAATTATTTTCAATCCCTTTATAGAAGTTAATTACAAATTCTTGGAGATGTCTAATAAATCAATGGTGAATACAACTGAATCTACAGATATACTTAACCAAACACCACCTCAAATAGCAATGCTAGAAATGGCATCAAGCTACTGGCTCTCACAGTGTATATATGTTGCTGCTAAACTCGGCATTGCTGATTTGCTCAAAGAAGGAGCTAAAAGTTGTGATACTCTGGCTGCGGCAACGGCTACTCATCGCGATTCACTTTATCGATTGTTACGGGCTTTAGCCAGTGCTGGAATTTTTGCAGAGACAGAACCCAACTGCTACGAACTAACTCCACTAGCAGTTTGTCTCCAGAGCGATGTCCCTGAGTCAATAAGGGCTACTTGTATCATGCTGGGGGAAGAACATTATCAAGCCTGGGGAAATGTAATGCATAGTGTCAAAACTGGAGGTAATGCTTTTGAGCAAAGGTACAATATGCCTATTTTCCAGTACTATCGCCAAAATCCTCTCCCTGCCAAAATTTTTGAACAAGCGATGAGTAATGGTTCGGTCATCGAGAATGGTGCTATCTCAAAAGCTTATGATTTTTCTTCAATTGGCAAGTTGGTTGACGTTGGCGGTGGCTACGGTAGTTTAATCGCTGTCATTTTGCAACACAACCCTGCCATGACAGGGGTGTTGTTTGATGAGCCATACATGATTGAGAAAGCAGAGGAAACATCTGAAATATCCCAAGTGAAGGAGCGCTGCCAACTGGTAGGGGGGAATTTCTTTGAGTCTGTCCCAGCAGGAGCAGATGCCTACTTACTAAAGCGTATTATTCATGATTGGGATGATGAGAAGGCGATCAAAATTCTTCAGAACTGTCATCAAGCTATGGGAGAAAAGGGACGGTTATTGATTATAGAGCTGGTAATTCCTCCTGAAAATAACATGGGTTCGTTCTTCCTAGATATGCATATGTTAGTGTTGACTCCTGGTGGACGCGAGCGCACACAGACCCAATATCGAGAGCTATTGAAAGCGGCAGGATTCAAACTAACAAAAATTGTCCCTACACAATCGGGGTATAGCCTTATTGAGGGTGTGCCATCGAGAGCGGAAAAAAGTGGGTGAGATAAAGATCTCGGCGGATTTTCATGTGCGATCGCTATCCATAATCAATCCAGCCAAAACTTTTGAAATCTCTTGGGAGACAACTCTGTGTAGCGAACGGTATGCTGAATCTGACGATGACCAAGATAAGCTTGAATTGCTCTAGTGTCATGACCTCGACTCGCCAAATAAAATCCACAGGCGGTGTCGCAACATACGTTAAACTAAGCCGAGAAGTTGCCTTCCCGACTCGTCTTCAAAACCGAACGTAAACCTTTCAGTTTATTCGGCTCCTCAGAGATTTGGTGTTTGTCACACATACCTTTGCCATCCAAGTTGTGAATATATGTTGTAAATGAGTTTTGGCTAAACCAACATACCGAGATTGGCGCAAAGCCGAACGCCTGACACCTTGAGATATCGTTCCCTCAATTCGGCCTTTGTATAGCAATGGAGGTGCGATTCGTTGAAGTTAAGAGCCTCTAGAAAATAGAGGGGTAAGAACTTCCAGGGAAAGATGGAGAGAAAACCGTAAGTACCCTGAACGGATGACTGGATGTGGGTTAAAATCCCACCGTCTAAGAGAAAGATGACTCCTTATCTGCCTCCAGCGAGTAGGCTCGGAATCCTACAGACTGAAGCGGGGAACAGGGCGGAATCAGTTGAAACCAAATCAGATAGCAACACTGCCGCTAACAGGGAGATGTCATGAGTAAATAGGTTCTAAAAAAGTGTCTTAGCTATAAGCCACAATCTGAATAACCAATGTGGACTTCGTTACTATAATCCTCGCAGAGTTTTCTCCGTGATATCTGCTTCTCTGAGGAAGTAACAGGCAAATTGAACCGCTCTAAAACATCAGTCAATCCAATCATCTGAACGAAGAAAAACATAGCATCAGGTCTGAGGGGAGTCAAAACCTCAGTAGGATGGACGAGCATCGGAAACCCTGACTATGGGTAGGATGAGGCGTAATTGCCAAAAGGAAATCAGAACATACGAACGTGAAAGAGAGCATGATTAGGCACATAAGTATCAATTCTTATAGTGAATCCTGGAAACATACCAACTGGAAACACCTCCAGAAGGTACTATTCCGCCTACAACACCGAGTATGGAAAGCAGTTCGAGAAAGAAACATGGCAAAAGCCAGAAATCTTCAAAAACTGATCGTGAACTCCTATGCAGCAAGAATGCTAGCAATTCGACAGGTAAGCCAATTAAATACTGGCAAGAAAACGGCAGGGATTGATGGTAAAAAGTCTTTAACATTTAAGGAACGATTTCAACTAGAGTCAACCTTAAAGAAACATGCAAAAGACTGGAAACATCAAGGATTAAGAGAAATTCCAATTCCTAAAAAGGATGGCTCGGCGTTTGAGTAGCAATTGTACAGAAACTTACGCTAAGGCTGTATCATTCGCAGCATAATAGTTTCAGCCATCGAAAAACATTTATTAATACGTTTTTACTTACCACAAATCTAAATCCCCTAACTCATCAGGGGCATCAACATCCCGCAATGGTCGCAAAGCCCCATCCTTTAACTCTTCAGGCAAATTAAACTGATAGCGACCCAACATATTGAAATGAGAATGAGATAGAGGAGACAAACGAGCCTTATCTTCTTCTTTTATTTCCCACCCCTCTTTTTGTAAACGAGCGATCGCTGCATCCATATAATAGGTATTCCATAGCACCAGCACGTTTGTTACCAAGCCCAAAGTTCCCAACTGTTCCTCTTGACCTTCACGGTAACGTTGACGGATTTCACCCCGACGACTGTAGAATATAGCTCTAGCTCTGTGGGGGCGACAACTAGCTCAAAAAGCAGACTCTATAAGGGAAATAGCCCTCATTCCTTTTAAATAATAAGGCGTTTTGTGGGGTGATAATTGAAGTAATTGTAAAACGAGATCTTGAAAAAAGGCGCTCGAATCCAA
>JBCDDK010000124.1:0-22220 GCA_039180345.1 Cyanobacteria bacterium P01_G01_bin.39 | reverse complement strand
TGGTTGGTCTTGTGTTGCCATCCATGCTCTTAGACCTTCATTGAGCAGGATGTTTTTGGTGTAGAATGTCTCAAACTCAGGATCTTCTGCTGCTCTCAACTCTTGTGATACGAAATCATACGCACGCAAGTTCAAGGCAATTCCGATAATCCCAATACTTGCCATCCATAGTCCTGTTACAGGTACGAATAACATGAAGAAGTGCAACCAACGTTTGTTGGAGAAAGCAATCCCAAAAATCTGTGACCAGAAACGGTTTGCTGTCACCATACTGTAAGTTTCTTCTGCCTGTGTTGGTTCAAAGGCGCGGAAAGTATTGGCTGTTCCACCATCGTCAAACAGAGTATTTTCTACTGTTGCTCCGTGAATCGCACAGAGTAATGCTCCACCTAGCACTCCTGCTACTCCCATCATGTGGAAAGGATTAAGAGTGAAGTTGTGGAAACCTTGGACAAACAGGATGAAACGGAAGATGCCCGCTACTCCCAAACTGGGTGCAAAGAACCAGCTTGACTGTCCTAAAGGATAAAGTAAAAATACTGAGACAAATACGGCGATGGGGGCGGAAAATGCGATCGCATTGTAAGGACGAATCCCTACCAAACGGGAAATCTCGAACTGACGTAGCATAAAGCCAATCAGAGCGAAAGCACCGTGAAGTGCGACAAATGCCCACAAGCCACCGATTTGACACCAGCGGGTGAAGCTCCAGCCTGCTTCTGGTCCCCAAAGGAACAACAGGGAGTGACCCATGCTGTCTGCGGGAGTGGAAGCGGCTACGGTCAAGAAGTTACATCCTTCGAGGTATGAACTTGCTAAACCGTGAGTGTACCAAGAAGTTACAAAAGTGGTGCAGGTTAGCCAACCACCAATTGCCATGTAAGCGCAGGGGAAGAGCAGGATTCCTGACCAGCCTACGAATACAAAGCGATCGCGCTTGAGCCAGTCATCTACGGCATCAAAGATACCGCGCTTTGCTGGGGCGCGTCCTACTGCTATTGTCATATATTTAGATCTCCGAAATAATATTTATAAGATCGTTGGAATAATTCCAATTATTCGACTCGACACGAAACTACATCAAGTCGATTGTGAGAAAAGTTAACTTTTCTTTACTTATATTACACATAATAGAAGAAAAAAACTGATAGATCCAGGGTAAATCCTAAGAAAAAATTAAAATATTTTGTAGCTAGCATAGTTTTGAGTCATTCACGAGTTGAGGACAAGGGTTAATTTTGCGTACATCAAATTAAAGATGGGAATTTAGCTGAATCTGGATGATAATTTAACTGTTGCAATCAGAGTGAATTGAATTTTTATGTTTACCATTGACATCGTGTTACAAGATATCCCTTTACCCATTTCCGTACAGCGTAAAGAATCTGAAGCGGCAGAGAGCCTTTATCAGGAGATCCTTCAGGCAATGCGTTCTGGCAGTTCGGATTTAGTTGAATTAACCTGCGATAAAGACGAGGATAAAAAAGTCGCAGTAAAAGGAAATCTTATTTGTGGAGTTAGCCTCAATAAGAAGTCAGGTGGCATGGCAGAGGGAAGAGTACCTGGGTTCTTTGCCGCTATTGCTGATAAATAATGAATTCTCCTAGCAATGAGCCGCTTGAAACACCAATTATTAAAGTGCAAGACGTTTGTTTTGGCTGGAGGGCAGACACTTTAATTTTGGACGGTTGTTCTCTCCAGGTGCCTCAAGGGGAGTTCTGGATGTTATTGGGTAATAACGGTAGTGGCAAATCTACTCTGTTGAGATTACTAGCTGGGCTACTGATTCCCAATTCTGGCTCGATTGTCATGCCTTACAAAACGGGATTTGTATTTCAAAATCCCGATCACCAACTGGTGATGCCCACCGTGGGGGCAGATATTGCTTTTGGTTTAGTAAGTGAAAACTTGTCCCAAGTTCAGGTAAAACAAAGAGTTAAATCAGCTTTAGATGCAGTCAATCTATTAGATTTAGAGCGCAGACCTATTCATGCCCTTAGCGGCGGACAAAAACAAAGAATTGCGATCGCAGGGGCAATTGCTCGTAACTGTGAGGCAATCTTGTTTGATGAACCTACGGCTTTACTTGATCCTGATACTCAATTAGAGCTAGTGGCTCAAGTTAGGAACTTGGTAAAACAACGAGGACTTACCGCCCTCTGGGTAACTCATCGGTTAGAAGAGTTAGATTACTGTGATGGGGCATTTTTGTTGTCAGGGGGCAAAGTTGTTGCTCAAGGAGAACCGCAAGTTTTGAAGGAGGAGTTGTTAAAACAGGAGCGCTAACCAATTGTGAAATGTTGGTGTACAATGCTCGGCTGGCAAATTTGATGCTTCAGAGTTTTCACATTAATTTAACTTTTTGTTAACAAATATGCTTAGAATGAGGGTGAAATTATCATTTATTTTTGGGAATAACCAATTGCAATGTCTCCCCTCTCATATCAGGCAATATTACTCGTCGATGGTTACAATATCATCGGCGATTGGTCTGACTTAAAAAAAAGTCGAGATCATCATGGTCTAGAAGCTGCTCGCCATGAACTAATTGAATGCTTGATCAACTACACAGCTTCTGTCGATTATCGAACCAAGGTGGTCTTTGATGCCCATTATCAAGACACACCTCGGAGTACTGAAGTTCATACTTCTAGTCTGTCAGTACACTATACGGCTTTTGCCGAAACCGCAGATACGTTTATCGAAAAGTACTGTGCTACTTTTGCTAGAAAGAAATATCAACAAGAGTCTACACGTCTGATTGTGGCGACAAGCGATCGCGCACAACAATTAACTGTGGTCGGTTATGGTTCGGAATGGCTTTCTGCGCCCATGCTGAAGAGAGAGGTGGAACAGGCAATCCGCAAAACTAAACGCAAGACCAAAAATCAAACCAAGAAAAAGTCTCCTGGTCGCTTTTTATTCAATGCTCTCGACCCTGTAGCGCAAAAAAGATTAAACCAAATGCGGCGTGGTATTCAATAGCCCTAAACTTAGCTACCAAAAACTTTTTCTAGTTATTTGTTGACACTTACATAAATATTCGATATATTTAAAAACGTTGCGAGTTACACAGATAACAAGCGGCAACCCTAAGCCCCCATCGTCTAGTGGCCTAGGACACCTCCCTTTCACGGAGGCGACAGGGATTCAAATTCCCTTGGGGGTACTAAGAAAAGCAGGAAGATGCAGTAGTGTGTCCTCCTGCTTTTTGATTTTAATGATTAATTAAATTTAAATTTAATAATTGCCTAATACAAAGTTAACTACTTGTTCCTGTCTCTTCCTTTTTAGGAAGTATCTTATTCAAGAACTTGGTTGGTTTGGATAATATTGCGATGATAGCAACTATCAAGATCAATAAAATTACTGCTGCCGTCCACAGGGGAAAAGTTAGACCCAACAAAGACAAAGATACGGAACCTACTGCTTCTATTGAGGCAATAATAAAGTTGCCTAAGCCACCTGTGATGCCTGTAGAAGCTAATCGAGTAAGACTAGCCAAGGTTCCCATAATACCTGCTGTGCCTCCTCCTGCGATCGCCGCAAGCGTCCACTGTAAGACGGGATCGGTATGACCTAAAGTAGCAGCGGTCATAATTGTGCCAATGCCGACGGCAATGGGAACTTGAACCGTGTCTAACAGGTTATCGACTAGAGGAATATAATATGCCGAAACCTCAAATACTGTGGCAATTCCCAAAGCAATTGCAGCTTCGCTAGTTCCCAGCCATTCAAAACCTGAAGATAGGGGAAAATGTCCATAGATTGCCGCTAGGCTCATTGCTAGAGGTGGTACAAAGACGCGGAAACCACAGGCAGCACTTAGAGTTATTCCTAAACAGAGGGGAATAATGATTTCCATCTTGTTAAATAATTAAATTAGGTAGTATTACTTGCAGCTTCATATATTTTAGATTTTAGACAAATAAACTTTGTTCGGCATAGTTGGCAGAACTTGTTATATGAAATATTTAAATGTTTGCTACATATGGTTGACTAGACAAAGGCTCATTGCCGCCACATGTACTAGGGGACTAGGGTTCGGTTTAGGGCGCGCAACCGAAGGTTCTCCTTGTCAATTGATTTGTATCATTCTTTTTGAGATTCCGTATTAGCATTTGCTTAAAGTCATTTTTGTTAAGCGGTAATAGTAGATAGGCGAAATAATTTATAAGACTTGAAATGAAATTATTTTATTCCCAGTACATGCGGCTAAAGCCTTTGTCAGTCGCCAGTCCCCAATCCCCAGTCCCCAGTCCCTAATCCTAAAAATAGATTAAGAGATTCAAGCCAGGAATTGTCCGTGAAAGAGTCCACAGCAGCAGAATAATGTATATCACTCCTAAAGACCACTGATACCAAACCAAAGTGCTGATTAAGCCTGGTAAATGCTGATCCCGAACCCGAATATCAAGGAATCCTACCTTAAAGATATTATTAAAACTAAAATTGTAATAATTGAGCCAATTCCAACGTGTTGACCAGAGAATTGGCTCATAGCGATCGCGAAAAAAGGGAAACCGAGGCATAATCGGTAGTCTGCCTAATGAAATCTGAAACTCTCTAAAAGCGCCGTTTTCCACTAAGTAACTTTGATCTAATAGCTGATGATATCTTCCTCGCTGATAAATTTTGCTGGTTATCAAGCTGGGAATAGGAATTAAAACTACAGCAATAGTAATTAAAGTCAGCCAGGGTTTATTGGTGGTAATAAATATATTAAAGATACTTACTATGGTGAGGAAAACATAACTTAGCAGCATAAATATAATTTCCCATCGGGTGGGAATTATCGGCTGAGAAATATGAGGACGATAACGGTCGATTATCCAAAATAGAAGACTAAAAAAAGCCGTGCTAATTATGCCAAGGCTGAAAAGCAAACTAATGTTCGTACCGTAATCTCCCAGGAGCAATAATATACTGAGGCTCATCCATTGCGGAATTAGACTAATCCAAGACCAAGTAAAGATTTTGCGCCAGGAAGTTTTGAACAGGCGACTATTTATTTGAATCAGTTTTAACTGTTGTTGTTGATATTCAATGTAATTAGCATCAGCTATTTGTTCTAAACTACGAAAGTTACGGATTAAATTGCGTAATACAGTCTCGTTACCTTGCAGACGCGAGACCCGAAGTAATTTACCGATCACACTTGGTTGTCCGATGATTTTGGCTTCTGTCCCATCGAAGGCTAATCCCGAAACATTTATCTGGGATTGGGGAGTAAAAAAGGCGTTGCTAAAATCCAGTCGATTTAAAATATGGGCATCTTTTAAATCAAGTAATGAGTTGAGATAAACATCGCGAAAGGTAACAGTTTGGTCTAAGTTGCAGTTGGTGAGAATAACTGAATCTAAAAATTGAGATTTGGCAAATATCAAGCGATCGCTAAATATAGCTTGGCTAAAGTCAACTATTTGTGAAAATACGCTACGGGAAAAATTAGCGCTTTGATTAAAGACAACTTTGTTAAATACCGCTAATGCTTCAAATTGACTTTGGCTAAAGTCAGCAAGTTCTTTGAATTGGGACTGTGGAAAATTAACCTGACCCAAAAATTGGCTTGACAAAAAATTAGCACTTTGCTGAAAAGTAGCTTTACTAAAATTTATTTCTCTAGCAAAAACTGCTTGATTAAAGTTAGCATCAGCTTGAAATGTGGCATCAGCAGCATTAACTGGCTGTAAGAAGATACTGTCAGATCCATCTAGTTTACCTGTAAAGAGCGTGTTGTTAAAGTATAGAGTTCCGCGGAAAACATTAATTTGCGGGATAAGTTGATTATTAATATTATCGACGGTCAAATACTGTTTAATTTGTGCTTTCTCCACCTCAGTAAATAAAGAAGAAATCACTCCTTCTCCGATAGAACTAGCAATACCTAACTGATAAAGATCAAAATCTCCTAAAATAAGAGAATTATCGAAATTGATATTTATAGCGCTACTAGCACGAATGATAATATTATTTATCTCTTGATAAAATTGCCGATTAAACTCTCGATCTGGATGAGAAAGATCGATTCGATAATTACTTAAATTAAGCGTAGCTCTCCCCTCTTGTTGAATCAAATTAGAGGTCTGACTTTGCAATTTCTCTAAGGTAAGATCGCTGCGAGGTTCAGTTACAATATCTGCCAGTACTGGAGTAGTAAAACACAGAATTAAACCTAAAATAATCAACAATGATTGGAGAGCTTTAGCCATAAAGACATAATAATTTTCTGGTACTAGAGAAAATTATTCATCATTACTAAGCAACTAGCAAACTATAGCCTCTCCTGAATAGACCTCTTGCACGAATCAAAATTATTGGTTGAGATCGAAGTCAGGAGTCAGAAGTCACAAAGGGCTTGCCCGCATGTAGTCAGAAACTAATGTTTAGAATCGAAAAAATATATTTATGCAAGAGGTCTAATATGTGAGGTACATTAACTTGACTAAAAAACAAAGTTTAAATCCTTTAACCTCTAACCTTTGCTCTTTTTCCTAGCAAAACCAAGGTATATCTCGTCAATACGAGAATGGCTAAACTGCTAACTCAATTTGGCTTCAAGATTGTGACAGCATAACGATCAGGAGTAAGGTATTTCAGCGTGATCGCACGTAACTCTTCAGACTGGAGGCGACTAATGATTTGCGGATATAGTGCTGAATGAGCCGCCGTTGCCACAATATTATAAAAACCGTAAATGCTGGCTAACTGACTAGGGGTTTCCGTCGAAAAAATATAATCATTAATTAACTGGCGTTTAGCACGGTTAATTTCCGCTTCAGGAATCAAATGATGCTGTAATTGATGCAGGCGATCGCATATTATCTGCTCCACCATCGGAATATGCGACTCAGGCAATAGTGCGCCGACAGAAAACATACTGGAATCTTTCTGTAGAGATAGACTACAGTCAATATCCATCACTAACTGTCTTTCTTCCCGCAACTCTCGTACTAAACCTGAACTACGACCCCCTGTTAAAATTAAGGCAATTAAATCTAAGGCGATCGCTTCTTGTAAAGCCTCCGAACCAGGACAGATCCATGCCATTAATAGCCGAGCCTGTTCTAGCCGTGGGAGATGCAATTCTTGTCTTCTAATGGCAACAGATGAAGGCTCCTGGTTTACCGTGTGAGCAGGACACTCGGAACGCACGCTAAAATCACTAAAGTTTTGGTTCACCAAAGCTAAAGTTTGCTCTTGTTCAATATTACCTACAATCACCACCGTCATATTTTCAGGTTGATAATGGGTGCGATGAAAACAACGCATCTGGTTAGGGGTATGCTCTAGTAATAACTCTTTTTCTCCAAGAATAGAACGGCGATAAGGATGATGCTGATAGGCGTTTTGGCACAAAGCCTGAAAGCCGATAAAGTCGGGGTCATCATGGCTAGAGTGAATTTCTTCAATTACTACTTCTCGCTCCCGTATAAATTCAGCGTCGGGGATATCGGCACGTAGCAAAATATCTGCCAAGCAAGGCAATGTTTGCTGTAGGTGCGGTGCGGTAGTGGTCAGATAAAAATGAGCATAATCATAACTAGTAGCGGCATTTGCTACCCCACCAGTATTTTCAATTAACCAGTCAAATTCCCCTATCATCACATTAGGAGAACCTTTAAAAATCATATGTTCTAGAAAATGAGCCATACCTGACCAAGCTTCTGGTTCAGCGGTGGCTCCTGCTTTGACCCAAACATCTGCCACTACTACGGAGGTTGCTGGTAAGTGTTGATGAATGATCGTAAGTCCATTGCCCAACTGAAAAGTATGGGCATTGAACTCAGCTTGGTAGAGGAAATCTAATGTTTTTGTCATCAAGTAGCTATATTGCCAACTATATAGCTCATAATAACCCCTGAGATGATGTCTTTCTTGTTACATTTTTGACAGAAATTTGTCAAAGCTTAAGAAAGAAACATTTGCTTTAGATTTAACAAGCAAAAAATAGCCCACCGCCGCGCCGTTTTACCTTAGTTTATGACCTGGAACTCCAGGGTGGGAATTGGCCGCTATTGCTTCCATTTCCGAGTACAAGCTCGGTATACTTTCACGATAACTAATGCTATTCCCTCATAAATCAAGCATAGATCAATAAACTTGTGAGGTAGTCACCAACGCGGTAGTGGTACTTAATCCATGATAATAAGTTTTTCAGATTTAGCAAGAGGGGGTTTTCAGGTATTGACTATCTTTAGTAATGCCAGTCAAAAATTCTTTAACAATATTTCCATCAGAAAGCATGAGCGTAACGATAGGATGAGGAGAAGCACGATTATTTTTGTCTGGTAAGCATAGTGGATTTAAAGTACGTAATTATTGCCTATAAAGCAGGACACCAAACCAGTAAAGACTGGGCGGAAAGATGTGCCAAAGAACTGGAGTCACGACAGTGTAAAGTCATGATTGGGCCTAGCGGTATCAAGGATAATCCCTATCCCGTCTTCTTGGCTTCCTCAACAACTAAGATTGATCTAGCGATTATTTTAGGTGGTGATGGGACAATTCTAGCTGCGTCAAGACAGTTATCACCAGAAGGTATTCCCATTTTGGCAGTTAATGTTGGAGGGCATTTAGGTTTTTTAACCGAACCATTTGAACTATTTCAAAATACCGCAGTTATTTGGGATCGTCTCCAGTCAGATCGCTATGCGGTACAAAAGCGAATGATGCTCCAAGCTCAAGTTTACGAAGGTGAAAAGAATCAGCTAGAACCTGCTAGCGATAAGTTTTACTGCCTTAATGAAATGTGCATTAAACCAGCTAGCATTGATCGCATGCCAACTTCGGTTTTAGAATTGGAGGCAGATGGGCAAGTTGTAGATCAGTACAGTGGCGATGGATTACTAGTCTCCACCCCTACAGGCTCTACTGGATATACGGTTTCGGCTAGTGGTCCAATTCTTCATCCTGGCATGTGGGCGATCGCAATTACGCCAATCTGTCCTCTAAGTCTTTCGGGTCGTCCTTTGGTTTTGCCCCCTGGAAGCATTGTTAGCGTTCTTCCGATCAGTGATTACGAAGTCAATACTAAACTCTGGACTGACGGGGCTTTGGGGACAACTATTTGGCCAGGTCAAAAAGTTGTAATTAAAATGGCGAACTGCCAAGCTCATTTTATTATTTTGCGAGAAAGCTACTCTTTCTACCAAACTTTGAGGGAAAAACTTCAGTGGGCAGGAACTAGAGTTCATTATGAGAACAATGAGACCAGCAAGCTTGAATCATAGTTAAATTATCAATTGATGTGACTAAAAAATTTTTGACAATAGTTTTAATTGCCTTAACAACTCTGTTAGTTCTAATTGTCAATCAGCAGTCTGGACAAACCCAAGCTATCTACAATCCTTTTACCTATAATGTCCAGTTTGAAGACCTCCAGATATACAGCGACCCCACGGTGCCAAAAGCCCCTGTTGTACTCGATGGGAGGGAAATATTTTCTGTGGGCAAAACGGGTACTACCGCAGCGGGAGAGAGGGTCGAATTAATTCGTTCAGAAATACTTCAGGCAGTTCGCGATGATAGTTTTGCGGAAGTGATTATTGAAGAACAAGGAGGGTTGCCAGTATTATATTTAGTTTACAATCGACCACCAGAAATCGTTTTAGGACAATCATCAGATCTAACTGAAGATCGCCGCTATCTCTTTACAGTTACCAAAGAAGATATTACTGGTAGGAAATCTAATCGTCAAACTGCCGTTGATCTTAAGCAAAAAATAGAAATTGCGATCGCAATAGCCAAGAAAGAGCGTAGTTCAGCCTATCTGCAACGACAAGGCATTATTAGTTTAGGCTTACTAGTGTTAGGTGTATTCTTCACCAGACTGTTAACTCAGCTACAAAGCTATCCCCTGAGAAGCGCAATCCAAAGAGTTATTCCCTGGTTGCCAAGCAACACTAGCTCTCAACCAAGTAACTTAACTACTTTGTTTCGTCTCAAGTTGGGGTTTGCCCAGTTTATTCTCTGGACTGCCATCATCTTTATTATTTTCCGTCTTTTTCCTTCTACCCGACATTGGTTATATTTTTTGTTTAGTATTCTGGTTAATACTTTCAATAAATCTGTGCTTAACCTGGGAGGAAATGACTTTTCCATCATTAACCTGTTGTTCCTGGTGGGTTTGTTTATTGCATCAATACTAATTAGTAGTTACATTACCAATCTCTTACGTACTAACGTCCTTCAAGCCACGAGGATGACCAGAGGTTCTCAAGAAATTATCTCGATTATTACTAAATATGGTTTGATTTGCCTAACGACGGTGGTTTTACTCCAGGCTTATGGTTTGAATCTTAGTTCCCTAGCGTTAATTGGTAGTGCCTTGGGTGTTGGTATTGGTTTTGGGTTTCAAGATATTGCCCGCAATTTTGCTAGCGGCATTGTCTTGCTTTTTGAGCGTTCAATTCAGGTAGGAGATTTTATCCAAATCGGACAACATTTAGGTGTGGTTGAAGAAGTCAGAACCCGCAGTATTATACTAAAAACTTTAGACCGCATCTCAATCATCGTACCCAACTCTCGCTTTTTGAGTGAAGAGGTAATTAACTGGAATCACCGTCGCAGTGTAACTCGGATTCATTTACCTGTTGGGGTAGCCTATGGCTCAGATGTCAAGAAGGTCAAGGCTGCATTATTACAGGCAGCGGCAGAACATGTAGAAGTTCTGCGTAATCCAGTCCCCCAAGTATTTTTTACCGAGTTTGGTGATAGTTCTCTTAACTTTGAACTATTAATTTGGACATCCGATCCTAGCCGTCAGGCACCTTTAAAAAGTGACCTTTGTTTTCGGATTGATGAACTATTTAATGAGCAACAAATCGTTATTCCCTTTCCACAAAGAGATATCAATATCAAAGCACAAGATATACCCATCAAGCTGCCGCCTCAGTTAGAAGGGCATTTAATGTACTTGCTAAAAAGCTTGGTATCCCAGCAGCACCAGAATAACAATGCCCAAGCCAAAAAAGTTTCAGTTAAAAAGTCTGCTCCGCGATCGCCAAAGCCTTAATATGAAGTTTGTACTTATGATGACCAAGTCACAATTATTTCTATCCAGATGAATTGTCAAAAATAATTGATTGCAAGAGAGTCATGGTTATTCAAAAAGCTTTTAGCCTTTAGCCTTTGTTAAACTTTTAATTGCCTATATTTAATGGCAGAGAAATCAGATTTTATTCTATTTTTTACTTTTAAGTTGTAGGGTTGCTCAAATAATGCTTGGAAGATATAGCCTTTGTCGCCAAAAAGCTGGTCAAAAATAGAGTAAGTGAGATCACCGACAGGTTTACGGTCATCAGTATTAGCAGCAGTGAGTTGGAAAGAGAGTAATTCACCTTGGTCATTGACAATTAAATGTAATTTGAAGCCGTAATACCAACCAACTCTGTAGATAATTTGAGCTGTTTGACATAATTTAGTTCAAAATCCTCATAAAAATCATCTAAATCGCAAAATACATCAGTTTTATCGAGACGAGATACAATATTAATCATGGTTGAGAATTGCTTCTTTTCTTTCACTTTAAGTTTACATCTCAACCTTTTTTTGTTCTATTTTTTCGTCGAACTCACGTTTTTTTATTGTTGTTAGTTCACCAAACCAAGCTAAACCCAAAAACTACTGTGCGATCGCCGATCTTATCTTCATTACTAAAGCAGAGGAATACTAGACGTCATAAATTTATAAAGTATAGTAATATGTCAAACGATAAATCTTTGGCAGTATGTAAGCAGATTTGGTAATCGTATATACATCAAAAGAAATTATCAAAATTATTCAATTTTTACTTTTATCAAGTGTCAGTCGAATCAAACCAAGGTAGAACTTCTGCCAAAATTATTAATAGTCCTGGAGCAATTACTGCACTATTTACCCTTTTCTTTGTTTCTGGCTTTACCGCACTGCTGTATCAAGTTGCCTGGCAAAGAATGTTGGGTTTGTTTTCGGGTTCTGATGTTCGTTCGGTAACGGTGGTAGTGGCATCTTATTTACTGGGACTAGGCATCGGTAATCTCTTTAGTAGCAAAATTAGTAATTACTTTACTAATCGCCAATGTGTTCGGGCTTATGGTTTATGCAATCTGGCTATTGCTCTATTTGCTGTTTCCAGCCGCTTCCTATTTTACGATCTGCTATTTCTCAGGCTACAGTACCTAGCCCAGTCAACAGTGGTAATGTTGGCGATAGTGTTAGTTAGCCTTTTGATTCCCACCACTCTCATGGGTTTGTCATTACCCTTGCTATCTAAAGCAATTAGTCGAGGGGTTGAAAATGCTGCGGCACGAATTGGCTGGCTATACGGAATTAATACCCTGGGGTCGGGACTGGGAACTTTAATCTCTGGCTGGTATATAGTTGGGACTTTTGGCTATGAAAAGACAATCTATATTGGTGCAGTGCTTAGTAGCTGCGTTGGTTTGACCGCTTTGCTAATATCTTCGCAGTTTGGCAATTTTAACTTTAGCCAGCAAAATAGCGATTCTACGGGGACACCTCTGAATAGACAGGAAAAATCATTACAAGAATGGTATCTGCTGGTATTTGCCTCAGGCTTTGCCGCTATTTCCTGGGAGATAATTTGGTTTAGAGTTCTTGATATTGCTTTACAGTCTAATGCCTACACCTATGCTCACTTGTTAGCTTTTGTCTTAGTTAGTAACGGGTTGGGTAGTCTAGTGGGTTCCAAGACAATTTATCGTATTCGTGAGGACGTGACACCGCCGCGCCCGTCTGAAATGCCCGAACTCGGTTCGGGCATCGCGGGCTTCTCGAAGGGCGGTGCTTGTATCGTCCGTCAGCCCAGAAAAGCCTTTCTCTTGATTCAAGGAATGGTAGCGGTTTATTCCGCGATCGCAATTTGGCTAATTGCCCTAATTTGGCAGAACTATCCTGGTTTGCGTTCTGATATTGGCTATATTGATTTAAATAATCTCGATTTTCCTATTTATTTTAAATATTTGATTGTTCCTAGCTTGATGATGATTCTGCCGAATCTATTGCTGGGTTTTTATTTTCCCCTGGTGCAGAAAGCGGTTCAAAAGGATGATCGCTTTGTTGGTCAAAGGGTAGGTTCAATTGTAGTTGCTAATATTTTAGGTAACGTTGCGGGCAGCTTAGTTACGGGATTGGTATTGCTAGATACTTTGGGTACTTCAGGTTCTATTAGGCTACTTGGCGCTTTGGGTTTGGGATTTCTGGTACTAATCAATCCCCGTTGGGCTAGAGCTAAATTTACCATAGCAATTACACTGATCACCCTAATTACAGTAGCCCTGTTTCCCCGTAATCATGATCTGTGGGCGGCACTGCAAGGAGTCCCAAGCGATCGCTATTTTATTATGGACGAAGATTCTACTAGCGTCGCTGCTATTACCGAAGACGAACAAACAGGGAAACTATTCGCTAGCGGACAGGTACAGGCAAACTTTCCCTATCTGCATATTCATGGTCTGTTGGGTAGCATCCCCGCTTTACTCCATCCTAATCCTACCAACGTGATGATTATTGGACTTGGTTCGGGAGGAACCCCCCACAGCATTGGCGTACACCCTGCCACTGAACAAATCAAAATTGTAGAGCTATTGGGAGCAGAATTGACTGTCTTAAAAGAGTACGCTCAAACTAAAATTGGTCAACCTTTAAAGCATTTATTTGCCGACCCTCGCTACCAAATAGTTGTGGGAGATGGTCGTAGAGAACTGGTGTTAAGTCAACAAAAATTTGACATCATTGAGGCGGATGCTATTCAACCCTGGCGATCACGGGCAGGAATGCTCTATTCTCAAGAATTTTTCCTTGAAGTCCGCTCCAAACTCAAGCCTGGAGGCTTCTTTGTCGAATGGGATGTGGGTGCCAATACCAAAAATACCATGTTGACAGTTTTTCCTCATGTTACCCGCATAGGATTGGGTGAACAAAAGAATCTCTGGATATTAATTGGCAGTGAGCGTCCAGTCGAGTTTGACCGAGAAAAACTATTAACTATGCTTGATTTACCTGCTGTAATTAATTTTCTAGAAGATAAGGTGGGGCTGGATGTGATTAAGATCCGCCAAGATGTTGAAGCTGCGGCAGTAGAAACATTTACTGCCGCCCAAAATGATAACTTTCAACCAATTAACACCGATCTTTTCCCTCAAGGTGAATATTATCTTAATAATTGACCTTACATAGGTTGTTAGTCGTTAGTCGTTAGTTTAATTCTTCCTACTTCCTACTTCCTACTTCCTACTTCTACTAATTCCCATCAACATTCAATTCTTCAGTCAAAACCTTTAATCTCACAATTTGTTCTCCATCTTCATCTAAAGGCACTTCAATAATGTCGCCAGTCAAAGACTCTAGGCAGGTTAACAGCGATCGCAGGTGGGGATTAGAGGCTCCTGTTTCGACGTAGAGACGATCTGCCACGTTGCTAATTCTTTTCCAGGTAGTAAACAGTTTGCCTACGGTTTGCTCTAAAGTAGTTGCTTGTTTGACTAAATCTGCTGCCGTGTTGATACAGTCGAGTCTCAAGGCTTCTTCTAATGCTAATTCCATATCTACCGCCTTGTCCCTTAAAGTTTGTACCTGTGCGGCAGCATCCAGGTATTTAGCGAGATTTTTTGCCTCAGTAGTCATCATTTTGACCGTATCGATATCAGGACTTTCGGCAATTTCTTTTTTTATTTCAATTAAATGAGAATCTGGTAACTTTTCCATTTCTCGCACCAGAGGAGCTAGATGTCGAGCAGGTAACGAACCTTCTGCTGCCTTTTCCTTAATCTCATCAGGTAGTAATTCTGAACTCATGGCAGTCCATTCATCCGAAAGCTGCTTGACTTCCCTGCGGGTAATGCGATCGCCTTTTTGTGCCGCTTCACTAACTAACTGCTGAATTTCTGGAGCAGATTTGGCAGTTTCCACAAAGGCTCGTTTACTAAAATTGTTGATACTCTCAGGTTCTAAAACACCGTCTGCTAATAAGGTATCAGCGCTATTTGCCAGTTGAATCAAGGCATAAGCTTGAGACTTAGTGATTTCGCGATCCTTAAGCCAGTTAAGAAAACCTGCACCTCTACCTTCACCGCCTTTCTTTTCCCTGTCTCTTACTGAGCGCAATACCCGTCCCCGCCAGATATCTGTTTGCAAGTCAAAGCGATCGCAAATTTTCCAGATAGTATCTAGTTGTTCGCGAAAATCTGACTCCTGAATTTGTTCATCTTCAGGATCAGGTAAATCAAAATTGAAGTCGGCGGGAATCTCTAAAGCAGCGACGATTTCTTCGTTGGAAACGCCATTGCCATCAACTAGGGTAACTTCACTCATGCGGGGCAAAATATAACAGTAAAAAGCAGGTTAGCACAAATCGCGGTCGCTTAAATTGTGTGTTTTGTTCCTAAATTATTAAACTAAATCAAAAGTGATAACCATTAAGAGTGTGTTTGTAAAGTAAACATTAAATTGTCAAGGATGTTGAGTAACGAGTAGCGAGTAACGAGTAACGAGTAACGAGTAAGAAATAGATAGTATAAATAACCTATCCCGTCTCCCTATCTCTCTATCTCCTTACCCAATCTTTCCTTAATCTTTTATTTACAAACAGTCTCTAAGTTCAGGATATTATTTTGCTATAAGTCTTGATACTTTGTATAAATTATGTCGGATAATTCCCCGCAACCCCTGGCAGTTGACTTTACTAAAGACAGAGAAAAGGCATACAGAAGTATTTATCAGCGATCGCCAATTGTTTCTAGTGCTGCTATGGGCTGGGACAATCTGGGAATTGCTTATGATTGGTTTCCTGTACAAGAGGTTCCTAAAATTGTCTCTAAACAACATGGCATTGGCATCTTTACCGATGTTCCCTCTCCTGCTATTACAGACAGAGAGATAGGAGGACAAATCAAACAAGAAAAAATTATTGCAGGAAGTTGCGTCATTATACCTGCCAACACTCCCCAGTATGCAGAATGGGACAAAGAGAGTGGGGCAATTACCATCTCGATTGAACCAGCTGCGTTTGCTCAAACTATTTATGAAGTAGTCGATCCCGACACCATTGAACTGTTACCTCTGTTTGCCACCCCTGATCCTCTTCTTTACCAGATCGCAAACGCACTCAAAACAGCACTATTCAATCATAGCGATCGCAGTCGTCTTTATGCTGAAACTTTAATCAATAGTTTAATTCTTCATTTACTAGAGCATTACTGCACTACTCATACAAATTTAAGAAAAGCCATCTCAGGTCATTTACCTCAATATAAATTAAGACAAGTAATTGATTACATTAATGCCTATCTTGAGCGTGACTTGAGTCTAAAAGAGTTATCAAATTTACTGCAAATGAGTCCTCATTACTTTTCCCAGCTTTTTAAACAGACTACAGGTATTACGCCTCATCAATATGTAATTCGTTGTCGCGTTGAACGAGCTAAAAATTTAATACAACAGGGTCACTTATCGTTGGCAGAAATTGCAACTCAAATAGGTTTTGTTGATCAAAGTCATCTACACCGTCATTTCAAACGTTTAGTTGGTGTAACGCCAAAAAAATATTGGAGAAAGTCACAATAAATAAAGCAAAGATTAGAGTAACAGTTAACTAAATACTATCTAATTCAGATAAGCAATTTTATTGATATTGAATTTTAAAATTTTTGTGTTACAAAATTAGGAGAAACTACAAAAAATATAGAAAAATCTGAGCTATGACTAACAAAGAAATTATTAAAGCAATCTCTCAAAAAACACAAATACCTATCCCAGTAAAAAAGGATTGTGAACAATTCACTAAAGGCAGACTAATTGGACATTTATCTTACTGGATCTCTTTAGCTAAACTGCAATATGGCAAACATTCTTCAAAGTTTGACAAATTTTGGGAGAAGCAAGATGAAAACTATCATCGTGAAATATTAACCCTATTTGAAATAGATATAGATTCATATCAATTTGAAAATCCTGATAACAAACTAGATTTGGGATAAATTCTTTTTAAAAAGTTGGATGATTATATCCGACTGAACTATATAGTCATAGCGATCACTATAGATTTAAGACCATTGTTATTAATGAGCTAATATCATTTACCAAAAAGTCAGCATTTTTTATGGGACTGCCCAATTCCCATAAAAATTAAAGTTTCAACACAAAACCTAAGAATATCCAAAAATTGGAAGAATCTACAAGCTAGTAAACATCTTAACTACACATACTTAAGATAAGAATAACAGCAATTAGAATACTAGCGATCGCCATGATGGAAAATCAAATGTATCAAGGTGCGCCTTGGTGTTTGGGTAGATATGACAGCTTTGAAGTTGACCAGCCGAAATTGATTACACTTTTGGGTCATGATTATGTAATTTGGCGAGATAAATCGGGGAATCTTAGTGCATTGGATAACATTTGTCCCCATGCTGGTGCAAGTTTGGCTAAGGGTGGCTACATTGTTGATTTTCAGGGCAAAGATTGTTTAGCCTGTCCTTATCATGGCAATAAAGTTCAGTTTTTTGGTGACGGCAAGGTAATTGTTGATGGTAACGTTTCTAATCAAGCTATACAGCCAGTTTTACCGCTGCAAATTGTTGACGGTTTGGTTTGGACTTATGGACTTGACTGGCAAGAACAAGATGGTAAATTGCTGGCGTCAGCAATTGAACCAAAGCTGCCAATTCCCGATTATAGTCATGTTCCTCATTTGCCAGAAGGCTATCCTCAGATTCAGCTAGAAGGATTCAATCATATTTATTCCCGTA
Source organism: Cyanobacteria bacterium P01_G01_bin.39 (assembly GCA_039180345.1). Taxonomy (GTDB): domain Bacteria; phylum Cyanobacteriota; class Cyanobacteriia; order Cyanobacteriales; family Xenococcaceae; genus Waterburya. The sequence continues at coordinate 4,470 of JBCDDK010000124.1, read as the reverse complement.
CCGAATCAGTGGCATGTAACATAACTCAGGCTATCTGGAATATTCATGACGGGGAACACTTTGGTGGCACTCATCGCGATACCATGCTTTCCCAAGAGATAAAAATTGATGATTTAATTCAAGATGAACACCAACTATCATGGCAGTTAACTTTATTTAAAAGAAGCGATCGCGCTGCCAAAAGACACAAAATGAACCTACTAATAGAACCAGTCCTTACTCAAGGTTTTAATAGCTTTTTGCCCAGTTTAACTGTTGTCACCTTAGATTATAGAGGGAAGCTAATTGTCGGCATCGTCACCATCTATCCTGAGTCAGAACAAAGAATTAGAATTTGTTTAGATAGCTATATAGATCTCGACTTTGCTTGGTGGCAAAAGTTAATCAGATTGCCTCAATTGGCAAATGTTTTTCGCGATCGCTTAATTATGGAAGATATATCGATCATGGAAAATCTTTATCAGACATTTAACCATAAAATTACGCTGAAAAATGATACTTCAGCAACATTAGCCATGAACTATTTACAGTCTTGGCATGATTAGTTATTAGTCATTGGTTATTTGTCATTTGTCATTAGATAGTCTTGGTTAAAGAAATAATAATGATCAAGTATGAACCAGCCAGCCAGTCAATTAATCCTTAACGATTTTGCACTCCAGTGTGGAGCAGTATTGTCAGAAGCTACTATTGTCTATCAAACCTATGGTGAATTAAATCGCGATCGCTCTAATGTAATTCTCTACCCCACTTCTTATGGCGCACAGCATACGGATATTGATTGGCTAATCAAGCCCAAGGGTATTCTTGATCCAACTCAATACTTTATAATTATTCCTAATATGCTGGGTAATGGCTTGTCTAGTTCCCCCAGTAATCATCAAGGCTGTCGATTAGCACCAGGATTTTACTTCGCTCACCTAGATAATATTTACGCTCAGCTGCAACTATTAAATTCTCTAGAGATCGATAAGCTAGCTTTAGTATACGGTTGGTCAATGGGGGCGCAACAGGCTTATCACTGGGGGGCATTACATTGCCATCAGGTTGAGAGAATTGCGGCTATATGTGGTACAGCTAAGACTACAGAACACAATCAGATTTTTTTACAAAGTTTACGCACTGCCTTAACCGCGGATCCTACCTGGAATGGCAGCAGATTTACAGATATTCCTGATAGGGGATATACGGCTTTTGCCCGTATCTATGCTAGTTGGGCAGCATCTCAGGCATACTATCGAGCAGGAATTTATCGTCAGTTGGGTTATAAGTCTTTAGAAGATTATTTAGTTCGAGGTTGGGAAGCTAGTTATCGCCAACGAGATCCTCATGATTTATTAGCCATGATTGATACTTGGTTGCACTGCGACGTGAGTAATAATTCTACTTATCAGGGAAACTATCCCAAGGCATTGAAGTCAATTACCGCCAAGACTTTAGTTATGCCTGCGACAACAGATCTTTATTTTACCCCTGAAGACTGTCATACTGAAGCCGATTTAATTCCCAACAGTGAGTATCTTCCCATTCCTTCTATTTGGGGACATCGGGCGGGAAATCCTTACCAAAATGCTGAAGATGAAATATTTATTAAAACAGCAGTACAGAAATTACTGGCATCTAGCATTGGTTAACCTGAGTTGGTGATAGGAAAGAGAAAATTAAGATAATGAACGCAGATGAACGCAGATAGATGAATCTACTATTTTAAAAAGGGTAAAACATTTGGTTAGATATAACGGCGTTGCTAATTTAACGTATGACGTACAGAGTGCTTCTGTTCGTAGCTTTAGGCTATAAGCTATAAGCTCTAAGCTTTTTAAATTTGTTCAATATCCGATAAATTTAAAAAATCATCTCTCGATTGTGCAACGCCGATATAACTAAAGTGATTTAATCTCCACTGACACTAAATCTGATTAACAAATGATACTTATAAATTAGACTATTAAAGTAGCTTAAACCCTTTTCCCCTTAACCTTTTACCTTTTACCTTTTCCCTATTATCACCTATAAATCGCATATCTAAACAGGATTTGGTATGACATCTCATATTCATTAGCTACAGTAGAGTTTTAACCCGAGGCGCGCCGTGTTATCTGAAATTGCCAACAAATTGAACTCCATCAGCGCCAAGTCATCATTGGCGTTAGATGAATTAGTGAGCAACACCATTTCTTGGGATAGTTACGTAACTAATAGTGTCACCAACTCAATGAGAGCGTCTTTCAATAATTGGTTATATAGTCATCCCTATGTAGCCTGGATGTATAACCATCCCCTAATTAGCCTAGTTGTTGGTTTGCTCGCCGCTATCTTAACTATACGCTTGCTAGTAACAATTTATCGAGCGATCGCCAATACGATAGATCGCATGTGGCTGTGGATTTTGCGATCGCCCTGGATGTTGCTCAAGTTCTTGGTCGGCTGGGAATCTAAACCTAAAACAGCAAATCAAACTACAGTAACTAGTTATGAAGTTAACCATAATTCTGAGCAGCTACAGTCAGTATTAGAGCGTTTGGATCAGATTCAGCACCAACAGCAGCAGATTATTCATGAGCTTGCTCAGTTGAAACAGCAACCCTTAACGATGGGGCTAAAGCAAATAAAACTGTTAGAGGAAAAGACCAGAAGCAAATAATAGTATTAAAATTAGTTTTATCTAGATTTGGGTTGTAGACAACTAAAATCTAGATGTTTTTTGATTATTTTGGCAATAATAAACATGAGCAATTTAGTTTTTACTCCTGCCTATCAGCTTGCTCAAATGATTCGAGATCAAACCGTTTCTACACAGGAGGTTCTTAAAGCTTATTTAGTACAAATCAAAAAACACAATCCTAGAGTCAACGCCATTGCTACCTTAGATGAGTCAAGAGCTAAGAAAAGAGCAATTGAAGCTGATGAAGCTATAGCCAAAGGTGAAATCTGGGGACAACTTCATGGTGTACCAATCACAATCAAAGATACTTTTGAAACATCAGGATTGCTTACTACCGCAGGTTATAAACCTCTTAAGAATTATATTCCAGCTCAAGATGCCACAGTGGTAGCGCGTCTTCGTCAAGCTGGGGCAATTATTATTGGTAAGACAAATCCTGCTGAAATGGCGAGTGATTTTCAAAGTAGCAACGATCTTTTTGGACGTGTTAATAATCCTTGGAATTTGAATTGTACACCTGGAGGTAGCTCTGGAGGAAGTGCCGCAGCTATTTCTGCTGGGTTTTCAGCGTTGGATTTAGGAAATGATGTTTCTGGCTCAACCCGTCAACCAGCTCATTTTTGTGGTGTATTTGCTTTAAAACCAACAGAGGGGCGTTTACCCACTACAGGACATATTCCTGAGGCACCTGGAATGCCCAAATGTATCCGTCAATTGATGACAGTTGGTTCTTTTGCTCGTTCCATTGAAGATTTACGATTATGTTTATCCTTGACAGTAGGTGCAGATCCTAGACAGCCTGATATTCCTCCCGTGCCAATCGGTACACCTACGTTTAAGCCGCTACAAAACTTACGCATTGCTTGGATGGATGGATGGGACGAAATCCCTGTGGCTTCAGATATAAAAGCGGCGATTGCAATGGTTGCCAATCAACTTACTCAAATAGGTGCTGATGTTAAGTATTGGAAATCTCTGCCATTTGAGTTAAAAGAAGCATTTCAAGTTTGTAATCAGCTAACAGCACTTAATTTTATCTATTCTCAACCAGCAGATTTTGATACTGCCAAAGAAGCTATTCCTGTAATGTTTCGCGAGGCAACTCAAGGAGAAAAAGAACTAAGAAATCTTAGCAATTTGAGTCACTTTCTCCCGTCATTGCTAAATCCAACTCTAAAAAAATACTTCGAGACATTGACCAAAAGAGACTATCTAACCTGGCAAATGGACGAAGCATTAAAATCTTGGGATGTTTGGCTTTGTCCAGTGGCAATGACGACCTCTTTTACTCATTGCCCTAAAGGTGCAGCAATTGAAATCGAAGGACGCAAAGTTCCTTATTTTTTAGCCAATGGTGCATATACAATGCTATTCAACCTTACAGGTCATCCTGTAGTTGTAATTCCCATTGGACAAACAGAAAATGGGCTACCTATCGGTATGCAAATAGTTGGTAAAAGATGGCAAGAAATAGAATTATTGGCGATCGCGGAAGAGATTAATCAGGTAGCTGGCAATTTTCAACATCCTCCTGGCTATTGAGCTGTTTATCTTCATTGTTTCAAAGACATTTCGATGCAAATCAATGGTGGTTTTTTTTAGATCATCGAGAAATACCTCCAGACAATAATTTAGCCGAAAGAGCTTTACGATTAGCAGTCACTAAAAGAAAAGTTAGTGGTGGTTCTCGTTCTATGGAACGATTTCAAGATACTGCTAATAATTTGACTGTGATACAGACTTGTCGCTTTCAAAGTCGTTCGGTGATGGACTTTTTTTCTTCTGCTTTGAAGGCTTCGGTTGGA
>JBCDDK010000123.1:0-22250 GCA_039180345.1 Cyanobacteria bacterium P01_G01_bin.39 | reverse complement strand
TTTAGCGATAGTCCACTGGGCTTAACCTATGAAGGAACAGTAGAAAACCTAGATGTGAGCGTCGATGCCGAAAACATAGTTACTGCGGAGGTAGTCTTTACTCCCGAATCCAACTTTGCCACAACTACTGTAGAACATACCGTCACCACAGGAGAAAGTGAAGCAGTAGACGCTGAAGGCAATCCCATCGACCAACCACTAGACCCAGATTCTGACCCCTTTGAAAGAGAACTAAGTGGCAGCGATGGCGATGACGAAATTACCCTGAGTTACTCCGATAGGGGAGCAAACGGTGGTGCAGGAGGAGACTATATCCTGGGGAATAATCGAGACAACAGACTCAACGGTGGCGAAGGAAACGATACTATCTTTGGCTACGGTGGCAACGACACCATAATTACAGGTGCAGGTAATGACAAAGTAGATGGAGGCGATGGTATCGATACAGTAGTCTATGATGATGTAATTTATCAAGACAACAACAGCATTAATTTAAGTCGGGCAGCAAATACCGTCAGCTATAACAGCACTGATACTTTAACCAATATCGAATTGATTCAGTTTGCCGATGTCAAAGTCAGTGCCACTACCTTAGAAATCATCCCCACCCTAGAAATCAGTAACGATGCCTTGACTGAAGGTAGTGCCGATAGCTATCAGGTTCAACTCAGTTCCCCTGTACTAGAGGATGTAGTGTTTAACTATCGCACCGTTGATGGTGAAGCCATTGCTGGGTTAGACTATACAGCAGTTTCAGGACAGATCACGATTCCCTCAGGAGAAACCACTGCCGAATTAGAGATCGATGTGTTCGCCGATAATCTCTACGATGAAGCTACAGAAAGCTTGGGGATTGAGATCAGTGGGCTAACAGGAGCAATTTTGAGGGATGATACTACTGAGTCAATCATACCACTCTACATTGAGAATAAAGGTCGAGATGAGGCGAGAAATCTCAATGGCGGTGCAGGAAATAATACATTGAACGGTGGTTCGGGTCATGACACGATCAATGGCAATGATGGCAACGATACCCTCAACGGTGGAGATGGTAACGATTTTCTCACAGGAGGTGCAGGCAATGATCGCCTTTTTGGTCAAAATGAAGACGATACCCTTAAAGGAGAGGCGGGTAATGACACCATAGATGGTGGTGCTGGTATTGACCGCCTGGTAGAAAGTACTAATTTTGACTTTACCCTCACGGATACTCAGCTTACAGGAAGAGGTCGAGATACACTCAGTAATATTGAACTAGCCCGTATTGAAGGTGGAGTGAGTAATAATCGTCTCGATGCGGGTACCGTAACTAATCTCAACGTGACTCTATTAGGTGCATCAGGCAATGATAGTCTTTACGGTGGGGCAAAAGCTGACAAACTCTTCGGCAATACTGGTAATGACAGATTAGAAGGTCGAAACGGCTACGATAGTCTTCACGGTGCGGGAGGCAACGATGCTTTATTTGCAGGAAATGGCAATGATACTCTGTTTGGTGGTGATGGTAACGATACCCTTAAAGGAGAGGCGGGTAATGACACCATAGATGGTGGTGCTGGTATTGACCTGCTGAGCGAAGGTACTAACTATAATTTCACCCTCACCGATACTCAGTTAACAGGAAGAGGCATTGATACTTTAAGCAATATTGAATTAGCCCGTATCGAAGGTGGTGTGAGCAATAATCACTTGGATGCGGGAACGGTTAATGATCTCAACGTGACCCTCTTGGGTGCATCTGGTAACGATAGTCTCTACGGTGGGGCAAAGGCTGATAAACTCTTCGGTAATGCGGGCAATGACCGCTTAGAAAGTCGGAAAGGTTGGGATAGTCTTCAAGGTGCGGCAGGTAATGATAGTCTCTTTGCAGGGGATGGTAACGATACTCTTAATGGTGGTGATGGTGATGACCTGTTAAAGGGAGAAGGTGGTAACGATATCCTCAACGGTGGTGCAGGTTCGGATATCTTTGTTCTCGAATCGGTTTATGGCACAGATGTGATCAATGATTTTAGTGATGGGATTGATTCGTTTAGGTTAGCTAATTCTCTGACTTTTGCTGATTTGGGAATTAGTGATAATGCCGCAGGGGATGCTTTGATCCGTGATACGAGTAATGGTAATCAATTGTTGGCGACGGTTGAAGGTGTCAGTGCTGTTAATCTGACTGCTGCTGATTTTATCTAGGTTTGATCATAGCAATTCGAATTTAACACTCATGTATATCTATAGTTATCTCGATTAATTTTTATTAAGGGGTGGCATTGAAAGGGTAATTACTTTTGATGAAACCCTTTTTTCCTCTAATCATTAATTGTTTGGTATCTGTAGAAAAACTGCACATCTTGCATGAACAGCATACTAACCACAACAATGGTAAAAGTAGTACAATGATATTGAATTTTTGGATTTTTACTCAACATGGCAAAAACCCCAGCAGTTTCTCATTTTGTGGCAGTTAGCGATCTTGACAAACCAGCCAACGAACAGGAAGGCATTTTAGTTGAGGTATCAAGTACCGCAGGAGATACAAAAAAGAATCGAGCTAAGGCTTTGGAGATTGTACAAGAAATGTGGGAAAAAGAAGAAATCGACGTCAACCGTTTTCCCGATGGTTTGACTCCAGAACATATTTTTTATGTACCATCAGATAGTCCTCAAGTAAAATCTAATCAAGCTGTGTCAGATCCTCAAGAATTGTTGCCTATTGTCCAGGGCGCTCAAGAAATTATTCAGCTAACTAAGCTACAGCTAGAAGTACAAGAGGCATCGGAACAGGCAAAACAATATGTACCAATCATTAAGGTGGTTTTAGAGCGATCGCGACCTTTGACATCCGAGGAGAAAGAATTAGCCAAAGATAAAAAATACGGTAAGACTATTGAAAAGCTTGGTTCAGTCGTAGCAGCTCAAGAAGAGTTCCAGGAAACCTGTTCGGGTAATGGTAATTTGGTTTTGAATGCGATCGCCTGGCAACTAAGTCAGGGAGCCGAACCTCAGGCTGAAAAGAACTAGAAGCAACTATAGCCGTATAAGATTAAGATATAAGGCAAGTTTGGCTATCTTTTCTTAGGAACGAGGAATGAGGAACGAGGAGTAGATAAATACTATCCTAGTTCAACTTCCTCAACCATAATTAACGTCTGATATGAATTAAAAAGACCGAATAGATAGGTTGAAACGAAAGAAAATACGTAACCTCAGATCCATAAATAGTCAATCTTTGAAAGATTGAAAGGCTAATAGCTAATGGCTAATGGCGCGCAAAGCAAAGCTTTGCCAGTCGTCGAAGACGACGATCTGCGCGTACGCGCTGCGCTACGAACTAATAAGCTTTCAACGAAGCGTCTTGGTCAGCGTTCCCTTGCGCCTGACGGCGACGCGGGGTCTGACCGCTAATTCACATTAAGCGAAATTAATTACCCATCACATTCACAGCAACGGACGCAAATCCGAAATACGGCAAACACAGCAATTACTTCCCCAGCAAATAATAGTGTTCGCGGTGTCCAACAAAGCGCCCAAATTAGGAGTATAGTGCCGATCACTGCTCCAGTTAGCTGAAGAATTTCTTCAGTTGACCTCATGCCCCAAAAAATCGAAGTTAAACCCAATCCAAACAGAATAAGATAGCTCATGAGCTATATTCTAAAACTCGAACCAAGGTCTGATCGCTTTTGAGATAAGACTTCTTAACATTAAAGCGATCGCTTCCTACTTGAGCAACTTCTAGATCCTGTACTAAAGCCAAAAATTCTTCTACTGGAGCTAATTCACAATTTTCTTTGCTGGCGGCACTAGTGCGATAGTGAGTGGGAATAACCATCCTAGGATTGAGAACCTTCAACGCCTGACGTGCTTCTTGGGGATCATATGCTTTCATTCCTCCCCCTACTGGTGCCAGCAGTATATCTGAACCACTTAACAAGATTTTATCTTCTGTTGCCAAAGGGGCTGCTGCTCCTCCAAGATGTAAAATATCAACTCCACCTTGAGTCCAACGCCAAGCAATATTTTTGCCAAACCTTCTCCCTCCCTCGCGGTCATGGGGTAAAGCAAATCCTTGAAAGCTAATATCTTTAACCTGATGAGAGCCGCGCTGAGTAATAACTTGGGGATTGCCCGGTACCGATTCTACCGCACCTTCATCTAACAGAAAACTGCTGGTTAGCACTACATCTGGCTGTACGTCAGGTAAAGTATAGCCAGCAGTGCAGCCTACCGATTCATATGGGTTAACCAATATCTTTAAGCCATCACCAGTAAATAAGAAACAAGTGTGTCCTAAATATTGAATCGTAACTCCTGTATCACTGCTCTGAGCTAGAGTAGCCTTGCGGGGCAAAAAACTAGTTGCGATCGCTGTTGTTAAACCTATCCCACCGTAGCGGATTAACTGTCGCCTTTTCATACTTATTTACTACCTAAAGACTGCAAAAAATTGCGTAATAAAGATTTGCCGTTGTCGGTCAAAATGCTTTCAGGATGAAATTGTACTCCCTGAATATGGTGATAGTCACGGTGGCGAACACCCATAATTGTGCCATCCTCCACCCAAGCGGTGATTTCTAAGGTATCAGGGATAGTCTGGGGTTCAATAACTAAACTATGATATCGGGTAGCAGTAAAAGGGCAATCTAACCCCTCAAAAACTCCTAAGTTTTGATGGTGGATAGCAGAGGTCTTGCCATGCATTAGTACTGGTGCTGGGACAATTTCCCCGCCAAACACTTGACCGATACTTTGATGACCCAAACAAACTCCCAAAATAGGAACCTTGGCACCTAGTTTTTCAATTAATTGTAAAGATATCCCTGCATCCTCTGGACGACCAGGACCAGGAGAAATTAAAACGCCATCTGGCTTTAACTGATTAATCACGTCCAAACCTATCGCATCATTGCGATAGACACGAATATCGGCAGCAACAGGTAATTCTGATGCTAGTTCCCCTAAATACTGCACCAAATTGTAGGTAAAACTATCGTAGTTATCTATAACTATGATCAAGCTAAATCTCCATTACATCATCAGCAAAATACGCTGTAACAGTGGAGGAAATAGGATCAACGCTGCTACAATTACTGCTGCGATCGCACTTATCAATACAGCCCCCGCTGCACAGTCTTTAGCTATTTTAGCTAGCTCATGATAACTTTGCTTAACGGTTAAATCGACAACAGATTCAATTGCCGTGTTGATTAATTCTAAAACCATAACGATCGCACAGGTCATGGTGATTACTGCCATTTCCATGGCTCGAATACCTAAAAAAGCACCCAAACTGACGGCAAAGATACCAATAAAGGTATGAATGCGAAAGTTTCTTTGGGTAACAAAGGCATATCGCACGCCAGCCCAGGCATATTTGAAGCTTAAAAATAAATTTGGTGCTACCTGCCAAGCTAAATTACGAATAATTTTCTCTTGAGTCGAGGAGGACTCTTGAACTAGAGGAGCAAAAGTAGAAGATTTCATATCAATTTCTATTAAAGACAGTTGCGGATTGCTTTTTTGGTTTGATTCAATCATATTGATAGATTCAATGATAATCCGTATATGTACTTAATTTATAGTGTGATCATAACCCAGTAAGCACAAATCAGAATGTTCACCTAAGACAATATTAGAATTGGCTGAGGATTATAAATTACTTTTTAATAATTCCTGGAAACATTTGTTATTAAAGGTTTAATAATTTTATTAGCTCCAATTGCTTGTTTAACATTTGTTGCAAACTAACATCATTAGGATGATCCCAACCCAGTAGATGAAGTAGACCATGGCTAGATAACCAGGCTAATTCTACAATTAAGGAGTGATTTTGTGACCTGGCTTGCTTTAATGCCGTATCTAAAGAAATAACTATATCTCCTAAATATAAAGGTTCAGTTAAATCTTGAGGAAGCAGAATCTCTGCTTCGGTAGCGGCAAATGCTAGTACATCAGTAGGATTATCTAAAAAACGGTATTGATGATTGAGAGCCTGAATTTGGCGATCACTAGTTAGCCTAAGGCTAAGTTCGCAATTAGTTGCCAAGTCCGCAGCTAAACTTAGTTTATCTAACCAAACTTGCATCCACTGTGACCAGGGAATAGATTTGGTTGATTCAAAATTACTTAGGGACAAATCTCCTTCATAGGTATTCTCCACATATATATTGACATTGATAATTTGTTTAATTGTTATGTCCATGGAGAACTTTGGTTATGGTTTAGTTAAATAAGCTAATCCTACTAAAAGACCAAGAAGTCCTACTGTAGTTAAGAAGAAATGCCATAAAGATTGTCTTCCTTTGCGAACCATATTCCGCATTGCCAACTTAACATAACTGTCTTTTGGTTGAGAAGTTTCAGGAATAGTAGTTTGTTCTGTTGCTTGAGAACTTGAGTCTGTCATTATTTAAAAATTTTTGCTTAAATCAATCTAGTTATTTATTTTTTTGCCCTGATGATTGGCAGTATTTAACTTAATAATAGTGCTTGAACCCCAAAAAAACCTAGAAATCCGCTGATTATTGGGACTGTTAAGTTGTCTATTCCCAGTTTAGAAAAGGCTTCAAAAATAGTAGCAAATACTGCCACTACTATCCCAATCACCCAGACTTGCCAGCTATTTCCTTCTACCGACCATAATACTGACACTGTGACTATCAGTGCAGCAAGAGTCATGGCGAAAGAACCTTCCCAGCTTTTGCTGATTTGTCCTATTTGGTATTTATGTTGCCCAAAACGTTGCCCAATGATGGCTGCCATCCCATCTCCCCAAGCCATGGTCAAAATTCCAATTACCGTATATTGAGGCTGATCTTGCCAGAAAAAAGCAGTTAACAAACCCATGCTGACAGCATAAAATAAGGTGCCAAAGCTTTTACGACCTACGCTTTCAATGCTGGGTAGTATCGGTAATATATAAGAAATAATAGCGATCGCTGCTGCAATAATCGCTGCACTAATAATGACCGATTGCGATATTTTTAACCACCAAGCGATTAAGATAACGTTACCGCTGCCGATATGAACTACTTTGCGAGTCAATTCGGGATCGTCGGTAAGTATGCGACTCAAAACCTCTGTCACAACAATTAGCAAAGTTAAATAAGCAAAGACAGCGACCAAAGGAAGCACCAGATTTTGCCAAGGATTGCTTAAATGAGCTAAGAGTTGGGAATTACGCATAGATAATGGGCATAGCATAACAGACAAAAAGAGTTAACCAATTGGGGTCAAGTAATATAAGGCGATCTTCGCTCATCGTATCAAACAGGCGGATCTTTCCAGAATAAATTGCCCCAAGAAATTTAACTTTCTCTAACTATGATTTATTTTAGATTTCATCAGTTGAGATAGAAAGATCGCCATAAAATATGCTTAGAAAACAGTTGCTCGTAATACTGGTGGTTTTAATAACAGGAATAATCTGGATCACTCCCGCCACAGCACAGCTACCTTTTATCCAAGACATAGCAATTTATTCTCGCTTAATACGTCAGGTACAGGAAAATTCGCTCAACTCAGCCTGTATTCGTTTGGATGGGCGCTGCTTATTTAAGTTATCGGCTACTGATTCAGAATTGCTCTTAGATAGAATCAACGAGATTCAAAAGCGATTTGGGGAATTAAGCGCAGACTATATAAATGAACCAAGCAAACCAATCCAAGTTCAGGTAAAACCAATTGGCAACCTACGAGATCTTTATCTAAGCACTGGCGAAAATGCTGAACGTTTATTTACCGTTACTGGTACTGATGCTAGAGCAAACGATGTTGGAGTGCCTGTAAGAGCTAGTCAGCTCAAATTTACGATTGAGCAGGGTCTAAAAACAGCGCAACAAGAGCGATCGCCTCAATATATCAGAAAACAAATAATCTGGGGACTATGTATCTTTACTGCTATCTGTTTGAGTAATTTCCCACTTAGCCGAAACATCCGTAAACTGAGGAAGTTAGCCCGAAGATTGGCTCCTGACTCTAGCCTAAAAAGTCTATCCGTCGCCGAACAGTTAGCTCATCGACAACGCTGGAATTTGACCGAAATTCTATATCGGATGCTGCAATTTATTCAAGTCTTAATTTGGTGTGGCGGCAGTTTAATAATATTAAATCTCTATCCTCAAACCCGTATTATTCCCTTTTTGCTTATTGCTGCCCTCAGAATTCCCTTTCGCATTGCCTTAGTAACACTAATGACATATTTTTTAATTCGGTTGACTTACTTTCTGATTGCGAAACTTAGTTCTGTTGCGGTAGATAGCCAATCACTGGATTTAAAAGTGAATCAGCGAGGAAAATTACGCGTCAATACCACCACTAGAATTCTACGTAGCGCAGTGACAATTATTTGGGTTGTAGTTGGCATTATTGCCGCTTTTTGGGTCAATGGTGTTAACCTAGCACCGCTGCTAACTGGTGCGGGAATTTTTGGCTTAGGTTTATCGTTCGCTTCACAAAATCTGATCAAAGATGCGATTAATGGTTTTATTATTATTTGGGATGATCGCTATGCCGTAGGCGATATTGTAGATATTGGAACGGTTAGTGGCTTGGTGGAAAATATTAATCTGAGGATTACCCAATTAAGAGATGCAGAAGGGCGACTAATCACAATTCCTAATAGCGCAGTTGATATTGTGGCAAATCGTTCTAGCCAATGGTCGAGGGCGGATATCAATATTCCTGTAAATTATCAGGCAAATATTGATCGTGCTTTGGATATTATCGAGCAGGTAGCCCAAACCATGATGCAAAGTGTTGAGTGGCGAGAGCAGATCTGGGAATTCCCTAATATTTTAGGCGTGGAACAATTTAGCGATCGCGGAATCTTAATTCGCGTCTGGATTAAAACTGAACCGTTAAAACAATGGGATGTCGCGAGAGAATTTCGTCGCCGAGTGATAATTGCTTTGGATCAAGCTGGTATCCCGATCCCTGTACCTCAACAAGAGGTTTTACTGAAGCAAGAGAAACTTCATAGTCAGGATCAAAATCAGTTAACCTTGCCTGACTAATTGAGATTAGTGATTTCTAAAATAATCCCTAGTTCCTTTAGCATCAAGGGCTGTTCCCAATCTTTGTAATGCCAAGACGTAAGCAGCAGTACGAACGCTAACGTTCAGTTTTTGACTCAGATTCCAAACCTGTTGCGTTTGAGCCGCCATTTTCTCTTTAAGACGTTGATTAACTTCTTCTAGCGTCCAATACCAACCGCTACGATTTTGTACCCACTCAAAATAACTAACGGTTACGCCTCCCGCATTAACTAAAATATCGGGAAAGACATATGTTCCCTTAACTGCTAGAATTTCGTCAGCATCAGAGCTAATTGGTCCATTGGCAACCTCAAAAATATATTTAGCTTTGATACTCTGGGCGTTGTCTTGAGTAATCTGATTTTCTAGGGCGGCGGGAATCAAAACATCAACATCCAATGCCAACAGTTCTTGATTAGAAATTGCTTGATGTTCGACGATGCTGCACACTGTATCCTCACAGTAAACTGCTTTCATCTCGCGACTCTGCTGTTTGTGTTTAGTAACGCTAGCTATATCTAAACCTTGAGGTGCAAAAATTCCCCCTTTAGAATCACTAACCGCAACTACTTTATATCCCGCCTGAGCCAGTAAACCTGCCAAGATTGAACCTGCATTGCCAAAACCCTGCACCGCCACCGTTGTTTTAGCAGGAATTAATTGAAATTGAGACAACATCGCCTTAATCACAGTAAACGCTCCCATGGCTGTGGCAGTATCTCTACCTTTGCTACCGCCTAAAGCAAGCGGTTTACCTGTTACCACTCCGCGCGAAAGCTGTCGTTTGATGGTGCTATATTGATCCATCATCCAACCCATAATTACGGCGTTGGTATAGACATCGGGAGCTAGGATATCTATATCTACGCCAATGGCATCAGCGATCGCATCTATATAGCCCCGACTCAACCTTTCTAACTCGGCACGGGATAATTGTTTGGGATTGACGGTAATGCCTCCCTTGGCACCGCCAAAAGGCAAATCAAGTAAGGCGCATTTAAAAGTCATCCAAAAAGCCAGAGATTGTACTTCATCCAAACTTACATGAGGATGATAACGGACTCCTCCTTTCCCCGCTCCTCTAGTATCTTCATACCGCACCCGATAACCTGAAAAGATCTGTAAGCTTCCATCATCCATCCTGACGGGAATGGAAACACTAAGACTAGTCTTGGGATGCTTTAAACGGGCGATCGCATCTTCTGAAATATCGACATGTTTTAATGCCTGTTCTAATCTTTTACTGGCATCAGCGAGTAAAGTTGAGTTATCCTGATTTGTCATTGATCTAGTTACGTTATTATGCGAGCTGTTAAGTTTTTTGTTTAAAAACTGATTGTTGGGTAATTTTTATTTATATATGTTTAAACTTTTTTCAAAACTATTATTGTTTAGCTTAACCGCATTTGCCACATTACTTATCTTTTTATATTTTGATTATTCTATTAATTTTCAAGTAAACGATAATAAAATTACATGGCTTTCAATAGTACCAGATTCTTACTCTTGCCCTCAAGGTTGCAATACATGTAATTTTGGTCTTCTAAAAATAGGAATATTTTATTTGAAAACTCCTATTAGTGCCTCTTGTACCCTTTTAGGATGTTCTCTTGATAAATATACTGAAGAACATCAATTGTGTTCCAAAAACTGGATTAAATCTACAAGATTAAGTTATAAAAAATTGCCAGGTTTCGTTAACTACTGTATTAATGATTATCGAAATATTACTTATGTTCAACAGCTTAATAAGCGAAGAGATATAGAAATTAATTTAGCAGATTCTCAAACAAGAAAACATACTAAAATAGCTCTTCATCAGGGAATAAAAGGATGTAACAAAATATATAATTTATTACGTCAAAACGCAAATTTTAATGAAACAAAATTATTAAAGCTAGGTATTTATATGAATTGGAGAGATAAAATCAATTCAAATAATAGATTAACCAACTATCTAAATAGCCAAGACATTATTGAACTCAAAGAAATTTTTGATTATTTAAAAGTTAATCAGCATCAGTCACAAGAGATTATATCTAACGATATAATCGAGCAATTTCAGCAAGAATATGAACTTGTTCTAAATTCTCCAGATGAAGTGATGAAGCTTCCAGATAATTTTTAAAATGCGATCAATATCCCATGTCCTGAGCTTGAAAACTAAGTTTCACAAATATTAACTGGTAGACAGATAGTAAAGCAGGTTTTGCCAGGTTTAGATTCTAAAGATATCGAACCACGATGACGATTTTCAACAATCCGCCGCACATTATCCAAACCCAAACCAGAACCATTGCCCACAGTTTTAGTTGTAAAGAATGGTTCAAAAATACGAGACTGAATGTCGGCTGGAATGCCTGAGCCTGAATCGATTATTTTGACATTAACGTGATCGCCTTTATTAATGGTTTCAACTGTTAAATTTCCTTGCTCTTCCATCGCATCGATACTATTAACAATTAAATTTGTCCAAACCTGATTTAACTCGCTGCCAAAAGCTAAAATCTTCGGCACTGTTGGATCATAAGTACGCTTGATTTTCACTCCCTGCTTAAGTTTATGGGACAATAGCTGTAGAGTGTCTTCTATTCCTTGATGAACATCAACCTGCTGTTTTGCACCCCGATCTAAATGAGAGTAAGAGCGCATTGACTGAACTATTGCCGACACTCTTTCTGCTCCCTGTAATCCAGACTGGATCATGGTCATTACTTCAAATGACAAAGCCAACCACCGTATCCCTATATCCCTCAACTCAGTCGGATCATCTCGCCAGCGTGCCGTCAGCTCATCTAAGGTAGCTGTTTCTATATTTCCTGCTACTAGGGAGTCGGCTAACTTCCAAGCCTCTGCTACGCCATAATCCTCAAGCCAGTCTAAGATTGCATCCTCCCGTTCCATTATGGTGAGAGGGTCGGCACAATTATTGACAATAAAATCATAACCATCGTCTCTAACTTTAAGCCACTTGGCAGTATGCTCTTCTTCCACATTACGTTGTCCATAAACGAGGTTCATACGCTGTAGCTCTAGCATGCCAGGAACAATTTCTTTGAGCGATCGCACTACTGCCGTTGCGGGATTATTCAGTTCATGAGCCAAGCCTGCTGCTAAAGTTCCCAGCGCTGCCATTTTTTCGCGGTTTTGGATAAATGACTGTAAACCCATTACCCTGCTTTGTACCGTCCGAAAAATCATTTTTTCAAAGTTACGGCATTCGTGCACTAACTTTAAAAAATCTTCACCATTGAGTTCATAAATCACCGAATCAGTCAAAGTGCGGAGGGTCACTGGCACAACATCATCAGTCATGATCTGAATTTCGCCAAAGAATGCTGGTGCCTGGTGTTGACCAATGGGCATTTCAACCCCCTCGCTAAAGCGAGTAATACCAATCTTGCCATAAGTCAGGATAAAAAAGCCTTTATGGCTATCCCCTTCTTCGACCAGAGTATCTCCCTTCCCTAATTCAATTGGCGTAGCGCGATCGCAAATCCATTCTAAACGCTCATTTGACAGTTTTTGAAACAACTCTAGCTTGATTAATTCTTCGGTACAAAGCATTGTCAGTTATTCTAAGTTTTTTTAGGCGCAATGGGGTCAGCGTTACACTGACTTTAGAATTTTAAGATATTAATGACTTGATTGATGATTACATGTTACTTAACTGCTAACTATTTTTGCTCCATTCTGTGGGATTAATCAGCTAATTATTAGCTTTGATTACTTATTTAGTGCTGATTTGGCTAGGGAAACATCAACCTTGCCAAAATAGATACTAAATGCCATCAATAAATGCTCCAGACTTTTGATCAACCAAAGGTTATCTTGAACAGTCTGAGATTGATAGTGAGCAACAACTAAGAAAAACTTTTTTTCTAGATCTGGTTTTGATTCAGGGCAGATTAAGAGAATTTTCATTAAAATCATCATTACCTGAGCTGTTCCTAAATTGCTAATTAGGTTGGCAAGTTTTTGTGTGTTTTTAGATACTTTAGAGTCGATTAATAAAAAGCTAAATAACTGTTTACAAGTTTGTGTAATCAAGGGACGATTAATTGATTTTATGTCAGATTGAGTAAAAGTGGCTGATAATTTTTGTTTCAATTTATCCTTGAACTTATAAGTATTATTTCGTGGTCTAATTCCACTTATTAAGAAACAATACAGATCATGTTTAAATTCTTTATAGTTCCTCCGCAGCTTATTTTTGGCTATAAAATGCTGTGCTTGTTCTTGAATGGTATTGTAATCGCCTATTTTACCAGTATATTGTTTCAAAGCAATTCTAAAGGCTCTTTCGGAAAGGAAACTAGGATTATCCACTTTGGTGATTGCTTTTCCTGCTCCTTTTGCCAATAGTTTCATCTGGGCAAATTGTTTGAGTCTGATGCGATAGATAATATGCTGGGAGAGCGAAATCTCAAAAGATTTTTGCCTTTTATTTTTCAGATCTTCAATTAATGACAACAGGCAATTAAATTGACTATCTGAAGGAGATAAGTATTGATAAAGATAAGTATAGCGTACTAAATAATCACCAATAATATCACTATAATTATATCTACTATTAGACATCTCATCAGTAATTACGGTCTCGTTACTTCCTGAGTTATCTAGTATCTGAGGCTTGATAATAGCCATTACTATCTTCAACTGAAGATAAAATTCTGTCTCTTGATAATCTCGAATCAGTTTAATTAGCTTTTTTCGCTTACGATCATAGGATTTTGTACTACCAATTTCATTGATGATACCTCTTAATTGCTCAATGAAAACCATTGATTCTGGCTTCTCGGACCAGTCATCTAAGATTGAATAAAAACAGTGATTAATAAATAAAAAAAATTGTGCTTTAGGAGCAAGAATAACTTTTTGAAGCGCTGAAGATACTTGCTGATCTTCATTTTTGCCCTGCTGCAATAGATTTTGAAACTCTTGAATAAGCTCTGAAGGAGATCGAGTAGCTGCAATTAGGCGCAAATATTGACATACGATATTGTATTCTTGATTGATTGTGTGCCGAGTTGAACTTAAGTCTCTAATCACAACGAGAAATCAAATATTGGGGACTGAATCAAAGGTAGTTAATTTTAATCGTTATGAGTACATTCAAAATTTAACTAGCTTCGTCATATCTTAACCTCAGATTATTTGAATTAGAGAAAAGTCAGCCTGTCCAAAATGAATACTAAA
The DNA here is from genome assembly GCA_039180345.1 of Cyanobacteria bacterium P01_G01_bin.39. Classification (GTDB taxonomy): domain Bacteria; phylum Cyanobacteriota; class Cyanobacteriia; order Cyanobacteriales; family Xenococcaceae; genus Waterburya. Next base: position 8,022 of record JBCDDK010000123.1, on the reverse strand, counting down.
GGCTACCTGCAAGTTTTCTAATGATTTAACTAACCAAGGAGCCTGATCTTCAGCTACGGTTTCATAGCTAGAGAACAAAATAGAAAATCTCTGTTCTAAATAGGGCTTGACTCTGTTGCACAGTAAAACCAATCTCAGAAGTAAGCCAATCGTCTTCACTTCTCCTAAATGGTTCACTAAACCTAAATAGTTTTGATGACTAGTATTGCTCTTGCTTTCTACCACTAAAAACTTAAATAGTTGGCAATAGGTACGTAAAGTTAAAAACTCGTCTACTCCCCGATGATCAAAATCAGTAAGAGTATTATGTAAATATTCTTGAAGCTCGTGATTAAAACCTTGTTTACAAAATTTTGAATCGACTCCTGAAATAAGATATTCAAAAAGATCTGCTTTAAATGTCTTATAGGTTTTGACTTGACTGGTATGAGTGAGAAAACTTTTTGCTAAATCATAGTAAGTTGAATTTTGTTCAACTTTTCCCATGTAGTGACGTAAGGCTCTATCTAATTCACGATCGCTCAAAAGCGTAGGATTGTCGATCTTTTTGATTAACCTCTTAGGAATTCTTGTGATATTAGCAGCTTTGTATTGTTTTACTAGTTTTGCCGTCCGCACGCGATGAGTAATATATTGCGATAAATTCAACTCGTAGTCTGATTGAATGCCTGCTTGAATAGTCTCTACTGTTTGTTGAAACTCATCAGTGCTACCTTCGGTCACTAAACAATGTTGATGAAGATAAGGATAACGTTGAATTAAGTCTCCCACCGAGTTGGTAACAATCTCAATGTTTCGGTTGCGGCGATATTCGGGTTCTAAACTACCATCAATCAAACGAGCAAGACGCTGTATTCTAGTAAAATATTCAGATTTAAGAAAATCTTTGACTAATTGTCTCAATTTGCGCGATGCCCGGGAGTGTGCGCCTCCTGGAGGTAAGGCTCGCTCAATTAAAACTGCTAGCTCGATAATTTCACATCTTAAATTAGGCTGCATTTGCCAACGATTAATTATAATGTGACAGCAACGGTTAAAGAACAAGGCAAACTCTAATTCAGCACCAGGAGTATCAAGAATTTTCTCCAAAGCAGAACGAATACGATTATCTTTGTATCCTGTACCTCTGATAAATAAATTGTTAAATCTATCCAAGATTTCTATCGGAGATTCAGTTTTAACACAATACAGTAAATGATCATAGATTTGTTGTTGTTCTTGTTTAGTTGAATTTAACTGCCGATAGCTTTTCTTGACCACAATTAATTATCCTCCCTTGATCTTATTGGGGAAAATCAAACAACTACTTTGATAAAAAATAATAGTTATCAAACTAGGTTTATCTCTAAATGTTATGTTCTTCTGCTAATAAAAGCTATAAACTTTTCATCAAGATTTTAGGAGATGGTTTTTGGTATATCTACGGATAATTCTGTGATTTAATCAGTTTTAAAAACTATAATTAGGTATTTGTCAACTTCGTTCTCAGTAATGAATCACTATTTTTCTCTAGCAGAACTCAGCAAAATCTTACAGATCGACCCTATTTATACTGCAATCGATCATTTAGATTTAGATGTCATCGGTATTACTACAGACAGTCGATCGCTGCAACCTCAATCAATCTTTATTGCTTTAGTAGGAGAAAATTTTGATGGACATGATTTTATTGAACAGGCTGTAATAAAAGGCGCGATCGCTGTAATTGTGGAGCATCAAATAGCTGACCTAAAAATTCCTCAATTTGTCGTTTCAGATACTCTAAAAGCCTATCAACAGATTGCTCAATGGTGGCGCGATCGCTTTAAGATACCAGTAATTGGGGTAACGGGTTCGGTAGGTAAAACTAGCACGAAAGAATTGATTGCTGCCGTACTCAGTACCCAGGGAAAAGTGTTGAAAACTGAAGCTAATTTTAATAACGAAATTGGGGTGCCAAAAACCCTACTTCAGATAACCCCAGACCATAGCTATGCCGTGATTGAAATGGCAATGCGCGGTAAGGGGGAAATTGCCTTACTCACAGAGATTGCTCGTCCGACAATTGGCGTAATTACTAATGTGGGTACTGCTCATATTGGGCGTTTGGGTTCAAGAGAGGCGATCGCCCAAGCTAAATGTGAACTGCTCGGGCAGATGCCAGCGACAAGCGTTGCTATTCTAAATCACGACAATTCTTTACTGATTGACACCGCTTCACAAGTATGGCGAGGACAAACAATCACTTATGGATTAACAGGAGGAGATCTTAAAGGAGAAGTTTGGGCAGATAAGCTAAAAGTTATGGACAAGGAATTACCGTTACCTTTGCCTGGAGAACATAACGCCAACAACTATCTAGCGGCGATCGCTGTGGCACAAGCCTTAGAAATCGATATAGCCCCTTTAGCTGCTGGGTTACAGGTACAACTACCCAAAGGACGAGCGCGTCGTTATGATTTAGCGGAAGATATAGTCATTCTGGATGAAACCTACAACGCAGGTTTGGAATCCATGCTGGCGGCGCTACAAATGCTTAGGGCAACTCCTGGAAGCAGACATATTGCAGTATTAGGAACGATGAAAGAACTTGGAACATATTCTGCGACCCTGCATCGTCAGGTAGGAGTTAGAGTCAAAGAACTAAACTTAGATTTGCTGCTAGTTTTGAGAGAGGAGGCTGTAATAGATGAAATAGCCGAAGGGGCAGCAGGAATCCCGACTGAATGCTTTAGCGATCACGCATCTGTGATCGATAGACTACAAACAATTATGTCTCCAGGCGATCGTATTTTGTGTAAAGCCTCTAATTCCGTGGGCTTAAGTCAAGTTGTAGCAGAGTTGGTCAGACAAAAGTTGTAAAAATAATTTTTAAACGTTTAGATAATTCGCGGGTCGAAATTGCTTTGCTACAGATAAACAACTTTAGGCTAATAGCAAAGGTAGGTTAAAAGAAGCTGCTTTGAATCTCCCTCACTCTATTGACATACTCCCCTAGCCTGAAGGCATAGGGGATTCTAAATTCAAACAGAACAAGCCTTCATTGAAGGTCTTACTGCTCCTAGCTTAAGAGTTGATGCCCCAACTCTTTTAATATTAATCGCCGCATTTAGATCTCTTAAGATATCTTTAGTTCCACATCCATTACAATCCCATTCTCTATCTTTAAGACTCAATTCCTGATTGACGTATCCACAATAAGAACAAGTTTTTGAGCTGGAATAGAAGCGATCAATATAATGAACGGTTTTTCCTTTGCTGGTTGCTACAGTCGTCAGAATTTCTAAAAATGTACCAAAACTAAGATCGCTGACTTTTCGACCCCATAATCGTTTCATTCCATCTAAATTAAGATCCTCAAAGAGCAAGACATCATATCGATCTGTTAGTTCATTGGTTAGCTTCCAAAACCAATCTCTTCTCTTGTTAGTGATCTGTTGATAGACTCGATTGAGATGGTCTTTAGCCTGGTACCAATTCCTGGAACCTTTCTTTTTTCTGGATAAAGAACGATTAGCGGCTTTAAGTTTTTCCTGAGTTGGTCGAAAAACAAAGGAGATTTAATTTCTGTTCCATCACTCCCAATCAAAAAAGTCTTTAATCCAAAATCCCACCCTGCAATTTTACCTGTCACGGGAGCGATCCTGTCTTCTACATAATCAGTTACGACTAATATGAAAGTTGTCCCAAAGAATCTCTTTTAACAGTTAATCCTGTAATTCATACTAAATCGGCGTTGATATAGGCTACATAAAACAGAGGGTACTGAAGATTAATTACTCCCCCAGTCCCCCAGTCGACTTGCATAAATAACCTTTGTGAATCGGATTTAGTATTAGAGGGGAGATTGCCAGCTGCCAATATTACTTATTATTTTAATTATTCAAAAATCTACTTTATTTCTATCATGTTTTTATAAAGACTATCTAAATTGTCAAATTCCGACCGAGTCGAAAACTTAGGTAAGATCTCTTTGCTAAATGCTTCTGCTGCCTTCGAGCAATATCGATTGGGATTAACGATTACTGAGAGGGTACGTCCTATATCTACCTCTTTAATTTTAGCTCGATGTAAGATGCCCATCTCTAGCTCTTTGGCGATCGCCGTAGTGGACACAAACGCGGCTCCTAAACCCGATTGTACTGCGTTTTTAATCGCTTCAATGGAATTTAGCTCCATTTCAATTTTCAACCGTTTGGGGTCAATTTCATAGCGGCTCAAAACTTTGTCAATTACTTTACGTATTGTTGATTGAGAATCTAAGGTAATAAACTTCAACTTATACAAGTCTTCTTTTTGAATTACTCCTTCTTGTGCCAATACGTGATTGGGAGCCAGAATCAAAGCTAGCTCATCGTCTGCATAGGGAATAATATTTAGTATTTCCTGTAATTCAGTTGGGACTTCTCCGCCAATAATTGCTAAATCGACCTGTCCATTGGCTACAGCCCAAGAAGTGCGTCGGGTTGAGTGGACTTGAAGTTGCACTGATACATCCGAATACTTCTCGCGAAATAAACCGATCATGCGCGGAATCAAATATGTACCTGTAGTTTGGGATGCTCCCACAATTAAGGTTCCACCCTGTAGATTTTGCAGATCTTCGATCGCACGGCAGGTTTCTTGGCACAATGAGATTACCCTTTCACCGTAACTCAACAGCAAATGTCCCGCTTCGGTTAATTGCGCTCTTCGTCCTCCTCGATCAAACAAGGGGACGTTTAGTTGTTTTTCTAAATTTTGTACTTGAAGACTTACCGCAGGTTGAGATACATAGAGACTGTCCGCAGCACGTTTAAAGCTGCCCTCTGTTGAGATTGCTTTTAAGATACGGAGTTGATCGAGAGTAAAAGGAATATCAGACATAAAATTCCAGTAGCGATTTTAAAAATTGTTAGTTATCAAAGCGTTATTTAAACGTATTATTAATAGTGCTTAATCTTTAATAATTTTCATGTTCTTTAGTGGGCGCAAGGGCGAATGTAAAGGTAATTTCATTCGCACATTATCACAGTTAGGGCGCTTAAGTTAACTTTTAATTATTTGTATCATCTAAACTGATTAATAATACCTATATTAAAATCTCTATGGCAAACTTCGGTTGGTTTAATAACAGTCACATAATTATGGTGGGCTTGTTGCTCGGTTTTGCGATCGCCCACAGTGGATTAGCCGCTTTACGACCTTGGGCAGAAAGTAAGGTTGGTGCCAGACTATACAGAGTTTTTTTTGCTCTGGTTAGCATTCCTTTTGCCACTATTTTAATTATTTACTTTTTTAATCATCGTTACGATGGTCTGCAACTATGGCAGGTGCAGGGAGTACCAGGAATTAAACCTCTCGTCTGGATTTTATCGGCTATTTCTTTTATTTTTCTCTATCCAGCAACCTTCAATTTATTAGAAATTGCGGCGATCCAAAAACCCCAGGTATATTTGTTTGAAACAGGAATTATTCGCATCACCCGTCACCCACAGATGGTAGGTCAAGTTATCTGGTGTATTGCCCATACTCTTTGGCTAGGAACGACCTTTACCATTGTTACCTCTATCGGCTTAATTGCTCACCATTTATTTGCGGTTTGGCATGGCGATCGCCGTTTAACAAAGCGATATGGTGCAGCTTTTACCGAGGTTAAAGCCCGTACCTCGATTTTGCCTTTTAAAGCGATGCTTGACGGTCGTCAACAATTTAAATTACAAGAATACATACGTCCTGCTTATCTGGGTGTAGCGGCTTTTGTGATGTTGTTTTGGTGGGGACATCCTTGGTTAATGCAAGTCACTTCAAGAGTCTACTGGTAAAGTTATTTTTAAATTACTGGCAAACTGTTATATATTATCTTTTCAGTTGATCCCGATTAGATGTAGCATAGCTCAAAGTATCTTAAGTAAATTTAAAATATATTCTTCATATATGGTATTGGCAGTCAATGAAACTAATTTTCGGCAAGAGGTATTAAATGCTTCTCAACCAGTATTAGTCCACTTCTGGACACCTTGGTGTGGTTTGTGCAAGCTAATAAATCCAACATTAAAAATGCTGAAGACAGAAACCACAGAATCTTTTAAGCTGGTTTCCATTAATGCTGATGAAAATCTTAAACTGACTAATCACTATAGCCTCAGAAATTTACCAACAATCATGTTGTTTCATAACGGCAGGCTAGTCAAAAAATTAGATAATTTTAATAGTCGCGATCGCCTTAAAGTAGCTTTGGCAGAATTAATTAACCATAGCAATTTAGTTAAATAATTCAAATACCTGACGACAAAATAGCTTTAGTTGCTTTTCCGCTTCTTGTGCGGGCTGACATTTACCGACGCACTCCCAGCTATCTATGGTCGAAAATTTCCAAGCTTGACCGATATAGCTAAAGCCGCAGGTCTCTACACCAATAAACTTTTCTGATTTTTCTGAAGGGTCTTTATAAAAGCGAACCTGTACCAAAATACTATTGCTCTGGTAACGTCTACTCCAACCAGGAAAATGAAACCCAATATCAATCGAGTCGGGATCAACTAAATCAAGAGTGCTGGGGTCATTCTTCCATGGCTTGAGATCTGCTTTAGCATCAGGAAATTGGACTTTGAATAAATTGACAATTGAAGCAATTTTGGTCGTAATATCTAAACTTCTGGCTCTTTCTGATGCATTCATACTTATCTCCTCTTGATCGTCTTTTTTAGTTAAACACTTTAAACATATAGTGCAAGAACATATTTGTTTTGCTGTATCGATTGTTATAGTTTGTTCAATTTTATAATGTTGGACGAAACTTTTGAGACAAGCACTATGATTATTTTAATCATTGGGCTTAATTTTTGTTGCACAAAATATGGAACTTAAAATCGTCAAACTTCATCCAGCTGCCATTATTCCTCAGTATGCCCATCCACAAGATGCAGGATTGGATCTTTTTGCCATTGAAGAGACTGAAATACCGCCAGGAGAAACTCAATTAATTAAAACTGGTATTGCGATCGCGCTTCCGCCCAACACTGAAGCTCAGATTCGCCCCAGAAGCGGACTAGCACTAAAATATTCCGTAACTGTCTTAAATTCTCCTGGCACAATTGATGCTGGATATCGCGGTGAGATTGGTGTGATCTTGATTAATCACGGTAAGAAATCGTTTCCAGTTATTCCAGGAATGAAAATAGCACAAATGGTTATTTGCTCCTTTATTCCAGCTAAGATCAAAGTAGTTGAGGAATTAAGTACTACTAGTAGAGGCAGTAGTGGTTTTGGTTCGACAGGAACAATGCAGTAATGTCAATTATTTTCCTATTTTGTTATTACCAATTTTTGTCTTCATTGATCAAAAGAAGTAAGAGTATTCCTATTGCTACAATAATCCCCAAGAGAGGAAATTGATTGGAAAGAGTCAAAGCAAGTGTAATGATTTCTACCAAAAGTTTGAAAGTTTCTATATTGTTCATGAAATTATTTGATAACGCTTCAATTTCATGAAACCATCCTTAATGCTGGGTTAAGAGCTGAACCAAACTGAGATTCATTAGAGTTATGTCTAGTTTGTATCTGAATTCTAGCTTATATCTGACTTATACTTGAGTTAGCCATCTAAGCTGTGAATAAGAAGTACTATTTAAATAGTGTTCTCTCAATTACTTCTGAATTAATGTCTCGTTCTCTTAGAGTTCAAGCGGAAAAGATTCCAGCATTGAAATTAGCCGTTAAACGGAATGGTTATCCTCGTCAAAAAGATCTAGCTGAAGAATTAGGGATGTGCTTGGCTACTATTAGTAACTATCTAAATGGTAAACCTGTTGATTACTTAAATTTTTTAGAAATTAGTCATCTTCTTGAGCAAGATTGGCGACAAATCGCTGATTTTGAGAAAGATAAGGATCATAAAAAATTAACAAAGGAACAGATAAGCCTGATTGACTGACAAAACTTTCAAGAAACATTGTAGGAATAAGTCATAATTTTGAACTCTAACTGATACGTTCGTCTTTGATGTTGCTTGAGAGATGCCATCGCAGGATGAGGATCTTTATTACCAAAGAAAGTAACATT
>JBCDDK010000122.1:0-22272 GCA_039180345.1 Cyanobacteria bacterium P01_G01_bin.39 | reverse complement strand
TCTTTGATTCTGGTAATAAAGCTTTTGCCACTCCTCTAAGTTCAATTGCTGCTTCTTTAACTGTTGTGTTCTACTCCTCATTTCTCCACTTTATTTCGACTATTCTATTTTAGGTAATTTTATAGCGGGATGGGAGTAGCTAAGTTACGTGTTGCTCTATATTTTCAATCCCTGTAGCCTTTGCGAATGCACCGCACCGTACTAGTGCCGCTGCGCACAAAGGCACATAGTTCAACCCATGTAGTTAGATATCGTAGGGGTTTTTGGCTGAATAAATGGTTACTCTATCTAAACCTACCTCCATTAGATTCTGTTTTTACGTTACTTCCTGTAGGGGGTATACAAAGGGGTTAAAAGCTCACGGGAAAAGTGGTTCATAAAAGTAGTCTCCTAGAAAATGAAAGACGGAAAGACCATTATTAGTAATCTTTTTTGTTGACTAGAAGGTGAGATTAGAAACAGTATTTAAGAATTAAATCCGCGAATGAGAGTATCGCTTGGTATATTATGCCTTTATAGTATACGGATATCGCTGATCCTAATCTAATCCGATACGGTTATGGACAGTAGTAATTTGCCGAAGCTATAGTTTGAGAAGATATAATCTATTTATCTCATATGAATTTAGAGCGTTTCTTTTTTTATTTTCTATCAATAGGATTAATGTCTGTTGTCATCTTACTTGCTTTTCCTAAAGTTAACTATATCATTAAAGCAATTTTAGTTTCTTTAACAGGCGGATTCTGGATATATTTATCTATTAATTTTATGGCTATAAATTTATATTTATATCTATTTGAGAATACAAACGGAATACTTGTTTTGATGTCTATGATATGCGGAATAATATTGTCAATTTTAGCAGCCAGTCTAATAATGGCTTTCTTAATAGAAAAAAAGAAATTGCATGATAACCCTAACAAAGGAATATGACTTTTATCTTAACTTTATTTATTCCTGTTATTTTAGTCTGGTATCCAATTAGCTCTAGTTTTGATTCTAAGCTAAACCTTAGTCAAAAAATTGCTTGTTTTCTAATATTGCCAATTGTTGAAGTCTTAATATCGGTGCCAGCAATTCTACAGGCAAGGTCAATGGAAATAAATCTTCTTGCTAATTGGCAGCTATATCTAATATATTTTATATCTAGCTTGGGGTTGTCTAGCACTTTAATGGTGACTTTATTAGAAGAACTACAGCCTACTGTTAAACGTGTGCTGCGAATATCTACTTTAGTAGTATTTAGCTTTATTTTTACTTGGGGATTTGTGGTTTTAAATTAAGCAAAAAATTAAATCTATGGAGTTTATTCTGGTGTATCGCTTATTTTGCTGTTATCCTGAATGCTGCTTAATCATTCAATTTGAGTAGATGACACTTAACCCCCAGATTCCTAATTTTGCCTGGCAACGACCCATCGGTAAAGGGTGGGATAAACCTTATACAGTTCGTTATGCAAGTAATTTAGATGATGGTGCTTGGCATGGGATGCCTCTGGGAGGAATGGGTGCAGGGTGTATTGGCAGATCGACTAAAGGGGATTTTAATCTCTGGCATTTAGACGGAGGGGAGCATATTTTCAAGTCGATTCCCGCCTGTCAGTTTAGTGTGTTTGAGCAAACCGAGTCCCAGACTCAGGCTTATGCTTTGTGTACCGAAGCACCAGAGGATAATACTTTATCTGGTTGGGCATGGTATCCCAAAGAGAAGGGTACCTATAGTGCTTTATATCCTCGTAGTTGGTATCAGTATCAGGGAGTTTTTAAATCAGATATTACTTGTGAGCAATCTTCACCAATTTGGGCAGAGAATTATCAAGAGGCTAGCTATCCTATAGGTAATTTTGACTGGACGGTACATAACCCTACAGATCAAGAAATTACCTTGAGTATCATGCTGACATGGCAAAACATCGTTGGCTGGTTTACTAATGCCATCAAATCTCCTACGGTTAAAGTAAGGGATGATGGTAGTCCTGAATACGAGTATCAACCCAAATGGCGAGATAGCACAGGAAACTATAACGAATGGATACAGGATAACTATCGTGTCGGCTGTTTGTTAAATCGAGTACAGCCTCATGAAAATGTTCAGGAAGGAGATGGACAAATTGCGATCGCCTCAGTATATAATCCTAGTGTGGAGGTATTCTATCTCAGTCGCTGGAATCCCGATGGCGATGGATCTCAAGTCTGGGATTATTTTGCCGCTGATGGTTCATTACCTGACTTGCAGGATGAAACCCCAGCCGATCCTGGTGAACAAATTGCCTGTGCGATCGCGATTCGGTTTACTATAAAGCCAGGTAAGACTAAGAAAATCCCCTTCACTTTGACTTGGGACTTACCAATAACTGAATTTAAACAAGGGGTTAATTATTATCGTCGCTATACTGATTTCTTTGGACGCAACGGTAAGAATGCCTGGAGTATGGTTAGGACTTCTCTCAAGCATAGTGACATGTGGCGGGAGAAAATAGAGGCTTGGCAACAACCAATTTTGCAGCGTGATTTACCTGACTGGTTAAAGATGGCGCTATTTAACGAGCTATATTTACTTGCTGATGGTGGTACTTTATGGACGGCTGCTACAGAAGATGATCCTGTAGGACAGTTTGGAGTTTTAGAATGCATGGACTACCGTTGGTATGAAAGTCTCGACGTGCGCTTATACGGTTCATTTGGCTTGATGATGTTATGGTCGCGTCTGGATAAGTCTGTCTTGGAAGCTTTTGCCCGTGCCATTCCCCATCATGATGATACTCCCCGCATTGTCGGTTATGACCACTCTAGCGCTATTAGAAAAGAGGGTGGCGCTACGCCTCATGACCTGGGCGGACCTAATGAGCATCCTTGGGTAGAAACTAACTATACTTCCTATCAAGACTGCAACCAGTGGAAAGACTTACCCAGTGATTTTGTTTTGCAAGTATACCGCGACTATCTTTTAACAGGGGAAAATGATACTGACTTTCTGGGGGAATGTTGGCATAGCATTACCCTGACTTTGGCATATCTCAAAAAATTTGACCGTGATAACGATGGTATTCCCGAAAACTCTGGCGCACCCGACCAAACCTTTGACGACTGGCGACTACAGGGCATAAGTGCTTACTGTGGTGGCTTGTGGATAGCAGCCCTGGAAGCCGCAATCAAAATTGGCAAGATTCTACTAGATAATCCCCCAAGTAATCCTAATATCAAACCTGTATTACCGACAGAGATCGAAACTACCGTTAATAATTATACTGGTTGGCTGCATCAGGCGCGATCGCTTTATCATGATGCCCTTTGGAATGGTGAATACTATCGCCTCGATACCGAAAGTGGCTCAAATGCCGTGATGGCAGATCAGCTCTGTGGACAATTCTATGCCCGCTTACTTGGTTTACCCGACGTAGTGGAAGAGCAATATACTAAATCTACTCTCAATAAAATCTACGATGCCTGTTTTCTAAAATTCCATGATGGTAAATACGGTGCAGCTAACGGTGTATTACCCGATGGTAGTCCTGTTAATCCTGACGATACTCATCCTTTGGAAGTCTGGACGGGGATTAACTTCGGTTTAGCGGCTTTCATGATTCAAATGGATATGAAGCAGGAGGGGTTTAGGTTAGCGGAAACTGTAGTCAAGCAGATATATGAAAACGGGTTACAGTTTAGAACTCCAGAGGCGATTACTGCGGTGGGGACTTTTAGAGCAAGTCATTATTTAAGGGCAATGGCTATTTGGGGCATTTATGGTGTTTTGTGTGGATGGGAGTAGTTTCGCGCAAAGACGCAGAGGCGCAAAGTAATTAATATTTACTAACATTCAATTTTTAGTAATGGCAAATCCAGAACATTTAGCAATACTTCGACAAGTAGTAGAAATTTGGAATAATTAGAAAAAAGATAATCCAAAAATAACAGTGGACTTAAGTAATACCAAATTAATCGACTTGGATTTAAGTAATATTGATTTAAGCAATGCAATTCTAAGCAATACTGATTGTAATAATACAAAGTTTCAAGATTCTGAATTAAAGTAGTAGTGAAAAACAAAAAGAATCTAACTCTCATCATAATCTTTCTGAATGAAGCGATCGCTTTACCTATAGCGACAAACAAAATAACTGTTGCTATACTTGCGTTGATTATCAATCAAATCATCTTTCAGTATGGTTAACTTTAGTTTTACTCTTACTACTCTACTTGGCTGTCTTGATATTGCAGGTGCAGTTTACTATCTATGTTTAACTATTGGTAGTATTACCCAAGGTGTTATCCCTCTTTTATGACTTTGAGGTTAAACGTTAATTTTTCGTAGGCTCTATCAACCTATTCTCGTTCAAAATCCCCTTAGTTAAAAAAGAGGGGTTATACTAAATCCGATTACCAAAGTATACTTTTAGATCTAAAGCTTGAATTGCGTTAAAATCCTTTTGACTTTTGACTTTTGACTTTTGACTTTTCTCAACTTTTAAGTGTAGAAATTGCACATTATTTCTTAGGACTGCTTGCCATTCCTTTTTTCTGCTTTACTTTTATTAAGACAATTTTTCCTTTTTTTGGCATATTTGCCTTAGATGCCGATGCAGGATGGTTTATTTATTTACTAATCCTATTTATTATCGCTATCTTCTCTAGCCTATCTATGCTTGTTTTGCTTTCTGCTAAATACATAAATCGCCGTATTAACTATACATTTAGCCTAATAGTTGCATGTATAGAATGCTTTGTTCCTTATTACGGTTTTTTAGTCGGTATAACAACATTGATTATCTTTTCCCAACCATCAATCAAGCAGCTTTATAACCTCGATTAAAATCAAATTGTCAAGGATCATAAAACATAATGCCTTTATCTGAGTTCTAGATCGCGCTAAATAAATAGTGAAAAAGTGAAGGCGATCGCAAATCACTAATCTTTATGCTGATATCTTAGCATCAACATATTCAATAAAACTATTAGGTTGTGGTGGTTCACTTCAATCGAACTCGGATCTGATTGTTTTTAACATCTATCGATACTTTGCCTATTTTGGCTTTACGCCGCAAGTCATCTATATACATAGTTTGGGGGTACTGATAAAAACTACCCACAAAACTACCCACTTTTTAGTTAATGACCGTTCAACTTATTGCTTTTTTCAATAAATATGTACTACTAAATATCTCTTTTTCCCAAATACTTTCATTCCTTTCACCAAAAGACTTGCGTTAGACCACGAAAACCCGTAAGATTATACCTGGAATAAACAACGGGGCGTAGCGCAGCTTGGTAGCGTACCACTTTGGGGTCATCCTGCTCTAGTTTCTGAATCCTTTAAAACGTAATGCTTTCGTGATTTACATTGATATGGTCGCACACGATTAGCACACGACCACAGTTTTTATTGCAAGCTCTACGTTGATGTGAAGCTTATGCAGCAATATGATTCCATCTAACTCCAGTGTTGATAGCACTGATTACTTGCTGACTAACATTGAATTTACTGGCTATGTCCTTTTGCAAAACTCTACTGTTTAACAATTGCTTGATTTTGATTACTTCCTCACGAGTTAGTTTGGCATAATGATGCTTTTCTCCTTTAGGTTGTAATCCATTTTGATAAGCGTGGATTTGCTGCTCAGATTGAGTATTCCATTCTAGATTGCATAAATTGTTATCGGTCTTACAGCCATTAATATGATTTACTTGAGGCTTGTCTAGCTTATTGGGCAAGAATGCTATGGCAACAAGGCGATGAATTGACCTGCTTTTTCTCTTTCCATCACGCGATAAATGAACTTTAAAATAACCTTTGTTAGTAAGATATGACTTTAAAGCTCTCCCTTTTACTAGCTGCTTTCTACCATTCTGCTGATTAATCACACGGTCTAGGCTTCTAACATTACCGTAGTTAGAGACTTGATAATATCCTTCATAACCTCGGATATCTACATATACTTCTGGGGCGTATCTTAACGCTGTTGATGTTTCGTACATTAATATTCATAAGCTTAATTTGTAAAATCAATTTCATACTTCTATTATAATTCATTTAAACTGCTTGATTGTAATCACACTACAAATATATTGCTTGTTTTAGATTGGGTATGAACACTTATAAATAACGATAAATATATGGTTGACACTCAAGTAAAAGTTGCTTTAAAAGTCCAGTTGAACATTTTAAACGAAGACCAATTTCTTTCTTTATTTGGCTTTTTTGGTCAAGCTGGAATAGATGATTTTAACTCTTTGACTCAAAACAAAGATAATATCGAACGTGAAAAATTAGCAGAGAAGCTTGCTGAATATATAGAAAAGAGCCAGGATGATTTAAAAAATAAGTTGACTAATCTTGTAAGGGATTATTATTCTCAATATTCTGCTGAGTTAGAAAAGTTAGACACTTTAGCATCTGAGTTAGAGCAAAAATATGAACAGAGAAAGCAGTATAAAAAGGCTCTAAGTTCAACTATCGGCACGTTTAATCAAGCTGTAGAAGATTTAACACCATCTGAAAATAAATCACTTCTAGCCAAAGCCAAAGCCAAGTATGAAACCGATTTGTTGTTTCAGAAAAGAGAGAAGGCAAGAAGAAAAGGAATGAGAGCTTATCTTCGTGGTGTTGCTTATGCTGTCATAGATAATAAGCACGAGGAGTATATTCAGGAAGCAACAGAAAAAGCAGATAAGATTGTTGAAGTTGCCACTAATGTAATTGAGGCAGGTAAAAGACGAGATGATAAGTTTGACGCTAAATCTGAAGAAGGAACTAAGGACATAATGTATGCCTGTTTTCCTAAAAAGAAAAAAGAGCAAAAACCTTTGGCTCAGAATAGTGTAGCTAAAACTTCTGCTGAAGTTCTAAATAGTAAAGGCTTTGCGGACAAGAAAATAAAAATAAATAGATAACCTCTGTAAAAGACAAATAATGTGCCTTGTGCTGGCTATAACAACACTTACAGATAAATGTAGTTGAAAGTAGCACAAGTAGCACGTTATTTGGCTACCCCACAGATAACTTCGTTGATACTTTTAAACAGCCACAGGTTCATCTTCCACAAGATATAAACCATCCTTGAAGAAATAGGTATTGCCTATACTGGCTGCTCTTGTGGTGCTGTGTATAAGCTTACATTCTGCTGCCAGTAAATTATCTTTACGGGCTGTGCCAATTACTTCATACTGGCTATCCCCAATTCCTCTGTGAACTACATCACCTGCACCTAGTTCAAAGACAGAAACTTCAACAGGCTTATTCTTCTGTTTGGTTTTTGGTTTTGGAACATAAATCTGAACATCTTCAGTCAAAACTTCTTCTTTCTGTTCTTTAAACTGGGGATCAATTTGTATCTCTTCGAGATCAACTAAATAACATTCCTTCAGATAGCTTACAGCCGATACTAAACTAGGGCGTTCAGAATTAAATACACAAATTACTTCAATATGAGGCACACCATCTAGTTCAACTTTACTTAGCACCTTGTATTGATTATCAATACTATTGAGATAAACAATGTCGCCTAAGTTTACTTCTTCAGGTGAAATTAGTTTAGGTGAAGGTTTACAAGCAGAAGGATATACTCTCTTTCTAGAGTCACGCCATAGTGATCTTGCTTCCTCATTCTCTTTGGCATCCCATTCTTTCTTTAGATTAAAGCTCTGTAGGTGTAAAGCGTCTTCTAAAGTTATATCTTCCAGTCTTAGTTCATACTTACTGTCAAAGAAAGAAGGCTTATTACTGACTGTATGCTTCGCTGCAATATCTAGAATTCTAGTCAGGTAGCTACCATAATTATCAGCCCGTCCTTTAGCTGAGAATGCCAGATACGCTATATTGTCTGTGTGATTGTAAGTTATTTCTCCGTCAATCTTTTCAAATCCACAGCCTTCAGTTGTTTCAGCATTTACAGAAGCCACTATCTCTTCTACATATTCTCTCGAACAGTGAAATTTAACCTCATACTTAAAGCCGTTCATGATTACTGCTTCATCAAGCAAAGATGGTTCTGAAATAGCATCTCTAAATTCTTCTGCTTCTTGCCGATTATTAAATCCTACGTAGGCTCTGCCACTTGAAGAGTAAGTAATATTAGGGGTCAAATCTTCGTATGTATCTGGGGTAAAATCTGGTATGCCTAATAACTTTGCCCTAGTTCTTGAGGTATCTTCTTTTACAGGTTCAGCTTCTGGATCTTTAACTTCCTTAAATTCATCGTTAGTACTTAAAGAAGTTTTATTGAACATTGATTCAATATGACCTCTTAGGATTGGTAGGTAGAAGGGATCAATATTTTCAATACAGTCTTCTATCGCTCCGCAAGCAGTATCACTATATGCCTGAGCGACCTTAATCCGATCTAAGCGTTCTTCTGCCTCTTTAATTTGTTCCTGATAGTATTGAATATCAGCCTGTATAGATTCAAATTCGGGAGTGAATAACATTTGTTTTTACCTTATGCTGTTAGTTGTTTGTAGAGAGATAGAACTAATCAACAGATAAAATTAAGTATTTATTTTGAAATAAGGTCATCATAGATTTCTTTGATAACGCAGTCGTAGGCTATAGCCATTCCTGTAGTTGTGCGACACCAGATATTCAGTCCGTATAGTTCAACAACAGTCTCGCCTTGCTCTTGAAGTTTCTTGAATAGCCAAGAACTTACAAGCCAATGCTCGAATACCTCAGAGCGATAATCATCTAATTCCCAATCCTGATAACGAAAGTACTCATCAATAGCATCGGACTTGGCGTTATAGTCAGGATCGATAATGAATTCCTCTAGGTCTTCGTCATATACTCCATAGTGTTTGTCTTGCTTACGAATAAACGCATTATTAGCTCTGATTGCTTGCTCGGCATCATCGTAGTTTGTAGGAGCAGTCCACAGATTTATGGCTAGTTCTTCATCTAATTTATTTTCTTGTGTGAGCGTGTACACAAGAGAGGAAACGCAATAAATTACTTCTCGCTGAACTAGATCTTGAATTGTTATGGTATTTGTAGTCATATTATTGATTTTTTATTCAAGTAAATAGGCAAATAAAAACACGGCTTTTAGAGACATCCGAACAGGTCTTATATGTTTAATTTTTTAGAGCAAGATTATGAGTAGAACTGAATTATCTTAGGGAAAAATCAAATCGTGTTCTAGAAAAATTGATTCTGGAGAATGAGTTGGCTTTTTAGTTAAGAAGTAAACCTAACAAAATAAAGTGTTTGGCTTAGTGAAAAGATCGTCCATAATTGTGATGTTCTGATTGTATTAGCGATGATGTTTAAAAGGCGTTTTATTGGTTGGATTTTTATCAGCGTATTGGCATTTACTACTGTGTTTACTCTACCCGTTCAAGCGCAACTACCATTTCTGCCTCAAATTAGCCTAGAATCTTTTAAGTTAAATCAAAATCAGGACGAAACCCTGGTTTATGGTTGTGTACGCCTCGATGGTCTTTGTATTTTCCAAATTTTAGACCAAAAAGCTAATCTGTCTCCCCGCATCAAATTTACTGAAGAACGGCTCAAAGATATTAGCCGAAGTTATTTCAAAAGTAATGACTCAAAGCTTGTAGTCTCTCATGAGGCGACAGGAACAAAGCAGAGTATTTATGTTTCTGTCGATCAACGTCGAGTTCCCGTTCTGACAATGGACAATCAAGATGCCACGCGAAGGGGAGTATATTTAGAACACGAAGCCGAGCGAGTAGCCAAACAGATAGAAGCTGGATTACAACGAGCTAAAAAACAAAGGCAAGCACCGTTTTTGATTCGTCAAGGAAAAATAGCAGGAAGCATATTCCTGATAATGTTGGTAGCTACTTTCGTCAATTCTCGTTTCTTGGTGCGATCGCAAAAAACTAAAACCCGCATAACCGAAGATACAGCAGAAAACATCTCATCTAAACTCGACCAAAGAAAGAAAATCAACCTTGAGGAAGTTAAGCATCGACTTCTACAATTCGTACAGATTGTAATTTGGGCAGGAGGAATAATCTCAATCCTGGGGCTATTTCCCCACACCCGCACCACACAATTATGGATTATTACTTTAATTAGAATACCGCTACGCATAATTCTAGTTGCTCTGGCTACCTATATTCTAATTCGCCTTAGCTATGCTCTAATTGCCAAGCTCAACTCTATCTTTAGCAGCAATGCGATCGGCAATAGCTATGTTTTTAGTCCTGAAATCAATCGGCGATTGGGCTTAAGAATAAATACTGTATCCCGCTTAATCAGAGGAATTGTCACCTTTATTTGGATCTGTATCGGTATTTTTGTGGCACTTTCCCTAATCGGCTTTAATATTGCCCCTTTACTAGCAGGTGCGGGAATTTTGGGGCTAGCATTTTCTTTCGCTTCTCAAAGTTTAATCAAAGATGCTCTCAATGGTTTTTTTATCATCCTCGAAGATCAATATGCAGTGGGAGACATTGTTACCATTGGGACATCGGGAGGAATGGTGGAAAATCTCAATCTCAGAATCACTCAACTAAGGGATGCTGAAGGTCGTTTGATTACCATCGCCAACAGTCAGATAAACAATGTGGCAAATCACTCTAACGGCTGGTCTAAATCCGATCTAAAGATACCCGTAGCTTATCAAACTGATATCAACAAAGCATTAGAAGTAGTCAACGAAATAGCCTCAGAATTATGTGAGGATAATGATTGGCAAGAAAAAATTATCGAACCACCCCAAGTATTAGGTGTCGATGACTTTTCCGAAAGAGGCGTAGTGCTTCGTCTCTGGTTCAAAACCGAGCCTTTAAAACAGTGGGAAGTAGCCCGTGAGTTTCGTCGCCGTATCAAAATTGCTTTTGAAAAAGCGGGTATACCCCTGCCATTGCCTCAACAACAGGTTTGGTTTCAAGGAGAACAATCTCTCAATTCAGGTAAAAAAAAGAAAAAAGATGCTCATGCCAACCAACATCAAGAAAGCTAAAATAATATTAGTAATTTTTCTACTACTCTTTTGGTCAATCGCCACACCTCTAGTAGCCAGCGAACCTTCGGCTGAAAATATAGAAAACCCAGTAGCTGAAACCACTACGCAAGCCCAGCCGATAAAGACTTATTTTTTGAGAGTTTCACCCGCATTGGGAAGACAATCAGTAAACATAGATCCCCCAGCTACCAACATTGCCATAACTTCTCAGTCTGGAGACACTACCGTTCGCTGTGGTGATGCAGCTAATACCTACAGTTGTTCTCCAGGAAAACGGTTAGAGCTAGTATACGAGTCGGCTGAACCTCTAACTAAGTTTTGGGGAGAGAATACTACTGAAGTACCAGTGAGACTGCAAATAGATGTATATCAAGCAGTGGAATCAGTTATGGAAGACACGACAATAAAAACTCCTAACTTGCCTACACCGTAATTGGAGAGTCAACATAGATAGTTGGTTCTTGGATCGTAAACTCGATTTTGCTTTTCTTAAGCTGCTTAGTTATTTTCTCGTTGGCTAATTCTAATAGTCGCTTGCGTAATTGAATCGAGTCTTCTGAAGAACCCAAAATAAAGAAGCTCACCCTAGCACGGCTGGTTAACTCTTTCTCTAAAGGAATAATTGTAATTTGCGTACTGCCAGGATCGATGCCAAACAAGGTATTGGTACTATTTTTGATTATTTGTTCTGTTAATGCCTGTTCCTGCTGATTTAACTGTTTGAGGAAATCTAGATAAAGCAATACCATGATTTTTTTACCCCGACTAATATTCTCAATATCTAAATTAGCCATAGTAGAGTTGGGTATAATCATCAATGTTCCCTTGGCAGCAGTGCGAATTTTAGTCGATCGCAAGCCTATAGATTCAACTCTACCGTATAAGCTACTAGGTAAGCGGATATATTCCCCTGGGATGTAAGGACGATCTAGATAAATTACCATCGTTCCCAATAGCTGTTCTAAGGTTTTCTGTGCCGCAAAAGCGATCGCAAGTCCCCCGATACCCACACTAGCAAGCAATCCCACTAAGTTTATCTGCTGGCTTTGAGCAAAGGCGACGACGGCAATAAAGCCGATAATGATATTAGCAACGGTTTCTACTACTAAAAGCAATTCATCGACTTCTCCCCCCAAACGGTTAATTAAATCGATGCCATATATAAGAACAAATTGAGCAAATAGACGAGAAGCCAGCCAAGCGACGGCAATAATTACCGATAAGTCGATAAAAAACTGGAGAAACTTAAATAGTCCCTGATAGTTTTGGAGAAGGTTTAATGACAGGCGGATTAAAATTAAACTTCCTGCAATCCTAAATAAGCGTCCGAGAGGAACTAATAGATTTTCATAAATACTGGCAAAATTCTTGGGGGCAAACTTTCTGACAATTATACTAATAAGAATTGGTGTACCTCTGCCCAAAATCAGAGATATAATTACCAACACTAAAAAGATGCTCAACTGTAATGCCAGAGCAGTCAAGTCTTTTTGCAGATTGACATCAATGTTTAACCAATCAATAATCTGGGTAATATTCATACAGTTTTATTAGATGGTTATTGGCGAATCAATGTTGATAGTCTTGTCTTCTAGGACGAAGCCAATGCCATATTTTTTTAGTTCTTTATTTAGCTTTTGCTTGGCAATATCTAGTAACTGTTGTCGTAGTTCTAATGAGACTTTTCCCGAACCCAAAACAATAAAGTTTATTTGAACTTTAGTAGCTTTGTTGCCTCTCTCGTTGGTTATTTCTTTAAAAATAACTTCCGTATTACGAAAGTCGATACCATAAATATTATTGGTGCTGTTAATAATAATTTGCCGAATAAATGCTTTTTCTGATTCGGGAATAATTTGCTCGAATGTAATATTAATTAAAGAAATTACTTTCTTTGCTCCCGTGTAGTTCTCAATATTTACCTGAGTCAAAGAACTATTAGGAATAATTACTACCGTTCCCTTACCAGAAGTGCGAATGCGAGTCGATCGCAAGCCAATGGATTCGACTTTGCCAAAAGTTCCATCGGCTAAACCAATATAATCATTCACAAAAAAGGGTCGGTCTAAATATAAGACAACTCCACCCAAGATTTGTTCTAGAGTTTTCTGCGCTGCAAAAGCGATCGCCAGCCCGCTAATTCCCAAGCTAGCGAATAAGCCAACTAAATTTACATGGTGTACTTGAGCAAAGATAAAGATAACTACAAAAACAATAGCGATATTAACCAAAGATTTACTAACTATTAGTAATTCACTGTTAAACCGACCGCGACTTTGAACGATTGAATCTAGTAGATAAGTATCAAAAATATCTTTAAAAATATTGCATCCTAGCCAGCTAACTAAAATAACTAAAACAATACCTACTACTATTTCTAAATATCTAAACCAAATAATTTTGGCAACAGTTAATAAAGCTAAATCTAAAACTATTAAAATACAAATTAATCCCAAACGACTATAGTAGGGTCTAACTATTGTTTGATAAGCTTCTTTGATTTTGGTTAATGAAAATAGAGTAAAAACTAAAGTTATCAAGCGGGGAAATAAAAAGATAACTGACAATAAACTAAAAACAACTAACCCAAATAATCCCCATAACGATCCCGTGTCAATTGCTTCTGGCATAATCGGTCAAATAGAACTACCTAGAATTATTAGTACGGCTGAACCTAACATCAAGTGCAGGTGCGCCCACTAGTTCAAAGGTAGCCGAAGCTAAGACAATACGACCATCGCTTTTTTCCACTTCATCGAGAATACGATTAAACAGTTCGCTCTTCTTGCCACGACGACGTTTGTAATCCACTACAAAGCGAATACGATACTCCATCCAGTTATCATTGGCGACTAAAGTAATCATTGGTTCGATCTGAGCATCTTCGATGAGATATTTACCAACCATTTTCTGCCATTCCGCTTGAGCCAGAGGAATATAGTCGCCAAATACTTCGTCAGTCACTTGTGACAAAATTCGATAGGTATAAGCGCGATCGCAACCGTATTTGACTGGAATACTAATCTCATCCCACAGAAAAGGAAAATCGCCAGAATAGTTATAGACAGGCTCTTTAAACACAAAGCTATTTGCTACCCTAACTATACGTCCGTTATAGAGATCTGCCTTGACCCAATCTCCACATTCCATCAAAGTAGTACGAAGGATACTAATATCAATCACATCGCCCACAATTCCCCCCAACTGTACCCGATGTCCTGGCTTATAAAATTGACCGAGAGAAAGGGCAACCCAACCAGCAAAACTAGCAATAACTTCCTGTAGTGCAAAAGCGATACCCGCACCGACTACCCCTAAAACTACCGTTAACTGCCCCAGGCGATCGCTAAATACACTGGCAGTAAAAAGAATTATGATTACATAACTGACAAAAGTAATGATTTTGCGGACTCGATAGCGGGCATCAGTGTTTTTGATGTAGCGTGTTAGAAATATTTTTAAGATGCGAGCGACAATAAAGATCGCCACAATGCCGATCGCAACTTCAAGTAACCTGCTAACGTTGGGATTTGCCAGTAGCAGTTCGAGATTTGATAAGAAGTCAGCCATAAGCCATATATGAGTATCGATCAAAAAACCTTTCCATATTAGCCATTGGCTGATTAATTTATTGTTAAAAAATATTTTCTTATCTGTTAATCTGGGTTTGTCGGCACTGTCAGGAGTAGGAAAAACTAAAGACGCTCCTCGCTTAGAAAAAGCTCTCAACTATCTCTATGAAAACCTCTTTTAATACTGCTTTTGAACCATCCTTGTCGCCAAAAAAAATAGACCAAGCTAACAGAAATAATCATCGAAATCAACCAATAAAAGGGATATCCCCAATACCAATTTAGTTCGGGCATATTCCAAGGAGAAGCCTCTGAATTAAAGTTCATACCATATACCCCTGCAATGAAAGTTAGAGGGATAAAAATAGATGAAACGATGGTCAACAATTTCATAATCTCGTTCATCTTGTTGCTAACCGCAGAGAGATAAACATCCATTAATCCCGAAGCTAACTCTCGATAGGATTCAATAGTGTCGATGACTTGAACCGTATGATCGTAGCAGTCTTTGAGATAGATCGATACATCATTACCGATCAGCGAATTACCATCTCTAACTAAAATATTTAAAGCCTCTCTTTGCGACCAAATAGCTCGACGTAAGGCTAGTAGTTCTCTTTTAACAGCATAGATTTTCGACAAACTCTCATCTGAGGGATTGAAAACTACTTCATCTTCCAACTCTTCAATCCGATCGCCATATGCCTCTAGGACGGGAAAAAAGCCATCAATTACGGCATCCCAAAGTGCATAAGCTAGATAATCCGCTTTTCGCTGCCGAATAGTCCCTTTATTCTCCCGTATTCTTTGACGTACTAGCTTAAAACAATCTCTTTCTGGTAGTTCCTGCACTGACAATAAATAATTTTTGCCTAAAACAAAACTAACCTGCTCATTCCAAAATCCGTCATTATTATCTCTAGGCACTACCATCTGAGTAATTATGACTAAATGATCTTGATATTCTTCTATTTTGGGACGTTGAGGAACATTTACTATGTCCTCTAAAATCAGAGGGTGTAAATTGAATACTTTACCAAGCTGCTGTAAAGTCTCTTCATGCCCTAGTCCAGCTACATCTATCCAAGATACTGAATCAGTACTAAGATGGGCAGCACAAGCTTCTGGAGAAAGATTAGCAGTGCGATTTGCTTGTTCTGGACTGTAATCTATCAAGGCTATTTCTGGAGATGGAGCATTGGCTTCGATTAGTAGAGTACCTGGCTTACTACCTGGATAATTGTAAGAAGTATTAAAAGAAGCTTTCTTTTTCTGTTTGATTCGTGAAGTTAAGTGTCGAAAACGAAGTTGCTTGGCTTTCATTTATATAGTCTTGTTAACGATTGGCTTAAGGCAAACTTTTCGGCTGTATTATTGACAATACTCAAAGTTATTATTACTTTTGTATATTGGCAAACTAAATTTTATTAAATATCAATTATTTCTACTTATGATTTTCTTTGTTATTGCTGGTTTAGTAATAGCATTAGGAGCTATCCTATTTGCTTTTCAAAATTCCACCTTGGTTTCTATTAGTTTTGGAGTTTGGCAGTTCGAGCAATCTTTGGCAATTGTGCTTCTGATTACTCTAGGGTTAGGTATTATTATCAGTTTGTTATTATCAATTCCAACTATTATTAAAAGAGGGCTACAAACTTCGAGTCAAAAGAAGAAAATTAGAAATTTAGAAGCAGAACTACAGTCAAAAATTGAAGCTAATTCTTTGGAATCAGAGAAAGTTTTAACAATCAAGCAATACGACCGAGAATTGTTACAAGCATTAGCTGCTAGTGATTCTGCCACAGGCTTATTAAATAAAGATACGGCTGTGACGATCTCAACTCATTTGTTAACCCAGATGAAAAATCAGTCTAGCAATCCTCGCTATAGCTCTCTTTGTGCCTTATTGCTATCGATTGAACCAGGAAAATCTAGTCGTAACTCAACTGAAGAATTTAACTCTAATTCGGTTTACAAAGCGATCGCTAATAGATTAGTTGATGCAGCTTCTCCCGACCATTTCTTAGCCATTACCGATAAGAAAAGATTCATTTGTCTAGTTCCAGGATTGGCAGGACAGCAGGCTACCGACTATGGCAGATACCTACAGGACAAGCTAGTAGAGTCACCGCTACAAAAAGCCGACGGCTCGACGATGCCTCTTAAAGTAAGAGTAGGTGGTGTAATTGTCGATCCCAGTGATACAGTGGATAGTCGCAATATCTTAAAACAAGCAGAGCAAAATCTCGAAATGACGAGCGATCGAGGTAATAATTCCCTGCTAATTTCCGAGATTACGACTAAGACTTTGTAAGTTACACGATGGATAAATTTAAGTTTAAGCTGTTCAAAACTAGGGTTAAAGACATACTTTTAACCGATTTTGCTCAGGTAGCTAGCCAGTCAAAACAGCCTGTTTCGGCAATTATCAGCAACCAGATTAAAAACAAAATTGCCGAGCTAACCACCAATGATGAATTACAAAATACAGTTACGACTGCTGTACAGGAGGCTTTGGTTAAATGGCGATCGCAACCTGAAGGAAATAATAGCTTAATTGTACTAGCCAACCCTGTTTCTCCCCTGACTCGCATTCTCAACGACTCATTGGGTGAAGACAGCGATAATCCACTAGAAGTTAATTCCTTATCTTGGCAAGCAAGAGTACATAACTTCGAGCAGATTAAGAACGAGTTATTGTCTACAGTCAAACCTAAATCAGAAATAGCTACCAACAAGCCTTTAGAGCCATCCAATTTAGAAAATCGCCGAGTGTTGATTATTCCCCGTCTAGAATGGTGTTTTCTGCGCTGTATTGGCGGATTAGAAGCCATTGAAACGATCAAGGATTTGATTGCAGGGGATTCAGAAACTTTCTGGCTAATTGGCTGTAATAGTTGGGCATGGCAATATTTGGATAAAGTCTATCAAATCAGTGCTTACTTACAGCATTCAGTTAGCTTCCCTGCTTTAAACGGGACGCAGATGCAGAAATGGTTGCAGCCTATTCATGAGGAAATTAATCCTGTCTGGGGCGAAGACAGAGAATGGTTACAAATTAAGAAAAAAGAGCTTAAACAAGCCAAAAAACAACATCTTGAATTAGACGAAGTTCTCAAACAAAAAGAGCGTTACTACAATAATCTTGCCGATATTGCTCAGGGAGTGGCAACAATAGCTGGAGATTTATGGTGGCGATCGCTATTAGTCAGTGAAAGTGATACTAACGTCATCACCTATCAGATTGAAAAAGCTAAGTTACCCGATTTACCAGACTTAGTGGTTGCAGATCGCTATCTACTTTATTCGTTATTGATGCACGGAGGCATGAGTTTACCCCAACTAGCTTCAACAATGAGCAAAAATCAGAGTATTCTCAAAGCCCGTACCCAATATCTATTACAGGCTGGAGTAATCGATAAAGAACAGTCAATCCTAACTGTTAACCCAGCTTACTATCCCCGCCTCAAAACTATTTTGAGCAACAATAATTTTTTAGTCGATTAAATTATGACCCTGAATTTAACTCTTTTGGCTCAGGCTGACGATAGCATTTTTCAATCAAATAACTTTACCTTTACCAGATTGCTTCAAGCTGGACTTACTCTGGTTGTGGCATATATATTGCTATCCTTCGGTGAAAGATTAAACCACTGGTTATCAGAGAGAGTACCCAATCGATTCCGTCTGATTGTTCGTCAGTCTCTTCCCATATATCGAGCAGTAATCTTAGGCGTATCGGCGATCGCTATTCTCCAATTATTTTTAAAACTATCTGCAACCAACGTTCTAGCTCTTACAGGTACAATTTCCCTAGCTCTGGGTTTTGCTTTTAAGGACTATGCCAGTTCTCTAATTGCTGGTTTGGTAGCACTGTTTGAAGTGCCTTATCGAGTGGGCGATCGGGTACAGATAGACAGTCATTATGGAGAGGTGATTAGTTTTGGTTTGCGGGGAATTAAGCTACGTACTCCAAGCGACAATGTGGTAACTATTCCCCATAATAAGATTTGGACGGAAGCCATTTCTAATTCTAATGATGGTGCATTAGAAGCTCAAGTGATTGCTGATTTTTACTTTGCTCAAGATGTGGATTTAGATTTAGTGACGAAGATTTTGTATGAAGCAGCTTATACCAGTGAGTATACTCAGCTAAAATTACCTATTGTAGTCACATTAGACGAAACCCCTTGGGCAACCCATTTAATGCTTAAAGCCTATCCAATGGATGCGCGGGATGAAAATCTTTACAAAACAGATTTACTCAAACGCTCCAAGCAAGCTTTTGCCAAAAATAGCATCAAATATCCACCTCAATGGGGTTACGAACGCCAAACTAGTACGAAGTGAGAAATACTGCTCTTTCGGCTTGTCTTCTTTTACTTAGTCCACTAAGAGGTACTAACTGACCCCTCATATCTGCTTTGTTCCAACGAGGAAATTCATTAGCTGCACTTAGATAATCACCGCTATTTAATTTTCTTAGTAAACTACTTCTTTCAAGAGATTCAAAACCAACATTAAAAGCAAAAGATGTCAGCGCAGCTAATTGATTGCTATTCAACTTAACCAAAGTAGTCGATGATATTTGTTGTTGGATTTCCCGTAGTTTAATAGACAATGCCGATTCTGCATCTACTTGAGCGATATAATCGCCCATCTGTACGGTACGACCATTAATCATTGACATTCCATAGCCAATTACGGGAGTACCATCGCTATCAATATATGCTTGGGAGCGAAAACCCTCAAATTCTTTAACCATTTCCATTGCTTTTAAATGGGAAACAGAAAGTTCGACGGATGATAGTTGGCTATTTGTTGCCACTGTCTCTGATGCAGAGGCAGAAAGAATATTGTTTTGAGTGTTAAAAAAGGTTTCTATTCCAGTTATGACTGCTAGATTGATAAGGCAACTAGTAGCAAAAATGAGGGTAACAATAGACTTCTGTTTATTCATTTAAGTTTACCACCTATAAAACTTGATGCGTTGGTGAAAATAGGCATATAGAAAGCTGTCCGCTCAAAAGCTATTACGTTGAGCAAACGCCAGATTTGATTTTCAACTTATATAAATTGAAAACGTCTTAGATCTGAATTTTAAAAAAGCTGCGAACAAAGAAACTTATTAGAGTGTTACGAATTAAATTCGCACATATTAATTTGTGTTGTGATAATTAATCTCAGTTAAGCCTAAATACAATTTCACCCCTATAACCGCCTCCTGCGGAACGAGAATAGTAGAGATGTAACTCTGAAATGTAATTGTGCAACGAGTTCGTTATGGTAAATCTATCTATATGCCACTTTTTTGAGTGGTCTATGTATGGATAAAAACAAGTCAGTATACTGTGACTAGGGCAAGGCAAGCGATCGCGAGTGATTTCTACTCAAATGCTTTTGCTATTAGCAGTTATATTATCTTGAGATAGTTGGTACTAAGGTAGAAACTTTGAGATATGAATGAATAGGCTTATCCCAAGGCTCTTGGCAGAACTCTCATAGACTTCCATACCCTTACTATCCATCTCCTTCGCCATTACATCAATACAGTGACAAAGAAGCCTTCCCCTTTCAACACAAAGGTTGTGAAGGTTTTTCTTTTGCTGATCTGTAAGAAGTAAAGGTAATCCCAAGTCATCATCAGTGATATCTTCAAGTATTTCTTTAACTGAAGTAAGACCTTGATTAGAACGCTTGTTTTCAATAGGGGCAACTATTTTATACTTACCTTTGTCGTTCTTGGTTATAGACACAATATCACCAAAGACTTTTGATGAGGCGATAGGGTCATTTAACTTACCAAAGACTACTACATTTTCACCAGTTTGTAGAACTTTAAGCTTGATGAGAATATATTCACCCCATTTTCCATCACGAACTTCGGGTTCATTTACTATTTTTGCTTGTATCATTTGATTTACTTCTAGATGTGTTTGATAATTTGACATTAAAAATGAGCCAGCTTTAACGTCATGGCTCAGGACAGATATTTAATTAGTGACGACAACGGATTCACCTCGCTACGACTGTTACAAGATCTTCCGTCAACTGATACCAACAAGGCGTGCAGTAATCAAAATAATCATCGTCTTGCCCTAGACAATACGGCACATTCTCAAGCCGACATCCCTTACACCAGAAAGATTGATCTGGTTCGCATAAGTTACATTCACAGGGCAGGTCAAATACTGAATCTATTTTCATTCTTCAACCTCCACTGCTTGCAGTTCTAAAATGTAAACTCCCGATGCGTCCATCCAGCCATTCATTTCAGATTGCAAAATACTCTCGATGTTTTCTGTAACATCTTTAATTTCGATACCCTGACCATCAGCATAGGTTTGAAGCAGGACATCAGGATCTACAGATAGCCTGATTAAGTAAGTCATAGTTTATACTCCTTGTAGTTGATTGATAAGTGTGGCGCGTTTGGTGTTGGCTTTAATGCCGTGTAGTTTGGCATAGCTCTGTAGCGATCGATAGCTCCAAGTTGAAAAGTCAGTGGTTACACAAACTATTCTTTTACTCTCCAGATACCTGTTGTACAAATCGAGTAGAAAGACTAGTGCGATCGCAATTAATAAAGTTACGAGAGGGGAATTGTACATTCCAGTTAGTAGTGTTCCAAGAGTTATTGTTTTAATCATGATGTTGTTTATTTAGTCAAGTTTTTACTGTTTAAAAAAAGTAGTTAGATTAGAAAGGGTGTAGATCGTCAGAGACACACAGGTTATGACTTTGCACTAACCAACCTCGACCCCAATGTTCCCTTACATAATCAAGGACAAATTGTTCTGTGTAGTTGCCAAAAGTAGTTTTGATATGTATTCTGCGATCTGCACAGGGAACAATAGCCCATTCTCCTGAACCCATATCAAACTCTTGGGTGGCTCTTGTAATAATAGTCACACCTATTTCTACGGGTGTATCTGGTGATCTTAATTTACTCTTGTCGTGTGCATTGTATGTGGTCATAGTCTTAGTTAGTGAAAATGTATAGACAATAAAAACCCCCGCCATAATTGAATGACGAGGGTTCATTTCTTTTACTATGAGTTTTATGTCTTCAAGTTATTGGACAGAATATTTAGCTTTTGCTTTCAATATATCTAGCTAACTCTTTATAATGTTCAGATACTTTTTCTAATAGGATTTCAAAATGTTCATCTCCTTCATCGTAATCACTATCAATCATTCTTTTAAATCGATAACTATATCTATCTTTTAAGTAAACAATTGTGCTGATGATATCTGCATTAGGAGGATTTTCTTTTAGCCATTTCTTTAGAGTTCTAGCATTAGTAAGATATAGACCATATATAATACTTGCTATTTCATCTAACACATCATCATCATGATATTCAGGAAATGTTATGGACTGTAGCAAATCATCTTTTTCAGTTGCATGCCATCCATTTTCATGTCCTCGATATATAAATTTTATACAATCATCTGCTAATTCTGATTGTCTTAGAGTTTCTTCTGGATTTACTAAATCCTTTTCTGTCAAATCGTATTCTTTTCCGTGTAATATTTTAGACATAATTTATATTTTAATATTTAAGTTTAATCAATTTCACTTTTAATCAATTGCTTTACTGCTTTTCTAATAAGATGACTAATTGGCAAATCAAGCTTTATAGATAACTCACTCAATTCTTCCCAATCTTTTCTCTCAAATCTTATACTTCTTGTTATTACTTTTAGTTTTTTATCTACTACTTTTGAACTCATAAAATTATTTTTAACTACATATATATTATAATAATAAAT
>JBCDDK010000121.1:0-22475 GCA_039180345.1 Cyanobacteria bacterium P01_G01_bin.39 | reverse complement strand
GTGCGTTATCATGAACAAGTTACCGAATTACGCACCCCTTTTCAAAGCTGTGTGCCTAGCTCCACACATGTAGGAAATATTTCCACTGTTTGGGACGTAGAAATTATTCGAGTTTCGCCCGTATCGAAAACCAAATATGCTTCGTCATAATAATATTTATATTAGTCTCAATCAGGCTTGAAGTGTGGGATTAAATCTCAAACCAAAAATTACGTTATGCGATCGCTACTAGGAAATTTTCCGAGAGGCATTAACCTGGGACTGAGAATTATTACCTTCAGCAGAAACATCACCATTGAGGGAGTTGCGATCGCCTTGAGGATTACGCCAAACTTTCCAGGCAGTTTTAACCCCTGCAACCAGACCAACACTATTAACCTGCACCTGCTGTACCTGTTGTTTAGCTGTTAACAAACCTTGATCAACCTGTTTGACTACCCCCGTAGCATTGCTAATACCCTGATTGAGATCGTCAGTTAGCTCTCCTACCTCTTTACCCGTCAGCCTAATTGCTTCAAGAGTAGGGGGAAATTCTCGGTTGAGGGTGTCAAATAATCTCTCGGCACTACGAGCAGCTCTAGATATTTCCTGTAAAGTAGGAATAGTCACTAGTAAGACAGCAAATAGGCTAAAAGAAACTAGAAATAAAGAAAGTCCTAGCCAGAATAGAGGGTCGATCATAAAGTTAAAAGTCAGCTTGCACTTTCCAATTTTATAGGTGATCGGTGATTGATGAGTTTAAATCGGAGTCCTGATTGTTCAGATTGCTGGTCTGGGTAGTTGCTCTGCTAGTTTCAATTCCTGCGGCGATCGCTTCCCGTAGTCGATCCAGGGTACTGTCCCAATTTTCCAGAGTTGAAGCTGAAAGCCGATCTGCCTGAAGTTGGATGCTGGAGGATAAGTCTTCTGCTATTTCGGGCAAAGCATCGGCAGACTTTTTAATTACTCTTCTGGTTTCTTTACCTGTGCGTGGTGCAATGATCAATCCTAGCAAGGTACCTACCGCACTACCAATCATTAATCCGCCGATAAATACTCCTGTAGGATTCTGTTTGGACATCTGTTTTTGCTCCCAGACTTAATTTGATTAATTCAAGCTTATCAATACAATAGTTTATTTCAGCAGTATCGCCGATGAAATTAAGTCACCATTATTGCTTTGATAAATAGATTTAGTAATAATTTTAATGAGATTTTGTTTATTACTTAGATTATAGATAAATTAGAGCATAATCAAATAAATGAGTAGAATTGCGATCGCTAATACGGAAGCAAAAAGTCAAAAATATTAAGATACAAAACTCTAAGTATTGTTAAATGGTTGTTCTATTTCAGCCGAAATCTATTGGTAATCTTCAAAACTCAGCTTGTTAAGCAGTAAGAATATTAAAGATGCCAACTTTCTGCTGGTCAGAGAGACCCCGCCTCAAAACGGCGGGGCTTCCTCTGACTTCATTAATATAGCCATACTATATATTCCTTAAACTAGATCAAAGCGTGACTACCCGTAAAATTGCCCTAACTATCCCTATTAAATTACAAAATCGACAAGAAATTGCCGCCGCTTTAAAAAGTAGATATGGTGGAGACTATCTATTAATGGGTCGTATTTTTCAATCCACAATTACTACCCGAAGTTGTGAAATTGATATCTATAATGCTGCAAATAATTTTGTTTCTGCTTGGAAGATTGCAGGACAAAATAATATTTCTCTTACATTAGATCAGCTTAATTTTGAGCAACAGCTTATTTTGTTAACCTCGATTGATACTGGATATGAGGCTTGTCGGCAAATTGCTCAACTGGCTCAAGTTTTTTTGCAAATTGGTGGAATTGCTATCAAAGTTGAATCTACAGGAATTGTTCACGAACCACAAAAATGGCTCGATAATTATAATTCCAGCGACGTCTTTGATATTTATACTCTGTTTGTGACCTTAATTGAAGGCGATTGCTTTTATTATTCCTGCGGAATGTTCAATTTTGGCAAGGCTGATGTAAAGGTAGAGATCTCAGAAGATCTTAGTTTGGCTGTTTATGTAATGAATGTCTTTAACTACTATCGCCTCACTGAATCTCCGATTCTGCAAGATGGACACACTTTTCAACCCGATATCGAATGTCCTGCTTACACAATGAGGTGGATAGAAGATCAGGAATCAGAACTAGATAGTCCACTGCATAATCCTTATGGAAGATGGCTTTTATCCAGAAGTGTTGAATCTAGCGACAAAACTTCACATATTTAATCATAGTAATTCTGTAAAAGCTAAAATTACCAAGAATAGCTCATACGTCTAAACCAATTTATATAGCTCACTTTTTCATTCATAAATGACTGGAGATATCGAAGTTTATCTAATATGCTGTGTCCTATTTCTTCGGGAATTTCCGTTAGCTGTAAAATTATATATCCCATTAAGCAGCTATATATCTGTATAGTAATTCCATTCTCATTTTTGCTAATTAGTTTGTCCAGTTTTAAGTGCATTTTGAGAAACTTCCATAGAGTTTCAATTGCCCAACGTTTTCGATAAATCTCGCCAATTTTTAGGTTGCTAAATTCTGAGTTACTTAAATTGGTAGCTAATCTGTACTCTGCTCTATTCTCTAAGTCGCAAAAATCCACAATTCTTATCTCTACGTTATCTTTAGTAAGAAGTATCTATTTTATGTTGTTTGCTTGTTTTTTGTTGGTGGACTTATTTAAGCAAGATGTCATCTCAACTGAGCAGTGAGTCACTAAAAGAGTCAGTAGAAGAATGTTTTGGGAAGATTCCAGACACGAGAGTAATCAAAAAAACAGCTCATAAACTCATTGATATTATTTCCATCTGACATTCCGCAGTTAAATTAAGAAGGTAGATAATATTGACGACAAGAAGGGTTAAGAAACTGAAGAATATGACTTCGCTCACTCGTAAGATTACTCACTTGCTTGACCCCAGCAAAGGTAACCAGATGAATAGACATAAAACATTGAAAAATCCATCTTAATGTGGGAGTAGAAGTGGGTTTACCTAACTGATTGGGAATATTTGTATCAGCAGCTTTGAGAGCAAGACGTATGGGACAAGACAAAATCGGCGGAGAAAATCCTCTGGTGCAAGTCTTTGAGTTCAATAAGCTTTTCTGCAAATTTTGGGTCTGAATTCATTCATCTGCATCGTTAGAATTTGCTGAAATAGATTCTTGCTTTCTTCAGTAGGGATAGTTCCTGCATGTGGTAATGCACTTTCCATTCCAACGTCTTTAAACTTATTTCTTACAACAGTAACAATTTGACCTATTTTATCCGTAACAGCTTTGCCAAGCTCTCGTCCACTTTGTTCAATGGCTTTATTAAAGATGACGGCAGCAATTGCAGTTGCTGTAGCTTTTATAGTCGCAAGTTCTATCATTTAATTTTACCTTTTGCTAAATTAAGCTTTGCTATTTTGATATTTAATATTCTCTATGATTTATTTAGATCTAATCCATAATTGTTTAACGATTTGGTTTAGTTACGAATGCTCTAAACCT
The DNA here is from genome assembly GCA_039180345.1 of Cyanobacteria bacterium P01_G01_bin.39. Lineage (GTDB taxonomy): Bacteria > Cyanobacteriota > Cyanobacteriia > Cyanobacteriales > Xenococcaceae > Waterburya. The sequence continues at coordinate 18,952 of JBCDDK010000121.1, read as the reverse complement.
ACAGCTTGACTAATATGATCTAAATTCTGCTCCTCCAATTTGGCTAACAAGCCAGATAACACCTGATTAACCATCCACGGTCCTTCATAAACCCATCCCGTGTATACTTGCAAGATACTCGCTCCTGCAATAATCTTTACCCAAGCATCTTCGGCATTGAATATACCGCCAACGCCAATAATCGGTAATTTTCCCTCTGTTTCTTGGTAGATAAAGCGAATAACTTCTGTCGCTCTTTTTTGGACAGGTAAACCACTAATTCCCCCAGCTTCATCTTGAATACTATTACCTGTGGCATCCAGAATTTTGGTATTTAAACCATCACGACGAATAGTAGTGTTGGTGGCAATGACACCAGAGAGATTGTAGTTGGTTGCTAAATTAAGAATATTCTTAATATCTTGCCATTCCAGATCAGGAGCTATTTTAATCAAAATAGGCTTATGCTGGGTATTTGCTATCTGTAACTCTGATAGTATTGGCTCTAATTGTGATTCTGCCTGAAGCGATCGCAATCCTGGGGTATTGGGAGAACTGACATTAATCACAAAGTAGTCTGCCACGTCCTGTAAATATTTAAAGCTGCCAACATAATCTGCCGCAGCATCTTCTAAGGAAGCTATTTTTGATTTACAAAGATTTATGCCAATAGGTATCTTGCGGGGCTGTCTTTTCCAGGTTTGAGCTAATGTATCAGCCATAACTGCTGCACCCAGGTTATTTGCACCCATGCGATTAAGGGCTGCTTTGTCTGCGGGTAAACGGAACATGCGCGGACGAGGATTTCCCGATTGAGCATGGAGAGTTACTGCCCCTAATTCGGCAAAGCCAAAACCAAAACTACTCCACATTCCTGCTGCTGTGCCATCTTTATCAAATCCAGCTGCTAACCCAAAAGGATTACTAAAGTTTAATCCCCACAGGGTTTGTTCTAAATGAGCATCCTGTACACAGAAAGACTTTTCTAATTGTTTAATCGCCAAGTTACCCCATGCAGAATGACGATTAAGCTCTAAATTATTTAGTGTCTTGAGCATCTGACGATGAGCTGTCTCAGGGTCGTTTTTCGCCGCGGCAAGGAGTATGGGATAAAAAGGTTTAGTAAAATTAAGCATTTAGCTATTTAATATAAAAAAAATATTCTTTGGGTGTTTTTTTTTGTAAGATTCTGTATATATGTCATTGCTCATCATCATGGAAGTAATTATAGAATCAATTTTTGCAGCTTTGTTTATGCTCATCAAGACTTTTATTTTCTTAATTTTGGCGATCGCCTTATTTATATTTGGTAGTTTTTTCTATATAGCTTCTATTTTTACTATATTTTTAGATTTGATGGTTTTTATTTTTTCAGCGGGTAAAGGTAAATTAGAATTGACTAAATCTTTTGTTCAAGTAGGTCGTTCTATAATCGAGAGTATTCCTAAAATAGCACGTTCTTTTTATGGAAAATAATTTAATTAAAATATTAATCTCAGGCTACAAAAATACCAAATAAACCCCGTTGAAGATCGTAAATGTTGTTTGTATATCTAAAATATTTCTGCTGTTACCTAAATTGTAAATCTTGGTCAAACTCTAATTTTTTGATAGTAAATAGAAGCTAAATACTAATTATCCATTGCTAATCCTTCACGTAATTTATCTAACTCTTCTCTATCCCTTTTTAATTCTTGCTCTAATTCCTGTAGCTGTTCGCGACGGGTTTCTATTTCCAATGCCCGACGGTTTAACTCTAAATTTTGGGCAGTAATTTCCTGTCGCCACTTTTCTACTTTACTCTGTTCCTGTTCAATAAACTGAGGATTAATCGCATTTTTAGTCAGATGCTGTTGCAAAATACTCAAAATCCATTCCTTGGCATCTTGGATGCTAATTATCTGTTGTTGGGCATCTATCTCAACTAGTACTAACATACCTAGACAAAGGGAGCTTTCTTTGGTTAAAAATAAAGTCTCAGAATTATCCACTGACCAAACATATTCAGATTCTTGACGAGCAAGAACCTGTAGATGTATTTCCTCTGAATCTGGGTTGGGTTCAACTTGAGCTAGATATAACATTGCTTAAATCACCGATCGCTTATTAGTTAAAATGGCACCAAGTACTTTAACTAGAGAGAGTAATCTCTTGCTAATAAAGATAAATATTTAGAACTGGTCTAATCAACTACATGATTAATCCAACTGGATACATCAATAGTACTGTTACTTTAAACGATCTAAACGTTCTCGCAAGATTTCCGCTTGTTTTTGGGCTTCGGCTAAATCATTTTTCGCCCCTTGGATTACCGTATCAGGGGCTTTGTTGACAAATCCTGGATTATTTAACCGCCCTGTTAAAGATTTAGTATCTTTTTCTAACTTATCTAGTTTTTTCTGGAGCTTGCTTTCTAATGCTGCTATATCTATCAAACCAGTTAAGGGAATTAAAACCTGAACGGTACCTGTTACTCCAGCAATTACCTGTCCTGGATCTGATTCTAGGGTAGTGGTAATAATTAGTTCCCCTACTTTAGCAATGTTTTGGATATAGCCTTTGGTTGATTGAAGAATATCAGATTCGCGCTCATTTTCGGTTTGTAAGATTACCTTGATTTTTGATCCTGGCTTGATTACCGACTCGGCACGTAGGTTACGGATGGTGCTGATGGTATTAAATAGCAAGTCAAAACTTTGTTCTAATTCAGAATTAATGAGATCTTCAGCAACTTCAGGGTAGATCTGTCTGGCTAGAGTTTGCTTACCATCTGCTTGAGTAAGGGTCTGCCAGATTTCTTCAGTGATATGAGGCATAAAAGGATGTAATAGTTTGAGTATTCCTTCTAAGACATAACCTAAAGTTTGTTGTGCCACAAGACGAGATTGAGAAGTTTCTGACTCCCATAGCCGAGTTTTAACAAGTTCAATATACCAATCACAAAAATCATTCCAGATAAACTCATACAAACCTTTAGCTGCTTCCCCTAGTCCATAGGTTTCAATATTGCTGCGAGTTTGTTTAACGGTTTGATAGAAACGCGACAGCAGCCATTGATCTACTAACTCTAAAGCTGCGTTATCTGGCTGTCCTAATTCTTGAGGAGATTTGCCTTTGAGATTCATCATTACAAACCGTGAGGCATTCCACAGCTTGTTAGCAAAGTTACGGGAAGTTTCGACCGAAGAAGATTCTTGTTTCTTGCGGTCATAGTCAAAGCTGATGTTCTGTCCTGCACCGACAACTTTAGTAATCAGGGTATAGCGCAGGGCATCGGCACCATATTTATCGATCATTAATAAAGGATCGATGCCATTACCCTTTGTCTTGGACATCTTTTGTCCCTTCTCGTCCAAAACCAAACCGTGAATATAAACATCTTTAAAGGGCATCTGATCGGTAAAGTGTCCTGCCATCATCGTCATGCGGGCAACCCAGAAGAAGATAATATCAAAACCTGTAACCAAAGTACTGTTGGGATAATATTTCTCCAAGTCAGCAGTGACCTTAGGCCATCCCATGGTGGAAAATGGCCACAAGCCAGAGGAAAACCAAGTATCTAGTACATCTGGATCTTGTTCTAATTGGATATCATTTCCATATTGTTCTTTTGCTTTTTGTTTAGCTTCAGTTTCATCGTGTGCGACAATGAAGGGAGTATGATCGGCTATTTCGTTGCCTGTTTCGGAAACTACATACCAAGCAGGTATTTGATGACCCCACCATAATTGACGAGAAATACACCAGTCTTTTAATTTAACTAACCAGTCGCGATATACTTTGCGCCATCTATCAGGTACGTAATTAGGAGAGTTATCATTATCTAGACAACCCAAAGCCTTTTCTGCCAATGGTTCAATTTTGACAAACCACTGAGTTGATAATAACGGTTCAATAGGTACTTTACCGCGATCGCTATAGGGAACGCTATGACGATAGTCTTCAATCTTAACTAGATTGCCCAACTCGTCCAGTTTCTTAACTACATTCTTGCGGGCTACAAAGCGATCTTGTCCTTGAAACTCCCCTGCATTCTCGTTAAGACTACCATCCTTATTCATGATGTTAATCATTGGTAAGTTATGGCGTTTACCCATCTCAAAGTCATTAGGATCGTGGGCTGGAGTTACCTTAACGCACCCCGTCCCAAATTCCATCTCGACAAACTCATCACCAATAATAGGAATCTCCCGCCCAACTATGGGCAGAGTCAGAGTTTTGCCAATATAATCTTTATATCTTTCATCGTTAGGATTAACCGCCACACCAGTATCCCCTAACATCGTTTCTGGACGAGTGGTTGCCACCTCTATGTAACTACTACCATCACTTAGAGAATAGCGGAAATGCCAGAGATGCCCATCAACCTCTTGATTCTCCGCTTCCAAGTCTGATACTGCCGACAGAGATGCAGGACACCAGTTAACCAAATAATTCCCTCGATAAATTAAACCCTCTTCGTAGAGTTTGACAAATGCCGTCTTCACCGCCTCAGACAACCCTTCATCCATCGTAAATCGTTCTCTCGTCCAGTCTGCCGATACCCCCAGACTCTTTAACTGATTAATAATAGTCGTGCCAGACTCTTCCTTCCAAGCCCAAGCCCTTTTTAAATATTCTGACCGTCCCAAATCTTCACGGCTTTTACCTTCGGTTTTAATCTGCTTATCTACAATCGTACTCACCGCAATACTCGCATGATCTGTCCCAGGCAACCACAGGGTATTGCGCCCAATCATTCGATGGTAGCGAATCAAAGTATCAATCAGCGCACTTTCAAAAGCATGTCCCATATGCAAACTCCCCGTAACGTTGGGTGGGGGAATCACAATACAGTAGGGTTCGCCTTCTGTACTAGGATCGGCTTTGAATACTTCCTTATCCGCCCAGTATTGTTGCCACTTGGCTTCGGTTTGCTTGGGATCGTATTGAGTCGAGAGATTACTTTCAGTTGCGGTCATGTGACTAGCAGAGGAGTTGGGTTTTTAGCAATTTCTTATTGTATATTCATTGCCGTCACTCTTGCTAATTAGTTGTTTGAGATAGGGTAGATAATGCGATATCTATTGTATTAATCTAATTTTAAAGATGATTAATTTAAACAAAAGATTTTAATTCTATCTCGTAAACATTTTAAGAAATTAGTTATCTTGTAATTTCGTTCTCTTCAGTTAAACAAGATTAATGCGAATTACTTATCTTGAAATTAAAAATTTCCGTGCAATAAAACGACTAGAAACGACTAGAAATGTCTGATTTGAAAGATACTGTCGTTATTGCAGGAACCAATGGATGTGGTAAAAGCTGCATATTTCATGCAATAAGGTTTTTTAAGTCGATTTACGGAAACTATATAGAAAAAGAGCTAGAGAAGTGGTTCAATGAATTTGATATAGATAATAGAACTATACAAAAAGATTTTATTAGGCTTTTTCAGAATGAAGAGTCTGATATTAATATTTCTATTGGTTTTACATTCCAAGACACAGAAAAGGAATATATTTTAAGTCAATCTAAAATCCAAAATAGCTCCAAAACATCTTTGATTCGCGCAGCTTCTCCAATGGTACCAGGAGAAGAAGAAATTGTTATACCTTCTCTCGCTAACGATTTAAGAACGCAGAAGAAAGCAATTGAGGAGCAAAATAAAATCAGGAATGAAAGGATAAAACAAGAATTAGAAGAATCCTTTGTATTAGGTAGGGTAACGATACAGCCTGACATGAATGTCAAAGTTTTACCTTGCCCTACTTTGGAAATAGCATTCAGTTCTTAGAATTCGTAATAGCAAACCGAAGAATTCCATAATATTAATAGACGAGCCAGAAATACATCTGAATCCTAAATTAATTCAAGGTCTCCCACAGTTTTATCATCAACATATAGGAGAAATATTTAATAACCAAATATGGCTAACTACTCACTCTGATACATTTCTTAGAGAAACCATAGGAAAGAAAGGGTTTTGTGTTTACCATTTACGATCTGCTTCTAATAACCTTAATGCAGAGAATCAAGTGCATCTTATTGCTGCTGAAGACGATTTAGAACAGGCTGTTATTGATTTAGTAGGAGATTTAGCTACTTATCAACCTGATGCGAAAGTCGTTATTTTTGAAGGTGATAACTCCGAATTCGATCTGAATATGGTTTGTACACTTTTTCCAGAGTTTCGTCAGTCAGTTAATCCTTTATCTGGAGGAAATAAAAAAGGAGTTATAAAATTACATCAGCTTTTAGAGCGAGCAGTAAATAGCGCAAATATATCTGCTAAATTTTTCTCAATTGTTGATCGAGATTTAGGAGGAGAAAATCAGAAAAATATAGAACAAAGTTTTGCTTGGGACGTATATCATATTGAAAATTATCTGTTAAATTCTCACTTTATCCTAAAAGTCATTAAAGATAACAATTTAGGAAATAGTGGAAATTTAGATCGTGACAAGATTGATAAATTACTAAAAGAATGTGCTGAAGAAACATTGAGCTTTCTGGTCTATACTAAATTGCAGAATGAAATCAACAATTCTATTATCAGATGCATCAAAATACAAACTGATCCTAAACAAGATAAATATGCTGAAAGCTTATTTAATGCAACAGCAAAATCCTTAGATAAAATGAAAACCAAACTATATAATGATTTTAGCCTTTTAAATCTTCAACAAAAAGAACGGGAGATACGTTGTGAATTTGAACAAGATTTGACAAATGATAATTGGAGGAAAACTTTTCGAGGGAGAGATATTTTGAAGAGATTTATTAATAAATATAATTCTGGCAATAAAGCTAAGCCAAAATATGAACAATTCAGGAATAATATAATTGCTAGGATGAGAGATGAAGAGTATCAACCAAAAGGCATGGAAACAGTTATTTCGTTTATTTTAGAATCGTAAAGATGCTAAATAACCTCTCTATCCTCTAATGTATAGATATCTGGTTCATCATGAAGAAAATTAAAAACATTACTCGTTTCAGCTAAAGCAATTATTTCTTCTTGTGAAGGATAAGACTGATTCGTATATAGTTTTTCTTCTAAAAGAGATCGCTCTTCTTGTGAAAGAGATTGAATAACTTGATATATAGATTCGACAAGTTTTGTGTTCATTTCATCATTTCACTGTTGCTAATATATTTAAGTTTAATGGTTTTGCCTGGATTCGGAGTTGAATTTGTATAGTGCGATCGCCTTTTTAAAAGATAATTAAGGTAGGGCGATTGCTTTCTATAGTAAGCTTGTACCAATAATCGTTTGAGGATGGCGGATGTGCCAAAGAAAATAAGAGAGTTAAAATCGATGCTAATCAAAGCTGGTTTTAAGTTGATGCCCAAACGAGGTAAAGGAAGCCATGCATTATATCAATATCCTGGGACTACAATTAGAGTAAATCTTCCTGGAAAAGATGGATCGGATGCTAAGTCATATTCCGAAAAGCAAGTAAGACAAGCTATACAAAGAGCTAGAAATGAATTATAAATATCAAATCAATATTGCTTGGGGTCAAGAAGATGAATGCTATTTAGTATATCTTCCCGATTTCGCTGATGAAATTATGCAGCCTGTAACTCACGGAGAAACATATCAAGAGGCTTTGCAAAATGGTTTGGAAGTTATGGACGAATTAATTTTACATTTACAAGCAGAAGGTAAATCATTACCAGTTGCTAAATTAGTTTCTGCTTGATTTTATTTTTTAAAATGTAGTCGCAACACTGAAACTAAAAAGCGATCGTCTTTTTAAAAGATAATGACAATAGAGCGATCATCCTGTTTGGGAGCATCCTAATGTAGAACAGAATGTGATTCTTTCAGGGAAAGATGGTAAAGACGCTCAAAGGTATCAAGAGAAAAGAGTTAAATCAGCAATAGAAGAAGCAAAAGCCAATGAATAGCCTTAAATACAGAATCATAATTCAATGGAGTGAGGAAGATAGTTGTTTCTTGGTATCTTTACCAGACTTTAAAGACGAACAGCAATGGGTAACTCACGGAGAAACTTATCAAGAGGCTTTAGAAAATGCTGTAGAAGTCATGGATATGTTAGTAGAAATATATCAAGAAAAAGGGAAAGCCCTACCTACACCAGAGACGTTATATGATTCTGTTGCTTAGAAAGTAATTTGAATCCTTAATGCCTCTGCGCGGACAATTTAAACTGTTGAGGTTTTCTCAAAAGTCATGTCCTTGTCTTTATGAGAGACAAAACTAATTATTTTTATCTTTGACTACAATAGAATTTGTAAATTGACAGTCATGTAACTAGCAGAGGAGTATATTCATTGCTGTCACTTTTGCTTACTAGTCATTGATAAGTTCTTCCTTTCCAGGCACCTCCTTGACCTTGATAGTATTTGATTGCTGAGTCTAGGGTCATCAAAGTGTATAAAAAAGCGATCGCTGGTAGCCAGAATGCCCAAAGAGGAGATAGTTTGTATAGTCTGATGGTGGGGAGGTAAGCGATGATCATTAACATCCAAGTTAGGATGCAGATGGCAACTATAAGCCAGTTACTACTTAAGATACCAACGACAAGATAGATCGGAGTCACGAGATAGACTAGCGCCATCCCCATCAAGGTACCTACTAATAGCCAGGGAGAATAGTTGAGCTGAGTATATGCCGTGCGGGCAATAGTGTTCCAGATTACCTTTAGATTATCGTAACCTCGTAGGCTAATAGTAGTTTCGGTTAATCCTAGCCAAATGTTTTTTTGCTGTGACTTAACGGCGTGGGCGAGACTACAGTCATCAATTAGAGCATCTTTGATCGCAGCAATACCACCAATTGAGGTTAAAGCCTGATTACTAATTAAGATACAGCCACCTGCTGCTGCTGCTAGAGATTTACGAGGATCATTGACCCAGGGAAAAGGATAGAGTTTTTGAAAGAAGAAGACAAAGGCAGGTATTAATAGTTTTTCCCAGAAACTTTGGCAACGCAACAATACCATTAGGGAAACTAAATCTAAGTTTTTGACTGTAGCTTGAGCAACCAACTGTTTTAGGTTATCTTGATCGTGTTGAATATCAGCATCAGTAAGTAAAATATAATCTGGGGTTTTGGTTTGAGCAAACTCGATACCCTGATTCATTGCCCAAAGTTTACCTGACCAGCCGTCAGGCAAAGGTTTTCCAGTAATAACCGTCAAATTTTGCTGTTTACCCAGACTTGAAGCAGTTTCTTGGGCAATTTCGCCAGTGCGATCGCTACTATTATCGTCAACTACGATGACGGAAAACTCCCCTGGATAGTTCTGATTTAATAAGGAAGTAAGACAAAGTGCGATCGCTTCAGCTTCATCTCTGGCGGGAACTACTGCCCAAATGCGGGGAGCAGCAATTTCTTTAGTATCAGAAGTTAAACGCTGATCCCCTCGCCAAAAATTACCCCAAAATAGGATTAAAAACAACCAAATCGCTAAAGACAAGCCAACTATAACTTCGCTCATTTTATGTTTAACCAGCTAATATTATTGACTTCTGGTTTACCCACGATTTTAATTAACTGCAATCTTAGTATTAATCCTGAGTAAAACGAGAATAATTTATATAAGGCTCAATCCTATCACTCAAACTTGCCTAAGGACTCGAATTATAGCAATTTTCATCTTGGTAAGAGATGCAGTCGTTGCTGGCTTTCTTAATATGGAGATGATTTTATCTGCTTCAAGTAAGTGTGCTACTGCAAGTAATGACGAAGCATTTGGGAGTGTGCTATACCTATGCAGAAACTTGTCCTGCGCTCATACTAGAACTTTGATTATCGTCTTTAGATAATAGTTCTTGTGCCTTTATTGCCGATGACATCCTCCAATAACTCTAGCAATTAATTAGGGAAATTGATCTAGATCAATTTGAGCAGTATATTGGCAATTTTGAGCAGGGGCGTATCTTACTAAATGGCTACCTCATAATTAATATTTTAGGAAAACTACATAATGAGAAAATTGATGGCTGCTCAGGAGTTGAAAAACATTCTTATTGTGGATGATACTCCCCAAAATCTTCATTTATTGGTGGATATTTTGACCAAATATGATTATAAAGTTAGACCAGTCCCTAATGGTAAGCTAGCAATCTCTGCTGCCCAAATTAGTCCACCAGACTTAATTTTGTTGGACATTATGATGCCTGACTTGAATGGCTATGAGGTCTGCAAAAAGCTTAAAAGCAATCCTCAAACTAAAGATATTCCTGTCATTTTCATCAGCGCGGTTGATGAGGCGGTTGATAAAGTAAAAGCCTTTGCCATCGGTGGAGTAGACTATATTAGTAAGCCATTTCAAATGCATGAGGTGTTGATGCGAGTCAGAAACCAGCTCGCTTTAAAACAGCTTCAGCAACAGCTAATTGCCAAAAACGAACATCTTCAACAGACGATCTCTCAACTAAAAAAAAGTCAGAAAAAGGTAACCGAGGCGCAAAAAAATTCAACTGTAGCCAAAATCACTTCTGGTATTAGTCAGCAGGTAAATAGCCCTCTAGCTGAAATAAACAGTACTTTAGAGGATATAAAACATTTTGGTGAAGCTAGTTTACAAGATATTCCTAATTTCTTAGCTCAAATCTCTCCCCAACAGCAAAAATATTTTGTCTCTTTACTTAAGCAGGCTCAAAATAATCAAATTAATCCTTTACTATCTGCTACAGCAAGAGAAGAGTTAAAAACCCGCATTATTGCTAAATTAGATAGATTCCAATTGGAAAAAGCTGATAAAATTGCCCACATGCTGATTGAATTGGGGTTCAATGAAGATATTGAAGAATATATGCCCCTGTTTGCCAGTGAGAACTATTGGTCAATTCTTGATAATGCTTATCTGATTACCAATTTACATCATCGTGTTGTCAGTATCACTGATTCAACAGTCAAGGTTAGCAAGATAATTACTGCATTTGAAGATTATGCTAACTGCCATGATACCAAAGCTGTCAAACGCCAAGCCAATCTTAAAAATACTATCGAGCAAGCTTTAAAATTGTTAATCAACCAAATGTCCTCAGGGATTCAAGTTATCAAACATTATGGTAATGTCTCTACACTTAATTGTTATCCTGAGGCATTGCAAAAAGTCTGGTTTCATTTACTTCAGAATGCCATCGACGCTATTGGGACTCATGGAATACTGACAATTAATCTTTATCAGCAAGAACAGATGATCATGGTTGATATTATTGATACTGGTGAAAGCATTAAACAAGAACTGACAAATAAACTCTGTGATCCTTTTTTTACTACTAAATCGTCACCAGATAAAGTAGGTTTGGGCTTAGCGATCGCCAAACAAATTGTGGAACAACACAACGGTAGCATAGCGGTTCATCTTCTTTCGGGAAAAATGACTCTTCCCGGAAATACTAAGTTTACTGTGTCTTTGCCAATTTCCAGTTAATAATCACGATGGGTAAAAGGTTTGGCAGCTTCTCCTGTATAGGTAGCGGCAATATGACCATCACCTGTAACCTGATACTTGTAAGTTACTAACCCCTCTAACCCAACAGGACCACGGGGCGGCATCTGCTGAGTACTAATACCGACTTCTGCACCAAAGCCATAACGAAAACCATCGGCAAAACGAGTAGAACAATTATGATAAACTCCTGCTGCATCTACTTGGTTTTGAAATGAAATTGCTGTGGGCTGATGCTCTGTAACAATGGCATCGGTGTGCTTGGAACCATAGTTATTAATATGGGCGATCGCCTGATCCACCGAATCTACAATCTTAATTGCCAGAATCAAATCGCTATATTCGGTTTTCCAGTCATGGGCTTGAGTCGGCTTGGCCTTAATAATTTGTCTGGTGGCATCATCTCCTCTTAATTCCACCCCCGCCTCAGCTAATGCCTTAGCGATTGGGGGTAAAAATTCCTCAGCAATGTCCTGATGCACCAGTAGAGTTTCGATCGCATTACAGGCGGCAGGATAATGAGTCTTGGCATCAACGGTAATTTTTATTGCTTTATTTAGATCTGCTTGCTTGTCTAGGTAAAGATGGCAGATGCCATCAGCATGACCTAAAACAGGAATACGGGTATTATCCTGGACGTAACGGACAAAGGAATTGGAACCTCTGGGAATAATTAAATCTACATACTGATCAAGCTCTAATAGCTGCTTAATCTCTTCTCTGGTGGTTAATAATTGGATCGAGGAGGCATCTACTTCTGTAGACTTTAATGCCTGATGAATCACTTTGGTTAAGGCTTGACAAGAGTTGATTGCTTCACGACCACCTTTGAGGATAACCCCATTACCTGACTTGATCGCCAAACTAGTAATTTGAATTAAAGCTTCGGGGCGAGCTTCAAAAATAATACCCAACACTCCTAAAGGACAAGTTACCCGCTTTAAAATTAAGCCTTGGTCTAACTCACGGTGAATTTGGTTGACCCCCAGCGGATCTGTTAATTTAGCCACATCTCTGACACCAGCGATCGCAGCCTGTAGTTTTGATTCTCCTAGCTTCAGTCTGGCATAGAGTGCAGGGGCAATATTATTTTCGACCGCGGCTTTTAGATCAGCTTCGTTAGCTGCAATTATCTCAGGAGTAGCGGTTTCTAAAGCCTGCGCTACTGCTTCTAAAGCAGAGTTTCTCTCTGCTGTGGATAATATTGCCAATTTTCTAGCTGCGGTGCGAGTCTGTTGGGCAATTTCAATTAAAGAGGGTGATGATATCTTTGAAGCGACCATTTATTGCTCGATATTAAATATTTTGGAGTACTAATAGTTTTAAGGATAAAGGAACAAAGATAAAGGAACAAGGAGTAGCAAGTAATGAGCGATGCTTTGTTTCTTAAACAACTAACATAAACATGGAATTTACGTAACATCACGAGAGCTAACAGAGATTTACACGCCCACTCAACAAGAACTTACTCTAGCAAATTAAATCTTGGTAATATCTGCGAACTAACTAACTTAAACGAGAAAAGAGGGAATAGCCATTGCGCTAATAGCGATCGCACCAGCACGAATGATAGTTCTTTAATTTAACTAATGTAAGACCGACCTGCGAACCCTCTATCTTTACTACCTTGTAGAGGCTCTCAGTAGTTTACCTCGCACTTTTAATTCCCCTGAAAACGACAAACATCGTTCATATGTTTGTATTTGTTACGATTATTTTGCAACTTATGTGTAAATATATAAATACACCTACAGTCTTTAATCCGAAATTTGTCGTAATATTTTAGACTCTGTTAAAACTTCTGATTCTTTTTGCTCGTTACAATCTCCTCTCAAGATAAATTCTCGTGCCTCGGTGAGATTTCTTTGGACGTATTTTAGTTCTTTCTTGAGCTGTTGGTTCTCTGATATCAGCCTGATATTTTCTCTCTGAAGGTTTTCTAAGGAACTTTCTCCTGTAAACTTGCTGTCAATGATAGCCTTTAATTCTGTTATTTGTCGGGCTAATTTAGCTTTTTCTTGCTGTAGCTTTTTAATTTGTTCGTTATCTGTAATTGAGCGATCGCCTTTAACCAAACTATATTTTTGCTGTTCTCGTAGTTGCTGAATTTTATATGCCAACTCTGGATATTTATAGATATAGCTAACTGAAACCCCTGCTTCTTTTGCCACCGAACTAACCGTAATCTTCTTGTTTTCCTGACTTAATTTGGCGATCGCTTGCTCTGTTCTCAACAGAGATTCTTGCTTTTTTTTATTACTAGCTCGACTTAATCCTAATAACTTTTTATCCAACATTTTGCTGCTTTATTACTATTACTAGTATAACGATGTAGACGTTGTAGATACTTTTTGACTTATTGCCGATAATTACCCTTATAGGAAGTTGAATTTTTTATTGTCATGCTCGCCATAAGCCTTGCTAGCTAACAATCGTACGTCATGGATAAAAACGGGCGATTTATTGTACGAAGTTGGAAACAAATATGACATGTCGCTGAAAGTCAACTATAGTTTATACTGTCTGACAAATGAATATGGTCTTTGCATACTTTATGTTTACCGATTAAATCAATAAATAATCCAGTTTAATCAAGAGTGTTTAAGTTTGTGTAATTAGCCATGTGAGTTAGAACTGATATTTGACTTAGATGGAGATCGAGAATTTTTTATAGCAATCAAAAGATGTCTTATTTCGAGTATTTGTAAGAAGCAAGAGCTAAAGCTAGTCCTTGACATAGTAATCTTTGATATCGTGATTATGTTATTTATCACGCACTGTATCAACTGGGCAAGGGTAATAATAATCACGCAGATTATCAACGAATAATTGACATATATTTATTGCTTAATAAAGTAACTGTGAGCTGTAAGGAGATCGCTGTTATTAAGCATAAGCAAGTAAAACTAAAAATGTGTCAGAAATCAATAGTTGACACATTTTATATTAAAGTGAAATGACAGAAGTTCAATTACTGCTTTGTAGACTTGGGATAGCGCACCATAGGAAACAGTGGAGGAGAGTCATCAATTTGGATAGTCTCTAACACCTCAAAACCTTGACTTTGATACAGGGCGGCGCTACCTGGACTTGAAGATTCAAGATAGGCCAGTTGATTTGTGCGATCGCATTCTTTTAAGATAATCTGGAGTAAGGTTGAACCCTGTCCCTGGCGCTGCCGAGAAGGGTCTACTCCCAACATACCTAAATACCAATGAGGCTTATTAGGGTGATAGTGATCCGTCTGCTCAAACACAGCAAATACTTTCTCTTGTTTCTGCCCAGATATAGTTTGCTGAAGATATTCTCCCAGAGCATCAACGTCAGGTTTGCTATGAGGAGGAAACCAAATAGCGGCACCTGAATAATTGTCAGTGTGATGGACAGTTTTTTGCTCAAATACTTTGCTAGCAAAGATTGTTACAAAGTCTGGAAAACATTTAAGATACTGCTGCGGGGAGGGATACATCCAGCGTACAAAAGGATCGGCACTGAAGGCTAGTGTCATTAGGTCGACTATTTGCGCTATATCGCAATCTGCTGATTTGTTAATTGATATTGTTTTCATAATCTCTCTCAGGGATACTCTACGATACAACGAGCATCAACATAAACAACATCATAGATCTCAATTGAGAATAACTAGAGATTCGATCAATAATGTCTCAGAACTTTAATTTTGATACACATATTCTTAACTGGATTTTAAACGTCTTTTACCAGCTTTGATTCTTTTTAGTATAAGGAGTGAGTGAACAAAGCTAATATCCTCAATAACTGTTCGTAAATAACATCCTTGCTATCTGTATTAAATATCTGAAATTTTTAACAATGCGATTCCTACGACTATGCTTTGCAAATTGTATTTTTATATTTCAAATGTGTCATAGCTCAAAAATTGACACATTTTATCTGAGAAGCGAGAACAGCAAGATTAGGTAAATAGTACAATTCTTATCTATACTTTTGATCGCAAGTTTTTAAATAAAGCTACGAAGTTAACTAATTGCGAAATTACAGAGCCTTGATTTAAGTAAAGCGATCGCTTTATGATTTTCCTCATTAACCAAAGCAAACATATTACCGACTAATTGTGTCATAAGTTTAACTTTGATACATGTTTTCTTAGCGGGCTTTTACATGCTCTTTAGCAGCTTTTATTACTAAAATATGTATCCCCTTCAAAAGAAGTTAAACCAGGCTTATATCCCCAGTAACTGTCGCTTAAATCGAGTTTTCCAAGTGTGCATTGAGTTTCTGAATTTTAGACATGCGATTACCCTTTGGGTACGCTTTACGATCGCTACAAAAAGCATAAGTGTGTCAATAGTTGTTTCAAATAAAAATAAGTGGATAAATTCTTCCTAGTCCCCAATCCCCAGAATTCAAAACTCTGTTGGCATAAAGATAAATTGATTTGCTAATTCTCTCTCGAAAGCCAGAGGGTCGATATTTGACAAAATCGCCAGGGTGTTTCCTGATTTTCCCCCAATACCATCGCCATCAAATTGAACCTCTAGACTATCCTCTGTCAAAGAAACAACTGTTATGTAGCCATTCCTGATTGGATCGCCAGAAATATAGTCAGAAAGCTTCAATAACTCCGAAACGTCCAAGCGATCGCTGTTTACTTTAAAATCCAAGATTCGATCAGAGTGAAGCTCTAAATTAGTAAAGACCAAAGGGTCAAAGAAAAAGACATCTTTACCCCCACCGCTAGTAACAGTATCAATTCCTCCACTAGCCATAATTAAATCATCACCATCACCTGCCAAAATCCGATCTGCACTCTGACTTCCTACTACCACCTCAGGTAAATCACTTCCTATGATTAAACCTTGGCTAACCTCCTTTGTGATATTGATATCTAATAAAGCATCACGGGATAAGGAGATAGATTCTGCTGGCTCTCCGAATGAATTAGTATAACTAATCACATTACTCTCTCCTCGATCAACAGCTATATACTGTCCCAGGCGATCGCCATTAATTTTTAATCCATCGTGACCTAAATGCCAGATATCCTGTGACCAATGACTATAGTGCTGGTCGTAACTCTCACCATAAATTAGACCCTCTTCATAGACAGTGTTGAGATCAGAATAATCTGAGGTTAATTGAATATCATCTCGCTCTAAGGCTATCTCTGCTTGGACTTCTTGGACAATAGCTGCTCCTTGATTTATCAAATCAATTTCCTGACTAGACCAGCCCCGATTGATTGCAGCCTCATTTTGAAAGCGACCTGTCGGCACAATGTAGAAAGTGATATCTGCATAATCTAGATTACTGCGCAGATAGTCAAATACCGCTAAAGTAGACTGCTTATATTTTTCTCTAACTAAAGGATTTTGAAAACTAGCGTTACGTAGCGCATCTGCTTCTCCCTGCGACCAGATGATAGCAATCTCGTCGGTTGACTGGGCACCTTGTTCGCTCAACCAATTGTTTAGTCCTGTTTCTGCCTGTCTTAAGGCTCCTCCTGGTAGACTTTCATCTGGATGCCACCAAACCTTATCATCATCTTGAGAGTAACTATTGCTATAGATTTTACTTCCACCAATAGCAAAATTTGTTTCTAAAGTATTGCTAGTAACGATATCTCTATCTATTTGCTGAGTTAATTTCTGCTCTAAGACAATAGCACCCGAAACATCATTATCAGCCAAATCTGGTCGGTATGAATCATAGACCGAACTCATGTATCTAGCATTAGACTGACCTAAAAAAGGGACAAATAAAATCCCAGCGTCTTGTTCTAAGCTGTTGTTTTTGTTGGGAGAAAACATCTTAATTATCGACCTCCTGTAGATTAAAGAAGCTACAATCCTACTTCCCAGCTTTGACACAGGCAAGGTTACAGTTATTTCCCAGTGAACACAATAATTACCAGCGATCGCCTTATAAAACCCAAAATGTGTCATAATTCAATATCTGACACATTTTATATCAGAATAAATAGCTCTTAAAAAAATCAACAGAGCGATTACGCAACCCGTAGCTAACTGATCGGAATATTTTCTTGAATAATCATTCAGATGGCAATAATGTATCAGAAGTTTAGTTTTGACACAGATCTTCTCAACAAGCTTTAAAACGCCCTTAACAAGCCTCAATCTTAAAAACTAACCGAAGGGGTTCAAAACTCAATCAAACAGTGGCAATATGCGTAATAATTAATCGCTGAATCAGGTAGATGAATGCAAGTATAAATATCTGAAATTATGGTGGTGCGATTACCCGACTGGTACACTTAGCGATCGCAAACTAATATTCCGAGTTGTTAAACACAAACAAGATTATTTTAAGGATTGCCCATCAGTCCAAAAAGCTTGGCAGCACCGCCTAAAATAACCACAATTAAGCCAATTAATACACCTCGGTTAGTAAATTCTTGATTTCCTATTCGCTTATCCAGCTGCTCTACTTTAGTATCTAGAGCCTCTATCTTGTCCTCAATTTTAGCTTGACCTACTTTTAGATCGGTGACATCTTCGCTTAAGCGGTCTAATTTCTGATTAATCTGCTTTAAGATATCTGCAATATCAGTCTGGATAACAGGATTGCTCATTGCTTAATTAGTAATTTTGTCTAAGAATTCTCAGAAATCTTCGAGCATTACTTCTGAGCCTCTTCTTAAGATTATAGAATGCTAACCGAGAACCATAAAGACGATTTGCTTTATCGTATTTTGTGTCAGACTTTTAATTTTGACACATCTTATATACAAAAAAACGCTCTAGCGATCGCTAGTAAATGTGTATAATAGTTAGATATCTCACACATTTTAATGAGATGAGAACTAACATCGTCATTGACGACCAGCTAATGGCAGATGCCTTGCAAGCTACAGGTTTAAAAACCAAAAAAGAAGTTGTTGAACAAGGTCTTAAGACTTTAATTAAGCTCAAACAACAAGAGAAGATCAGGGCATTTAAGGGCAAGCTGAAATGGGATGGTGATCTTGAGTCAATGAGACAAAATCGATGATAGTTGTTGATTCGAGCGTTTGGATTGATTATTTCAATGATCGTGACACTCCCCAAACCAAGCAACTCGATTTACTACTAGGAATTGAACCGATAGCTATTGGGGATATTATTCTAACTGAAGTACTTCAGGGCTTTAGGCAAGATAAAGATTTTGAGACAGCCAAAAGCTTACTTAGCTCATTAACTATTTTTGAGTTTCTCGGTGAGAATATGGCATTGAAAAGTGCTAATAATTATCGTCAGTTACTTAAACAGGGTATAACTATTAGAAAAACAGTAGATGTAATTATTGCCACTTTTTGCATCGAACATAATCTTGCTTTGCTATTTTCCGACCGAGACTTTATTCCCTTCGTAAAACATCTAAAGTTGGTTAAAGCTTAACCTAACGCTAATTGGTAGGCAGTTAGACTTTAACCAAAGAATTTGACACCTCCCGCCGTTAAGCTCCTTTGGTCGCTATAACGGGGGATTCCGAAGACTCACAACTTCGGTTTTCTGCTTCGTCCTGTGCCAACTAGAATACCGTTACCGATACTCCCCGTCGCATCCAGTCCACAGACATTT
>JBCDDK010000120.1:0-22493 GCA_039180345.1 Cyanobacteria bacterium P01_G01_bin.39 | reverse complement strand
GAGAAGTTGTCGTAACCCAATTCGATGTTGTCGTTACCACTACCACTATTAATTACAAAACTTTCGATACTATTAAAATCAATACGACTGTTGTAGCCACTGATGTAGGAGTTGACATCAATTGAACCACTACCATCGTAGATATTGAAGTTGAACATCAAATCTTCAGTCTGTTGAGAATAATCAGCCACCAACTGATCTTCCCCCTCAAAGCCATCAATCCAAGAATACATCGGATACATGGTTGAACCATTGCCATTATCATCAGCAACGGCAACTAAGATATCATCATAGCTTGAACCAATCACATCAACGACTTCGATGTTGCTGAAGCTAATGCTATTGATGCCATCGCTATATTGACCACTATTACCATCACTCAAGAAAGAAGTGACTCCTGTTTGACTTTGACCAAAATCCACAAGCAAGCGATCAAATCCTGTCCCACCGTCGATAGTGTCGTTACCTAAACCAGCACGAATAAAATCATCTCCCGCACCTGCATTGACTTGGTCGTCAGAGAAGTTATCGTAACCTAGTTCAATGTTGTCGTTACCACTACCACTATTGATTACAAAACTCTCAATATTACTAAAATCAATGCGGTTATTAATGCCAGTTAAGGGAAAATATGTGTCTACTGATCCATAGTTACTATATCCATCAAAATAATTGTCAAGATAAACGCTAAGATCTTGCTCTGATGTGGAATAGTTAACAATTAATTTGTCATTCCCTTCTCCTCCATCAACGAAGTCATTTCCTGAACTAACTTCAATTTCATCATTTCCATCTAAGGCGATGATTGCATCATCCATAAGCGTATCTGACAAAAAATCATTGCTTTGGGTACCTGTTATTTGATTTTGCGACATAATTTAAATTCTTAATAAAAAAGTTTATTCGCTGGTATATTTTCTAGAATCAACATTCGTAGCGACAAATGTATTCTAAATAACCATATCTATTTAATAACTTTTTTGAGATAAGCAAATGTTGATATCAGTCACAGCCTTTCAGGCTTCATATGCTTTATTTTAGATAAAACACCAAAACTTCAAATAAACCTTGACGTTTTTATATTTGCTTATCATAAATTACTTTATAGCCTTATTTATAAGGACTAGTTATTGAAGATGGATAAACTAATTTGCTATTAAATAATCTTTTTATAAGCGATCGCTCTATTGATTTTATTGGTTTTGAGAAGCACGGTCAAATAATCAAGTAGATAAAATCAACTATAATAACTATTTTTAAAATATATTTTGTTTTAATTAAAATATCTATGACTACTCCAGCAGACAGAGAGAAAGAGTTGGAACTTAAGGAGGAACAATTGCAGGCTAAGGAGCAAGAAATAAGACTGAGAGAATTAGAAACTGAGGTTTATCAAGAACCAAAAACGTTCGTAAGTGACTATAATAGCGTCGAACCTCCTTTTTATCAGACAACCAAACATAAACAAAAAGGAGAATTGCTTAACTTTGGTCTTAAATTAGTCAAATTTACTAAATTTATAGGCTTTCTTGTAGCGGGAATTACCATCATAAAAGTCGGATTTTTGATAGGGATGTGGATTACCTATTTAATCTTGACTGGGATTATTGCTGCTATCGGTTATAGTATCTTTCTTAAGGATGATTAAAAGTAGTTTGTGGGATCACAAATCAAAACTAAAACATAATTTATGCTGATATTAGGGAGCAAAATTATACTCCTATTTAACATTATTTGTATTGCACAATAAAATCATGAATAAACTTAAAAAGGCAGGTACTTTCGTGATAGCCGCCACAGCTATTTTAGGCTTTAAATTTCACAGTAAGGCTAGTACGGCAAAAGCAGTTCAGCAAGAAATGATTGGCGTTTGTTCTACAGATCAAGATTGCGCTAATGCCGTTAATACTTATTTTAAAAGCTGTTTTAATTCTAGCTATAGTATGGGTAGCCGCCGTCGATCTAGTAGTCTTGATACTCAAAAACTTGCTAATTGTATCAATAGCAATTCAGGAGTTGATTTTTTTGGTATCTGAGATTAATTTGTGACATATTTAAGAGCTAAGTGGGTATTGCAAATATAATGTTTGTCTACCTACCTATTGCTCTTCTACTTTGATATATAATACCCCATAATCAGCGATCGCCTAGCTTATGATAAGAGAGAGTAAGGGTTGCTAATGTGGCGTAACAAAATATAGCTCCAAAATTCAATTTTGAAGCCAAATAATTTGCTATTTAGTTTTAGAAAGACCTCAAATATTTCCTACACCTTTACCACCAGGGGTATTTACGTCCTTTAACTCTTCAGCAAGCTGTTCTTTTTCAGCTTCTTTGATTTCTTGGCGATCGCCAGGCTCTTCATAATACATTTCAGGCTCAACCGCATAATTATTAGCTAGTCCTTCACGGTCTACTGTCTGACCAGCAGAGGAATTATCTTTAAAATAATCCCCTTCTCTTTCCATTCTAGCTGCTGTTTCAGCTGAGGTAATGGCGCGGTCATAATTAGCATCGTTGGGCGTATTATTTTCCATGATTATATGTCTCCAAAATCTAACGGTAAATTAATGCTGAAAACAAAGGCTAAATATTACTTCTCAACATTGGGAACAACGTCAGGACGTTCTTTATCTTCCCAACCAGCAGGACGCTTAGAGTTGTACCAGGCAACGGAACCGATTGTGACTGCGGCAACAAATCCTAGACCCAGCACTGCGGTAGCTGCATAGGGAAAATGAGGTTCATTGGCAGCGACTTGTAATAAAAAGTTCATAAATTTTTTTCCTTTATCTCGTAACTATCACTCAAACTACCTAGTAATTCCTCCCCTTAGCATCTTTCTTTCTATAGATAAGCAATATATCTTAAGGTAGATTGTATAGAAAAAATCAAAATTACATATGACTAATTATTCGATAGTTAAAATTGATTATATTTATTAATCTTACAAACTCGATGATATCTTGCTCAAGATAGATAGAAATTGCTAATTTTTCTTGATAGATTGAGTAAATAATAATAAGCTATAAAAATTGGTCGGGCTTTTGTGATTCTCACATAGTTCTTATTCCTGTAAAAACTAAGAAATGTTGAAATATTCATATCATAAATAAATCTGGATAAGTTTCACTGTCAATTGCAACCTGTAATCACAGCAGCTTGTGAATAACAGTCTTCAAAAAATTATAAAACTATGGCAACAGATAATTTATTAACTCGCGGGCAATTAGAAAGAAAACTTTCTCAAGGGATTCAAGCGTTTTATCGAGAGCATTTAGGGCATCAGCCTTCCAAAGTGATTTGTCAACTTTTTGAAGCAAAACTAGCCGTAATTGTTGAGAATTCAATTACCAATGCTGAACAAATTTTGATTGATGAAGGTAAGAATGATTTAGCTGAAACAGTCCGTTCTAACTTAGATGATGTTCTCAAGCCTCGGCTAGTGAAATTAATCGAAACGATAACAGAGATGAAAGTGCTTGATATTCTAAGTGACGCCACCATAGATACTGGACGTACAGGTGTAATTGCCGTCTTTCAATCAACGCCTCAGGTAATTAACCCCAATACTATCCCCAAAGTGAAAAATCAAGTTAATAGTTGAGTAACTTGTCACTTTTATGCAGTCAGTTTATATTGATGTATTTAATATGAATAATAAAGTTGTAAGAACCAAGAAAATAGAATCTTTGCTTTCTCAAAAAATCAAAAACGTCTACCGAGTTTGCTTAGAGCATAAATTGAATAATATCTCTTATAAACTATTCGATCATACCTTGATCGTAACCTTAGAAGGAACAATAACTTCACCTGAAAAACTATTAAAAGATAATAACCGTCATGATTTAGCCATACAGGTAAGAACAATAATTGATAATATAATTCATCCTCAAATTCAAAATATTATTGAGGAAGTGCTAAATGTGACAGTGGTCGATTATCTCAGTGACACTACCATTGACAATGATTTAACTGGAGCGATCGCAATTTTTGAATTTAAGTCTAAGGATGTTTGATATAACTACAAACTTTGTGTTCTAATTCTTCTATTAAATATGGTTTACTGATATAACCATCAAAACCAGCTTCAATTAGTCTACCTTTGTCTTCATCGTGGGTTAATCCCGTTACGGCAATAACTGGTATGTGAGCTATCTTGCTATCCTGTTTAATAATGCGCGTAATTTCCAACCCGTTTAACTTCGGCATGACAATATCTAGTAAGATTAGATCTGGCAAAAATTCATATACCAATCCCAGACATTCTTCACTATTATCAGTAACTACATAATTCATCCCCAGTGATTCAATCACGCAACTAGCAAACAATAAGTTGTCGCAATCATTATCGACAATCAATACTAAGGGATGATAGTTTAAAGGGCGCTTCTCGAAATTCTTGTTCAAGGTGGAGTTGATTTGTTTGAAACATGTTTGCATCAAATAGAAGCACTCCTGTAGTGGTTGCTAAGCACTAAAAAAAGATTGGCTCTAAATATTAACTAAGTTAATAATCTTGTTCTTTGCTCGTTCGAGGAAGGTAGATTTAAGTTAGATAAATTTAGTTTTAGATATACTACTAAAAATTGCTGAGATCCTCAACAGTTCTTAAAATCATCGATCATCTTATATTGTATTGTGGCTTATTTTTACTACTAGTGACTAAAGCTATTTAACTAAACCTGCTCTTAAAGCTCTAACAGCGGCTTGAGTTCGGTCATCAGCACATAGCTTGTTGAGGATATGACAAACGTGAGTTTTTACCGTTCCCACAGTGATGTAAAGTTTTTCAGAAATTTCGGCATTGCTGCAACCAGCGACAATTAACTCTAAAACCTCTAGTTCTCGATCTGTCAAAGGGTAGGTTTCAATCAACTGCTGATACTCTTCAGCAACGGCAGTAATCGCTTGGGTATCAATATCATCTTCTGCTTTTGGCAGTGTTGTACTGACCTGACTAGAAGTTGCTTTAATTGATTGACTTGAAGATTGAGCTTGTTTTAAAACAATACGAGCGATCGCAGGGTCGATCCAGGCATTCCCTTCGTGGGTGTTGCGTATGGCTTGAACCAGGTTATCCATACTAACATCTTTGAGACTGTAAGAGTCGGCACCAGCGGCAAAAGCAGCCATGACTGAATCCTCGCTGTCGTGCATCGTCAGCATTAAAACTTTAGTCTTAAAATCAGGGTTGTCTGCCTGATACTGCTTAAGTTTTTGGGTAACTTCAATGCCATCAATGTCAGGTAGACCAATATCCACTAGGGCAACATCAGGTTGATGAGCTTTAATCTTTTGTAAGCCATCGTTCCCATTAGCAGCGTTGTCCACAACTTCTACATCTTGATATTGTTTAAGAGCAGCACATAAGCCGATACGACTTAAATTGTGATCCTCAATTAGAACGACGCTAATATTGCTCATCTTTATCAATAAAATTATTTATTAAACTAAACACTTACCACTTCAAACTATCTAATATTTAACATGCAATTCCATCATTCTTGAGATGTATATCTATTAAATAGACTGTACCTGCAAAGCATGGTTTTGTCAGTGGTTGAGAGATAATTTAAAATATTACGAATGTTTTAGGCTGAGAAATCAAATGAGTGAATTAGCCCCAATGTCGTCATTTATGCCCCACGGCATGTGCTATCTATCGTCACACTGGCTCATCGGCTTGCATATCATTAGTAATGGAATTATTGCTCTGTCCTATTTTTCCATTCCAATTATCCTGATCCATATCCTAAATAAGCGGGATGACATTCCCTTTAACGGGATATTTTGGTTATTTGCCGCCTTCATTTTGTGCTGCGGTACTGGTCATGCTTTTGATATCTGGACATTGTGGCACCCCAATTATTGGGTATCTAATATCATTAGATTACTGACGGCAATAGTATCGGCTGCAACAGCGATTGCCCTAGCTGTAAAAATCCCTCAGATATTAACTATACCTTCGCCAAAGCAGGTAAGTAAAATTAATCAACAGCTTCAAGCAAAAATAGCGGAATTAGAGCAGCAAGGAATCATTATTCGTCGGCAAGAGAAATTTCTGCGTAATATCTACAATAATGTCCGAGAAGCAATTTTTGTAGTCGATATCGAACCAGACAACACGTTTCGCTACCAAGGATTTAACCCTGCTGCTAAAGAATTGACAGGAATAGAAGATGTAATCAATAAAACTCCATCACAAATCTTGCCGCCTGACATAGCAAGGACAGTAGAAAATCGCTATCGAGAATGTCTAGAATCAAAAACCACTATTTCTTACGAAGAATGTTTACCTTTTGGCGGCGAAGATACCTGGTGGTTGACCAGTCTTAATCCCATCGAAGATGAAACAGGAAATTTATCTCGCATTATTGGCATCAGTTTAAACATAACTGAACGTAAGCAAGCAGAAGCAGAATTAGAACAAGAAAGAGTATTTATCAAAGCAGTTCTTGATAATCTATCTAATGGCATTGTCGCCTGTGATCAAAATGGCATTCTCGCTTTATTTAATCAAGCTAGCCAAAAGTTTTTTGCTGTACCTCAAGAACCCTTGCCACCCGAAGCCTGGGCAGTACATTACGGTCTTTATGATGCTGAAGGCAAAGAATATCTCAAACAAGAAAATATTCCTTTATTTCGGGCATTTTCAGGAGAAACTTTTAACAATGCTGAATTAATGGTAATTCCTGAATCTGGTCAGCCACGTACATTGATAGCCAACGGTAGCCCGATCATTGACACTAAAGGAGTTAAACTTGGCGCAGTAGTAGCGGTACAAGATATAACTGAACGTAAACAAGCCGAACAAGCTTTAGCCAGGTTAAATGAAGAATTAGAAGATAGAGTTAGACAACGCACTAATCAGTTAGAACATCTTAATGCCATCTTGTTGACTACCACGGCTCAACTAGAACAACGCAACCAAGAACTAGATCAGTTTGCTTATATAACTTCCCACGATCTTAAAGCACCACTACGAGCGATCGCAAATCTTGCGGAATGGATTGAAGAAGATTTAACAGACAAGCTAGATGACGACACCAGACACAATATGAACTTACTACGAAGTAGGGTTCAGCGCTTAGAAAAGATGATTGATGGCTTACTAAATTATTCTCGTGTCGGCAGACTTGAATATCAACCTGAACTAGTAGACGTAAACCAAATGATCGCAGACATCATCGATTCGCTAGATGTTAACCCACACTTTCAAATTGAAATACAGCCAGATTTGCCTATTTTTGAAACAGAATTAATTCCACTACAGCAGGTATTTAATAATTTAATTAGTAATGCAATTAAACATAATGACTGCCCTCAAGGACGTATTACTATCTCAGTAGAAGAACAAGAATACTTTTATGAATTTTTGGTAAATGATAATGGAAAAGGTATTGAGCCGCAATATCACGAGCGTATATTTACTATTTTTCAAACTTTAGCAGCAAGAGATACCAAAGAAAGTACAGGAATTGGATTGGCAATTGTCAAAAAAGCAGTCGAAAATCAAGGAGGGAAAATTATGTTAGAGTCTCAAGTTGGTCAAGGTACTACTTTTCGCTTTACCTGGAGTAAATCAGAGAGATTTAAAACAGAAAGCCATTAATCTAGCCTGTGGTAATTCTGATTTGTCAGATGTCATTAACTACTTATTGAGCAATAAGATCAACCATTCGTACTTGATTATTAATTAATTATGATCAACTAACTAAGTGTTTACCTCAGCTACTAATTATACTTAAACCTTAATTATCTCCACTATAAAAATTAGAGCAGCAAACTTAAATTTATTTTTAGATTCACCCTAAGTACTAGCTCTCACTTCCTAAAATCGCACTTAAATCTCTAACTTTTAGGCGATACTCAAATAGCATCAATATCTCTAATATATATCTGTAGTAGGAATTATTTTAAATTCATATATGAATATAGACTTAGTTTTATTTATTTTTGCTCTTCCTTGAATAAAAACTGATAATACTGAACCTAGCTAAATCCCTGACGAAACAATGGAAGAAAGAATAATTAACATATTGCTGGTAGAAGATGATGAAGTTGATGTAATGAATGTTCAGCGAGCATTCAAGAAATACAAAATTACTAATCCTTTATTTACAGCAGGTAATGGTATTGAAGCATTAACTATGTTGCGATCGCAAGGTAAGCAACCGCCAAAAGTACCAGCGAATAGAAGATTAGTCTTGTTAGATCTAAACATGCCCAAAATGAATGGTTTGGAATTTCTGCATGAGATTAGACAAGATGAAGAACTCAAGCGCACTCCTGTAATTGTGTTAACTACATCCGATGAAGACAAAGATCGCATTGAAGCTTATAACTTAAACGTTGCAGGATATATACTCAAACCTGTGACCTTTGTCAATTTTGCCGAGGTAATGGTGGCACTAAATAAGTATTGGGCATTGTGTGAAATGCCCTAGTTAATAATCAATAAGCATGTAGTAATCAGTAATGAGTGAAGAGCAGTTTTCAATATTATTAATTGATGATGATGAAGTAGATCGTTTAGCGGTGAAGCGAGCTTTTAAGAAAGCTAATTTTTCGGCTAACTTAACTGAAGTTCACAACGGGCAAGAAGCGATCGCAGAACTTAAGATTAAAAAGAATGCCTTATTTAATATTTTAAATTCTAATTGCTCTTCTAAAATTATTGAATCTACGATTGATAATTTTGATTTAATCTTACTTGATTATCGTTTACCAGATATTGATGGTTTACAGCTCATTGCCGAAATCAAAGCGCTAAACTTAGCACTGCCAATTATTGTTTTAACAGGTCAAGGTGATGAAGAACTGGCGGTGGAAATGATGAAAGCAGGAGCGGCAGACTATTTATCAAAAGGAAAAATTGAACCAAATCTATTAGCTAAAGCAATCAACAGCGCTATTCGGATTGCTCAAGCAGAACAGGCAGTAGAGTTGGCAAATCAGCGTCTTCGCGCTAGCAATGAATTACTAGTCCTCAAAAATCAGGAATTAGAAAGGCAGCAGCAACAAATCAAATTACAGAATATTAAATTACAAGAATCTTATAATCTCAAATCAGAGTTTTTAGCCACCATGTCCCACGAGTTAAGAACTCCGATGAATGCCATAATGGGATTTTCTCAACTATTACTGCGTCAATATCCTGATCCTCTCACTGGACAACAACAAAATCTAGTTCAGCGAATTTTTAACAATAGTAAAAATTTGTTGGATATGATTAATGAGATGTTAGATTTTTCTAAGATCGAAGCTGGAAGATTAGAACTCAATCCCCAAGAGTTTGATCTAAACTTTCTGATCAAATTAACCGTAGAAGAGTTACGTTCTTTAGCCGTACAAAAAAAACTTGATTTAATTACCCAGATTGAACTAAAAGATAGCTTTTTAATTCAAGATTCTAGCTTTATTAAACGTACTTTAATTAACTTACTTTCTAATGCGATTAAATTTACTGAATCGGGATCGGTAAAAGTAACAGCCTGGGACGTAGATCAAACTAAAATTGCTATTTCCGTCACTGATACTGGCGTCGGCATAGCACCTGAAGATTGCCCTTATATCTTTCAAGCTTTCCGACAAGTTGATCAAAGCTTTACTCGCCAGCACTCAGGAACAGGTTTGGGTTTAGCGATTACCGAATCATTAGTTAATATGATGGGGGGAGAAATTTCCTTGTCAAGCGAGTTGGGTCAAGGAACTTCTTTTACAGTAGAAATCCCTCGCAAGTATGATGTGTCGTCACAATAATATTATCTAACATGGTTGGAATTAATATTTTATTTTTTTTGATAAAAATTTGCTAAATAATGTCTGTTACGCACACTGTTAAAGATAGTTACATTCTAGCGGTAGATGATATTCCAGATAATCTTTTATTGATTCAACTAGCTCTTGAGCAAGAGGGACACCGTGTAGTCTTGGCTCATGATGGAGAAACAGCTTTACAGCAAATCCAACAAGTTCCTCCCAGCTTAATTTTACTAGATGTAATGATGCCAGGAATGGATGGCTATGAGGTAACGCGGCGTATTCGCCAAAATAAAAATGTCCCTTTTATTCCTATCCTATTAGTTACTGCCAGAGAAGAATCAAGTTTGGTGGAAGGGTTAGACGCTGGTGCGGATGAATTTGTGCGTAAACCATTCCAAATCGACGAATTACAGGCTAGAGTCAGATCAATGCTGCGTCTCAAGGAAACCATTGATCAAAGAGAAAACTTTGTTTCCTGCCTAACTCACGATTTACGTACTCCTTTAGTAGCATCTAATCGAATGTTGAATTTGATTACCCAAGAAGTTTTTGGCAATGTTACAGGAGAGCAACAAGAAGCGATCGCCAATATTGTTAGCAGCAATCAAAATATGCTAGAAATGCTCAATACGCTATTAGAAACCCATCACTACGAATTGGGACAAAAAATTCTCAGTTTTCTGACTATCGATCTCAAACAGTTAATCTTGGAAGTAGTTACTGAATTAGAACCTCTGGCAATAGATAAAAAGATTGAGCTGCGATCTAACTTAGCAGATAATATTTCTCATATAAAAGGAGATCGTCTAGAATTACGTCGAGTAATTACTAATTTAATTGGCAATGCCATCAAGTTTACTGATCAAGGATTTGTTGAAGTATCTTTATTTGATCATGAGTCTGAAGTTTTGGTTCGAGTAAAAGATTCAGGAATTGGTATTTCGCTTCCAGAACAACAAACTATTTTTCAGCGATATCATCAGGGCAATCACAGACGTTCTGGTAAAGGCTTAGGCTTGTATCTTTGCCAGCAAATTATTAATGCTCATCGAGGAAAATTAATTGTGCGTTCTCAAAAAGATCCTGTCAGCGGTAAATTATTAGAGAAAGGCACTACTTTTACTTTTTCGCTGCCTAAGCCTTGATTCTGATTAAGGGAAGGTAATCTATAAAATTGGATTTAATCTGGAGCAATTTTGAATCTACTCTCAAAGGAAAAGTTTTGGCTACCAGAGGATAATTAGGGAGCAAATAATTCCTCAGTAACACTCGTTTCTTTTACGTTAGCCTGAATAAAATTCTTCAAGCTGGAATATTAATTTGGAATTTAAGCCAGGAGAAATCGTCTTTATTGTTGGTGGCAATGGCAGCGGCAAATCGACTTTAATCAAGCTGATTTTGGGGTTATATACACCCAATCGCGGTAATATTTTATTTAATGGGATTCCCGTGACCGACAAGACAACAATCGTGAATGGGATCGACAACAGTTTTCAGCGGTGTTTTATGACTTTTATCTATAAATAGTAAAAACTCATAAATATTTAACATGTCATCAATAAAAATTAAGTTATTCAAAATCGGTAAATTTAGTGTAATTATTCTCATAGTTGCCTTGGGAATTTGGTTTGTTAATCGAGTCGGGGTCGAACAAATTCGTTCTAACATACAACAGCTTGGTAATTGGGCTTTTCTGGTTGTTGGGGGATTACGTTTAACTAGTGTGATTATACCTGCCCTTCCTGGTACTGCTTATTCTGTGTTAGCGGGGGGCTTGTTTGGTTTTGTACCTGGCTTAATCACAATTTGTCTAGCAGATATTATTTCTTGCAGCTTAAGTTTTAGTTTATCTCGACGTTATGGTCGAAGTTTTATTACTAGACTAGTAGGCGATGTCGCCATCAATCGAATCGACAATTTAAGCCGCAAGAATTTAGAGAATAATTTTTTCCTAATGACTGCTTTTTTAATGACGGGGTTATTTGATTTTGTCTCTTATGGAGTCGGGTTAACTAAAACACCCTGGCAAAAATTCGCCCCTGCATTACTAATTAGTATTGCTCTTTCTAATCCTCCGATAGTTGCCTTGGGAGCTGGATTATTAGAGTCAGGCAAACTATTATTAGGATTTGCTTTGTTAGGTGTCTTTGCTCTAGGCTTGATCACGGCTTTTTTACAAAGAAAACAGAAAATATAAACATTAATTGAATTTAAATATCTGACCTTAAGCAGTACGTACCAAAAACTAGTGTTGTTAGTTGTTAGTTGTTAGTTGTTAGTTGTTAGTTGTTAGTTGTTAGTTGTTAGTTGTTAGTTGTTAGTTGTTAGTTGTTAGTTGTTAGTTGTTAGTTGTTAGTTGTTAGTTGAATCCCTACTTCCTACTTCCTACTTCCTACTTCCTACTTCCTACTTCCGCGTAGCGG
This sequence comes from Cyanobacteria bacterium P01_G01_bin.39, assembly GCA_039180345.1. Classification (GTDB taxonomy): domain Bacteria; phylum Cyanobacteriota; class Cyanobacteriia; order Cyanobacteriales; family Xenococcaceae; genus Waterburya. The sequence goes on along the minus strand of JBCDDK010000120.1, from coordinate 10,302 downwards.
TACTATAGAATAACTATGCTGCGTATATTTTATTAACATCAATCGCTCTAACTTGTTTTTCCAGCCAGCGATCGCATAATTCATTTAATAATTTTTCCCGTGTCCCTTGATCTAGTTTTGCCGGAAGATACTTCTCTAAGCGGACAATGACCCAACTATCTTCTATTTGTCTGGGAGGTAATAATTGTCCTGGTTGGCTGCGATGGAGCATTTGCGCCAGGATATGATGGAGATCTATTAATTTTACTGCACCTACCACACCATTATTGTTAGCTTCACTGCCTAGAGAATAAGTTTTAGCTAATTCAGCAAAGGTATTCTCTTCTTCACAAAGACGATGATATAGTTCTCTTGCTATACCTTCATAGTTAACTCTAATCAAAGAGAAAACTGCTTTTTCTAAAGCTAACTTTCGGTCTAAAAAATAGGATTCTAATTGATGTCCCCATTGTTCTTTTTTAAATTTATCAAGCTTGATTTTTCTGATTAGGCGAGTGTTTAATTGAGCTTGAGTTGTAGCCGTATTATTTAACCAAGATTGAACTTTTTCTCTAGTATCTAATTTATACTGTTGCCTAAAATTTTCATAGGCAGCTGCAAATTCTGTTTGAGTATATTCAATATCGGCAATAGCACGATCAATAATTATTCCTCTGAGAAATTGCGGTAATATTCGATAATTATCCAACAAAGGTATAATTTCTGCTGCACTGATTGTATGATTTTGTATTTGTAGAATATTATTCATGATCTTAATTCCATATAACTTGTTGACTCAAAAATATAAGGAGATCGAGAATATTTGGAGTAATTAGTAGCTAAACCGCATCTAGTTTGAAACCAATAGTTTTTAAGATGGCTACTCGTAAGTAGTAAGTAAATAGATCTTTCTTTATTAAAGAAAAAACCAAGATCATTGGCGACCTTGGTTCATAATTGCTCTTAATTTACATTTTGTTCGAGAATAAGAAATTGAATCTTAAGCAACAGGAGTTTCTGTAACATACATCCAGCTATCTTTCGCTACGGTAATTTCTTCGACAGAGTAGCCTTCAAATACCGCTACCATATCATCTCCTTCAGAATAAGAACCGTTGGCATCTTTATCCCAATAGATAGCTGCTGTTTTTTCCATCATGGCTGGATCTTCAGTCTTAGTTGCACTTTCACCTACTACATAGTTTTCAGCAGTACCGTGTAACATTACAGTATCTTCTGCTGTGTAGTCAGTAATGACTGCATAATCTTTGGCACCATTAGTAGCGTAGTGGGCATGTTTTTCTGTACCTAAAGCGTAAATATCTTGACCTGCACCACTTGTGTACCAATCTACTTCCATATATTCCTCTTCGGAATACTTTTCTTCAGTAGCATTATGTCCTTTTGAAATACCCCAAAGCCAGTCATCCCCTTCCCCAGTATCGATCTTATCGTTACCGTAACCAGCCTCGACTACATCATTTTCTTTGTAGGTTTCAATTAAGTTATCTTTTTTATTGGCAACTAGGTAGTCTGCTGTATCTTTACCGTAAGCTTCAGTTTCCTTTTCAGTTATATACTGTTTTTCAGCGTATTTTTCTCCTGAATACTTTTCTTGAATATCTTCATAAGCTGGTTTCCAGTATTCAGTAGACTGATATTCACCTGTGGGTTGATATTCGCTAGCAGGCATATATTCAGCTACGGGCTGATATTCTGGGTATTGATATTCAGCTTTAGGCGCTTCTTTTTCTTCAACCTTAGGTGCTTCGTATACGGGTTTTGGCTCTTGTTTGTAAGTAGTCATGATTGTTTTTCTCCTTTGTAAGTATCAGTCTTTTGTTTGACTGTTTGTAATTTAAAAAGAGAAAGAGAGTAAATAGAGAATAAATTGAGAAAAAATAGAGAAATAAATAGTATTTGCCATTTACGTAAGCTTATTTCCCTAAAGCCAGATAAAAATCAGTCTTACCTGGCTTACGAGAAAGTGTTTGTCAAGTAAATCTCATAGATAGTTATCAAGAAGTAGAAGCAGCGATCGCTTATTGCTAATATCTAATTAAAACTAGATGGCAGCTACGGGCAGACAAAATCAGCGATTATAGTCAGAATCTTGAGCATGGTAATGTCATTATGTCTAGTTACAAGGGATAAAAAATCAACTATGTCAGTCAACGAATACAATTTTGTCACCCTGTGGAAAATAGAAGCACCATTGCCAGAAGTTTGGGATATTATTGTCAATATTGAAGACTTGCCTAATTGGTGGAAAGCAGTACTTAGTACCAAAGTTTTGGATCAAGGAGATAGCGATGGAGCTAATTTTCTTACCGAACAAACTTGGAAAGGAGTGTTTCCCTACAAATTAACTTTAGTCTCGAAAACTATAGCGATAGATTATCTCAAATCAATTGAGCTTGTAGCCTCTGGAGATGTAGAAGGTAGAGGTAAATGGACTTTTACCGAAGATGAAGGAATAGTAACAGTTCAATATAATTGGGATGTCAAAACGACACAAAAGGGAATGAATTTTCTAGCTTTTGTGATCAAACCACTACTGGCGTGGAATCACGATGAGATGATGCGTTGGGGTGCTAAAGGATTGGCAAATAAGCTTGATGCTCGACTTATTCAATTTTAACCCCACTCTCTAAAAATTTCTTTGATTCTAGCGATCGCTTTATCTGCTGCTTGTTCTGGGTTAAGTTTTTGGGTGGTTACTTGATTGAGAGCTTTTCCCCAAATGTTTTCGGCGAATACTTGGCTATAGACGGGATGTTCAACTGTATGAAACATTTTTGTTTGATCGGAATGGAAAAGTTTTATAGCATCAGTCACATAAGGATCTTGAGTGTTCTGCCAAAAAGAATCAGACCAAACTGAAGTTCTCGCTGGCTGGGTTCTATTGTTAGAGGTTTGATGATAACTGATCGTAACTTGAGGTTGAATATAGTAGCGCAAGAAGTCTTTAGCCAAAGATTTTTGGGGAGAATCTTTAAAAATTACTGCCTGTCTGATGGAAATTAGATGACGCATCGGTTCCCCACTGGGTTTATTGGGAAAATTCACAATACCTAATCGATTGAGATAAGTATCACGATCTCGATTAACAGTAGCGGGAATCGAAAAGGTAGTGTTGGGAGTCATCAAAACCAGACGATTGAGTAAATTGCGATTGTTATCTATATTTGACCATTTAATCGCATCAGGTGGAATGTAGCCCTGCTGATACAGTTGAGCATACCAGTTGAGACATTCTATAATCCCTTGACGCACTTGAGGGCGATCTATTTGCAACTTGCCTTGCTGGTTAAACAAAGAGATATCATATGCTTCCAAAATTTGCTCGAATAAATAGTACGTATCATCAGCACTATGATTTTCTCCAAGTGGTAACCCCAATGCATATATGTCTTGATTTGTATTAGCTTGCAACTTGGTTTGTGCCTGTTGCCAAAATTGCCAAAAACCATTCCAATCGCGGGGAATATCATTCGCGTCTAAACCAATCGAAGCTAATAGATCTTGCCAGTAGAAAATAAACATCCCCGACTGCTCAATGGGTACGGCATAGTAACTACGTTTTCCCTGTTGGGGATTGTTGTAAGTAATTGCCCTTAAAATATTTTCAGGATAGTCATCTTTAATTGGTTCAATAATATCGCTAACATCTTCTAACTTATCCTGCCAAGCTAGTTGAGGATAGAGAAGGCGATCGCCTTTAGGATTGATTAAAATATCAGGAAGATTAGCTGCTTCGGTTGCTCTTTTTGCTTTAGCGGTCAACTCATTGGTAGAGAAAAAAGATAGCTTAATTTGATTGCCAGTTAGTTTTTCCCAGCCAGTAACTACCTCCCGAATAGCCTCATCTTCTTCGATATTGTAGCCTTGTTCTAACCAAATCTTGAGTTCGCTTGTTTCTAATTCTGAATTATGGGTTATCTGAGGATCAAGCTTAGTATTATAGGAGCAAGCGATCAATAGGAAGATCAACATAGCAGTTATTGCTCTAGTAATTAGTCGCTCTCTCCATCTTTTTCTCATACTAAACACTTAGTAAGCCTAATCTTAAATAATAAATGTGATTCACCATAGCTTGCGATCGAGAATAATTAGAGAAGTCTGTCTTCAATTGTGTTTGGGAAATTCTATCAAATATGCATGTTGAAGTATATTGTCGTTATTACCGAAAATCAGCAGCAGTAAGATCAATAAATTGGCTGTAGACTGGAAAGCAAAATAATCAATTACTATTTATTAGCTATGGAAGCCACGAAAATTCGTACTTCTAAAAATTTTAAAAGACTTCAGGCTCACTTGCGGGGACAAGCGGGTAAAGCGATCGCCGATTATAAGATGATCGAAGATGGCGATCGCGTTATGGTATGTTTGTCTGGAGGTAAAGATTCTTATACGATGCTGGACTTACTGCTAAGTTTGCAGCGCAAAGCACCTGTAGAATTTGAGATATTAGCAGTTAATCTAGATCAAAAACAACCAGGTTTTCCTGAACACGTATTGCCTGAGTATTTAAACTCCTTAGGTGTTGACTATCTTATCGTCGAAGAAGATACCTACAGGACCGTTACAAGAGTTATTCCAGAAGGAAAAACTATGTGTGGTTTGTGTTCCCGTTTGCGTCGCGGGATTCTTTATCGAGTGGCGCAAGAACAAGGCGCAACCAAAATTGCTTTAGGACACCATCGGGATGATATTGTCGAAACCCTATTTTTAAATATGTTTTATGGCGGCAGATTAAAAGCCATGCCACCCAAGCTACTAAGCGATGATGGGAGAAATATAATTATTCGTCCTCTGGCATATTGTTCGGAAAGAGAAATTATTCGTTACGCCAATGCCAGAGAGTTCCCAATTATTCCCTGCAATCTTTGCGGTAGTCAGGAGAATTTACAACGGGCTAAAATCAAGGAAATGTTACAGACTTGGTCACGAGAATCTCCAGGTAAGATTGAAAGTATTTTTCGCAGTATTCAAAATGTATCTCCTTCTCAGTTAGCAGATACGGAGTTGTTTGACTTTGCCCGATTAAACACAACAACTACTAATTGATTATTTTGGATTTAGTTATTTTCTCTTAATATAGCCTTTCTTAAATTAGTGAAGTATGTCGCAATCAACAATCAACAATTAACAATTAACAAAAACCGAGGTCTTGACTTTACCACATTAAAATGACAACCGCTATAGATAAAGTCGAGCTAAGGTAACCAAGGATTGGGAATAAACTGTGTGCAATCTTTAATTGTTTGGTTGATGATTCTAGCTATCTGAATATGAGGTTCATCGGCTTCTATCGGAATAATATTGGCTTTGTTACCCACTCCAAACCGCTTGATAACTAAGTTGGCTGCTTCTAAACCTGTCACGTATGCCTTTTCTTGTGACCATGAACCATGAGTGGTAATAATCCAATCACCACTCATATATAAATTAGGGATCTCAGTAGTTGCCGACATCAGATTTTGATAGCTACCAGGGAAAAAGTGAGTCACCCCTTCTCTAACACGGATCACGCTACTGTCTATTACTTGCGCTGCACCAAATGCCGGTATACAGGTTGTCAGATCGCGATGCACTTTATTAATAATTTGCTCATCACTCATTGGCAACAATTGATTGGCATGATAAAAGTCTGCCTCAATTACTGTGTCAGGATAATCTTGATATTCATCATGGAGATCGTTGAGATCGAAGAATGTCCAGCCAGTAGTAACATCAAAGCCAAAGCAAGCATTAGAAGGTAGGGGAATTTCAATTTTGCGGTCAAACCAGAGACGAGTCGCTAAAACATCAATTCCTTTGAGATTGGATAAATTACGAAATTTCTCATAATTGTTTAAATTATTGCTGTTAGCGACAATTTTCTTCATACCTGTGATGCTTACTCCCGAGATAATGGCATCAGCAGCATAAAATTCATCGCCACATTGAACCCCCGTAGCTATTCCCGCCTCATCAATGACAATATCACTGACCCGCTTATTAGTCAGCACTTTTGCCCCCGATGCCTCAATTTTGGCAATCCAGGGTTTAAAAATTTTCTCGCCGACTGTCCCACGACACCAGACCACATCAAAATCGGGCTGGTGTGCCAGGATAAAATAGTAAAGCATTCCTAAAGCCGCCGCCGCTGAACACTGTTCTCCTGGAGCAAATAAACCCACTAGCAGCATTGGTTCAAAAGACTCTTTATACAGTCTTTCACTTACTCCATACTGTTTAAACAATTCTCTGGCAGTCATCTTGTCGTAACGTTGCCAGGCTGCATCAGAATTATCAAAATCAATCACCGCATAGAGTAGCGGCAATGCCGAAAGGCGATCGCTCAAGGGCAATCTTTTAAATCTAGTATAGGCAAATGTGCCTAAAGGACTAGGGAGACGAGGCTCATGTTGAAAAATGGGGGATTCTACTTCTAAACCCGCAGGGGAGTATTGAGATGAGCGAGTAAAGCGAGTAAAAGGTTTAAGTCCCAACTCTCGAACCTGATTAAAAATATTGCGATAAGGATACCAAAAGCCGTGAATTCCTCCTTCAACCGAGCGACCACCAGCAGTTGTCCAACCTGCTACTAAACCACCAGGATGGGAAGCGGCTTCTAAGAGGGTAACGTCATAGCCTTGGTTAGCTAAGTGTGATGTGGCAGCTAAACCCGCCCAACCTGCACCGATAACTATAATTTTTTGTTGTTGTGACATCTTAGCAGTATTTTTTAATTAGATCTTTTTAAATTTTTCTCTTGATTTTACTGGGTGCAGTTATGGTACAACAATAAAGTTCTCGACTGATGAATAATGAGCGCCATGACTAACCTTGATTACAATGCGATCGCAGAACTTGCCCTTTCAGGAGAATTGCTGGATCGCTCTAGGGCTAACAAGCTGTTAAATGCTCCTGACTTGGAACTATTGCAGCAGCTAGCCGCAGCCTATAAAGTACGTCATCATTATTGGTCAAATCGCGTTCGTCTGCATTTTTTACTCAATGCTCAAAGTGGTTTATGTCCCGAAGATTGTAATTATTGTTCTCAATCTAAGATATCTGCTGCCGAAATTGAGAAATATCCCCTAATTGCTCAATCCAAGATTCTACAGGCGGCGGATCGTGCGGCTAATTTAAAAGCGAGTACTTTCTGTATGGCAATTTCAGGGCGATCGCCTTCGGAATCGGTCTTTAACAGCGTTTTGGAGGCATTTCAAGCCGTTAAGAGCAAACACGACCTCAAAATTTGTGCTTGCTTGGGTTTACTTAGCGAGTCGCAAACTCAACGTTTGGCTGAAGTGGGAGTTGATCGAGTAAACCATAATTTAAATACCTCGGAAAATCATCACGAGCATATTTGTAGTACCCATACTTTTCGCGATCGCGTTGCCACGATTAAAAACGTCCAACAGGCAGGTATTACCACCTGTTCTGGTGGCATTCTGGGTATGAATGAAACTGATGATGATATTATCGATTTGGCTTACGCTTTACGAGAATTAAACGTTACCAGCGTACCAATTAACTTTTTGATTCCCATTGCAGGAACTCCTTTAGCCGAGGTTAATCAGCTTAACCCCCGTCGTTGCTTACGGATTCTCAATTTATTCCGCTTTATTTTACCTCAACAAGAAATCAGAATTGCTGGCGGTCGAGAAGTTCATTTGCGATCGCTCCAGGTAATGGGTTTATACTCTGCTAATTCTATTTTTGTGGGAGATTATCTTACCACTGTAGGGCAAGCTGCTAGCAATGATTTAGCCATGATTCGCGATGCAGGATTTGTCCTGGAAAATCCCGATGGTTCAGTAATGGAGACAAAAAACCAGCAGTTAAAGGTGGAATTTAAACAGTCAGCATTATCCTCAGATTCAGTTTAATCATCAGCATAGTAAGTAGGGAGTAGGAAGTAGGAAGTAGGAAGTAACGAAGGCGCTGAGTCCGCCGCATGTAGTAGTAAATGTCCTAACTAAAAGATGTACTCTACAGTTGATAGCTGATCACTTCGTAGTTTAATATCTGCGATCGCGTTCTAGATCGTAGATTACTTTTTCGTGATACCACAAATAACTTCTGCCTGGATTATTTTTACGAGCATTTCTGAGTAATCTCAAGGCAGTTTGTTTGTCTCCTCCTAATAGCCTTAGCAATTCCTGATCTCGACTACGATCAAGCTTAGGCTTTCTGCGTTGTTTTTTAACCTGCTGATAGAAAAGATAAATTGAGGCGATCGCTATTAACCATAGAAAAATAACAACAAGATCCATACTCTTATTAAAAACTAGCAAGCAGTTTAATTATTCCCCAACGAATTATCTAATCTAATATGAAATACTGAAATGCTTGCTACAAATGATTAACGCCAGTTTTGGTTCAGAACATTTGTCTGTTGAGATAGCTATAAGCTTTAAGCCATAGGCTGTAAGCTGTTTATAGATTTATGAGGCTACTAAATTCTTGAATTTGACTAAAACATAAGCTTGGTCAATAGATGGATTTATAAGGGGTTGAGCTTATCCAAAAATTATATGCAGTAAGGTTTGAAAATTACTTTTACTGTTTAATATTCTCTAATTACCTAGATCTGGAAATAGCTTAAAGGCTGATAGCTGATAGCTACCCTAACAGATCAATTTACTTATCCCGAACTGACGTTAATTAATAAGCGATCGCTATTTCTATCTACGGCAATCTGGAGGGTTTACTGGATCTGAAGCTTTATCCTGTTTTATCTCTTTAATCCTTCTTTGATTCGCTTTTTCATCTTTTACAACCCATCTTCTTATTGTTAGTGTTTCTTTCAATTTTGCATCGGTGAATATTGCTTTTTCCCAAAAACAAGCTGATTTGATTTGTTGACTGCTAAGATTTCTGGCAAACCCAAGGTAGGTACCATTAAGATCGGCACCACTGAGGTAGGTACCACTGAAGTTGGCATCAAAGAGTCCTGTACCTCTAAGATCAGCATAACTGAGGTCGGCACCACTGAAGTTGGCACGAATGAGGTTGACGCCTCTAAGATCGGCACCAATGAAGTTGGCACTAGTGAATAAGGCATCAAAGAGTCCTGCACCTCTAAGATCGGCATAACTGAGGTCGGCACCACTGAGGTTGGCACCACTGAGGTTGGCATAACTGAGGTTAGCATATGTGAGGTCGGCATAACTGAGGTTGGCACCTGTGAGGTTGCTATGGCTCAGATCGAGTCTTTTATTATTTAGTTCGGGGTCTTCATCTGAGGTATAGTCTTGCTTTGGATTTCGTCGCTCAATTACAGTTAAAGCAGCTTGTACTTGAATATTGACTGGTTCAAGTTTCTCTAAGACTTTTAATTTCTCTTCTGAACCATCTTCAAGTTTTTCAATCTCTGGCGGTATTGGTGAATTTTTTCGCACGAATGCCGTCAAAACTTCCATAATTGTCCATTGGTCTTTAGGGGAATCTTTAGCAATTCTCTCTAGAGAATAAATTCCGCCAATTATGACCTCTTCTTTGCTATTACCTAACTGTTCTACAGCTTTGGCAAAACGGTCTGTAACCAATCTTTCTTGTGTAAGTCGTCTATCTTCAACTGCATCTTGGTAATTAACAAATAACCCAACAGCAGCAATAACGGCTGCAATCAAACTCGCTGCTGAAATGATAGTTTTAACGACATCTAGGGCAAATGGTCTGGTTTGCTAATTGGCAAATAGCTGAGGTAATTTATAAAACAACCAAAATGGAAAAGTCAGAATCTTCCAAATCAAACCGATCAAAGCACTGAATGATCGCCCCAATCTTCTAAAACATGAACTGGGTAACTGTCGATAAAAAGCGATCGCGCGATCGCGTTTCCAAGCTCTAACAACTTTAGGATATCTCGTTAGAAATCTTCTAGCCGTTGACCAATCCCCTTCAGGACTACCATTTATGCCTTTATCCCTTCGTCTTTCATAAATTTGCTGCGCTTTAATTTGCTGAAGCTCATGGGGAATAGATAAATGCGATCGCCTGGACATATTATATAGATTGTGTCGCTATTTATATCACAAAGCGTATTTTATCAAACGATAGTAAAGATCAATAATTCCCCTTGTCTCCCTTGTCTCCCTCGTCTCCCTTGTCTCCCTTGTCTCCCTCGTCTCCCTTGTCTCCCTCGTCTCCCTCGTCTCCCTTGTCTCCCTTGTCTCCCTTGTCTCCCTTGTCTCCCTTGTCTCCCTCGTCTCCCTTGTCTCCCTTGTCTCCCTCGTCTCCCTTGTCTCCCTCGTCTCCCTCGTCTCCCTTGTCTCCCTCGTCTCCCTCGTCTCCCTTGTCTCCCTCGTCTCCCTCGTCTCCCTT
>JBCDDK010000119.1:0-22534 GCA_039180345.1 Cyanobacteria bacterium P01_G01_bin.39 | reverse complement strand
CTAGATATTTTTCCTAATCCCGATTTGCTACTAGGATTTCATCGTTTAATTCATACTTTAGATCGGGTTCAGCTCTTTTATCCTTCTGGATAAATTATTTTATTTACTACTTCTTAGTCTCGGAGAGTGACAGGAGAGGGCTAAGTCAGACTGTATCTAGTCACTCACACTTATATAGATGATGTCCTGATATTGACTCCATCCGCCATTAGCCACGACGTTATTGGGACCGCCAGTATCAAGTATACCGTCTCCATCAGTGTCTTGATAAAGAATTAAGTCTCCATCTCTTCGAGCTAAAATATTTCCATTTCCAATATAATAGTTAATGCCAAACCACTCATTTTCGCTAGGGGATCTAATTTGTCACCTACTTCAAATTCCACACCCCTGCTATTAACATTTATATATTCCTTGTCGTAAACTCTTACAAATCTTGTCTCTCCAAGTAAGGTTTTTCCACAGTCAATAGCTGTATAAAGCTTGACTACTATACCTTCGCGATTACAAATACTACTGTCAAATTCCTGCCCATAGGTTGTGGCGTACTCTTTCTAAGAAACTAGACACGAAAGTTACTAAAAAGAATCTCCATTCAGTATTGCAAAGATATGAGTTGGAAACGAGAGAGCAATGTTCAAAAACTTTTTCTTATGATACTAAATCATTAAATTCAAAAGTTTATGATTAGGGAGAAGCTGTTGATACAAATGTTTTTTATGGACGTAATCAGGAATTAGATAATCTCAAACAATCAATTTTAGAAACTAAATGTCGTCTAGTTGGTATTTTTGGTATTGGAGGAGTTGGTAAGTCGTCATTAGCAATTCAGTTAGTCCAGGAAATTGAAACAGAGTTCGATTTTGTTTTTTGGCGTAGTCTTAGTAATACTCCTAATGTTAAATCAATGTTAATTAATATTATTAAATTGATTTCTGGACAGCAAATTACGGAATTAAGTCTAGCTCAAGATTTAAAGGTAATAGTTGAGCAACTGCTTAGTTATTTGCGTCAAGATCGTTGCTTATTAGTATTAGACAATTTAGAAACAATCTTACAAACTAATGCAGTTAATTATGAGCCAAAAGAAAGTGATTATATTAAAGAGCATCAAGGCTATGGTCAATTAATAGAAATCTTTGCCGATACTCATCATCAAAGTTGCTTGTTGCTTACGGGAAGAGAAATTCCTGGTAACTTTATTGATCGCACTAGAAATAATTCTCTAGTTTACTCACTATTAGAAACACTCAAAGCAAACTAATTATCAAGCCTCTAATTAACAGATTATTTCAGCGATTTGTTACTAAAGAAAAAATTCAATCTCAATTAAATGATATTCACAATTTAGACTCAAATTCAGGCTATAGTGCAAGAAATCTGATTAATCTCCTCAATTATCTTGATATAGACCTAACAGGTTATGATTTTTATGGTTTAAATATTTGGCAAGCAGATTTACGTGGGGTCAATTTACATCAAGTTGACTTTTCGTCAACAGACCTTAGGTAACTCCATATTTTCAGAAACAATAGGTACGATTTTTGCTGTTGATTTTAGTCCTGATGGTAGATTTCTCGCTACGGCTGATACTAAATGTGAAATTCAAAATTTTTATTGATATTAACAATTATTGACAATATTATTATTATCTCAACTTTTAATCTAGGGAACTGGGCATTATATCCCAGGCTCTAACAATCATTTCACTTAACCACTTACGCCGCTCGGAATCTAGAACTCGATCATCGTGCAAAACGCTTTGGGTTAGTTCTTCTAAAGATTGCCCTTGACGACGAGCTATCTGAACCACACCAGCAATCGCAGTAGCGACAATTTCCTCATTAACCGAATTACTTTTGAGAGCCAATATTTCTTCAGTACTAGTGGGAATAGAATAATCCATAGGGACAATGGAGCAATAGCCAAATTTGAGTAAATTTAAAATTCAGATGCTAAATATTTGATTTTTTGACCACACGGGATGAGAAAATTAATAGTCTGGTAATCTTAGCCTAATTACTCTTAAATTGACGAAGTCGTGATGTCAGCCCCATCATTTCATATTATGCCCTTGTGGTACGGTGGGGTCTATCTGACTCTAGTTTGAGCATTCTTTAAGAATATATTTATAACATTTATATATGAAAGAGTTAGCCTATCTCGAAATACCTACCTCGCAGATCACAGAAGTTAAAAACTGGTTAAAAAATGTCTGGCAGCCTCGATCAGGACATAAAACCACTACTCCAGATGGCGTTAGAGTTAAGTTTGATTCATCTAATGTTAGTGAGTTATCGATTTTTATTTGGCAGCTACAGCGCACGACCTATCTCAAAATTTTTCAATGGGGAGAGCAGAAAATTGCAGCAGCCCAGGAAATTAAACAGCAATTAATTATCGAAATTAGCGAAGCGTTTCCACCTGATTATCCTGTTCCTCCTGCAATTGATTTATCCCAGCAGTCTATTTTTGCGGCACTGGCAGAGACTTATCCTCAAACGGTTAAGTTTTTTCAGAAAATGCCTAATGGGGAATACGATCTCAATCGTGTTTATTGGTGGGAACAACGCTGGCGCGAAAGTGTCAAAAATCCTCAGCAACCTAAAACAGTAATTTTTCCCAGTGATTCCAATAGCAATAGTCCATCAGAATACGATCTAATTTATATTGGGGGAGCATTAGGGGTAATTCATGCTGCGGTAATGGCATTGAAAGGTTATCGAGTACTGCTAGTGGAACGACTACCCTTTGGCAGAATGAATCGGGAGTGGAACATATCCCGTGATGAGTTTCAAAGTTTGATCAATTTGGGTTTGTTTACTGCCCAAGAATTTGAATCGGTTATTGCAGCAGAATATGTAGATGGTTTTAGTAAATTTTTTGATGCTTATAATCCTGACCATCTTAAAGCGGCAGTTCTACATACCCCTAAAGTATTAAATATAGCTATTGATGCCGAAAAGCTACTGCGATTTTGCGGTGACAAATTGCTTCAGGCAGGGGGAACTATTTGGGATGAAACGGAATTTGTACGGGCAGATGTTGACCCACAGTTAATTACCGTCAAGTTAACCCATTTACCAACTCAAACTAGTAAGCAGGCAACGGCAAGGCTGCTGATTGATGCCATGGGAACTGCCTCACCTATTGCCTGGCAGCTTAATGAAGGTCGTGCTTTTGATAGCGTTTGTCCGACAGTTGGGGCAGTGATCGAAAGCGGTTTTGCTCCTGAGGTATGGGATCAAGATTATGGCGATGTACTAAATTCTCATGGAGATATCTCCCGAGGAAGACAGCTAATTTGGGAACTGTTTCCCGCGGGTAATGGTGAGTTAACTTTCTACCTGTTTCATTATCATCAGGTACATCCCGAAAATCCTGGCTCTCTACTAGAAATGTACGAAGATTTCTTTACTATTTTGCCCGAGTATCGTCGGTGCGACATGGAGCAGTTAGTCTGGAAAAAGCCTACTTTTGGCTATATACCTGGACATTTTAGTACTAGCGATCGCGATCGCACTGTAGCCTTTGATCGTTTAGTGGCAATTGGTGATGCGGCATCCCTACAGTCTCCTCTAATTTTTACGGGATTTGGTTCGCTGGTGCGTAACCTAGAGCGTCTAACTACTTTACTTCACACTGCTCTACAACACGATTTGTTAAGGGCAAAACATCTCAATCAAGTTAGAGCTTATCAGAGTAATATTTCCGTTACCTGGCTATTTTCTAAAGGTATGATGGTACCTACGGGAAAAACCTTGCCTCCCCAAAGAATTAACTCTATGCTCAATACCTTTTTTGGGTTACTGGCAAATGAGCCTCCAGAAGTTGCCGACACCTTTATCAAGGATCGCACTGACTGGTACACCTTTACTCGATTAGCCCTGATTGCTGCCCGTAAAAATCCCGCTTTGCTGGTCTGGATTTGGGAAATGGCTGGAAGCAAAGACATGCTGCGTTGGCTGGGTTCCTATTGGTCTTTTAACATTGATGCTTTGAGAAATCTTTTACTAGGAAAGTGGTTTCCTGGTTGGTTGAAACAGTCACAACCTTGGTTGGAAAAACGCTATCCCAGCTTATGGTTAAGGTTATTGAGTCTTAATTATCAACTGCGACCTTAAAAAAGAACTTAGATTCTCAACACTAGAGAGAAACAAATGAAACAGCCATCGAATGAATGCATTTTTTCTGAAGTATCGTCAGAATACGCTAAATATCGAGCAAGCTACTCAAAGTTTGCTATTGACAAAATTTTAGAAGGTTTGGACAAGCCATCGCAGCTCGTTACAGTTGATATAGGAGCAGGGACGGGGATAGGCTCTCGTCAATTGGCTGAAAGAGGAATAAGAGTTACAGCAATTGAACCAGACTCAGCTATGATTCAAGTTGCTACACCACATCCACAAATTGAATTTCAAGAAAGTACAGCAGAAGCAACAAAACTTCCAGACGAAACTGCCGATTTAGTGACTTGTTTCACAGCGTTTCACTGGTTTGATTTTGAGCATAGCTTACGAGAATTTCAACGTATCCTCAAGCCGTCAGGTAGATTAGCTTTGGTATGGATCATTGGGACACTAGCGACCCCTTCAGCCTAAACTATAAGCGACTTGTGCGTAAGGCTGGTAGACAAAGTAAAGCTAGAGTTACCCCTTACGATGATTTCCCATCTGGTTTAGTCAAGGCAGCTCGCATACTACTTCTTTGGAATATATGTTTAATACCCAATTTTCAGAATATTAGTCGTTATAAATTTGCTCATCAACAGACAGTCGATGTAGCTAAATTGATTGGTTGTGCTAGTTCCTACTCTTTTCCCCTAGAAGAAAAAATTCGTCAACAGCTAGCGGAAGACTTCAAAAGTTTAATGGATCGTAGTCAAGCTCCCCATCGTCTTGTATATAAAACAACTTTATTTTTAGCTGAACCAAAAACAAAAGAATCATAATTCAAATCTTCATTCTTATTTAAAACAACTATAAAAATTCTTGAGCCGCAGGACAAATATCAACCAATTGACATACGTGACACAGGGGTTTGCGGGCTTTACAAACTGCCCGACCGTGATAAATAGTACGAATTGAGTAGTTTTCCCATTCTGACTGGGGTAATAATGCCATCAGATCTCGTTCAATTTGGAGAGGTTTATCTGATTTTGTTAGCCCCCAGCGATTACTAAGGCGTTTGACATGGGTATCTACTGTAACCCCCTGTATGTTGCCAAAAGCATGGGCTGAGACTACATTAGCGGTTTTGCGGGCTACTCCTGGTAGTTTTAATAATTGTTCCATCTCGCTAGGTACCTCCCCCTTAAAATCAGCAACAATCATCTGGCAAGCACCTTGAATATTTTTAGCCTTATTACGATAAAAGCCAGTGGAGCGAATCAAGGATTCTAACTCAGAGCGATCGCAACCAGCAATCGCTTCTGCATCAGGGAACTGGGCAAAAAGCTGTGGGGTAACTTGATTAACCCTGGCATCGGTACATTGCGCCGAGAGGATCGTTGCCACCAATAACTGTACAGGAGTCTCATAGTCTAGGCTACAGGTGGCGTCGGGGTACAGTTGTGTTAAAAGATCAAAAATTAAAAGCGATCGCTGCTTGAGGGCTTTACTAGGCGATCGCTTGCGTTTACTGGACTTGTGAGCCATACTAAAAAGGCATTTTACTGGAATAAGTTTTGGAAAAACGCCAGGTTAATTGTATCGCGAACGATGATAAAGACACCTAAGCTAAGTAGCAAGACTAAACCAGTCTGCATAATGCCATCTTGCAGCTTGCTAGGTAACGGCTTTCCTGTAACGCCTTCTACGGTTAAGAAAGCTAATTGACCACCATCTAAAGCGGGTAAGGGCAAAATGTTAATAATTGCCAAGTTGATACTAATTAACGCTCCAAATTGAAACAAGTTACCTAAGTCATTACGTGCCAATTCTGCACCTACTGCGACAATCGCTACTGGACCTGCTACCTGTTGAGCATTTTCTTGAAAATTGCTGATCAACTGCCAAAAGCCCTTGACTGTTAGCTGTACAATTCTCTGGAACTCATTGGCACCAGCGGTAAACGCTTCCACAATATTTGCCGCACGACGGCGGACAATATCTCCATTTGGTGCTAACATCACCCCAATTTTACCTTTGCCATCTTGACCAATATTTGGTTTGACATCAAGAGCCAAAATTTCCGTATCTCGCTTGAGGGTCAAGCTTAATACCTGGTTGGGAGATTTTTGAATTATGCGCCGCAAATTCTCCAAAGCATCAGCAGAATCTCCTAACTCAACATCATCTATTTTTAAAATAATATCACCAGGCTGCATACCTGCTTGAGCGGCAGCTGATTCAGTCTCACTCAAGAGTTGAGGTACTCGTACCCCTTGCTGGTAGTTGATGTCTTGGAATCCAATTGTCACGGCTTGACCGACTAGAAGAAAATAAGCGAAAATCAGATTGGCAATTACGCCAGCACTAATTACAATTGCTCGATCCAATACGGGGCGATTGCGTAATAGATTAGGATCATCGGGGGGGATTATACTATCGGGATCGTCATCGGGAAAACCTACGTAACCACCTAAAGGAATCGCCCGAAAAGCATATTCTGTTTCTGAACCCTGATACCTAAAAAGAGTTGGACCAAATCCAATTGAGAACCGATTGACTCTAATTTTTTGCAACCGCGCTGCTGCAAAATGACCAAACTCATGAACTGCGATTAACAAGAGTACGACTGAAATTGCCGCTATTACTGACATATTTTAAAAATATTCTGTTTATAAATGTTTAGTACAATTTACTATTTTAGAACATTCTTCTGCCTATCTTAGTACTATGAAGGGTTTTCCTATGAATAATGATTTAATTTGGCGGCAAAACAGCCCACAACCTGATAATAGAGATAACTTAGACGCGATCGCTCAGTGGTGGTCAAGTTTGGCTGGTCAAGAAATTACTTGGCAACAACGATTGATCCCCGACAGTAAAGATCTCGAAGATATTGATTGGCAACCCCAAAAGTTTGATGAACAGCTGGTTTTGGACTCAGCTGAGATCAGGGGCATTACCCTGTTTTGGCATTCTCCCAAAGCTTTAACCGAGCGTAATTTAACCCCCAGTAAGCTGCAATTAAACTTAACTAATCAAACACTGTATATATTTCCGCAATCCCAATCTCAAGTATTAGTTAGGGTAAATTTGCCGAAAATAATATACCATAAGCTAAATCTCCTAAATCCTCAGTTAGCAGCAACTATCAAAGGTGGTCAGGGCGTTATTTTGCTGCGAGATGAAATCAAAAAATTAGAAATTACGGTGACTCTAAATCAATCAGAGATCGCTCAATTACTAGAGTCTCTCCAAACCAAAGATAATTAATACAATTACCTAAAAATAATAACTAATGAATCAATTTTGGGATCGAGTCCTCAAATTTTGTCACGAGACTACCGCTACTATTAGCGATCGCCTAATGTCAGATTTTGGTAAAATTCAGGCACAGCAAAAAGAAGATGGCAGCTTAGTTACTCAGGCGGATCAGTGGTCAGACCAACAAATTAGAGATGCGATCGCCAGAACCTTTCCTGAACATGGTGTACTGACGGAAGAAACGATCCATATTTTTCCTGATAATGACTGGTGTTGGGTTATCGATCCGATTGACGGCACAACTAACTTTGCTCGTGGTGTTCCCCTCTGGGCGATTTCTCTGGGATTACTCTATAAAGGGACTCCTGTATTTGGTTTTGTTTATGTCCCCCCCATTAAGCAGGCTTTTCATGGCTTTTGGTATGGTGACTCTGGATTAACGGGCTATGAAGGTGCATATATGAACAACCAGCCTATCAAGACCAGTGGCGAATATCCCAGCGGAACTCAGCTATTTAATCTTTGTGCGCGCAGTAAAGCAATTTTTAAACTACCTTTTCCCTGTAAGGTCAGAATGCTAGGAGTTGCTAGCTATAATCTGCTTTTAGTCGCAGCAGGAGTAGCTATGGGCGGAGTGGAAGCAACACCAAAAATCTGGGATATTGCGGCAGTATGGGTCATTATCAAAGCTGCTGGCGGCGAATTAGTCTTTATTGATGGTCAAGAGCGATTTCCCCTGCAACCAGGCTTAGATTATGGGAAAGTCTCTCTCCCTAGCTTGGGTCTTTGTCGTAGCGAGTTGATTCCCCAATTTTTGCCTTTGGTACAGTGCATTTTACCTGCAAAAGAATAGCTAATGCATCAATAATCTAATCTCGGGCTGCTTATTCCTCTCAATATATTTTTGTCTTGTTAGTAAGATCTTTCCGCAACAACGTAGATAATCCTTTTTAAATCGTAGCCTAAGATTATGCCTGAACCATTTACTATCAGAATTTTTGTTCCCGATGGTGATCCCGAAGGTATACGCATCATAGATCGAATGAACTGGACTGGTGTAGGTATTGCCTTTCCTCGTTCTGAATGGCTCAAAGTAGAAATCGTTCTGAGTTTGATCAAGCGGGCGTTTATATTCTGGTAGGCTATCGAGAAGAAGAAGATGAGCTACAAACCCTTTATATTGGGCAGGGAGATGGCATTAGAAAACGAATCGATTCTCATGTTAAACATAAAGACTTTTGGGAATGGGGTATAGGATTCACTTCCAACAGTGGTGGTTTAAATCGCGCTCATATCACTTGGCTAGAATATGCTCTGATAGAGAGAGCAACTCAGGCTGGTCGATGTCATCTTGATAACGGAAATGTTCCTCAAGAACCAGCTTTAATTGAATCTGAAAAAGCAGATATACAGGGATTTCTTCGAGAAATATTTCAAATACTGCCTCTAATGGGGTTACGGGTATTTGAGATTCCTCAACCTGTAGCCGAACCTCATGAGACTAATTTAGCTTTGGATAGCTCTGCTAAAGACTCGGACAAAGATACGATTATAGTTCCAGCTCAGCAAGAAGGCTTTGAGCGTGTTTTTCTGGGGCAAAACTGCTGGTATGCCATTCGTATTGGTGGTACGTACTACGATACTGTCTTTAGGTCATAAATTTTATTGATCATTAGATCTGAATTTAATCTTGATATTTAAGCACCGCAACAACAATACTGTAGATAAGTAGCTCCACCTAAAAAATGCAAAATAAATACAGCTACTTGAAAAATGTATTTCCCCGATCCCTAATCCCCAACGGTGCGCGTACATGCGGACAAGTCCTTTGTCTTGCGCCTGACGGCGACGCGGGGTCGCACCGCAATCCCCAATCCCCGCCTCAACTATTTCATGTTTAATAAAGCGATGCAGCGCGGTCTTGGGGGTCTCCCTCATGAGCGACTGCATCAAGAAGTGGAACTACTTATCAAGTTTCTATTCTGAAGTCATTCCTGAATTGTATTCATTAAAAGAACGGCGTTTTAAAACTTGGGACTCAGAACGCGGTAGCAGATCAAAAACTTCTCGTAAAACATCATCCATCTCTTCATAAGGCACTTGCCCTTTACCGTCGTAGACAACCTTGCCCTGTTGATCGAGGATTACTGTTTCTGGCACCACACCGCTGTAGTAATAACCAGGTTCTTCTGGGCTATACTCTTTGTCAACTAAAGAGTCAACGCTGATGGGAATGATACTAGCTGCCCGTCCATAAAATTCTTGCAGTCGGGTAACTACAATGGAAAATTGCTTGCAGTCACTACTATCGTCTATATAGAATACCAAGATTGCTGGTTTTTCTCGTTTGAGTGAAGTTGCCAGATCCATCCGAGGTGGCACCAAAGAACCATTACCACCATAAAGTATATATATATTTCCTTCGTAGCGATCATCGTCAATATTGGCTGATGCAGGGGCAGTCCAAAGCGCCAAGCAAGTTACTAGGACAAGCAAGCAGATAACAAGCTGGTTAACAGGTAAAAGTAACTTAGACTTAGAGAGGGATTTCAACTGCCAAAAGCTGCGATATTTTTGAGTCCGCCCAGATAGATTAAATAATCCGCTTAAAATCATGCTTAAAATTAAATATTAATGCCACAGAGCTTCATTAGCCATCAAGAACATAAAATCAATTCTGGTGATGCACTAACTAAAGAGACATGATAAGACAACTTTAAGTTTATCTTTCTTTAGGCTCTTAAACTTAAACTAGTAAGAAAAAAGCTGTTGTAGAACAAATAGCGATCGCAGTAAAATTAAACTAACCGATGAAAGTAGGACTATAAATGTTTTTGGTAGTATTGCTCTATTGCCCCTACAGCTTTTAATAAAGGCGAGTCTAGTGAATCAACCCAGTCAGCTACTCCACGGGATAATCCCAGGGTTAAGCTTCCTTGAGATGGCTCTAGTTGATCCGCTAGTGCCTGACTCTTAATAGTTTGCAAGACACCAGTCAAGTTATTTAATTGCTCAACTTGATTCTGGGACTTGTCCTGTTCAGCGATTTTAAGCGCATGATCGATTAATTGAATAAATTCTAGTTTTTTGCTTTCCATAAAACTTTAAGGGCAGGAGGTAAAATCTTTAGTCAGAGTTGGTCCCTCAACCCAAGGTAAACTAGGATCTCTTGAGTCTTTAATAAATGTTTGCTGTCCCCTACCTGGATAACAAGAGGCAGGAATTTGTGGTGCGACTATTCCTTGGTAGACTGTTGTTCCCGCAGGCAAAGTTATTGACAACATCTTGTAAGCTTCATTACCCCATTCTTGCTTGAGGGCTAGATTGCTGATCGTTTCTGCAGTTGTTTGATACTGATCAGTAGTCAAGTATCGACCTGTTTTATTACCATCATTGCTATAGTAGCGGAAGAAAGTTTGTGGCATTTGCAACGTGACTTCCCTACATTTAGCTCCAAGAAACGTGAGCGCAATATTTCGAGGAAGAGGACACAAAGGAGTAGTTTCTTGGGCTAAGGTCTTACGATTAGTTTCAATTGGAGATAAAATTAGTGGCGACAAACTGCCCAATATTCCTAAACCGAGACTTACAGCAACGGACTTGATTTTCATATAAATTCTACTCCCACAGACTTTATCAAGCATTAAAAGTTAGACGAGGTTCAATTTTCTCTAACAATCGACAATAATGCAAATAAAATTTATTGAACCTAAAATCGCGGCGGGATATCCGTTTAGTAGATATTTATAATTTTCTTATTTACTCCTGACTCCTGACTCCTGACTCCTGACCCAGCCTCAGCAGATTAATTTGTTTGTTAGGAGTTATTTAGCTATTATTACTAGCCCGTCTGAGGAACTCTCTCAATTTGAGCATAGCCGCTAAACAACAGCATTTTTCCTTCTGTTTGAAGACGATTCAGACGTAATTTAACTCCATCTAAATTAAACTTGTCTAAATCGACCATTTCATTCAAAATTTCCCCTAATGCTAAGGTTAACTGTTTAGAAGTATCTTGCAATTCAGGAGCAATGTCCGCTGGCTCGAATTTTACTTCTTCAAACTTTACTCTTCTGCGTTTTCCAATACCCAAAACACATCTTAGACTTACGGGAATAGTTTTTTCTCCCCAAATTGCCTTAGCAGAGAGCTTCACCTCATTATTAGGTAGTAGCTTCACCTCCACATCAGTAAATGAAATTGGTTCTCCACCAGATATGTCAGTCAGGGCATCGGGAGTTAAATTTTCTAAGCGTTTCCTGACTAAATCTGCCTCAAAAGACTTATTGATATCATCTTGAGATAATCTTACCTGAGCGATCGCTTGAGTGGGTTGTTTTAGTGCTATTTTTCCCTGCACCGCCGAACCAAAATCAATCGACACTGCATCAGTCTCAAACGACATTTCTTCCGTGCGAAACTGCTTACGAATAACTAAACCACGACCACTCATTTTAAAGCTATCGATTGTTCCTTGGAGTAGTTTGCTAGACGGATTACATTTCACCGACACCTCTACCGACTCGCTACGAGTAAAAAGGTGGCGGATCGTGTTGCTTGCGACAGTATTGATTAGATTTTCGCCCCAATCTCCGCCTTTATTATTACCAAATCCAACAAATCCACCAA
The DNA here is from genome assembly GCA_039180345.1 of Cyanobacteria bacterium P01_G01_bin.39. GTDB lineage: Bacteria > Cyanobacteriota > Cyanobacteriia > Cyanobacteriales > Xenococcaceae > Waterburya. Next base: position 10,532 of record JBCDDK010000119.1, on the reverse strand, counting down.
ACATAGAGCTATAGATTGAGTTACTCTTATCTTGTAACAAATTATTAAGAAGACAGCAATTAAGATTCTAGCCTACCGAGGTCTAAAACCCAGTCTTTGATCAGAGCATTAACCTGTTCTGGAACCTCATCATGGGGGCAGTGACCAGCTTGCAGATAGTGCTCTGTAACCTGAGAACAGTATTGAAGAAACTTAGATCCTTTTTCTCTGGCATTAATCCAAGGATCGCGTTCTCCCCACAGCAGCATTAGTTGACATTGCATTTTGCTTAACAACACATCGACTTTTTCTCCCTGAGGAGTTTTAAATACGGCATTAAAAACATCTGCTGCCCCGCGATCGCAAGAAGGGCGATATATATCTTCAACTAATTGCTCTGTTACAGCCTTAGAATCGAAATAAACGCTATTAAGCGTCTTACGAATTATAGAGCGACGGCGGACATATTGAAACAGCAAAAAACTCGCCCATGGCTGTAAAAAAATTGACCGCATCAATTTTACCCTGAAATTAGAGCCAGATTTTGATGCAGAATCAGCTGTTGTATCGGAAAAGGGACCAGCACTATTGAGTAGGATCAAACCTGCGGTGGACTGGGAATAATCTGCTGCTACACACAGAGAAGCGTAACCTCCGAGGGAATTTCCTGCTAATACTGTAGGCTGTCCAATAACCTCGGTAATAAAGTCATGTAGCTGCTCTCGCCAAAGTACAGCGTTATACTCTCGCCTAGGTTTAGCTGAACGACCAAAACCAAGTAAATCTATTGCCCAAACCTGAAAATCTGCTTGCAGTTGGTCAATATTCTTACGCCAGTGGTCGGTAGATGCACCAAAGCCATGTACAAGCAGTAGAGGGGGTTTGTTGTTCTGAGGCTTTCCTGCACAAACATAATAGATGGAATTGTCCCGCCACTGCCAATATGTACCAGGGACAGATTGGATGATGGTTTGGTCAACAGTACCCTGCTTTGGTAAGACGGGGCTTGGGTTGACTTCGTCAGTTATTGGCATTGGTAAACTGAAATATTTTATTAATTTATGTTAACGTCATTTACTCTATAGTGTACCTCAGTAAAACAAATGCAACTGATGAGTAATTTTAATCAGTATTCAATTACAGCCTGATACTTTAGATACCATTCACTGGAAAATTAACAATAAGTTCAGCTAATATATTTATGTGATTTTAGTCTTGTGAGTGAAAATCTTAAGTTGTTACGAGGGATACAAGCCTTATCTTTTGGGTAAAGGTATAATCCTTCTTGGTTTAAACCTGACAGCTTGGCACTTGCTTTAATATTATTAATTCCCGAATAACTGCATTGGGAACAGTTTTATAAAAGTAAAAGAAATTTTGAAGGAGAATATAGTTGTGTCTTTAGGAACTTCTGTAATAGATAAAAGTTCAACCTCAACCAAACGCAAACACGCCCCTCGTTATAAGGTTTTGCTTCATAACGATGACTTTAACTCCATGGAGTATGTCGTCCAGGTTTTGATGCAAACTATTGGTGGGATGACTCAGCCCCAGGCAGTTAACATTATGATGGAAACTCATAATAGTGGGGTGGGTCTGGTTATTACCTGTGCCTTAGAGCATGCTGAATTTTATTCGGAAACCCTAGGCAATCATGGTTTAACCAGCACAATTGAACCTGATGAATAAAGCTGGCTCATGTTATGGTGAGACTCTTTATTATTAACTCCTAAGAAACAAATTAGTCTGCTGAGACTGGGTAAGGGGGAAAGGGTAAAGGGTAATGGTTTTGTTAAACTATTTTTATACTCAGTGAAAAATACTAGTTGATCGTTGCTTATTCTAAGGTCAGTTATTAATAGTTAATTGTCATACATTTTATATTTCAAAAGAATAGCGAAATTTTCAGCACCAATAAGATTAGTTATCTTTGTTGGTGCTTTAGCTATTTTATGGTTGCCCTTAGCGATGCCGATTTATTGGCTATTGTCAGAAGATCCTAATCTTGCCAGTATTTTAACTATGGTGTTGCTGTTTATCGAACTATTGTGGTTTTGGCAATTTTGGGGCAAGTCGGTACATAATCAGCCAGCAGTTTTTACCAGCTATGGTTTGGTTAAAAGTAATAAAAATACTAAAGAGTTTTTTCAAGGTATAGCAATTGGCTTCTGGTTGTGTTTGGGTTTATTTATCACAGAAGCATTATTGGGCTGGATTACTTTTAACAAAGCGCCTATTGGTCTAACGCGAATTGTTATTGAAGGCTTATTAAGTGCTTTTGTCATTGCCATAGCAGAAGAACTGCTGTTTCGTGGTTGGCTACTGGATGAATTGCAGCGAGACTATGGTAAAAAGACCTGTATCTGGGTTACAGCGATCGCCTATGCTGTGGCTCATTTCCTCAAGCCAATTGCCGAGATTATCAGAACTGCGGTAACTTTCCCTGCTTTGGTTTTGTTAGGAGTTGCTTTGGTATTGGCTAAATATAAATATAGCGATCGCCTGGGGATCTGTATCGGCATCCATACTGGTTTGGTTTGGGCTTACTATATTGTTAATGTGGGTCAGTTGATTAAATATAGCGATCGTGTTCCTGTATGGGTTACGGGGATTGATGGTAATCCGATTGCGGGGATTATGGGATTGATCTTTTTGTCGGGTTTGACTTGGGGAATAGTGTCCACAGATGAACGCTGATAAACGCAGATGGGTTTGTCTGTGGGTATTGTGGATTGAAGCTGTACTTGATATGTTGAGCTTGAATCTCGCGCCAAGACGCAAAGAGTTTTGTTGTCGTTCGGCTTTGGTAAATAAAGAATTGAAATTGTAAGAATAATTAAAAATCAACAATCTACAACACCAACCGATATCTCATCTGCGTTTATCTGTGGACATTCTTTATTACTGCAACTCTTTGATCTTATCAAGCGCTCTTTGATACAAAATACCTGTATAGCCTTGTTGTTGATATAAATCTGCTGCTTGCTGAAAATCATTGATTGCTTTATTATTTTCTCCTAAACTATCGTAGGTATTACCTCGATTGTAGTAAGGACTAGCATATTCAGGATTGAGACGGATAGCTTCATTATAATCATTGATCGCTCTCTGATATTCTCCTAAATCATCGTAGGTACCACCCCGATTGTTGTAGGCTTCTGCAAAATCAGGATCGAGGCGAATAGCTTGGTCAAAATCAGTGATCGCTTTATTGTATTCTCTAAAACCGCGGTAGCTAAGACCCCGATTGTTCCAAGCAATCGCTAAGTCTGGATCGATACGGATCGCTTGGTTTAAAGTAGCTAAAGCCCTTGAATACTCTCCTAAATTGTTGTAGCTGAAACCTCGATTGCTGTAGGCGGTTGCTAAGTTAGAATCGATACGGATCGCTTCGTTAAAATCAGTGATAGCTCTCTGATATTCTTCTAAATAGTGGTAACTCAAACCTCGATTGCTGTAGGCGGTTGCTAAGTTAGGATCGATACGGATCGCTTCGTTAAAATCAGCGATTGCTTTATCTTGTTCTCCTAAGCCTAAGTAGGCATTACCTCGATATACGAAAGAAATAGCATTATTAGAGTTGCGTTGCAGTACGGCTGCAAAGTCTTGTTCTGCTGCATCAAAATCTCTCAGCGAAAAATAAGCTTGCCCTCTTCCAGATAAAGCATCGAAGTCATTAGGATTAATAGCTAAAGCTTGGTTAAATTCTACTATCGCCCCCTGATAGTCTTCCTGATTTAATTTCCGTTGCCCCACACTAACAAAATCTTGGGCAGGATTAATAACAAAACTATTTTGTGCAGCAAGATAAAGTTCTATAGGAATCGCCAAGCCATAATAAGCCCTTTCTTCGGCATCAGAAGTTGTTTGACAGTTAATGCCGATTAAGTTTCCCTCATTGTCGAACATACCACCGCCAGAACTTCCCAGAGTAGTAGGGTTGTTATGCACTATTTGATAGCCTTTGTCTGCCTGAGATTGTCGGCTAATAATATCCGCATTCTGAAAAGTATATGCCCTGTCTAGAGCCTCAGAATCGGGATCAGGGGGATAACTCACTACGTAACTATTCGTCCCTTTTGTAATTGCTGTTGAATCACCTAATGCTGCTACTTCATAGGGATTGGTGCTGGTAAATTGGAGAATTGCCAGATCAATATCGCTCTCAAGGTTTTTAACCGTCGTTACCTGATGAACCTGATTATCAATGGTTGTCACTTCAAAACCACCTGCGGCATTAACAACATGCCAACAAGTCAAGATCGTATAGATATTGCCATCCTGCTTAACAATTGTCCCTGTACCTGTAGTTTCTTCTCCTTCTATGTGTACTGTAAATTCCTTGGCGATCGCCGAAACTTGCGTTTGCGAAGCTAGTCGAAGACTTCGCTCTGAATTCAATGCAGGCTGACATCCTAAGTTTAATGTAGTAAAAATTCCCACGAAAGGAACCAGTAAATATCTATTCACAGTTATTTATTCACAGCGACGAGTTTTTAACTTGGGAAATTTATTTCAAATTCTGAGATTAGTTAACTATTACTTTATCGTATGGGTTTTTTGTACTAGTAAAATATCCTTATTTATTTTTCTCGTAATTCCTGGTAGTCATGACAGGTTTGTTTACAATTGAGAATAATTCCTATTTATGAAGGAAGTTGTCCTGGTTGTTATAGGTTGCTGCAATTTGGGATAACCATGTCCACAGATGAAGTTATCCGTTAGTGGTCTTGGTTGAAGGGTTTTTGATAATTGTGTTGAGTTTGATTTTGGAATTGCCTTTGAAGAGAAGATTTATCTGAGGCTGTTTCTTAATCGCTGTAGGCAGGAAATGTATTTAGTTTGAGTATCCTAATATTCTTCAATATAGTAAAAGTCTATCTAGAGCGATCGCAATCTGAGGAAAAGCCAGCGGTGAAACTGTTCCAGCTTTGTACTCAACAATTTGAGCATAGCTATTATCTTGAGGTTGGGTATGAACGATCAGCTTGTTATTTTTGAGATCGATTACCCAATATTCAGCAATACCGTTACGGGCATAGGTAATAGTTTTTTGTGACAAATCTTTAATTAGCGTCTCTTTTGATACCTCAATTAGCCAATAAATATTCTCTGGATAAGGATGATGTAGAGCATAAATATCATGAGGTAGTTGGACAACGGCAATATCTGGCTCAGGTTCAGAATTATCTAAAGTAATGGGGTGAGCATCTCTGACATAAGCTTGCCCTTTAAGTAGTTCTCTTAAGTAATCGCTAACAGACTGCTGAGTATAGCTATGAGGTACTCCCTCGGGACTCATTTCGACTATTGCTCCTTCTAATAGTTCTACAGATTTATCGACTAACAAGCCAGACTCAATCATGTGATGATAATCTTCAACAGACCATTTATAAAGAGTAGTCATCTTGCTTAGGTTGATGTTTTCTGATTATTTAATATAGTAAAAGTCTATCTAGAGCGAGCATAATCTGAGGAAAAGCCAGCGGTGAAACTGTTCCAGCTTTGTACTCAACAATTTGAGCATAGCTATTATCTTGAGGTTGGGTATGAACGATTAACTTGTTATGCTTCAAATCAATTACCCAATATTCAGCAATACCGTTACGGGTATAGGTAATAGTTTTTTGTGATAAATCTTTAATTAAAGTCTCGTTAGAGATTTCAATTAACCAATAAATATCTTCTGAATAAGGATGATGAGCATCATAAATACTTTCTGGTAAGCGAACAATAGCAATATCGGGTTCAGGTTCAGAATTATCCAAAGTAATGGGATGAGATTCATATACTTCGGCTAGTCCATCAAGTAGCTTCCTTAAATACTTGACTACCTTGTGATTAGTATTGCGGTGAGGGATTCCCTCGGGACTCATGGCGATTATTTCTCCCTCTAATAGTTCGACTCGCTTACCCGCTAATACTCCTGAGTTAACTAAGTCATGCCATTCTTCAATTGACCATTTGTAGGTAGTTAAAGTCATTTTTTATTTTGAGCGCGAATAACTACACAACTGCTATTTTATATTACTCATTAGGAATCAAGCGATCGCTAGATTCATCTTCTAGGATCAATTGTTCTAAGATTTCCAGATTGTAATATGTATTAGCGATAAGATCTAACGAAGACTAAAATTACGCAATTATCTATGGCTATTCCTCGATCATTTTTGGTGGGAATTATATCTAGTGCAAACATCTTATTCACGCCATCTTCTATTATCATTGCTCAAGCACAACTTGCTCCTCAAGAAGTAAGTGCGATCGCCAAAGCGATTACTGTCCGTATTGATGGTGTGAGTGAAGGTTCAGGTGTAATCATTGATAATTCAGACGATACCTACAGTGTAATTACTAATTGGCATGTTGTAAAAGTTCTCGGGAACTATACTGTTCAAACTTATGACGGGCAGAAACATTCCGTAGACTATAGACAAACCCAAGAATTTTCGGAATCTACAGATTTAGCCATCATTAAATTTACCAGTGAAAATGATTATGAAGTATCTACTTTAGGTGATTCTGAAGCTTTAGGAGAAGGACAAACAATTCATTTAGCAGGATATCCTGGAAGTGATCAAATTATTGGTGAAAATGATCGCTTTTACCGTTTTAATAGCTTAAGTATCAACGCAATTTTACCTGATAGTCGGGAAGGTGGTTATTCTCTAGCCTATGGTGGAGAAAACTTTAGTGGGATGAGTGGTAGCCCCATCTTGAATAGCAATGGCGAGGTGATAGGGATTAATGGAACTGCCTATGTTGATGTAGATGGCAAAGCTAGAGCTAATTATGCCATTCCGATTCATATCTATCAAGAACTAGCTGCTTCTATAGATACCTTTGTCATTAACAAACTTGATCCCGTTACAGTATTTACGATTGCGGATGCACAGGGTGCGCCTCTAGTAGCGTCAAGGGAAGATGACAAAAAAGTTGCGGGAGTCTTTATTTCTCAGAATGATGCGAACGAATTTGTCAATCAGTTAAAAACTGAGAATCCCGAATTGGCAGCAAAAGTCAGGGTGGTACCAGTTTCATTAGGGGAAGTATACAAACTGTCAGAATCTGCTCAAAGTCAGGAAAATGCGCTAAATTTTGCCTATGTTCCCGAAGAAGAAGCGGTGAATTCGGCTAAAATTATTGGGGAAGAAAATCAGCAGCCATATCAAGGTGGAGTACCTTTATTCGTTGCCCGAGGTGGCGAAGGTAAAGATTATCTTACTTTTGAAAGAGACGGGAAGCAGGTGATTCCCTTCTTCTTTGAAAAGGCGCAGCTAGACGAAATGGTAGCTAAGTTTCAAGAGCAAGAACCAGAAATAGCTGCTAACGTAGACATTGAAGTTCATCCTTTAGAAGGGTTAATCGAAACTTTAGCAACAAGTTCAGATGAAATTTTAGAAAAAATAGTATTAGTCCCGTCTTCAGAATCTATAGAATTTTTAGAAAATGTATCACAAAAGTAGTTAAAATCATTTGATTTTAGGCATATTAATTGCCATTTTATGGTTTAGATATTTATATGTTACTCATTAGGAATCAAGCGATCGCTATTTTCATCTTCTAGGATCAACTGTTCTAATATTTCCAGATTGTAATAGGTATTGCCGTTAACGTAGCTTTCTAATTTACCTTGTTTGCCATTCACTGAAATTACTCTACCCGCAGCTAATCCCCTAGTGTCTATTAATCGTCTTGCTTCTCTAACAGGATCACTCTGAGGAGGAAGAGTTACTAAAACGTTATCTGAACTACAGAGATTTCCTTCGGCAGCTACCGCACATAGTACTGGCTCATTATTGACGTAACCTGCGACAACGAATTTTAAAACGCCACTATCATCAAAACGCTGAAATCTATCCGCTACTACATCACAACGTCGTTCAATTGACCAACCTTGAGAAACATCACGAACAAAATTCATATATTTGATTTTGCCTCTTTCGGTACTAGAGTAGATACCGTGAACATCATCAACTTCCTGACAGAAATATTTATCCCCAGATGCGTTAACAGATGTAGCAATAGTTAATGTATTGACGCAGACTGTAGCGCCTGTAACCATTTTGATTAGCAAATTAAATTTCATACTATGGTCGTCGCAAAAATATTGTTAAATTTAAAAACGCTAGCTGTATTTAATGTAATAAATAAGAATACACTACTTAAATCGAGAAGCTTAATAATATACAGCTTTAATTAATAAAACTCTGAGCAAAGCGATCTCGTGGCATTGTTAGCGAATTTATCAACCTAAATCTCTGAGAAAAGCTATCCAGAATAATCGTGAATCAATTAAGCTAATGTCGACTAATTCTGACCAAGATAATCAAGAAACTGCGGAAACAAGTAAAAAATCTCCATTTTCAGGAATAACTATAGGTTTAAGAGAAATTCTGATTTTAGCGATCGCTACTGCCATTGGTACAGTTATTGCCAATTATGTAAATCAAGAAGGTCTCTTAAAGCGATATGTATCCTATGAAAACTCTGACTATGGGATTGAATTAAAGTATCCAAAAAATTGGTCAGTACAAGAAAAATTGGATACTTGGCAACCAGAGGTAAATCTTGTTTCTCCCCTAGAAAATGATATAGATGATTTTCAGGAAAGAGTAACAATTGCGATTGAAAACCTATCACAGCCATTGTCTATCAGAGAGTACGAGACAGAAGCAACAGCACAGATTGAAGTTGATAATATAATTGTTAAGTCAGCGCAGAAAATTAATTTTGCCAACAGAGAAGGTAGAACCATAACTTATCAGGAAAAAAATGGCAATAAAAAACGAATGGAAGTCTGGATGATTAGAAATCAACAGGTTTACATTGCAACCTATACCGCAGAAGAAGAGAGTTTTGACAAGTTTGCGAACCAAGCTGATCAAATCATCGAATCAGTAATTATCTATTAATTCTATGACTTGCTGGTAAGCCTTAAGGTTTCCCTGAAGTTTAAATAAATTTGCAGATTTTAGTAAATCTCTTAATGCTTGCTGCCTATCTCCTAATTGTTTAAAAGCTGAAGCTCTAGAAATATATAATTCTGCATTTTCAGAATCTAAAAGAATAGCTTGATTATAATCAGTAATCACTCGTTCACATTCTTCTAGCTCTTCACAACTACGAACTGGAAAAAAAAGAACAAAAGTATCGTTCCTTTTTCTGGGGAGAGTTAAATTATTTTGTGCTGCTAAATTAGAGTCTTGCGTTGCAACTTGAACGGTGCTTCTTCTCGGGATAGTCAGACTATTTTGTGCTGATAGATAAGCTTCCAGAGGAATTCCTCTACCATAAGCTTTGCCTGTATTTCCTTCAGATATATTCTGACCATTGATACCAAGTAAACGTGCTTCTTGGTCAAAGATACCGCCTCCTGAAGCACCAGGAGTGAATGAACCACTGTGAATAATCTGATAGCCTTCCTCAGCTTGCGATAATCTGCTTTGGACTTGTGCGCTTTCGGTAAAATACTGTCTTTCAGGATTACCAGGAAAGGGATCGGGATATCCAACTATATAGGTATCTAATCCTGGTGTAGCTCTAGTTGAGTCCCCTAATTCTGCAATAGGATAAGTATTGCCAGAGCGAAAGGTAATAATTGCTATATCAACATTAGGCAAGTTTTTAATTGTGGTTACTTGGTAAGAATTGTCATCGGGAGTTATTACTTGATAGTCTCCTGGGGTATCTACGACATGCCAGCAGGTAATAACGCTATAGCTATCACCATTACGTTTGATGATTGTTCCTGTTCCCGTTTCTTCTCCATCAATCCGTACCGTGAATTCTTGTGCCTTGGCAAATATCTTCGTAGGTTCTAACGCTAATATAGGTTCAGTTTTTAGGATAATAGTGGTGACTATCCCCAGAACAGGAATAATAGGCAAAGATTTATTCACGGTGAATGGCTTGAGCTATGGCAGTATTATTACTTCTGATTTTAAGGGAAAATAAAGATAAAAGACACAAGAGTATCAATATGACTACTCAATTAACATCTCTGACTGACACTACAAATCTCTATGAGCAAGATTATTATCTATGGTTATTGCATACTGCTCAACTGATCTCTGAAGGTAAATTTTCTGAGGTTGATGCAGTTAATTTGATCGAAGAAATCGAAGATATGGGCAGAAGTGAGAAACGAGCAGTTGAAAGCAATTTAGTTGTGATATTGCTACACTTGCTCAAATATAAATATCAGCCAGAGAAGAGAAGTAATAGTTGGAAATCTAGTATTAGGGAACATCGACGCAGGTTAAGAAAAGCCTTTGCAGATAGTCCCAGCTTGAAACGTTATTTTGAGGAAGTTTTTAATGAATGTTACCAAGAGGTAAGAGAACAAGCTGCTGATGAAACGGGATTATCTCTAGATACTTTTCCTTACGAATCTTCTTTTACTTCAGCAGAGGCACTTGATCCTAACTATTTACCTCAAGACTAATATAGTCGTTTTAATTAATTTTTTAGTGCGTGAGTTATTGTTTCGAGGGATTGGGGATTGGGGATTGGGGATTGGGGATTGGGGATTTGGGATTGGGGATTTGGGG
>JBCDDK010000118.1:0-22537 GCA_039180345.1 Cyanobacteria bacterium P01_G01_bin.39 | reverse complement strand
TCACAATCAAATTCCTATCGGTAATCCTATTGCCAATACTCAGCTTTACATTATGGACGAGTACCTTCAACCATTACCCGTTGGCATCCCAGGCGAGCTATATATTGGGGGGAGTGGTGTTGCTCGCGGTTATTTACAGCAACCAGAATTGACAGCAGAGAGATTCATTCCTAACCCTTTTTCATCGATCATTGAACATTTATCATTGAACATTGACTTTTGTGCTTCCTCCGCAAGGCTTTACAAGACAGGCGACCGCGCTAGATATTTACCCGATGGCACAATTGAATATCTGGGGCGCATTGACAATCAGGTTAAAATTCGCGGATATCGAATTGAATTGGGAGAAATTGAAGCAGTATTGAATCAACATCCCAACGTACAGACTTCCGTAGTTATTCCCCATCAAGAGAATTTAATCGCCTATATTACCTTAAACTCTCTTGACGAAGACAGAAGTAATAAGTCGGGAAAAACCGTTACCCTCACACCCTCCGCTCAACAATTACGTCAATATATAGCCCAAAAACTTCCCAGCTATATGATTCCTGGGAATTTTGTCACCTTAGAATCTTTCCCTTTGACTACCAACGGCAAAATAGCTCGCCAAGCTTTACCAATTCCCAATCTAGAAACCAGAGAAGCCGAAATTGTTGAGCCACGAACGGAAAAAGAACACATCTTAGCCAAAATTTGGCAAGAGGTATTGAATATAAACCAGATTGGTGTCGAAGATAATTTTTTTGAACTGGGGGGCGATTCTATCCTCAGTATTCAGATTATTGCCAGAGCTAGACAAGCGGGATTAACTCTAACCCCAAAACAATTATTTCAATATCAAACTATTGCTGAATTAGCTGCGTTCGCTCAAGAGAGTAAACCCATCGCAGCCAAACAGGGATTAGTTACGGGAAGAGTACCTTTAACCCCAATTCAACATTGGTTTTTCGAGCAAGATTTAGTCAATTTTAGCCATTATAATCAAGCTGTTTTGTTAGAAGTTGCTCCCAATCTTAATTCTGAGTGGTTGCAGTTAGCTTTAGAGCATTTAGTCAGCCATCACGATGCTTTGAGAATGAAGTTTGAATGGGATAGTTCTCGTTGGCAACAGTTTAATTTGGAGGTTGTAGAAACTCCAGAGTTTATTACTGTTGATTTTACCTCCCAAAGACGCAAAGGCGTGGAGATAGATCACAAAAGTGAAGCTAAGGATTTAGATACAGTTTGGCATAAATTTATTCTAGATAATGCTAATAAATTGCAAGCTGATTTGGATATTACTCAAGGTAAGTTAGTTGCGGGTGCCTTATTTAAACAAGGTGAAGATCAGACAGATCGCTTGTTGCTGGTGATTCATCATTTGGTAGTAGATGGGGTATCTTGGCGCATTCTCTTAGAAGACCTGGCGATCACCTATCAACAGTTAGCCGAAAATAAATCAATTCAACTACCACCAAAAACCACATCCTATAAACATTGGGGAGAAACTTTAGAACAATACGCGCAAAAGTTAGATATCAGCTCGGAGTTAGATTACTGGTTAGGTTGGGAAACCACTGCATCTATTCCCTTAGATCGAAGCGAGCAAAGCGATCGCAACACTGTAGCTTCTAGCCAACAAGTATCTATCTTTTTAGATGCAGCAAATACCAATTTATTACTTACTAAAATATCCAAAACTTATAACACTAATGTTGAAGATATTTTACTGGTTGCTTTACTGCAAAGCTTCTACTCTTGGACAAACTCCAAAGAATTACTACTAGATTTAGAAAATTATGGACGAGGTAATATTAGAACGGATATCGATCTTTCTCGTACTCTAGGCTGGTTCACTAGTATTTATCCTGTAAAGCTTAAATTAAGTTCTCTTCATAATTTAGGAGAGGTCATTAAATCAGTTAAAGAACAATTACGCTCTTGTAAGCAGCAAGGCTTCAACTATAGTATTTTAAAATATCTCAATTCAGAAGCCAGACAAAAATTACCACAATTACCATCATCTCAAATAGCTTTTAATTACCTCGGACAACTAAAAAATCCTGCTACAGAATCTATTATTAAAGGTCTAGCTGCTGAATCCGTAGGTAATACTCGTCACCCCTCAGGTGAAAGACGTTATTTAATCGAAATAAATAGTGCGATCGCCGAGAATAAACTACAGATAAATTGGGTTTACAGCCAAAACTATCACCATCGAACGACAGTTGAAAAATTAGCTAATAATCATCTTAAATATTTAAAAGATTTAATCCAACACTGTTTATCTCCCCAGACTAGTAGTTATACTCCTTCAGACTTTTATGCTGCAAAAGTCAACCAGAGTCAATTAGATAAGCTGATGGGGCAGATAAATCAGAAAAAATAACCAGCTAATCCTGGGAACAAAATTTTGAAACTGAATTATCAAATTCTATGATTGGCTACTTTACTATCAAAATTTTCGTGCTTAACTTCTAAAACAGGAATAGATAAATAGCGTTTTTCTAAAAAAAATCTATAAACTTTTTACTTGAATTTATATCTGTCTTAAATAGCATAGAATTATTTACTGGAAAAATTATGGGTAATGTTGTCGATATTTACGAGCTTTCTCCTATGCAGCAGGGAATGCTATTTCATACAATTTATGAGCCAAATTCTGGTGTATATTTTGAACAGCGTAGTTGCCTCCTAACAGGAAAATTAAATACTGTATATTTTCGGCAAGCTTGGTCGCAAATTATAGATCGCTATCCTATATTAAGAACTGCTTTTTATTGGGAGGATTTAGAGAAACCGCTACAGGTAGTATTTAACGAGGCTAAATTACCCTGGATAGAAGAAGATTGGAGTAATTTAACAGAATCAGAGCAAGAAATAAAATTAGAAAGTTGGCTAAAAAGCGATCGTCATAAGGGATTTATACTTAATCAAGCTCCTTTAATGGGCTGTGCTTTACTTAAACTAGAACAGGATAAATATCGTTTTATTTGGAGTCATCATCATATTCTGATGGATGGCTGGTGTAACGGAATTTTATTACAAGAAGTTTTAGCTATTTATCAAGCATTATCTCAAGGAAAAGAGTTAGATCTAGAACCCCCGCCACCTTATCGTAATTATATCGTTTGGTTACAAGAACAAGAAGTCGATCGGGCTCAAATATATTGGCAAAATACTTTGTCGGGATTCACAGAACCAACTAGTTTAGTAACCAGTATTAAAAATACTGACCGCAATAAAACTAAAGATATCGAGTTTAGTTTATCTCAGGAAATTACTGAACAGCTATCTACTTTTACGACAGAATATAGATTAACATTAAATACTATCATTCAAGGAGCGTGGGCATTATTGCTAAGTCGCTATTGCGATCGCAATGATGTAATGTTTGGCTCAACTGTATCAGGTCGTCCTGCAAGTTTATCGGGAGTAGAATCGATAGTTGGCTTATTTATTAATACTTTACCCGTCAGAGTTAAGTTGTCTCCCGAACGGGATTTAGTTGAGTGGTTGCAAGAAATTCAGCAACAGCAGATCGTGAGAGAAGAATATAGCTATAGTTCCTTAGTTGATATTCAAAAATGGAGCAGTTTTAGTTCAAAACAAGCTTTGTTTGATAGTTTAGTAATTTTTGAGAATTATCCAATATCCTTAGTAGACTTTTTACAAAACTCCAATGTAAATTTTACTATTACCGATCTTCAAGGATTTGAAAAAACAAACTATCCTTTAACTTTATATATAATTCCTAGCGAGAGATTAACTTTTAAAATTAGTTACGATACCAATTACTTTAACTTAGCAGAAATTGGAGAGATCAGCGAGTGCCTGGTTCTTTTATTAACTAACTTTGCTAGATCGCCAGAGCGAAAACTTGCCAACATATCAATAGTATCCGCATCCGAGTTAAATCTAATAAATAATCAGAGCGATCGAGTTGACTATAATAGAGATTTATTATTACCTCAGTTATTTGAAGCTGTAGCAGCTAAAGGAATAAGAGAAAAGATTGCCTTAATTGCTGATGATAAATCTTACACCTATGCCGAATTAAATAAAAGTGTAAACCAGCTTGCCCGTTACTTAAAATCCCAAGGCATAACTAATAATTATTTAGTCGGAATACATTTAACTAGAGATAGCGATCTAATTATTTCTTTACTAGCAGTATTAAAAACAGGTGCAGCTTATGTCCCCTTAGATCCTAACTATCCTAACGAACGCATTAGCTATATTATTAATCAGGCTAAGATTTCTTATCTAATTACTAAGCAAAATATCGATCTTCAAACTTTTGATATTGACGGAGTCTGCTGTGACCATAAGCTATCAGTAATTAATCTAAAAACAAAACGAGAAAATATTCAACAGCAAAGTACTGATAATCTCAAAATAGAGATTAAGCTTCAAGACTTAGCCTACGTTATCTACACATCAGGGTCAACAGGAAACCCCAAAGGGGTAGCAGTACAACATAATAGCTTGCTAAATTTTCTCTATTCGATGAAACAACAACCAGGCATTACTGAAGTAGATAGATTATTAGCAATTACTACTATTTCTTTTGACATTACTGCATTGGAAATATACCTGCCATTAATTACAGGTGCTACAGTAGTTTTAGCAAATAAAGAAACTACCACAAATGCCGATTTATTAAGCGAAAAAATATCGCAAAATAAGATAACTATCATGCAAGCTACTCCTATTACTTGGCAGATGTTAGTAGCAAATAAATGGCAAGGAAATCTGCAATTAAAAATATTGTGTGGCGGAGAAATACTATCACAAAAACTAGCCAGAGACTTGTCTACAAAATGTCAAGAGATCTGGAATCTATATGGTCCTACGGAAACAACTATCTGGTCAACAGCTTACAAATTAAAACCAGATAACAATAGCAAATTAAATACGGTACCTATTGGCAAAGCGATCGCTAATACAGAATTTTATATCTTAGATTCGCAGTTAAATTTAGTCCCTGAAGGCAGATCTGGAGAATTATATATAGCTGGTGCAGGATTAGCTAGAGGCTATTTGAACAGTCCCGATTTAACCGCCGAAAGGTTTATTCCCAACCCGTTTATGAGTAGAGGAAGCAGGAGAGAAAAACCCTTTACCCTTTACCCTTTACCCTTTACCCTCTATAAGACAGGCGATCGCGTCAGGCAATTACCATCTGGCGATTTGGAATATTTGGGTAGATTGGATAATCAGCTCAAAATTCGGGGTTTCCGCATTGAATTAGGGGAAATAGAAGCAGTATTAGAGCGATATCCCCATATACAAAGTTCGGTAGTTATTACTAATAATGACAGTTTAATCGCCTACGTTACTCTAAACTCTTCCTCTGTACTCCCTGCTGCATCAGCAATACGACAATTCTTAGCCAACAAATTACCTGGCTACATGATACCTAGTGATATTATTCGGCTGGAATCTTTTCCCCTTACACCTAATGGAAAGATAGATCGCCAAGCTTTATCTTCAATAGAAAATAATGATAGTAGAGACGAACAACTTATCTCTGCCGTTATTTCTCAAACTCCCACTGAGGAAATATTACTAGGAATCTGGACAGAGATTTTGAATCGAGACAATATTGCTACTGACGATAACTTCTTTGAATTGGGAGGACATTCCTTACTAGCAACTAGAGTAGTTGCTCAAATCAGACAGATCTTTTCGATGGAATTCCCGTTACGGGATTTATTTGAATACCCAACTATTAAAGATTTAGCTTTGGTAGTCGAGGGCGCACAAAAAAATAGTACAAAAAACCCAGTCGATATAGCAATAATTTCTAGAGAAGGAGACTTACCCTTATCTTTTGCTCAACAACGTCAATGGTTTTTGCATCAGCTAGAGCCTGATAATCCTTGGTATAACATTTCTACGGCGGTGAAAATTATTGGCAGCCTAGACATTGCCAGATTACAACAGTGTTTAGATCTTCTAGTAGAGCATCAGGAGATATTGCGTACTGCCTTTCTAACTGTTGAAGGTAAGCCAAAATTAATTATTAATGATGCAGCCAGGATCGAGCTATCAGTAGTGGATCTCAGTTCTTTATCCGCAGTAGAACAACACCAGCAAATAAGGCAGCTACAGATTGATGATGCCCGACAGCCTTTTGCTTTGGCTAAATGCCCCTTGATGCGAGTCAAGTTACTAACTATCGATTCTAACGAGCAGATATTACTACTTAGCCTGCATCATATTATTGGTGATGGTTGGTCGATGGGTGTCTTGGTAAGAGAAATTGTGGGGCTTTATGAAACCTCTCCCCCAGCCCCTCTCCTTGTAAAAAAGGGGAGTCAGAGAATTCAGTATCTTGACTATGCAGCCTGGCAGAGAAACCATCTTCAGGGCGAAGTTTTGGACAGACAGGTGAATTATTGGCAAAAAAAGCTGGCTGATGCTCCAGCAATTAGCTCAATTCCTACAGATTTCCCTAGAAAGCCCCAGAGTAATTATGAAAGTGCGGCATATAATTTTCAGATTAACGATCGCCTTACCCAAAGTCTAAAACAAATAAGTCGCAGCAGCAGTAGCACATTATTTATCACCCTATTCTCTGCTTTAGCCCTGTTATTACACCGCTACACGGATCGTGATGACTTAGTTATTGGAACACCCATAGCCAACCGCGATCGCGCAGAAATTGCAGGATTAATTGGTTTCTTCGCCAATACTTTGGCTTTACGCCTCGACCTAACTGATAATCCTAGCTTTACCGAATTGTTAGCCAGAGCCAGAGAAACAGCTTTAGGGGCATACAGCCATCAAGATTTACCCTTCGAGCAGTTAATCGATAAATTACAGTTGGAGCGATCGCTCAGTTACAGCCCGCTATTTCAAGTAATGTTAGTGTTAGAGGAGCAAAACGACAAAACAGTAGAAGTAGAAGGGTTAACCTGGAAACCTTTAGAGCGAGTCACCGCCCAGGCTAAGTTTGAACTTACCTTCTTACTCAAAGAGACTGACAAAGGCTTACAAGGTTCGATTGAATACAACCAAGCCTTATTTAGTGCCGATACCATTCATCGTCTAGCGGGACATTTTCGGACATTATTAATCTCCATCACTGATAATCCTCAAGCAAAAATATCCAATATTTCTATTCTGAGCAAAAGTGAATTTAAACAGGTAATTGGCAAGTTCAATTACAGCAATAATGTGGCGATCGATAGCTGTATTCACGAGCTGTTTGAATCTCAAGCAAACCAAACACCTGATGCAGTTGCAGTAGTCAATGGAACCTCAGCAATCACTTATCAAGAATTAAACCATCGTTCTAATAACTGGGCGCATTATCTACAAAGTTTTGGAGTTAGATTAGAAACTAGAGTTGGCATCATGTGCGATCGCAATATAGATACTATAATTGCTCTACTAGCTATCCTAAAAGCTGGTAGTTGCTATGTCTTTCTAGAGCCAAATTATCCCCAAGAGCGATTAAATTGGATCTTGGAAGATACTCAACTTAAGATCTTATTAAGCCAAACCAAATACATTGAAAAACTTAGCAACAGCAACATAACCCTCATCAATCTAAACTCCCCTCCTGCACCCTCCGCACCTCCTGCACCCTCCGCACCCCCTGCACATCCAAACAACCTGGCATACATCACTTACACATCAGGATCGACAGGTATACCAAAAGGTGTAGCAATTCCTCATCGTGGAGTAGTTAGGTTAGTCAAAGATCCCAATTATGTCGATCTAAATACGGATACAAAAATGCTTCAGGCTGCACCGATATCCTTTGATGCCTCTACTTGGGAAATTTGGGGTGCGCTGCTTAATGGCGGGCGAGTAGTAATACTATCTAATCCCGTACCTTCTTTAGCAGAATTAGCCGAAACTATTGTCGAATATAAAATCAATACTCTTTGGTTAACCGCTGGTTTATTTCATCTAATGGTAGACGAGCAGCTAGATAGCTTCTGCGACGTGCACCAACTATTAGCAGGGGGAGATGTTTTATCCTTCAGCCATATTCAAAAATTTCTTGAGGCTCATCCCCAATTTAGCTTAATTAATGGTTATGGTCCGACAGAAACTACTACCTTTGCTTGCTGCTATCCAATGCAAGATCCAGAAATAGATTTCCATCGCTCTATAATTGGCAATCCAATTTCTAATACTCAACTATATATACTGGACAAATATCTCAACCCTCTTCCCATCGGCGTACCTGGAGAATTGCATATCGCTGGATCGGGATTAGCCAGAGGTTATTTGAATCATTCTAAATTGACCGCCGACAAATTTATTCCTAACCCTTTTAATGAAGGCACAAAGGACTTGTCCGCATGTAGGCAGAAGGCAGAAGGCAGAAGTATTGTCTCCCCTGCCCCCTCTGCCCCCTTGCTTTATAAAACTGGCGATCGCGTCAAGTATCTCCCCAGTGGAAAAATTGAATATATCGGTCGAATTGACAATCAGGTTAAAATTAGAGGCTTTAGAGTTGAGTTAGGAGAAATAGAAACGGCTTTAGGTCAATTGGACAATATTAAAGATAGTATTGTTTTAGTCAAGGAAAATACTCAAGGGAATAAGCAGCTAATCGCCTTTATTATTGCCAGTAATTTAGCCGACCAACAAGAAGATAAATGGCGCAAATCGCTTAAAAACAAATTGCCAGATTATCTAATTCCTAGTTTATTTATAATTTGTGAATCTTTTCCCCTAACAGCTAATGGCAAAATAAATCGTCAAGCACTATTAGAAGAAAATATTGTTCGACTTCCAGTAGCTAAGGATTCCGCGCCAGCCCAAACCGAACTAGAAGTTAAACTAACTCAAATTTGGTCGGAGGTTCTAAATTGGGAAACTGTTGATACCAACAGTAACTTCTTTAGCTTGGGCGGAGATTCGATTTTAGCGATCCAAATTGTGTCTAAAGCCGATCGAGTTGGAATTAAAATTACTCCCAGACAGCTATTTGAAAATCAAACTATTGCTGAATTGGCTACTGTAGCCAAGACTGAGATTACCACTACAGCAGAACAGGGATTAGTAACTGGTTCAATTCCTCTTACACCCATTCAAAAATGGTTTTTCGGCTTAAATTTGGCAAATATAAATCATTTCAATCAGTCAGTATTATTAGAAACTAAACAAGATTTAGATTTAAAAATACTCCAGCTTGCTCTTAAACAGTTACTGATACATCATGACGGACTAAGAATAAAGTTTGCTCAAACAGATAATGGATGGGAGCAATACAACTGCGCTCTAATTGAAGAGATCGAGATCGAGCAAATAAACTTAAGTAATTTATCAACTAAAGAACAAACCAAGGCTATTACTCAACAAAGCGATCGCCTGCAAGCCAGCTTGGATATTACAAGTAATCTGCTGGCAATGGCATACTTCAATTTAGGAATCTTAGATAATGATAATCGTTTACTAATTATTATTCATCATTTATTAATAGATGGAGTCTCTTGGAGAATTTTATTAGCAGATTTGCAAACTGTCTATCATCAAATAGCTAATAGCGAAACAATCCAACTACCAGCTAAGACAGTATCTTATCAACAATGGTCAGAGTTTTTACAGAAGTATCCTAAAAGTTCTCTAGAAACGAGTCTTGATTACTGGCTACAACAAGATAAATATAGTGATTATTCCTTACTATTAAATAGCAAATCGAAGCAAAATTATACAGAAAATAATCGGCAATCTATTAAAATAACTCTAGATCGAGAATATACCAAAGCACTACTAAAAGACGTTAATCAAACCTACAATACCCAAATTGAAGATTTATTATTAACTGCCTTAATAAAAACTTTTAGATCCTATACAAATCGACCATATCTCTTAATAGATTTAGAAAGCCAAGGAAGAACGCAAATTGCAACCGATTTAGATATATCTCGCACTGTCGGCTGGTTTACTAATATTTATCCTGTCTTACTCGACCTAAACACTACTAATGCTCGAGATTTAGCAGAGAATATCAAAACGATTAAGGAACAATTACGACAAGCAAAAAAATATAGTTTTGATTATGGTGTGATACGATTCTTGCAAAGCGATCGTCAAATCGAACGGCTTCCTGTTCCGTTAATAAGCTTTAATTATTTAGGTCAGTTCGATAATTTACAATTTGCTTCCCTATTTCAACTAGCTCAAGAATCCACTGGAGAGGTATCTGCTGGAGCAAATAGAGCCAGTCATCGGCTCGCTATCAATAGTTTAGTTATCGACTCAAAACTACAGATAGATTGGAACTATAATCGAGATGGCGATCGCGAACCAACTATTATCGATTTGGCGGAGAACTATATTGCTCATCTGCAACAAATAATCGATCATTGCCAAAACAATATAGGAAGCTACACGCCTTCTGATTTTTCCCTAGCAGAAATAGAACAAAATACAATAGAATCTATTGCCGATATTGTTGATTTTAATTACTAAAACGTAGAAGGCTTTTATCTGAATGATACAGCGTTTTTCGGGTTAGTAGACCACAGTTATTTAAATGATTTAAAAAGGCTCAAGGCTTAAGGCTTACAGCTTATAGCTACGAGCTAATTAAATAAAAGCGTAGTCTATTCAATTGAAAACGGCTGTAATTTTTGACGAGCATCATCTCAGATATATGAATAGTCTCTTGTCAATCACCAATTAACGAGGAATTTAAATATTTCAGGGTTTATTCGGTTATCCAAAATAATCGCCATGCCAGTATTGAAAGTAAAAGTCCCAAAATCAATAAGATTAGCATAGTTATTCTCTCGATTAATTCCGCCTTTGTATAGGGATGGAGAAATTTTGGTCGCTAAGAGATTTTTTAATCTCAACTGTCCCACTTTTAGTTATTGGACATTGAATTTAATATCGTCTGCAATGGTTATATAGCAATAGTTACAGAAAAAACTGTCCCAGTAAAAGGTAAAAGTGGGACACTAACTCCAAATGCTCCTCCTGTATATTTAGCGATCGCAGTAAAGTTTAATTCCTAAAATTAAAATCCTTTAAATATATGGCTTTCAGCACTTTGAATTTCCTTATCGACCAAAATTCCCCGTTGCTAAATAAACACCTTATCCGTCGCCAAATCATCGGACTGATGCCGACGAATACTATTTTTAGCTGATATGTGACGGATGGGGTTGACTCTGACATGAGTTCATTTTAAGCGATTTCCCCCGCTTTTTTTCGCTCTCCAAGTAAGTTTCAACCATCTGCTAGGAGCGTATGCGCGATTCTTAAGGCATCAATTTATCTATGAGAAATTTGTTCAACCCAACTAAAAATTAATATCAATTTTTAAGGCGGGGCTATTCTCCTGAGCATTAAGAACATGGGTATAAACAGCAGTAGTTTTAGGATCGCTGTGTCCTAGAAAATCTTGAACCTCCCGTAAAGAAGAACCATTTTGCAAGCTCAATGTACCTGCCGTATGGCGTAAACTGTGGGGAGAAAGATTTCGTTCTAAATCGCTGTGTTTTAAGCCACATTTGGATAAATAACGATTAATAATATGACCGATTCCTCTTCTTGATAGTCTCTGACCGTAACGACGATTGGATAAGGATATGAATAAAGGAGATTGGGGAGTAAGCTTTTCTTTATTGGATTTACGTGCTTGTCGATACTGAGCTATTTCCTCAGCTAAATCGGTTCGCAGAACAACTGTTCGGATGCTATTTTTACCATTTAGCTTAAGATAATACTGACCGTATAACTGGTTAATATCTCCTAAATTAGCCCGATACATTTCGATACTGCGGCATCCTTGTAAAGCCATACAGCCGAGTAAAATGCGGTCGCGCAACACTTGTACCCGTGCAGTTTTATCTCCGCGAATCTTATAAGTAGGAGCAACACTGTCGAATATCTGCTGTAACTCTTCCAAACTTAAATAATTAATCGTGCTACCAACCTCGCGCCTTTCTCT
Organism: Cyanobacteria bacterium P01_G01_bin.39; assembly: GCA_039180345.1. Lineage (GTDB taxonomy): Bacteria > Cyanobacteriota > Cyanobacteriia > Cyanobacteriales > Xenococcaceae > Waterburya. Next base: position 10,629 of record JBCDDK010000118.1, on the reverse strand, counting down.
TGGTGCTTTCACCCCAACAACAGGATTATCCTTAACCAACTTCTGAGCCAAACAAGCCGTATAAAAATGCTTGATAGCCAGTAAAGACAAACGAATTGTAGGAGAGGTTTTCTCGCCATCAACCAAGTGTTTGCGGTATTCAAGAACATTTTGCTTTGTAACCAATGCAGGATAAAGTTCTCGCTCCCTGCACCAACTAAGAAATTGATGAACCCGACTGCTATAAGTTTTAACTGTATCGTTACTCGCATGACCATCAGCGATAGTTAGGTTAAGATATCTCTCAAAACAGTCGCACATCGCTTTGACAGTAGGTAAAGTAGAAACCGTAGCGAGAGAACGGCGATGCCTTCGGCTAGCTTCGCAATCGCTTTCATTAAACCTATTACCTCGATCCAATCGTCGAATTGCCATCCCTTTTCCCCTTGCTCTTTACCCCTTACCCAAAACCAAAACGATAAAATCCCTAAGAAAAGTTTACTACGTAGAATCACTGTTATTTACACTAAAAGTTGTAGGATCGATTTAATATCGAGCGGTCTATAGGTATAAAGCAGATTGTATGTCTTATCACCACAAGAGTCACAGCTAAGGGATAAATTAGAGTCTCAGGTACGGACTGGCTTCGTGCTTCGGGGTCAAGCACTACGGACGATTAAGCGACTTAAACTATATCGCGATCGCTTTGACAATTTTGAGTCTTACTGCGAGTCAGTTTTTGGTTTTACGATGCTTTATATCGAGCGTTGTATGCAAGCTGCCGAGACATATTATTTTATCGAAGAATATTTGAAGACTAATAGTCTAAACGAGCCATTACCTACCAAACAATCGCAGTTAAGACCTATTTTTCAAGCACATTTAAATCCGATTGAAGCTGGTGAAGTTTGGGTAATGTCAGTTGCTTTGGCAGCCGAAAAAATACCGCCAAAAGTTGTAGTTGAGAAGGCAGTTAGAGCTTATCTCCAGCAAAAATATCCACCTATCAATTCTTTTTCTGAGGGCGAAATCTGTCGCATCAAATCGGGAATTTCGGGCAAACAAAATTGTTGGTGCGTAGTTTCAGAAGTTCGAGAAGATGACTGTGTAGTAGACACCTGGGACAGTCAATATGGCGTTGAGCCGAGATACGTGTAAAATCGTGCCACATTTCTCTCTAAGCCTTACCAAGCATAGCGTTTAGACTTCACTGCCAAGCAATCTGTTCCACATCCCTTTGCAGGTCTTCACTCGTTCCACGAACATAAACCATCGTCGTATCTAAAGAATCGTGTCCCATAATTTGTGCCAAACGATGCAAAGGTACAGTTTCAGCCATCCGATAACCAAAACGATGGCGTAGATCGTGAGGGCTAATGTCTTCAATTCCAGCAATTCGAGCATATTTACCAACCAAATACCCCAAAGCACGAGTAGTCATGGCAGATTTAGTTTTCCGAGAAATAAATAACCAATGACCTTCGATTGTAGAAATATACTCTAACAGCACCTTTCTGACTGTGGCATTAAGAGGGACTTCCCGATACTTATTCCTTTTGCCATAAACCTCAAGATAGCCACTACGTTTTCTTAGATGAATATGTTCGCTCTTTAACTGACAAACCTCTGCTGCTCTCAAGCCTGTATGGAACATTAAAATAATTATTGTGCGATCGCGAGAAGAACCATAATTGGTGACAGCCGAAACTATCGCCGATTCTTCCCTGTCGCTAATTTGACGTGGTGGAGATTTAATCAGAGGAATTAACTTGACCACTTTTGCGGGGTTGGTAGCAATTTTCTGACCCTCTACAGCGAGCGCAAAATAAGATTTAAGAGTTACCAGATAACGATTAATCGAAGCAGGAGCTAGCTTTAGTTGAGATTGAAGATAGCTGCGATAGCGAGTCAAAGTAGGAGTAGTAATCTTGGTTAAATCAAACCCTACTTTTGCCGAGTTAAGACTTTTGGTTTCATACCAAGTAATAAAAGAACGTAAATCCGACAAATAATTACGAACCGTTACAGGACTAATATCTCTTTGTTCGCGCAGATAAAATTCATAGTCGGCTAATTCCTGACGACCTGATGGAGATAAAGATGGAATAGCATCAGGTTTCATAACTATAGAATTTCTAGTTAATTCATTAATGCTACCGAACAAAAACCTTAGCAGACATTAAGAATTGAGGTTATCAGCAGCATTAGCAGACATAAACGCTAAGATTATGGCAGTTTTATGTCTGCTAATATCAGTTATCAGACACGACACAAACCCAACAATAATGGAGGTGATGAGAAATTACATCAATCGAACGTACTGCCTACCCTCGTTTCAAACCCCACCCCAGTAACAAAGAATTAATTGAACTTTACACCCCAAGTGAAGCAGAAATTAAATTAGCTACATCCAAGACTCGTAGTTACGACGGACAATTTAGCTTTTTAGTAATGCTCAAGACCTTTCAGCGTTTGGGCTATTTCTGTCAATTCGAGTTTATTCCTCGTTCCATTATCGACCATATTCGTAGCTGTTTGAACTTGGGTGAAAAAGCTAGTGCCATTGCTCCCGAACGTTCTCGCCATCGCTACAGAGAGGCAATTCGGCAGTATTTGAAAATTTCTATCTACAACAAGCAGGGACAGAAAATTATTGCTAAAGCAGTGGGGGTTGCAGCGACAGTGCGCGATCATCCTGCGGATTTGGTTAATGTGGCTATCGAAGAACTGGTTAAAGAACGCTACGAACTACCAGCTTTCAGCACATTAGATCGTTTGGTACTCCATATTAGAACAGTAATCAATAATCGCCTGTTTAGAAAAGTAGCTAGTTCCCTTTCGGTGACTGAGATTTCTTATCTCGATAGTTTATTAATTGATGACCCCGATTCGGATTCGGTAACGCTCAACGAAGTAAAACAACTGCCAAAAAAGGCTACATTAACTCAAATCAAGAAGCTTTTAGCTAAATTCGAGCGTTTGATGTCTTTTGGCGATGCCAAGAGACTATTTTCGGCTATTGCCACCACAAAAATTAAACATTTTGCTGCCTATGCTCGAACTTTAGATGCAGCAGAGTTTCAAGATATTCTCCTACCCAAACGAAGAACACTGCTACTGTCTCTAATCTATCAATCCCAGGTCAGAGCCAGAGACAATTTAGTATCCATGTTTCTCAAGCGTCTGGCTACCATTCACAATCGAGGTAAGGAAAGACTAGAGCAGATTAGACAAGAACAAAGAGCTATGACTGAGGCTCTCTTGGGGGTTTTTGGAGAGATGCTTGATGCTAATGATGCTGCTTCTAATGAGACAATCTTGGGTCGCCAAGTAAAATCTCTCATTCAAACTCATGGTGGAAGCGAGAAGATACGCGCAAATTTAGAAGAAGTCACCGCTTACAACGACGATAATTACCTTCCCTTATTAGGAAAATACTACTCTAACTACCGTGCTTCTTTATTTAACTGACGTTACGCAAAAGCTATCATATTGAAATGGACATGAAGCTTTTAGAACTATATAGCGACTATATTGTCAGCTCATTTGGGCAGATAACAGCAACAGGATTATCCCAAGTGTTGGCAGGAAAGATTAGCCACGATAAAATAACTCGTTTTCTATCCCAAAAAGAATTAAGTTCAAAACAGTTGTGGAAACTGGTCAAGCCAGTAGTGAGAGAGCAAGAAAGGAAAGATGGAGTGCTAATTGTAGATGACACCATTGAAAAGAAGCCTCACACAAGTGAAAGCGAATTAATTTGCTGGCATCACGACCATCAATCAAACCGCTCAGTCAAAGGAGTGAATATCATTAATTATGTCTACAGTGTAGAAGATACAAGTCTTCCAGTAGGATTTGATGTCATTAAAAAGCCAATAAAATTTTGTGAGGTGAAAACTAAGAAACAAAAGCGTAGAGCGACAGTTACGAAAAATAAATTGACTCGAAATCAATTGAGAATTTGTCAGAAAAACCAACTCAAGTATAAGTATGTATTAAGCGATAGTTGGTTTTCCTCAAAAGAAAATATGACTTTTATTCGCCAAGATTTGAAGAAGCATTTTGTCATGGCAATTAAAAGTAACCGTACAGTAGCAATTAGTGAGGACGAGAAGAAACAAGGGAATTTCACGAGGATTGATTCACTTCAATGGTCATCGCAGGAGTTAGTCAGAGGGTGGCTTAGAGGACTGGAGTTTCCCGTTCTACTCCACCGTCAAGTCTTTACAAACAAGGATGGAAGTACTGGCATTTTGTATTTGGCATGTAGTGATTTTGACTGTGATGTAACTAATCTCGAAGCAATCTACCAAAAACGGTGGAAAGTAGAAGTCTTTCACAAAACTCTTAAATCCCATACAGCTTTGGCAAAGTCTCCAACTAAGTCAATCCGAACCCAGAACAATCACATTTTTATGTCTATATATGCTGCCTTTCAATTAGAATGTCTCAAATTAAAACATCGAATGAATCATTTTGCTTTGAGAAATCGCATTTATGTCACTGCTTTGAAACAAGCTATGTGTGAATTACATTTACTCAAGAGTGCGTAACGTCAGTTATTTAAGTTGATTCAAGGCTTAGAGCTACGTTCCACCACTCAAGATCGTTCGGTAATAGATGCAGTAACCTTCTTACTCGATAACGAACATCGAAGAGGAAAATGGCTACCCCCAACGGTGGAGTTAGATTTTGTCTCAGAAGCCTGGCGTAAATTGATTGAAACTCAAAAGAGAAACAATCCTATATATCTGCGTCGTCCCTTTGAAATCTGTATCTTTTCCCATTTAGCGACGGAATTAAAGACAGGAAATATCTGCGTTGAGGGTTCGGAGAGTTTTGCTGACTATCGCGAACAGTTATTATCTTGGGAGCAATGCCAGAAATCCCTTCAATCCTACTGTGAGGAATTAGATTTCCCTACTGAAGCCGAAGAGTTCGTCGCATCTTTAAAGACTCAATTGAGCGAACTGAGCCATTCGATAGATAAGCTTTGTCAACAAGGAGATTTTATTAGTATCAATAAAGATGGCGAACCCGTTCTCAAAAAGGTTCAGGCAAAAACACCATCAACCGAAGCTGCTGCGCTAGAAAAAGCAATTCTCCAACGAATGCCAGAACGCAGTATCTTAGACATTCTCTGTAATGTAGAGCATTGGCTCAATTGGACGAGGCACTTTGGGATGCTTTCTGGTTCAGAACCAAAGATAGATAAACCCCAAGAACGCTATATTTTGACTGCTTTTGCTTATGGCTGTAATCTGGGGGCGAATCAGATAGCACGTCATGCCAGAAGGAAGATAAGTTCTCACGCTCTTTCTTATACCAACCGCCGTCATGTCAGTGCCAAGAAGTTAGAAGCAGCCATTCGAGATATTATCAACAGTTACAATCGCTTTAACCTGCCTAAAATCTGGGGTACTGGAAAAAGGGCAGCAGCCGATGGTACGAAGTTCAACATCTACGAGAATAATTTAGTAGCGGAATATCACATCAGATATGGAGGTTATGGAGGCATTGCCTATCACCACGTAGCCGATAATTATATTGCCCTGTTTACTCACTTCATTACTTGTGGAGTCTGGGAAGCTGTCTATATCCTCGATGGGCTGCTGAAAAATACCTCTGATATTCAGCCCGATACCCTTCATGCGGATACTCAAGGTCAGTCTGCTCCTGTATTTGCTTTGGCTCACTTGCTGGGTATCAAGTTAATGCCCAGGATTCGTAACTGGAAAGAATGTAATTTCTACCGTGCCAGTGCTGACGACAAATATCAATATATCGAGCCTTTGTTTGGAGATGTCATTAATTGGGAGTTAATCAAAACCCACTGGCAAGATTTGATGCGAGTAGTGCTGTCTATCAGAGCAGGAAAGCTGATGCCTTCCACCATCTTGAGAAAATTGGGAACATACAGTCGTAAGAATCGACTTTATCAGGCTTTTCGCGAATTAGGCAGAGTAGTCAGAACCATGTTTTTACTGCAATATATTTCCGACATCGGTTTGAGGAGACAAATCACTTCCTGTACCAACATCGTAGAATCTTACAATGGTTTTTCCAAATGGCTGTTCTTTGGTAAAGATGGACTGATTACTGACAATGACCCTTTAGAACAGGAAAAACGGCTTAAATATCTCGATTTAGTTGCTAATTCAATTATTTTACAGAATGCTTTTGATATTTCGTCGATTATCCGTTCTTTGAGTGCCGAGGGATATGTAATCAAGCCTCGAACCTTGGCTGCCCTGAGTCCCTATCTGACGGGACATCTCAAGCGTTATGGGGATTATATTGTCGATTTTGATAATCTGCCTCAACCGTTGGAAACGGCGATGGTGATTCCTATCCAACCTGAAACTTAGTGAGGGCAGGGGTTAGAGGGAGATGTCCTAAAGGATACCGCTTCGCATATGGCACGATTTTATATGTATCTCTGCTCAACGCTACGATCGCCTGCTATTGTTTTTATAAGTTTGTTTATCATCTAGTAATTATCACCTAGATTCCTGGTCAACTATTTGAAATATTGGCAAATTTGCTTGATATATAGATAAAGATTTAGTATGTGGTATATTGATGTGCATCCCCTACAAAACTGTCGATATTCAACAATCAGCTAGCATGCAAAAGACGAATTGCCCACCTATGTTTGTAGGGTGTACGAGTACGCGGGTTTTAATAGGCTGAGAGTACGCAATTATAACTTCGTACTTATATGCCATATACAGACTACATTAACAACGATTATCCGCCCAGAGAAGTCTATCGCATCTTGGCTAATTGGGAGAACAACCCGGAGAATCTCTGGCTTGCTAAATACACTGGCGAACAGGTCTTCGTTTGTACTCAAACATCGTCTGACCGTAAATACAGCAAAGAAAGTTTTGCTGACTTTAGAAACAAAATTTATTCTGAAGCAGTAGCCCACAGTCGATTGCCCCACTGGGGTAACACTGGTAATCTACCCGACGGTAGACGGGGCAAACCCGTTAGTGACGCAGGGATTATCGAGATGCAGCTGCAAAAAGCGGTGTCCAATTCCCACGACACGGCCTTTCTTGGTAGCATTGGGTTTACCGGTCCAATAAAGGAGTGGGAGGCTATACTTCATAAGATCGCCTTTGAAGAAAGAGGCGCTGGAAACAGTAAGGATAATCATAACAATCTATATCTAGAGACGATAAGCAAGTATGGAATCACTCTGTTACCGATTGAGAATTATGCCGATGATGGTAGATTAAAGGATTTCGCCTTTTGCGATGCTGCACTTCAGCTCGCCATAGGTAGACATCCCAAACATTTTATGCCAGAAATTCTGGGTATGGCTTTCGCCCTTGAATGGACGGGTTCTCCCAGTGCTTTCCGCTCGAAAAAGCTACTAAAGTCGCGTGGTCTGGATACATCCTTCTATGACGTTCACATCGTCAGTGACAACCCATATAAGGGTCATGGTCGAGATATCGTCCGGGCGATCGAACTGTACCTCGATGATGTTCGAGAAACTTTAGGTGAGGAGGCTATGCAATATCGCTGGAGACGTATACATCAGTGCTACCATACTTGGATGGTTATCGACAGCTACTTTGAAATCCAGCTTATCGAACATCTACTGGTTTTTGAAAATACCAATACCGCAGCATAGTTTGTTTCTATATTAGCGTTTTACTACAGACCCCTTGATGGGGTCTTTCTTTTTATCTGTTTGGGTGAAGCTAGCTTCTTCAAGCTATGGTTGACTTAGAAATCTTCGCGATCACTTTGTGCAAGACCCATCTCTAGCCCGTGTTAACAAAACCTAGCATACAAGTTTTGGGGTATGTATGAGTAACTAACGATGCTTTAATTTCTCTACGGCATGTGATAGTCGAGCGTCAAGCGAGCATAAGTTACTTCTTCAAAGGAACCAGTAATCTGTATCGATCTATTTTTAAAATTCAGCCACGACTTATAGAACCCATTTGAGATCTCTGTGTGTAACCATAAGTATCTTGGAAACTCTGTCACATTGAATATTTCAGAATAGCTGGCTTAAACCTCATTTTATCGTTCAATCAATCAAGTTAATAAGCTCTGAGACAACTGATTTTTCGTTGAAAAAGATACCAAATGGGTTCTATAAAAGCCGTGGCAAATAGATGCCAAATCTGGTGCTAAAAGCTATTTTCAGTAGTTTGGTGAGAAAGTCATGTTGTCGAGCTTTCGCATACCTTATGCGAGTCTTCTCTGTGTTTTATCAAATTAACAGAATAGTCATAGCAGGGTTGCGATTTATCGTAAACTCTAACGTTGCTCAGATTCACAGCACCTAGAAGAAGTTTTCTTTGAACCGGCGTAATAACTGCTCCATCTAAATTCGCACCTTTCAAGACAGCGTTTTTCAAGTTTACCTTGGTAAGATTGCAGCCTCGAAAATCGGCATCAGTCAAAATAGCTTGGGCGAAATTTGTGGTGCCAAGTTTTGCACCCATAAATTTAGCTCCAGATAGATTCGATCTAGCAAAGTCGGCACAGACAATCTTCGACTCGACAAATTCCGCGTTCCTCAAATTCACCTCGTACATAGTGGTCATATAAAGATAGGCTCGGTAGAAAACAGCATTTTTTAAAGACACACCCCATAAGAAACAGTGTTCTAGCTTAGAATCTTTCCACGTAGTTTCTCCAAGTTTACTGGTAACTATCTTGCAGCTTTGTAAATGTGCGTCGTCAAATTCCGCACTATTTAGAGAAGATGAGCTGATATCACAAAAGCCTATACGAGCGCGACTGAAGTTACTATTATCTAGTTTGGAGTTGCCTACGTTGATGTTCGATAGATTAGCATTATTAAATGCAGTAGTAATAAAGTTTGAAGAGAAAACTTTAACGTTATGCCACTCAGGAGCAGAACTGTTTAAATCGCCAAAAACAATATTTTTGAAAGTACAGTTAACGATGGAAGCATCGGTAACTCCCAGACCAGCAAGACATTCTCTCTCCAGCTCTACTGCATTCATATGAATACGAGAGAGATTTTTTTCCTTCTGTAATTCCTGATGAATTTGGCTGAGGTCTAGATGCCTCAATACAGATGAACCGTGATCGCCATCAGCTTTCATATATTTACTGATAGTTTTGACGACCGCATAGAAAACTGCTTTAACTGTATCCGTGTGTTGGTAAGTTCCTTGGCAGGCTATAGTTCCTTGCGACAAGGTTACTTGAGCCTCGATAATTGCATCCTCCCCCTGTGCGCCACTTACTAAATTTACGTGATCTACTGTTAACTCTGGTATTGGTGTTTCAGGGTTAGCCATCCGCAAAGCTCCTTTTAAGGATTTTACTAAAGCATCTACGGGACCATTTCCCTTTTCAGTGACAGAAATACTCTTACCTTTAGCTTCTGAATTTTTAGACTGATAGTTAGGATTCCAGATTTTTACGGAAGCTTTGGTATTGACATCAGAAATAATCGTGGTTTCAAATCCCTCTAAAGTCCATTCTCCCAAGGCAATATTTTGGGGTATGTCTTCGTCTATTTCTAAATCCTCAACCAGCATTTTCTTTGCGTGTTTTGCTGTATCTTTTAACCCCCCTATTTCCTTTAGAGTATTGTTATCTCGATCGTAACGATTGATAAACTCATCTGGCTTTAGTGTGGGAATATTAAAGCTATTTTCCAATAGCTCTATCGAATCAGAAATTACTGCGTCGAGACTCTCTTTCTTGGCACAGGCAAGCATCAAGGCGACATCGAAATTGTCAATAGTTTCTCTTGCGGCTATTTCAATGTCTTTTTGTTCTAGATAGCATATTTGAAAATTTTCTGCCAAGATTTCAAAAATAAAATCGCGAGTATCCGCAGCATATCTTTCTACAAAATCTTTGATGATGCCGAGGTGATAGTCGCTAATAAAGGCTTTAATTCTGCTCATAAAAATTAATTGCAGAATTGTTGCTTGTGCCTTGTAGTTCTCTGATTTACAGCCAGCAAAATGCCCGATTAATATGTTTGGCGGCACGATTATGCTTAATTTGTTTTCGCTCCAACTTCCTCGAAAAATAGGAGTTGCAATAGCATTAAATGTTGTTTCCATTATTCTGGTAATCTATCAGGGATTTCGTAACAGTGAATAAGCATTCCTCATTCTTGATACATTGCTTTGCATGACCATCTTGAGTTACGCATTGACGAACTCGATTTATAGTTCAATTGGGATCGAACTGTATCTGCGAGAGCCAATGTAAGTATTGAATGCCTGGATGACGCTTTAAAAGTCTGAATTGTTCTATTTTTTCTTTTTGGCTGGAAGTAACTCTAATTAATCCTTCAAAGAGCAAGACTTCATACCAGGCAAAGATTTCGGCATTCAGCCTGAGCCACATAGCCGTATTTCTGGGACACACAAGATCTAGATTGATTCGGTCTTCAAAGATGATTTCTATGTTGGTTTTAAAGTCAGCGATCGCGCGGGATCTTTGCGTAGCAATATGGTTGTTCGATCCTGGTGAGTAAAATAGGGCGTTGGTCATCATGTAATGTCTTACAAAGAATTACTTGTCGTAGCTTTAAGCCATAAGCTCTAAGCTTCAAGCTTTTCAAATCCAGGTTTACTCCTTTAGAGATAGAAAATGCTCTAGTAGCATTACGCATTTACCAAC
>JBCDDK010000117.1:0-22637 GCA_039180345.1 Cyanobacteria bacterium P01_G01_bin.39 | reverse complement strand
TCAGGTAGTTGGAACATACTGTTTTCAACAATTAAAGTTATTGATAACAGTTTCTCATGTTTGGAGAGGCTGTTTTCTCTATTCCCCTTCCTGATTCCTGTTCAAGCCACTTGTCGCCCCCACAGGACATACTGTTAATCTTCGGTTTCAAATTTGCTATTTGTTGCGAAAATATAATAATTATTGCTATTGATTAAAAAAGTCAATACCCTATCTACTAACTAATGCTTCTGGGGTTAAAGACTTTTTCCAGTTTTCTAAATCAGATAAAGAACGATCGCGATATTGACCATATCTTTCTCTTTTGTTCTTAACTCTGGTGGGTAATGGGGGAATAATGCCAAAATTAGGCGGCATAGGCTGAAAATGCTTAGGGGATGCAGAGCTAATAAATTCAAATAGAGCGCCCATCATGGTTGTATTGGGCATAGCTAATGGCTCTTGACCCAAAGCTAGGCGGGCGGCGTTGGTTCCCGCTAACCAGCCTCCTGCGGCGGCTGCAGTATAACCTTCGGTACCCACAAGTTGACCAGCGGCAAGGATAGTATTTTTACTCTTAAACTGCAATGTGGAGTTTAATAACTGGGGAGAGTTGATGAATGTGTTGCGGTGCATCACTCCCATCCTGACAAACTCAGCATTTTCTAAGCCTGGGATCATGCGAAAGACTCGTTTTTGCTCACCCCAACGTAAATTGGTTTGAAACCCAACCATATTCCAAAGCTGCCCCGCTTTATCTTCTTGCCGCAACTGAACAACGGCGTAAGGGCGCTTGCCTTTGTTTTCTGGGGCGCGAAAATCTCCTAGCCGAGAATCAAATAAACCGACTGGTTTTAAAGGTCCATAGCGCATAGTATCTTCTCCACGCTGGGCTAATTCTTCAATGGGCAGACAGCCTTCAAAAAACTTGGCATTTTCTCGCTCAAAATCTTTTAATTCTGCTTGCTCTGCCTGACACAGTTCTTGCTGAAACTTAAGGTACTGATCCTTGTTCATGGGGCAGTTAAGATAAGCTGCCTCCCCCTTATCGTAACGAGATGCCAAAAAAGCAATATTACGGTCAATTGATTCCCCAACAATAATCGGGCTGGCAGCATCAAAAAAGCTCATATACTCCATCCCTGTAAACTGCTGTAGCTTCTCTCCTAATTGGGGACTAGTTAAAGGTCCAGTGCCTAAAACGACAATTTTGTCCTGAGGAATTTCGCTAATTTCAGCTCTTTGAAAATCTATTAAGGGATGACTATCCAAAGTACGAGTAAGTTCACTGCTAAAAACCCCCCGATCCACTGCTAAGGCTCCTCCTGCGGGAACAGCATGCTGATCGGCAGTAGCAATAATTCGAGAACCTAAGCGGCGTAATTCTTCGTGAAGTAATCCTGCTGCGCGATCGCTATTTTTGGCGCCAAAAGAATTGCTACAAACTAACTCGGCTAATTCTTCTGTATGGTGAGCAGGAGAAGTTTTGACAGGTCGCATTTCATAGAGAGTTACAGCAATACCTGCCTGAGCAATTTGCCATGCCGCTTCTGTCCCGGCTAAACCACCACCAATTACAATCACGCTGTTTTGAGTCATACCTAAGCTAATTAATCAAGCAATTAATGAGTAATATTAAGCAAATTTTTTGATGAATTTACCAAGCTAACCACCAAAAAATAACTATAAGACACTATCTTACCTACCAAATAGATCTAAATATAATTATCTCCGAAAATTTACTGAAGACGAAAACTGTCAGTAGATCTATCGTAGAGGCGAGTTAAATTCGTTGCTAAAATGCAACCCCCTAGCACTTATATAGGACTGTATTTTTAGCAATATCGGTGAAGTCGTAAATGATTCCGCGTACTAGCAGCCACTAGTACGCGGCTTTTTATCTAAGTTTATCAGCCTCAATTTTAAAAGCCCATAACCTTTGCGACTTGCTCCAGGTCTTTAGGTACACCTCGCTTCAATTCGTTATCACTATGTTTGACGGCGGTATCAGGGTCTTTGAGACCATTACCAGTCAAAACACAAACTACGCTGGCATTATCAGGCACTTGCTCTTTAACTTTCAGCAGTCCCGCCACAGAAGCCGCACTAGCAGGTTCACAGAACACACCTTCCTCTGCTGCCAAAATACGATAAGCCGCTAGAATTTCTTCATCGGTGACAGAATTAAACTCTCCTCCACTAGCTTCTTGTACAGCGATCGCTTTTTGCCAGTTGGCAGGGTTGCCAATTCTAATTGCTGTAGCTAAGGTATCGGGATTAGCAACTTTTTCTCCTGATACCAGAGGCGCTGATCCCGCAGCCTGGAAACCCATCATCTTGGGCAGTTGAGAGGATTTTCCTGCTTGACGGTATTCACAAAAACCCATCCAATAAGCACTGATGTTGCCTGCATTGCCCACAGGGATACACAACCAGTCAGGAGCATTGCCCAAGACATCAACTATTTCAAAGGCTGCGGTTTTCTGACCCTGTAACCGATAGGGATTAACCGAATTAACCAAAGTAACAGGATAGTTTTCCGCTAACGCCCGCACAATACTTAAAGCATCATCGAAGTTACCGTCAATAGCGATTACTTCGGCACCATATAGTAAAGCCTGAGCTAATTTCCCCAAAGCCACATAGCCATCAGGAATAATCACAAATGCCTTCATCCCTGCGCGACGGGCATATGCCGCGGCAGCAGCCGAGGTATTTCCCGTACTGGCACAGATAACCGCCTTCGCCCCAGCTTCCTTAGCTTTGGAGATCGCCATCGTCATGCCGCGGTCTTTAAAACTGCCCGTGGGGTTGAGACCGTCGTATTTGACGTGAACCTTAACTCCACGACCAATCAAAGCGGCGATCGCAGGAGCGGGGATCAACGGCGTGTTTCCTTCTAATAAGGTAACTATGGGAGTGGCATCGCTTACAGGTAAGAAAGCACTATAGGTTGCGATCAGACCTTGCCAGTTATTAGCACTCTTGGCAATAGTAGGATAAGACAAGTTGGTCGGGGGGATACTCAAAGTCACGGGCTGTCTCAGTTAAGGTTTTGTGGCAGTTTCTAGCCAAACTAGTGGACACTATTCTACAGCAATTAAAGGTTAGCAGTTATCAGATGCTACCAATGAGCTGTTGATTTCACGAAGTCAGAGTCAGCCCCGTGCTTCCAGCGCGGGGTCTCTCTGACCTCCAAACTGCTATTTGCTCAATAGACTTCTTGCATGAATCCTTCACTTAGTAGAGTTTTTAACCAATAACAGATGACAAATGACGTTATGTCCTTGTGGTACAAAAACTATTAACTTTTGAGACTAAAAATGACTCGTGCAAGAGGTCTAATAAATATGCTTATTGTTCAATAATTACTTGCGATCTTAACTTACCTTGGGGCTTGGTTCGTGGAAGAGATTTAGATTTGTTATAGTTGCTTTTGCGACCATTACGATTTTTTCTGCCTTTAACCACTGGCTTACCCCAACTATCTTCAGGAACATCCCAATCTCCTTTCATCCAATTAGGACAATCACGGTCGTAAACCATTTGTAATGCCGCAGCGGCGATCGCTTGAGCATCATAATCAGCGCTTAGTTCTCTAACTAAGGGTAAGAAAGAAGCCATTCTTTCCCCTGCCAAAGTCTCTTTAATTTTGGCGTTTAATTTACCAATTCTCTTCGCTTCTACCTGGGCGCGGTTAGGAATTTTAGCGATGTCTAACTTAGCTCTGATGCGACGTTCAATTTGTTTTAAAGCCCGACGATCCCCAGATTGAGCGATCGCAATTGCAGTTCCAGTTTTTCCTGCTCGACCTGTACGACCAATACGGTGGATATAGGTTTCGGTGTTATCGGGCAAATCATAATTAATTACGTGGGTCAGATCCTGAACATCTAGACCTCTAGCCGCAATATCTGTCGCCACTACCATTTTAATTTTGCCATCGCGGAAGCGCTTAACTAATCGTTCCCGCTGCATCTGACTCAAATTGCCATGATATTCATCAACGCTATGCCCTGCCTCTTGCAGTTTACTGGTCAATTCGCTAGCAGTACGTTTGGTACGAACAAAGATAATTGCTGAGTCTGGCTCTTCAATTTCCAAAATAGGCTGCAATGCTTTAATTTTCTGCCAACCGCGAGGCACCATGTAGACATGCTGGTCGATGCGGGTAGGGGCAGCTTCTTTTTGCTTAACTGTGATGTAGATCGGGTCGGTCAAAAAGTTTTTGATCAACTCTTTGATTTCCCGAGGCATGGTGGCAGATAAACAAGCAGTCTGTCTTTCTTTGGGAGTCTGACGCAAAATTTTCTTGATATCGTCAATGAAGCCCATGCTCAACATTTCGTCAGCTTCATCTAAAATCGCTAACTTGAGCTGATCTAAGACCAATTCTCTACGTTCTAAGAGATCAATTACCCGACCAGGAGTACCCACTACAATTTGGATTCCTCGGCGTAAGCGGCTAATTTGTCTCTCAATAGACTGTCCACCATAAACGGTTAAAGAATAAATTCTTTGTTCTCTGGCGGTAAAATCTTGGATTGCTTGTCCCACCTGTTGGGCTAACTCTCTGGTGGGGGTCAAGATTAAAGCCTGTACTGCTTTGTTATCGGCTTCCACAATTTCTAATGCAGGAAGAGAAAAAGCGGCGGTTTTTCCTGTACCTGTTTGAGATTGACCGACGATATCTCTGCCACTGAGCAAGGCTGGAACAGCATCTTGCTGAATTTGGGTCGGTTCTGTAAAACCAAGCTGTTCTAGCTGGGATAAACAAGCGTCAGATAGTCCTAAATCTCTGAAAGTAGTCGTCATAAGTTCTATATGTTTTATATGTTTACTTTGGTGGTGGTTAAAAAACTGGATGGTCTTGCTCTGCTAAGAATTGATATACCTCTATGCCACTTAGCTTAGGAGGTATGGGGAAAGTTGTATAAATAGATAGCAGTTAAGGCTCCCCGCAGGCTGCGGTAACGGCTATCTCTCCATAAAGGTCGTATACATCGGCAGCGGTGATGTTAACAGTAACTATTGAACCTAGGGATGCCGAACCGTTAACATAAACTAATCCATCTACTTCGGGGGCAAATCTGCTGGAGCGACCCACTAGCTGTCCCGTTTCTGGATGTTCCTGCTCAACTAACACTTCTACTCGCTGACCGACACAAGACTGATTTTTATAAGCTGCAATTGGCTGCTGTACCTCCATCAACCTGTCTCGACGTTGCTGGGCAATTTCAGCAGGGACTTGATTGTCCATACTATAGGCTGGTGTTTCTGTTTCAGGAGAAAAAGTAAAGACCCCAACATGATCAAATTGATGTCGTTCTACAAAATCTACCAGATGCTGAAAATGTTCGGCTGTTTCTCCAGGAAACCCAACGATAAAAGTTGTCCGTAACACCGCTTGGGGTAATTCCTGTTTGATTCGCTCAATAATGCCATCATTGACTCGCCCTTGCCAAGGACGATTCATTGCCCGCAAAATATCGGGGTGAGAATGTTGTAGAGGTAAATCAAGATAGGGCAGAACGTTGGGCGTATCTTTAATAGCACTCAGCACTTTTGGCGTTAGTCCCGTAGGATAAGCGTAGTGAATTCTAATCCAGGGGACATCAACTTTGCCCAACTCGATTAAAAGCTCTGCCAGCATGGGCTTGCCATACAGATCAACACCATAATTAGTGGTAATCTGGGAAATTAAAATTATTTCCTGCACCCCTTGGGCTACCAAAGAATTAGCTTCGGCAACAATCGATTCTATAGAGCGAGATCGCTGGTTCCCCCGAAGATGAGGAATGATGCAAAAAGCGCAGCGATAATCACAGCCCTCAGCCACCCTCAAATATGCCACTCCCTCAGTCGTAGTACGGTAACGAGGAACTGTTTCATCGGCAATAAATACAGGTTCTTGAGTAATCTCTGTTACTCGTTCCCCCGTTTCGGTGCGCTCGATGACATCAACTATTTTGTGGTAGTCACCACTACCAACTACAGCTACGGCTTCGGGTAGCTCTTCTAGTAGCTCTGATTGAAAATGCTGCGCCATACAGCCTGTAATCACAATTTTTTGATCGGCTTCGGCTAACTCAACTAAAGTACGAACCGATTCTTCTCTCGCAGCTTCAATAAAGCTGCAAGTGTTAACAATAACGTAATCAGCTAGTTCTTCATTGGAATCTATTTGGTATCCTGCTTGAGCCAATAAGCCCAGCATATGTTCTGAATCTATACGATTTTTCTCACATCCCAAGTGGGATATAGCTATAGTTGGCTTGTTTGCCATTCTTTATCCTAAATTTTAGAGACCTGTATCAAGATTGATATGAATTTTTATGTTAGCTAGGTATAACTTCGATGGAATTAAACGAAGTAGACCATGACAATTTGCCAGACTCAATATCTTGTATGGAGCGTTAACCTTTCTGGTCTGTAAATATAAAAATAGATAGTGATTTTTTAGACCAACTGCTGGATTATATCTCCTAGTTTCGCGGCGGAGCAGGAGCTAACCAGACAGTTTCTATTCCGCAAAACTATTTCCTATTCAAGACACCGCTGCTGACGGGCTTTGAACTAGATTAATACACATCAAACGTGATACGTAAATAACCTTTTCGTTAAAATATATTAACAGATAAAACCAACTCTTGGGAACATAAAAGCCATAAAATCACCAAATGAAGCGAAAAAAATTTTAAGAAGAGAATAATTCTCAGTCTATACAGCAGATGGCTTGGTCTGAGATAATAGAAGCTTTTGAAGCGGAGCAGTATAGAGGCATGACGGATTTAAAGTGAAATTAAGACATATTTTTCAAGCAGATAACCCCGTGATTGGGGTAGTTCATTTATCTCCTTTGCCAACTTCTCCCCGTTGGCAGGGCAAGTTAGGAGAGGTAATTGCCAGGGCAGAACAGGAAGCGACTGCTTTGGCTGCTGGTGGTGTAGATGGAATTATCATCGAAAACTTTTTTGATGCCCCTTTTAGTAAAGATTGTGTTGATCCTGCTATTGTCAGTGCGATGACCTTGATTGTAGATCGCCTCAAGGGAATGGTGATGCTACCGATTGGGATTAATGTTTTACGTAACGATGCCAAAAGCGCGATGGCGATCGCAACCTGCACGGAAATTCAGTTTATTCGGGTCAATGTCTTAACTGGGGTCATGGCGACGGATCAAGGGTTAATTGAGGGTAAAGCACACGAATTACTGCGATATCGTCGAGAACTGGATTCTAATGTGGCGATTCTGGCTGATGTATTAGTTAAGCATGCTCGTCCTTTAGGCACTCCCAACTTGACCACCGCCGTTAAAGACACTATCGAAAGGGGTTTAGCAGACGGGGTGATTTTATCGGGATGGGCGACAGGTAGCCCTCCTAGTCAAGAAGATTTGGAACTAGCTACAGCAGCGGCGGGAACAACTCCTGTATTTATTGGTAGCGGTGCCAACTGGTCAAACATTACCCAATTGATGCAGGCTGCTACGGGGGTAATTGTGGCTAGCTCCCTCAAGCGTCATGGCAACATTAACGAAACTATTGATCCGATTCGAGTAGCTCAGTTTGTCGAAGCAGCTAAATCTGTCCCTAGTGTGATCGAGCAAAACCAAAAATCACCCAGTTCGGTTAAGGCACTATAAAGGGGCTTTGCCCCAGCTATAAGCTATAAGCACAGAGCCTATCGGCTCAAGACGCGACTAGCGTCGCTTGGCTGCTTTGCAGCCTGTAGGCAATTAGAAGAGGTTTTAAACCGCCACTAAATGAACAAAGACTGGGTTCCGCATATGTCCCAAACTAAGTTTGGTAGAGATCTTAAACCCATCTAGCTTAGAGCATAGAGCCTGAAGCTAAAAGCTTTTAGATAAGTATTTATATGACCCAAATGGACTAGATTTATACTCAAGCTATAATTTGGAAGACTTAATAAATGGGACTTGACTTTATAATTTAGAATTCTAAAATCCATTTATGTCTTGGCTTTGGTTTAGTTTGCTGTTATGACCAGAGCATTTTCCACACAAGTCATTAGTACAACCAAATAGATAAACATTTTTATTTATGCGTCGTCGTCGTTCTCTACCTTGGATATATCGTTGGTCAAGACCAATCATTGGTGCGATCTCAATTGCTGGAGCAGTTCTGACTGCTTATCTAACCATTACTAAACTCATGGGAGGAGATCCTGCTTGCTCTCTAGATGCTGCGGCAGGAGCAGGATGCGGAGGAGTATTAAATAGTGCTTACGCTACCGTCTTTGGTTTACCTCTGAGTTTATTTGGCTGCCTGGCATATTTAAGCATGGCTGCTTTTGCCCTTGTTCCTTTGGCAATTAATCCTGAGCGCCAGAAAAATCTTAAGAAGCAGTTGGAAAATGCAACTTGGTGGCTATTGCTGTCAGGTAGTATTGCCATGACTGTGTTTAGCGCCTATCTGATGTATGTTTTGGCAACAGAGCTAAAAACCGTATGTCCTTATTGTATTGGTTCAGCATTGTTTTCTCTCAGCTTGTTAATTTTGACCATTACTGGTAAAGACTGGGAAGATCTGGGTCAAATTTTGTTTACAGGTTTTATTGTTGGTATCTTAACTATCGTGGTTACTTTGGGTATTTACTCAGGGGTAAGTTCTTCAATTGCTCAAGCCAACGGTACTGCCGAAGAGGTAGTAGATGCTGATGGATTAATTGCGATTCCCCAACCGAAAGCAGCCCCCAAACCCCCTAAAGGCTGGGAGATTAACACCACCTCTGGGGCAGCAGAAATGGAGCTGGCTAAATATTTGACTGCCACAGGAGCGAAAAAGTATGGAGCTTTTTGGTGTCCTCACTGTTTTGAGCAAAAGCAGTTATTTGGTCAAGCAGCTTTTGACGAAATTGACTACATCGAATGCGATCCCCAAGGAAAAAATCCTCAAAGAGATGTATGTGTAGCCGCAGGTATTCAATCTTTTCCCACCTGGGAAATTGACGGTGAGTTTTATCCAGGTACTAAAACCCTGTCTGAGTTAGCCGAGTTATCTGGCTATCAGGGAACGGAAACAGCCTTTAAATATAAGCTATAGCTTGAATTATAGGCGGTTATTAGAACTCCACTCACTTTTTTACATCAAGCTGATAGAATCGAGCTTCAATGTAACTCCCATTGAGAATTTAGCTATGGTCTCTGATTGGGGCATGAGTGAAGAACAATCGCATGAATAGACTGTTGCTAGGATTAGTTGGTTCGACTGTATTGCTATTGCTGAGGGCAAATTCCCTCCAGGCTTTACCGACAGATGATTTATCAGCGAAAGAATCAGAATCAGAAAAAGTCACGTTTACACCTCTGGGGGAACAGTTGTTTTCCCAGCCAACAGCAAAATATTTGGGAAATGGAGAGGTTTTAATTAATTTAGATACCCGAACTTTCTTTTTTCCTAATCTAGTAGAAGGTGGCGTGGATGATGACGATAGTGCGGTTAATTTCAACACTGGTTTTAGTTGGGGGATCAGTGATGATTTGCAGTTAACTTTACAATTTCAGCATGTAGATAGTAGTTCTCCCGTTAAGCAGGGAGAATTTATCTCGAACCGCACTGAAGATAATGAAGCGGCGCTAGAATTTAAGGGTCGAATTTGGCGGAATGCAGCAGATACTCTCGCTTTGGGAGGAGTTGTATCTGCTTCTTGGGGAACCAGAGGGTTCGAATTTACTAGAGACGGAGAGAGTACTGAACTTAACAATCGAGATACTTTTGTCTCTTTAGCGGTTCCTTTTACGGCTGATGTTGGCGATCGCTGGCAGTTTAATTTTGTGCCGACGGTGGCATTTTTCCGTGATGAAAGTGCTGTCTTTTTTCGTCGTATCCCTGGGGATGATGACGGTTTTGGCACAGTGTTTGGTTTAGGTGCAGGGGCTTCTTATCAGGTAAGTTCTCGGTTTTCTATCTTTAGCGATGTCTTTTTTCCCCTTACAGGTAATAACAGCATCAATCGCGCTTCAGGTGATCCAGATCGGGCGATCGTCTATAATGCAGGGTTTCGTTATTTAACCAATCCTCGTCTAGGGTTGGATCTTTATGCAACTAATACCTTTGCTAGTTATGCCCCTCTTTCTTTAACTGGCGATCGCGATTTCTTGGGAGTGGGGGCTAATTTGGTATTTATGCCCGATTTTATTGCCGCTAATCGTCAGTATAGCGATCGCTTTGAATCCAAGGGCGTTGAATCTGAACGATATACCACCGATGGATTTGGCTTGTTTGATGGGGGAACGATCCCTAATGGTGATTTATCGGTGCAGCTACAGGGCGGTAATCAGGGTGTTTTGACTGCTGTTCGCTATGGCTTATTAAAAGACTTTGAAGCGGGCATTTTTCTGGATTACGTTAGCAGTGAAGTAGACGAGTCGGAACAGGGAATTAGCGGTAAAATCAGATTGCTCAATCAAGCGGAAAATGATCCAGTTACTGTAAGTGCTGCGGTTACTGCTGGCTTAACCAATGAACCCTTTATCAATTTTATCAACAACGATACGGATTCTTTTGATGATCTTGGTTTAGATAAATCGGTGCCAATATTTACCCCTGGAGGAGACGAGGGCAACAGCGGCAAATTGATCATTCTTACTTTTGCCTTGCCCATTAACTACGAAATTAGCCAGAATACTGCCGCCTGGGTTACGCCTATATTTGCCTATGTCCAGAGGGAAGGATTAGAAATTGGTGGTTTTAATGTTGGGGGCGCAATTTCTCTAAGTTCGGAAGTGAGCCTGACTGGGGAAGTAGGTGCTAACTTTTTTGGCGAAGGAAATAGTTTTATCGACGGAGAATTAGCCGATAGGATTCCCTGGACAGCAGGAGTTCGCTGGCAACCTTTATCTTTGCTGGGGATCGACCCTAGTGCTGATAATGGCGACCCTTATTTAGAGCTATATTTAACAAATCGGGTTGGTTCTTCCACTTGGCATCAATTAAGAGTGCGCGAAGATAATGATTTAGGAGTCGGGGCTGGCTTTTTTATTCCTTTATCTTTGTAGTTTTTAGAAGTCGTTATGGAAGTGGGTGTAATTAAATATCAGATGGTCTATTTGGGGATTGGGGATTGGGGACTGGGGATTGGGAATTAGGGATTAGGGATTGGGGATTGGGGATTGGGGATTGGGCAGTAAATTTTTACTAATCTTCTAATTTACTGGTTGTTAGCTCTCAGCTTTAACTAATAAAATTATTATCGTTTGCTCAAGCTGTCCATAATGCAAATTAGATTATTCCAGCCACGGGATGAAACGCAAGTTGCGGAATTATTTCACGATACTGTGCGGAAAATTAACATCCAGCATTATTCGCCACAGCAAGTTGAGGCATGGTCGCCTGATCATATTTATTTTAGAAATTGGGCGGAAATATGTTCAGACAGGTTTACATATGTTGCGGTAGAAAATAATAAAATTATGGGCTTTGGTGAATTAGAAGCAGATGGTCATCTTGATTGTTTCTATGTTCATCATCAGTATCAACGCCAGGGAGTTGGTAGCAACATTTATCAAGCAATAGAAAATAAAGCGAGAGAAATAAATATACATCGTTTGTTTACCGAGGCAAGTATTACTGCCAAACCTTTTTTTATTAATCAAGGATTTGTTGTAATCAGACAGCAACAGGTATTTCGTAGAGGTGCTAAATTTATTAATTTCTTGATGGAAAAGCAACTAAACTACTAATGTCTGCCAGTTTTCATTCTGTTAAATATTAAATTTAGTAATTGTATATGAATTCACTTCCACCTAATCGTGCTGCAACTCTTAGAGATGCTTATCGGATTTGCACTCCTGAACCTCTTGTGGGAGAAGATATTGAGCGATACTATGTGGACTTGTCTGCGGTACGTAGTACTAAAACTGTGCAAAATATCACCGCGAACTTACAGTTACTTGATCCAGGTGAATTTTGTACTCTATTATTCACGGGACATCGAGGTTGTGGCAAAAGTACGGAATTAAGGAGAATCCAAAAGAAACTAGAATCAGAATACTATATTGTTTATTTAGAGGCAGATCTGGAATTAGATCTTAATGATGCTGAATATACAGACTTATATTTGCTGATTATTAAAAAGATTGCTGATGAACTATATAAAATAGGTGCTAAGTTTGATAGTCAGTTATTAAATAGCTTTGAATCTTGGTTCAAAGAGATTACCAAAGAGACTGAGAAGAGTGTTGAACAAGGTATTAGTTTACAAGCTGATATTGAAGCTGGGTTTCAATTACCTTTTATTTCCAAATTGTTAACTAAAGTATTAGCCCAGATCAAAGGTACCCAGAAACAAAAAAAGATAATTAGGCAAACGCTGCAAAAGGATATTAGTCGTTTACAGGCAGATATTAATTTTTTACTGGATGATGCTTTTAAAAAGCTACAAAAAAAAGTTCCTCAATACAGCAAAGGTTTTCTAATTATCTTAGATAATCTAGATCGCATTCCCCCTAATGTAGGCAATCATCTATTTTTCGATTATGCCGCTCAACTACAGAGTTTACATACCACAATTATCTATACTGTTCCCATCTCTACAGTTTATTCCGATCAAAACTTGAGTAAATCTTTTGGCAGTCCTAATATTATGCCGATGGTTAATCTGTATGAGTTTGAACAGCATAATTACGATTTGCCATATAAAAACGATAGATTAGAAGCTCTTGCTAGTTTAATAGCACAACGAGTTAATATTGATTCCGTATTTGAATCTCACACGCAGTTAATAGACTTAGTAAAAGCCAGTGGTGGTCATGTACGGCAATTGATGCAAATGACGGCTAGAGCTTGTTTAACCGCTTTTGGCAGCGAACATAGTAAAGTTACGGCTGAAGATGTAACCTATGGTATCAATGAAGAACAGTTTAACTTTGAAAGAATTAATTTAAATGAATACTATCCTGTGTTGGCAAAAGTCTGTCTAACCAAAAATATTAATAAAGACGAAATCGGACAGCTATTATTATTTAATTTATCAGTATTAGAATATAACGGTACTAACCGTTGGAACTATGTTAATCCTGTTTTAAAATCAAGTCCTCTATTTCAAGAGGCGTTAGAGAATGAGCAGCAATCGAGAGATAACTAATTTAGCAGAAAGAACTAAAATATTCTGGGAAAGTAATCAACAAGTATTTAAACAACTGTTGACCTTCATCGATTTTGCTGATGATAAATTGAATGTTGCTTTTGCCGAAATTAATTTTGCTCAAGATCGAGATTTACTGATTAAAACTTTGATTGAACATCCAAATTGCCAGGATATTCAGTTTATGGTTTTAGATTTTCCTGATCCCGAGTTGAGATTTTTGCGAGATGAAATCGTTAAGGCTTTAAAATCCATAGAAATTGATACTGACAAAAAACTTATCTTGCTGCTTAAAGGATTAGAAAAGTCTATTGGTATCTTGGATGAATATCCAGATATATTAGTCAATCTTAATTATGTGCGTGATGATTTTCGCCATAGTGTATCTCATCCCATCATATTCTTTTTACCTGAGTATGCTTTAACTCGCCTAGCAAAATATGCTCCTGACTTTTGGGCATGGAGTAGAAAGATTTTTACTTTTAAAACAGTTAAATCTGGGTTAGTTACCATCAGAGATAGCACGCTACATGTAGAAAATTCTGAAAGCTTGAATTTGCCAGAAAAAGAAGCAAGAATTAATTTATTGCAACGTCTCTTGAGTGAATATAAATTTGATCAAATAGAAAAAAAACGTAATTTATCGACAGTTGCTAATCTATATAATGAATTAGGCAATACTCTTTTTTATACAGGTAAATATCAACAGGCAATCAATTGCCATCAACAGTCTTTAAAATTTGCTCAAAAAATAAAAGATCGCCATGAGGAAAGTAAATCTTTAAATAATTTAGGCAATGCTTACCGTTCCCTGGGAGAATATCAACGAGCAATTGATTACCATCAACAGTCTTTAGCTATTAAACAACAAACAGGCAATCGCAATGGGGAAGCTAAATCTTTAAGTAATTTAGGCAATGCTTATAATTCTTTGGGAGAATACCAACGGGCAATCGATTACCATCAAAAGTCTTTAGCGATTAAACAACAAATCGGCGATAAAAAAGGAGAAGCTAGTTGTTTAAATAATTTAGGCACTGCTTACTCTTCCCTGGGAGAATATCAACGAGCAATTGATTACTATCAACAGTCATTAGCGATTCAACAACAAATCGGCGATCGCCATGGTCAAGGTAAATCTTTAAATAATTTGGGCAGTGCTTACTATTCCCTGGGAGAATATCAGCAGGCAATTAATTTTTTTCAACAGTCTTTAGCGATTCAACAACAAATCGGTAATCGCCACGATGAAGCTGCATCTTTAAATAATTTGGGCAGTGCTTACTATTCCCTGGGAGAATACCAACGGGCAATCGATTACCATCAAAAGTCTTTAGCGATTAAACAACAAATCGGCGATAAAAAAGGAGAAGCTAGTTGTTTAAATAATTTAGGCAATGCTTACTCTTCCCTGGGAGAATATCCATGGGCAATCAATTTCTATCAACAGTCTTTAGCTATTACTCAACAAATCGGCGATAAAAAAGGACAAGCTAATTCCTGGTTTAATTTAGGTAATACTCATCACAATTTACAACAAAAGTCAGAAGCAAAAGTAGCCTATGAAAATGCCCGAAGACTATATCAAGCGATGGAATTAAATAAAGATGTCGAAGATTGCGATCAGGCAATTCAAAATCTCGATAATGATCTAGATTAAGCTCAACAATTACTTTCGTTCTAAGAATACGGGTTGGTTATTTGTTTTTCCTCTTATTGGAAAACATAAGAACAACTTCCTTTACAAATGAGAATAATTATCAATTGTAAAGCGACCTGTCATGTTAATTCCTATTAGATGTTGAATTAAACTAAGCCACCCTGTCACCTCTGCGACTTGTCTGTAAAACTGGAGATGAATCTTGCTGAATATTATTCAAGCGTTTTTTCAGCGATCGCTTTGTATATTATTCGTAATGAAATCTACAGGATAAAAAATCTATTTGGCTTTTGCTAACTCGATAAATAAATCGATGTTCTAAATCAATTCTCCTCGACCAAATATTGGCATCCACATACTTGAGAGGTTCGGGTTTGCCAATTCCCTGAAAAGGATCTTGCATGACTGCCGTTACCAGATCCAAAATTTTATAGGCTTTCTTAGAATCTTGTTTGAACCACCAGCTTAAATCTGCTTTAAATTGAGAACTAAAATCACCGAACGCGATTGATAATAACAGGCTGCAATGGCTCATTATTATCCTGCTTAGACTGTTTCTTCTGATTCGCCATCAATTCCTAATTCTTGCTTTAATTCAGCTATGGATTGAGACTTAATTTTTCCAGATTGAGACTTGGCGATCGCATTTAAAAGACGATTCCCATTTGCAGGTGAACGAAGCAGGTATACAGTCTCGATTAAACTATTTAAGTCTGATTGAGAAATCAACGCTACGTTTTCGCCATCTCGTCGATTGACTATGTACACCTGATGGTTTTGAGCTACTTGTTCTAATAATTTAAAAAATCCATTTCTAGCATCGGTTGGATTAGTAATTTCGTAAGAAAACATAGATTAATGTACATATTAATGTACATATTAATGTACATATTAGTTTAGCAAGTTTTTTAACTATGTTTATATTGAGCGCGAAAACGACAGCATTCGGATTATTTCAGCACGTAAAGCGACCCGTAAGGAACGTGAATACTATGAAAATTGAAGCATTGAAAAAATATCAATTTAACAACTTAACAACGATAAAACCCTCTCACAAATGCCCGTTTTCACTAAGATTTTTCTAAAACTCTTCTGCGGTTAGATACTGCTGTGAGGTATGGCGAATGCGATACACAAAAACCTCTTCCCCTGAAATACCAAAAAGGATACGAAACGTAGTTCTCTTCGATTTTCTATAGAGAAGTTGCCGAATCTCTCTATCTAGTTCTTGACTTTCTAGAGCAACAGGACATCGAGCGGGTAACTGTTCGAGTGAGGCTAGAGCATCAGATAGCCCTTGAAACCACTCGTCAGCAAATGCTGGGTTTTGTTCTTTTAACCACAGATAAGCATTTTCAGCATCGGCGATCGCACGCGGGGAAAGACTAACCTAAAATGTCATGCTTTTCTTGTAGTGCTTGTAGGGCTTGCTGCGCTGGAACTGCTTTTCCTGCATCAATTTCAGCAATCCCCTCTTTTAAGGCTGCCACTGTCTCGATGTATTCTAAGCGATCTAAAAGCTTTTGATAGGCTTTAGCATCTTGAACCACTAGCTGTGCCTGTCCGTTCACGGTTAAGACAATCGGCTTTTCGTTTTCCTGCATTTGAGACATATAGCGTTTGGTGTTTCTCTGAAACTCAGACAGTGAGTGAATATTGGTTAAATCTATCATTGCGCCTTTAAATCAATAGCAAGAAATTAACAGTTAATTACATGTTATCAAAACTTACTGTGAGACTCAATATAGATAGAATTAGCAGCGGAGAGATTTAAATAAGCTTCGGTCAAGCAACAGTAGCGTATTGACATTGTAAATATATTCTGTGTACCTTATAGAGTATGGATGTGTATTTCGTACTCAACGGCGTTACCTTTGTCTGGAACAACGAGAAAGCTCGAATTAACCCCCAAAAGCATGATGGTGTAACATTTGCGCAAGCCACAGAAGCCTTCTTTGATCCGTTTCTGGTGGTGGTCGATGCTAGCCGCAACTATGAAGCGCGTGATGCCGTCATTGGTTTGGATAAGCGTTGGCATCTCTTGTACGTTGTTTATATTGAGCGCGAAAACGACAGCATTCGGATTATTTCAGCACGTAAAGCGACCCGTAAGGAACGTGAATATTATGAAAATTGAAGCATTGAAAAAGCGGTTAGATAGAAATCGTCCCATGACAACCATCACCATGCGGATGCCCGAAGATGTGATTGAAGATTTGAAGCGAGTGGCTCCGTTATTAGGTTTTTCTGGCTATCAGCCATTGGCGCGTGCTTACATTGGACAAGGACTTCGCGCTGATTTGGAGCGCTTAGAGGGAGATACAGTTTCTGCGCTGATTGCCAGTTTGAAGCGTCATGGTGTGAGTGAAGAAGTTCTTCAAGAGGCACTTAGTGAAGTCACTCAGCATTAGTCACAGTTTTTGATTTTGATTATCTTTGGCATGAACTAAGACACTAAACAAAGATGAGATTTAGGCTGATTTTAAATTAATTTTATTAGTCTGTTCCACAGCTTATTCTAAATTTTTAATTTAAACCGTTGGGGTGATTGCAAAGCTGGCTGTTAGGCATCGCTTTCTACGTTATTCGTAATGAAATCTACAGGATAAAAAATCTATTTGGCTTTTACTAACTCGATAAATAAATCGATGTTCTAAATCGATCCTCCTCGACCAAATATCGGCATCCACATACTTGAGAGGTTCAGGCTTACCAATTCCTTGGAAAGGATCTTGCAGGACTGCTGTTACCAAATCCAAAATTTTATAGGCTTTCTTGGAATCCTGTTTAAACCACCAGCTTAAATCTGCTTTAAATTGAGAACTAAAACCAGGGACGCGATTGATAATAACAGGCTTTAATGGCTCATTTTTATCTTGCTTAGACTGTTTCTTCTTCTTCGCCATCGATTCCTAATTCTTGCTTTAATTCAGCTATGGATTGAGGCTTGATTTTTCCAGATTGAGACTCTGCGATCGCATTTAAGAGACGATTACCATTTGCAGGGGAACGAAGCAGATATACAGTCTCGATTAAACTAGTTAGATCTGATTGAGAAATTAACGCTACGTTTTCGCCGTCGCGCCGATTAACTATATACACCTGACGGTTTTGAGTTACTTTTTCTAATAATTTAAAAAATCCATTTCTAGCATCGGTTGGATTAGTAATTTCGTAAGAAAACATAGATTGATGTACGTATTAATGTACATATTAGTTTAGCAAGTTTTTTAGCTATCTTTGAGTTAGTTTACTGATGTTATGCACTAATTGATCTGTTGATATTGAGTAAAGGTTAAAGGATTGATTGATCTGTTTTCTTGCCTTATTCAAACTACTGATTTCCCGTTGCTTTGCGTAACGTCAGTTAGTTTAGATAGAGTGTTCCAAGGAGAAATAACTCTATTGCTCACTAGCAATTTTTAGAGAAATTAGCGATCGCAATGAGAAATCTAATTTTTTAGGTAATTTAGGCATTGCTTACACCTTCTTTTAATCTAAGTAGGTAGGCAGAATTAAATATAAAACCCATGATCGCCTACTCCCCTACTCCCCTACTCCCCTACTCCCCTACTCCCCTACTCCCCTATTCCCTCGAACAAATAAACCAGAAAATACCAGAATTAATTGGAACGACTATAGCAACTCAACTTGACATATCCAAGGCTTTAAAATGATGATCGAGATTGAATAAAGATCTATCAAATCATCTAAGGAGTAAAGACAGTTGACAGACCAAGCCCAACAACCTCCTCAGCTACCAAAATTACCCACAACAGCCATCGATCAAGAGCAAAGCTTACAAGCTAAAACGCAGCAGTGGTTTGAATATCCCGTCAAAGCACAACCTCATCATACAGATTACGCTGGGATCGTTTGGCATGGAACCTACTTAACCTGGATGGAAGAAGCCCGAGTAGAGTATCTGCGCTCAATTGGTATTGAATTTGCCGATTTAGTTGCTATGGGATGCGATCTGCCAGTAGTTGAGCTTTCCTTACGTTATCATTTGCCCATCCGTTTAGGAGTGTCGGCTATTGTCAAGGCGCGTTTGGTAGAAAGTAAAGGAGTTCGGATTAATTGGGATTATGAAGTTTGTTCTTTTGATCAACAGGAACTATTTCTTACAGGAAAGGTGGTTTTAGTAGGAGTTGATCGCGAAAAAGGTAAGATTATGCGCCAACTCCCGTCCCAAGTCCAAGATGCTTTGGTCAAGCACATTACAACTTAATTAGGGTCACAGCGATATTACCACCAAAACAAATATCAACATCTGTACCAGATTTGCGATCGCGTGTGGCATATTCTCCGCAATAATAATAGGTATCCCCATCAAGTTTAAAATCTACAGGCAAGGGATCGATACTAGGTTCACACAAGATAATCTCTGGTTCTGGTTGATCTGGTTCGAGATGGGGCAAGTTGACGTTCCAAAAGCTACCTGGAGGCGTAGGGCGAGACAGTAAATCAGCCAAAACCCTGGTAGTCCATTGGGCTGCTAAGTCCCAATCAATGACCAACGGTCTTTTGATCCAATGGGAAATGGCAATACCAGGTATCCCATGAATTGCCGCTTCTCTAACTGCGGCTACAGTCCCCGAAATATAAACATCAGTGCCTAAATTTCCCCCTGCATTGATCCCTGACAAAACCAGCTTAGTATTGGGGGCAATCTGCTTAATCGCCAGACGAGTGCAGTCAACTGGAGTACCATCTACCGCATATGCGCTAAGAGATCTTTGCTCAACTTTAATACCCTGATAAACGGTAGCCTGATGTCCGCAACCAGAATGTTGATTGCAGGGAGCAACAATCGTGCTTGCTTCTGAAATAGCCTGTTGCAGGGCGCGAATTCCAGGAGCATCAATGCCATCGTCATTAGTGAGGATAATTGTCATTGGTTATCTGGCAAATTTAATAAAGAGAAATAGATTATCTTGATTGGAACTAAATTTTTACTCTGACCGTTAGTCATAATGAAGTAAATTGAGCAGAACAGGCATAAATTTTCTGAATTCTTCAGGTTCCAAATTATTATCGATGGATCAAAGTTAGCTAGGATAAATTTTTTGAGTTCAAGATCAACCAACGTCAATTTCTTACTGCTATTATTCACCAATAGTTCGGACAAGACTAAGCGGATCGCTGATTATTCGGTTTTTCTCAAAATAAAAATGCAGCAATAGATACAGGCAAACAAAGCAGCAATCGAGATGCCGACAGCAAGATGGAATTTGGTAGATCTATACACAAAATCAACTGTATTAGCGCCCTTAGGTAGTATTATCCCCCGCAGAAGATAGTTAGTTGGGAAAATTTGTGTTGTTTTGCCGTTAATTTTGGCACGCCACCCAGGATAATAAACATCGCTTAGAACCAAAAATGCGGGAGAACTAGAGTTAGTCTCAATTTGCAGATGAGTTTCACTGAGTTTAAAAAACTCAGCAGTAGCTTGGGGATCGAGTCCCTGGGGTGTAAAGTTTACATTTGCTTCAACCAAAGCCATTTTCGATGGTTCGTAAGTCATGCCATTAGGCAACTTTGACGACTGAATCGTACTTAGTACTTCATCAGCTTTTAGTTTTACTATTTCTGGAACCAACCAAACTCGTGGTTGAGCGCGAAGATTCTCATAAAAACTAGCTTGAGCAGTATTTTCCACCAAATTCCAACGGGAACTATCTGGTAAATTAAGATTGTTTTGGAGTGCGAAGTACGACTCACTATCGCTTTCAAGGTCGTCAATCTGAGATAGATCTTGGGGAACAGTAACGTAGCGTACCCCCATCAGATCCAGGCTACGATTTTCCTCTAACATCCAGTCGGGGGTGGCAACTTGTCCCAGTACATCCATTGATAGCAAATCACTCATCCTCGATAAAATCAATGGACCATAGCCCCCAGCACTAGGTATGTTCCAAAGTCGGGAGATATTGACTGGTATTTGATCCAAATGAGCATGTACACCGCGAATCGGCAGTATTCTTTGATGACTGCGATTGAGAATTTGGCTATATTTCTGTACTACAGCAGTTGGCTGCATAATACTGAGGCTAGGTGAATGTTGCCACTCACAGAACCAGCCAAAACTGCCCAGGTCGAAGATTAAGAATAGCGGGAGCAAATAGCGAATAATTTTGTTATCGGGAAATCTGATTAAGTAAATTAAGAAAATAATTGCCGCCAACAAAATTAATAGAGGGATACCCAAAGCTGGATTAGACCAAGGAAGTAAAGTGTACTGGCTTGCTGCCTCTTGACCTACTTCATCTTTAATTTCATCGATAATTGTGTCTTTTGATAAGAAAATAATTAGTAGTAAAAGACTTACAAACCCAGAACTATAGGCGATTATTTTAAGCAATTGTTTTTGAGATAATAACTGTCTGGTAATACTAGTCAGACCCATTCCAGCTAGTACGCTAAAGGCAAAGGTAATCTCAATTAAATGGCGTGCCGGAACTCTAAAATTATTTAAGATTGGGATATGATAAATAACCCAAGACAAGGGTGTAACGTCTCCCAGGGTCAATAAAAAGCAAAACAAGGCAGTAAATCCCCAAAATTTAGCGATCGCTCGCTGGGGAGAATAAATCAAGCCCAGCAACGCCAAAATGAGGGTTGTAATGCCAGCATAGCCTGACATCTCGACAAAATTCCAGCTTCCGAAATAGGGTGTATCGTATAGCCACGGCACAGGATGAGACGTTCCCAAAGCAAAGGGAAAGATTAATTTAAGTGCTTCGACGGGGGGCAGTGAAAAGGAATTAAACTCTTCAAAAGTCATTTCTGGGCGCAGTCCCAGGGAAGCTAATTCGGCGGTCGGGATGGCTTGAATCGCTGCCAAAGCTATCCCTAATATAGCGATCGCTGAAAACATTTTGTAGTAACGCCACCTACCGATTAAAGCAGTCCAGCCCAGAACTAAGGCATAGGCAACAGCTAAGACAAAGCTATAAACGCTAATTTGGGGATGTCCTGCCAAAATAGAACAGGCGATCGCCAAGCAGCCAGTTAAAAACCATTGCCGTGTAAATTTGCTCCGTAATTCTTCTAACGACCAGATAATTAGTGGTATCCAGGCTGCACTATGAACCATAGCGGTGTGACCTAGATGAACCATCATAAAGCCACTCATGCCGTAAGCCAGACCGCTAACAATAGCAGCAAATTTAGAACGAGTTAATTTGTTAACGTAGCCATAGGTAAAACAGCTTGCCAGCACATATGCCGAGAGCATAAAACAATTCCAAGAATTAGGAATTAAAGCGAGGAATAGAGATATTGGATACCAATATTGCACCTGGGGATCGGCGGCGGCAGGAAATCCAGAATACAAAGAATCGATCCACAATGTCCGAGGGGCATAAAAAGCAGGAACGCTCTGAGCCATACCATCCCCTGGCGCTAAAATTTTGTCGGAAAATATGATTGGCGAAAAGAAAATTATATAGACGAGAGAAAAAAAGAGAACAACTGTTAATATCTCAACAACATTTCGATGTTTATCGATATATTTATTCATATTTGAGGTATTCTTGGTAAGCAATATTGACGAATACAGGAGTCAGGAGTCAGGAGTCAGGAGTCAGGAGTCAGGAGTCAGGAGTCAGGAGTCAGGAGGCAGAGGGCAGGAGACACAAAGGCGCATAGTTCAACCCATGCAGGATTGATTAATGTTGTCTTTGTTAGCTTTAATGACGATTCAACAACAGTTAGACAAAAATTATCAAACTGTTATAGATGGGCAAAATAATTTATCCTAAAGCGATTGTCTTGAATGTCAAGTAGAATTTGTTCTTTTCAGGCGATCGCCAAATTTAAGATTTTTAGATTTTCATGCATCGCAACTTGACATCAAAATTTTTTCGATGTTTGAGCGTTAATAAGT
>JBCDDK010000116.1:0-22701 GCA_039180345.1 Cyanobacteria bacterium P01_G01_bin.39 | reverse complement strand
CCAGCAAATAATCTTATTAGCAATGTTATTAAAAAATATTTTTACTTCTTGCAACTATTAATCAATAAATGTGGGAGCTATATTCCAACTTGACTATTTAGAAAATCAAACTAAATTGTTGTAAACTTATGCTTTTCGAGTAATTTCAGATTTCACAAATCGGATATTAGCAATCAATAGCAATTGAAAATTAATCTTATCTAGATAATTTAGTAAAGATAATTCACAAAGTTTTATTAATATAAATATCCTTAGGAAAATAAATAAAATATTGATTTGTTGATTAATTAATTTAAGCATAAGTTTCTCTTAACAAAAGAGTGAGATTACTTATAAGGCGGAATTATTATTGTTTGATAAATCTCAATTAAATTTTCAATTATTATTTGGTAGCAGATTTTATTGAAGGTATTTTTATGCTTCGATTCTGAGTTTTATACTTGCTTTAATTTCGCCAAATATTAACTAATACTTCAAGGTAAAACTTGACAAAAGAACACAACATGTCTACGAATTTTACTACTAGCTTTGATTCCCAAGTTACTACTAATTTTGGATTTACATCTATCCCTCTAGTAACAATTGGGGAAACAATTGAAGGAACTACTGGAGCTTTAAATAGCACTACTGCTGGAGACTATCAACCAGTTGGTATTTTAGATGGTTTGGGTGCAATTCAATTTGATGATGATACTATTAGAGCATTTGTCAACCATGAATTAGTAGATGATGAAGGTTCCATTTATGAAGTATTTGATGGAGACGGAAATGCCTTTGAAATTACTGGGGGACGCATTTCTTATTTTGATATCAACATAGATACTTTTGAGCTTGAAGATGCTGGTATTGCCTACAATCGTATTTTCGATGCCAACGGTGAAATAGCCTCTGATAACTCAGTTTTTGGTGAAGTATTTATCGATCCTGACGATACAAGTCTCGGTCTAAGACCAATTGAAGGATTCTCTCGTTTTTGTTCTGGTGGCTTAAGTGAAGCAGAACAATTTGGCGAGGGTCGTGGTCTAGTAGACGATATTTACTTTGCGGGGGAAGAAGTAGGTGGACGGTTTAACTCAGTTGGTGGTGCTAACTGGGCATTAGATATCGCCACTGGTGATATTTATCAATTACCTGCTTTAGGTCGTGGCTCTTGGGAAAATACTTCTGAGATTGATACAGGAACCGATACCCACGTAGCTTTTATTTTGGCTGACGACCAGTCTCCTTTTGATTTCGATGGAGATGACGAATTAGAAGGTGCGCCTTTCTATCTTTATGTGGGAGAGAAAAATCCTGATTCTCATGATTTCCTGGAGCGTAACGGTCTCGCGGACGGTAATCTTTACGTTTGGGTTCCCGATGCTAACGCTGATGACAATTCAGACAATGATATTGTCAACGCTTTAGACTTTAATGGAGCAGGCACTACTGCATCAGGGGCTTGGGTGCGTATTGATAATTCTGCACAACCAGAATTATCCTCAAATGATGGCTCTACTGGGTTTGATCAATTTGGCTATCCTACTCAAGGAAACCTAATCAGCCAAGCTGAAGCAGCAGGTGCTTTTGTCATTTCTCGTCCTGAAGACGTCGCTACCAATCCCGATAACCCTAGCGAAATTGTTCAAGCTGTCACAGGTGTAGACACGTTTGCTGAAGGTGAAGATGGCAATGGTGCTGATACCTTTGGCGCGATTTATACTCTTGATACTGATTTTTCCAATTTAGCTGATGATGGTACTCTTACTGCCACAGCAAATATTTTGTATGATGGCGACGAAGATCCTAATCGTAGTCTGCGTAGTCCTGATAATTTGGACTGGGGTGATGATGGCTTTATTTATGTTCAAGAAGATGAAGCTGAAGAAGATTCTCTGACTGGTGAATTTTTGTTCGGTCAAGGAGCTGCCAATCCTAACGAAGCTGGTATTGTCAGAATCGATCCTAATGCCTCTCCAGAAGAAGCAGCCGTTGGCGCTAATATAGTTAGAATTGCCAATATTGATCGTAGTCAAATTCTCGATCCGACAATTCCTGACCCCACCACTGCTGTGGATGAAGATTTCGAGCGTACAGATGATGGCATTTTTGGTCCTGGAGAAATTGTTGTTACTGACCAAGCAGGTAATGAGGTAATTCTAGATGCTGGGGAAGCAGAAACATCTGGGATAGTTGATGTTTCCAACCTCTTTAATGAAGATCCTGGAAGTGTCTTCTTATTTGATGTTCAATTCCATGGTCTTGCTGATCAAGATGAGGAAAATCCTATTTTTGGTGATGTTTCTGCTTTTAACGATAATGATTTGGTTGAGGGTGGTCAATTAGTCCTACTCTTGAACAATCTGGAAACTGGTACTGAAGGGGACGAAATCCTTAATGGTAATAACGAAAGTGAATCGATTCAAGGATTAGCTGGTGACGATCTTTTAATTGGTCGTGGAGGTGATGATGATTTAGCAGGCGGCGAGGGTAATGATACTCTAAGAGGTGGTGAAGGTAACGATGTTCTAGCTGGTAATGAGGGTGATGATCTTCTAGCGGGCGGTTCTGGAAATGACACTCTTAATGCTGGTGTTGGAATCGATACAGCCGATTTTAGTGACATTGCTTTCGATATTACGGCAGATTTATCTGAAGGAACGGCTTCCTATGAAACTCCCTCAGGAACCATAGCTGTTGATAGCTTAATTAGTATTGAAGACTTAACTGGTAGCGCTTTAAACGATAGTTTAGTTGGTAATGACGCAGCTAATACTATTAACGGTTTAGGTGGATTAGATACCGTAACTGGTGCAGCTGGCGCTGATACTTTTGTATTAGGAGATGAGTCAGGTGCTTTCTACGCTGCCAATGGTTTTGATGACTTTGTGGAAATTTCGGATTTTGTCAGTGGTGAAGATACTATTCAGCTTGCTGGCAGCGTTGAAGACTATTCAATCTTGGTTGATTGTGGGAATAATGTTGCCATTGCTCTTGACAATGATGGGGACGGTGCTTTTGACTTAGCTTTTGATGAATTTATTGCCTTAGCTGGTAGTGGATTTGAGACTACTGATTTAGCTTTTGTTTAGAGAAACCTTGTAGGACTTACGCAGTGAAACAAAAAATCAAGATTGTCGCGAGGATAAAGGAAAAGGGACAAAGGGAAAAAACCAACCTTTAACCCTTACCCTTTAACCTTTTACCAGTCTCCACCAAGAATTGAATGCGTAAGTCCTACCTTAATGCTGTATGTCTGATATTGCAGAATAGGCAGCGATCATAATTTTTGAAAGCTGGAAAAATTCTTATAGATTAACAATGAAGTTATTGCCTGAGTTATTTAACTGTAAATAGCTTGGGCATTTATACTAAGTTAGCTTTATTTGCGGTAGTGCGATCCGAAGGCCAGGCGGAGCCTAATCGCCTATTGCCGTTTATCTCAAATCACCTTAATAATAGCCTAATTTTCCAGCAATCTAAACAGTAGTAACTGACTAACCTGCTCATCATTAAAATTGTCATCGCTAATCAACAGCAAGCTGCGACTACCATCTGGTAAGCGAGGTCCAATGGTCATTCCTTCCAGGTTATCAAGATAAATTCCTAAATCTGCCAAATCTAACAACAGTTTTTTTCTTAAAGGCTGTACTTGAGTTATGTTTCCTTGCAGACTGGCAATATTAGTGGTGTCGGTAGCATTGCCAATAACCACTTGAAATATTTTTGCTCCTGCACCTGCAAAGCCAAATGTTCTTTCCAGGCTCAAAAAATAGCCTTCAGTGGGTAATGCTAATAGTTCAGTTAATCCGTTAGCAATTATATCTGCTGGGGCAGGTTCTAGTAAGTACAAATGTTCGGCAAGGAGAACTGGTTTGCCCACAGGGTTAACTATATAGTGCAGCAGACGGACTCTTGCTTGTTCTTCCCCTGCATAAGACTCATCTTGAATGAGTGCCGATTCTGTGGCAGTAAAAACCCGAAAAGGATCCTCGGGTAAGCCAGTGCGGTTGATAGTTAAAGATTCAAACGCCAAGTTTTCTTGGATTCCTTGATCTGGGGCTTGCTCTGAAGCTAGATATCGTTCAGGAATGCGGAGATTGGCTAATTTGGTTCCTGTTTTTGGGTCAAATTCAGCGATAAAAGGTTCAACACCTTGAGTGGGGTTACCTTCGCTAGAAATAAAAATAGTGTTTCTAGGGGAAATAGCAAAACCCTCGGGATCAATTGCCCCTTGAGGAAATTCTTGTCCTGTCTCATCTCGCAGCAAAGTTACTTCTTCTGGCTGGAAACTAGCGATTTTGATTCCTGCATCAGTTTGCTCAATTTCTAGCTTAAAGGTATAAAAACGTGCGGGAGATCTCATGCTGCGATCATCAGACAAAACGTAATAAAGATCCTGCTCACGATTATAAGCGATCGCAGATAAACCACCCACTACCGTATCTTTAAAAGTTGTCTTCGGGATGTCGTAGTTGGCGACAAATTCTAAGTCAAGATTGCGAAACATTCTTGCTTCGGCGCTGACTCTTTGAGGGGGATTACAGGCGCTAATGAATGTTAGAAGACAGCACAACAGCAGGCTAAGGGAGAATTTTGACGAAAATCTCAGGCGATCGCTCACAATTTTTCTGATAGTAAAATATTCTCTATTTAATCTATCAGGTTAACGTTCATCGGGACTCATCGTCCCAACGGCACGGGTTAACTTCGTTAATGCAGGATAATTTTAGTAGTGAAAAATTGAGCGATTTCTCGTCGGTAAACAACAGCTAAGGTATTGATCCCTAAGCAAGTTGTACCTAAAGCAAACAAGATAAAGGTTACGGGAGTAACCACGCCAATCATAAACCAGGTAGACACATGAAGAAATAGAGTGATAGCTGAAGCCGAAGCGATCAAGAGTGACCATTGTATTCTCTGGAATGACTTACCTTGAGCTACCAAAATTAATGTAGCAATAGTAGCAATCAAGTTAGCTGGCACCAGAAAAGAACAAATGGCGACGCAATTATAACGGGAAAAGGCAAAAATAGACTCTAAACTATCCATATCTTATATAGTGCTAGATTTTGAGGTTTTGGTTCATAATTTGCCAAGATGGTGCAAATTAAATATTTTTATTGTAACTGATGCTCTGAGTCTCCTGATTAATTGTCAACAAGCATAACTAAAGTATTTCGGTACTGTAGAATTCTCTGATACTTTATCACTTTATTTTGGGCAAAATATAATCAACTGACTCTTTGGCGATGGAAGACCGCTACTTTTTTGTAAGATAAAGGTCTACATTAAAAGTTATGAAAGTTTTCTAATGGCTGCACGAGTCCAAAAAGTTTTGTCTCAGTGGGGCATTGCCTCTCGGCGCAAAGCAGAACAAATGATTATTGACGGTAGAGTCCAAATCAACGGTCAAACAGCAATTCTAGGTGACAAAGTGGACTTAACTGTTGATACTCTCCAGGTAGATGGTAAAGCGATTACAAATACTCATCGCCCTCAACTTATATATCTGTTATTAAATAAACCAGTAGGAGTAGTTTCTACCTGCAAAGACCCGCAGCATCGTACTACGGTAATTGACTTGCTATCAGTAGATTTAAGACAAGGAATGGGAATACATCCTGTAGGTAGATTAGATTTTGCTTCTAGTGGTGCTTTAATTCTTACTAATGATGGTCAGTTAACTTTAGGGTTAACTCATCCTCGGTATCATTTACCTAAGACTTACTTGGTGAAGTTAGATCGTTCTCCTACCCAAAAAGATTTAGTTTGTTGGCGAAAGGGCATCATGCTAGACGGAAAAAAAACTCAACCTGCAACAATTAATTTATCCACAGCAGATCGAGCTAAAAAAACTTTGCAGATAGTCATGAAAGAAGGCAGAAATCGGCAAATTCGTCGAGTAGCCCAATATTTTGGCTATACAGTACATCAGCTACATCGATTGGCAATTGGCTCGATTAAACTAAATACCAAGGGAGGCACTCAAGTTGCTCCAGGCAAATATCGACACCTGCAAAGGACGGAAATTAGCCTATTAAAAAAATCATTTAAAGACCAAGCTTTTATTAAAGCAGCATCGTTTGGGAGTGCAGTTTATGACTAAGAATAATTTAACTGCCCAGCAACAGCAGCAACTTAAGGATATTGGAGCCAATCTCAATCAAATTCGCGTGGCTCAAGGTATTTCTTTGGATACGGTAGCGGCAAATACCCTCATTTCTAAACGACTGTTAACAGCAATTGAAGCGGGAGACATTGATGAGTTACCAGAACCATTTTATATTCAAGCCTTAGTAACCAAATTTGCCCGTGCACTGGGAGCAACAGATATTCAGTTCCAGGTTAAGTCTGAGAACGATCCTAGTGTAGTTAGCAATTCTGCCCATAATAAGCGTCGTCGCTATTGGCTGAATTTCCAATTGCGATCGCTTCATTTATATTTACTCTATATTTTGTTGGTAATTGTTTCGGTTAAAGGAATTACTAACCTGGTTGAACGTCCTGTAATCGTTAATCAAGCCCCGTCAGAAAGTATAGCTTTAAATCCAGCACCAGAAACAACTCCAGTCGAAGCTGAGGATAATCAACCAGAAACAGTACCGCAATTTGTTTCTCAATCAAGTAATTCAGAATCGGTAAGCGTCGGGATAAATTTGCAGGAACGATGCTGGCTTAAAGTTATGGTTGATGGCAAGTTGGCTTTTGAAGGAACCTTGCCCGCAGGTACTCAACGCCAGTGGACTGGTAAACAAGAAGTGACCATCAAAGCGGGTAATGCGGGGGGAGTCGTAATTAGCTTCAATAACGAACAGCAAAAGATTTTAGGTGCGCCAGGAGAAGTGGAAGAGATCACCTATACGGTTAATTAAACCGCATCCAGTTTTAAACCAGG
This sequence comes from Cyanobacteria bacterium P01_G01_bin.39, assembly GCA_039180345.1. Taxonomy (GTDB): domain Bacteria; phylum Cyanobacteriota; class Cyanobacteriia; order Cyanobacteriales; family Xenococcaceae; genus Waterburya. The sequence goes on along the minus strand of JBCDDK010000116.1, from coordinate 15,824 downwards.
AGTTTTTAAGACAAAGGGCTTGCCCGCATGTACTGTTAGCAAGTAGCAAGTAGCAAGTAGCAAGTGTGTCTTACCGTTTGACTTACTTCGTTGCTGATTCAAAAACTAGGGTTTTCTATGTAGTTATGGTTAACTTGCACAATCAATTGATTGCTTAAAGGTAAACTTGTTTACTCTGCTGTGTAATTTTTAATCTGACTCAAAACTTTTGAGAGAATATCTATAAAGTAAAGCTAAAAATAATTCCTAACTCGAATGTTTTTTTGCGTTACGTCGATTGACTACATAATTCTTGCTTTACAAAAAGCTTCTTAAAATTAAGTTTATGTTTACTAATCAAGCCTGGCATAGTATTGAGGAAATTTATAATTCCATTTTGGGGATGCATTTCATTCAAGAACTTCAACAAGGTTCTTTGAGTAAAGAGATCTTTCAACATTACATAATTCAGGATGGGATTTATCTCGGGGAGTTTGCTCGCGTTCTAGCGATTATTTCTGCTAAAGCACCAACCCCAAAACTACAGCTACAGTTTGCTCGTTATGCCCAAGATGCGATCGCTGTAGAACGTGGTTTACACGAAGAATTTTTTGCTGAGTTTGGCATTACTCCTGAGATTGCCTTATCGAGTCAGCCTTCTCCTACATGTCTAAATTACACTAATTTTTTGTTGGCTACCGCATATCAACATAGTTTTGCGATCGCCGTTGCCGCTGTTTTGCCCTGCTTTTGGATTTATCTGGAAGTAGGCAAGCATATTTATCAAGCGGGAAATAATGTTAACCCCTATCAGAAATGGATTAATACCTATATTGATCCTGAGTTTGAAGCTTCGGTAACAGAAGTGATCCAGGTTACGAACGATTTGGCATCAGAGGTTACTCCCGCAGAATCAGCCATGATGAGACAAGTGTTTTATCGTGCTTCCCAGTTTGAATGGATGTTTTGGGATAGTGCTTATGGTTTAGAACAATGGAAAATAGTCTGATATATAGCGATTCTCAAACTTGTAGGATATACAATCCGTCTGTTTTAGGGATTTGGGATTGGGGATTTGGGATTTGGGATTGGGGATTAGGCTATGCAGGTAGCAAACTTGTTCCAGTATCCAAAAGCTAAAGAATAATTTAATTAAAACAGTCAATTAAACTCTCTGCAAATCTACATCAAAAGTGTGATCTAAATCGTAGCAATTACACAATTAACTACTAGCAAAAATATCTAAAAAAAAGTTTTCAATGGTGATATGTTTTGTAGATCAGTTGGGTAATTTCTAAATAGGAAAACAAAAGCCTAAACAAACAAAACACACAAACATTTATTTAATCGAAGAATATAATCATGAATAACGTATTTACTGCTAAATTACTACAAAACCTAAACAACAAAAAAGGTAACAAAGGTTTTACTCTAATTGAATTATTAGTTGTTGTAATCATTATCGGTGTACTTGCTGCTGTTGCGTTACCTAACTTACTATCTCAAGTTGGTAAAGCTCGTGAAACAGAAATCAAAAATGCTGTTGGAACAGTTAACAGATCTCAACAAGCCTACCACTTCGAGCAACAAGTGTTTGCAGCTAATGAGGCAGATATGGGTATCAGCATCCCCACCGAATATATCAACGCTATGAATATTGTTCCTAATGGTGCTGCTGATGCCACTGTACAACCCGACAATACCACTGCAGTGGATGACGGAACACGAGGTTACTCAGGCGGAATCTATTACGCTGGTGGTGTTTTTACTCAAATCATGTGTCAAAGTGTTGCAGTTGCTAACCAAGCCTCTTTACCAACTAATGGAACAACCTGTGGTGGTACTGATAACGAAGTACGTTAATATGCGTTTAGACTAATATTAAACTGCTAAGTTATTACATTTAAGGAAAAAACAGGTTAAATTAAAACTTTAACCTGTTTTTTATTGGCAACATAAATTATAAATTATTTAACTTTTAAAATAACGTAATGGATAAATATTCGAATTCTAAATTGCTCAATTATTTTCTGAAGCGTTCCAACCAAGCTCAAAGCTCAGGTTTTACTTTAATTGAATTACTAGTAGTAGTTATCATAGTTGGTGTTTTAGCAGCCGTAGCTTTACCTAATTTTCTAAGACAAGCAGGTAGAGCTAGAGAAACAGAAATTAAAAATGCTATTGGAACAGTTAATAGATCTCAACAAGCCTATCATTTTGAACAACAAGAATTTGCACCTACAGAGGCAGATATGGGTATCAATATTCCAACACAATACATTAATAATATGAATATTATTGCAAACGCAGCAGTTGATGCTACGGTCAGACCTGAAAATACTGATGCAACCAATGATGGAACAAGAGGCTATTCGGGAGGTATATATTATATAGGTGGCGCATACAATCAAATTCTCTGTCAAACAGTGAATGTTGCTAATCAAGCAAGTCTTCCAACAAACGCTACCACCTGTGGTGGAACAGATACAGTAATAAGATAAAAGTTAAAAGTATAAATTACTGCTAATTTGGAATAAATCAATATACTCATAAGTAAATGGATATTGTAACTAATTTTCTTGGCTATATAAATAAAAAAGAAATCGCTAAATATTTGTGTTTGATCATTTCAGGATTTAGCATTATTAGCATTCAAAAAAATAATTTAATAGTAACTAGAGAGTTTCAAAAAAAAGATAATGCTGAGTTGGGTAAAATAGAAAAAAAAGATTTAAAATTATTGAAAATAATTCCCAGTTTTGGGTTTGACAATTTAATTGCCAATGTAATTTTTTTAGATCATATACAGTATTTTGGCGATAATTTAGCACGAGACAAATTTGGATACCAACTTACTCCAGATTATTTTGAAGCCATAGTAAACCATGACCCTCGTTTCGTAGAAGCATATTTACATCTTGCCCCAGCTAGCACTCTGTTTGCAGGACAGCCACAAAAAACCGTTGAAATTATTTCAGAAGGGTTGAAATCTTTAACTCCTCAAGTTGACAAATCGTATTTAATCTGGACATATAAAGGGATAGATGAGCTATTATTCTTGGGTGACATAAAAGCTGCCCAAAATTCTTATGCCACTGGTGCAGAGTGGGCAAGTTATCATACCGATGAAAGAAGCCAAATTATTGGCAATAGAGCTAAAGAAACATCTGAGTTTTTAGCATCGAACCCAGATAGTAAGAAAGCTCAAGCAAGCTCGTGGATGATGCTTTTTACTAATTCTAAGGATAGGCAAGTTCGCAATATGGCACTGCAACGCATTAAATCTTTAGGAGGAAAAGTAGAAATTACAGAAAATAAACTAACTGTTACAATGCCTGAAGATAATCAGGGCTAAGATTTCTTATCTGTATTCTGATATCCTTCAAAAGGATATATGCCTTTAACGGTGGTAGAAGTCATGGAAACTAGCACCATGGATGTTATGAAGCGACATGATTATATTGCAGATGCGATCGCAGAATGTGGGCTTCGCTTAATCACATTTTTGCTTTTGCTCAACGGTAGAGCGATCGCATTTGACAAAGAGTTAAAAAAATTTGGATACTAAAATCTAGTGTGATTAAAAAATCACTAAATTTATTTGATATTATGTTTAACTTAGGTTACAGAAGCTCAACTATATAGATGTCGGTGCGATTAAAAAATGTAGACTATATCAGAAGTAAAATTAGATAGAAGTTGAGCAAGACAGAATGCACATTTATTAGCAATAATTGTATAGTTCTTGTATCGACTTGATTTTTCGCTGACATCAGCAATTATAAATAAGCAACATTAAAAATATGGACATTACCAGTGATTTGCACGTTATTGAAACGAGACCTTTGTTAAGTCCCGCTTTTATTAAGAGTGAATTACCCTTGACGCAAGAAGTTGCTCACTTGGTAACACAAACACGCGATCGCATTCGTAATATTTTGGCAGGAAAAGATCAAAGAGTTTTAGTAGTAGTGGGTCCTTGTTCCATACATGATGTTGCCGCTGCGCAAGAATACGGTAAAAAACTGGTTAAACTGCGATCGCATCTGCAAGATCAGCTTGAGATTGTAATGCGAGTGTATTTTGAAAAGCCACGTACTAACGTTGGTTGGAAAGGTTTAATCAATGACCCACATTTAGATAATAGCTACGATATTAATACAGGATTGAGAACAGCGAGAAATTTGCTGCTAGACTTAGCTGAAATTGGCTTACCTGCGGCAACGGAGTTACTTGATCCGATTACTCCACAATATATTGCTGACTTAATATGTTGGACAGCAATTGGTGCCAGAACTACTGAAAGTCAAATTCACCGTCAAATGGCTTCTGGTTTGTCTATGCCTGTGGGTTACAAGAATGGAACAGACGGCGGTTTTTCCGCGGCGATTAATGCTATGCTTACCGCGAAAATTCCTCATCACTTCTTGGGCATCAATCAGGATGGTTTAGCTAGTATTGTCAGAACTACTGGTAATCCTGATGGACATTTGGTCTTGCGGGGTGGTGCTGTCAAACCCAACTATGAAGCTAGTGATATTGAAGCAGCGGTGAATGCCCTCAAGCAAAAAGCGATGAATTCCCGCCTGATGATCGATTGCAGCCATGGTAATAGCAGCAAAGATTATCATAAACAAGTAACGGTTTTAGATAGTATCAAGCAGCAGATTAAAACAGGTTCCGAGCATATCGTCGGTGTGATGATTGAAAGTCATTTAGTAGAGGGAAATCAATCCATCCCTAAACAGGGAAAACCTGCTACTTATGGACAGAGTATTACTGATGCTTGCGTTAGTTGGTCAACTACCGAAACTATGCTTTATTCCTTAGCCGATGCAGTAGCTTCAGGTAGATCAGAAGTGTCACAAGTGGCTTCTTTTGCAGGTTCTTAGAACAAATTTAAGTAATTTTCTTGTACCCAACTTTGACATTGGCAAGGTTAATTTGGATATGGTCACGCCAACAGAAAAACAACAGCTAATTGATGTAGCTACTAGCGCCATGGCACATGCTTATGCCCCCTACTCACAGTTTCGGGTAGGGGCAGCACTCTTGACTACTACAGGTAAAATTGTCGCTGGTTGCAATGTGGAAAATGCTTCTTACGGCTTGAGTATATGTGCCGAAAGAAATGCGATCGCCAATGCCATAATTAGTTTGTCACAGGATACAATAAACTTAAAAGCGATCGCCGTAGTAAATAGTAAAAATGTCCCTTGTTCTCCCTGTGGGGCTTGCCGCCAGGTAATCTGGGAATTTGGCAAAACTGCTCAAGTTATTTTTCTCGGTCAGCAAGGTTGGCAAACATTATCTATCGCAAAATTGTTGCCAGAGGGATTTTCCTTATAAATAATAGGTTCAGTTTGTAAACAAAGATTTTGCTAACCGAATTGGCTATATTCTAGAAAGGCTAAACCAAAAAAATTAAGTTGATTCATGAAGTCATATCTCGCCGCCGCTGTTCAAATGACCAGCAAACCAGACCTAGCTAAAAACCTAGCCGAAGCCGAGGAATTAATCGAATTAGCAGCGCGTCAAGGGGCGGAATTAGTCTGTCTGCCTGAAAATTTTGCTTTTTTGGGCAAAGAAACCGATAAAATTGCTCAAGCATCAGAAATTGCTGAGCTGACCAAGCTGTTTCTCAAAAAAATGGCGCAGAGATTTCAAATTACCATCCTGGGAGGCGGTTTTCCTGTACCTGTAGCAGATAATCCAGACAAAGCCTATAATACTGCGGTTTTAGTAACTCCTGATGGTCAACAGGTGGCTCACTATCAAAAAGTTCATTTATTTGATGTTAATGTTCCTGACGGCAATACTTATCAGGAATCTAGCACTGTAATGGCAGGCAAGGAAATACCCGCAATTTATGAATCTCCTGAGTTGGGTAAATTGGGACTATCTATCTGTTATGACGTGCGATTTCCCGAATTTTATCGTTACTTATCCCGCCAAGGTGCTGACTTACTATTTGTACCCGCTGCTTTCACTGCCTATACGGGTAAAGACCACTGGCAAGTTCTATTACAGGCTAGAGCGATCGAAAATACCTGCTATGTTATTGCCCCCGCACAAACAGGGAATCACTATGAGCGCCGTTGCACTCATGGTCACGCGATGATTATCGATCCCTGGGGCGTAATTTTAGCTGATGCGGGCAACACACCAGGAGTTGCGGTTGCGGAAATTAATCCTCACCGCTTGCAGCAGGTACGCCAACAGATGCCTTCTCTGCAGCATCGAGTATTTATTTGATTTTCACTATTTACAGTCTTCAGGAGCAATTTCTACTCTAGCAATTAGATTAAGAGCATTATCATAGTAATTAAAATTCAATAAGACTCCGTTTTCAGAAAATATTTGTGTAGCTGGATTATTGCAAATAGTATCGGTAAGGGGAGTACGAATATTTTGAGCAAACTGTACACCATCAATTTGACTCGCAGAGTATTTAATTAAAGTGTATTTATAACTCAGCATTTTGCCAGGACCAGCAAACGAAGAATCCCATCGAGTATCTGAATCTACCATCATGGGTAAATTCTTATTCATCATGTTTGCAGTCTCAACCAAAAGCTCAGAGATATTATTAATCTCAGCTTGGGCAGGATATTGCTGAATGATTGCTGAGGTAGAAGCGGCACAGACGATACCTAAAAATGACTTAGCAGTTCGATTAAATGTAAACATTATTAAGGCTCGGTTATAAAAAGTAAATAACATGTATTCTACTTGTCGCAATAGAATTTCGCCTTAATAGCAGTTACGGTTACAGTGTGATTGCGATCTCTAATCGAATTTGATACCTCAAAAATATCTTTGAAGTAAATAAGTGAATATTAGTTAAATAGAAAAAATCTAATTTAAAGTTATTCATAAACCAAATGAGTAAAGGCATAGCTGAAATAATCTGCCAAAATAGATAAGTTGATCTAACTAATGATTGATCTAAGATTTATTAAGTACAACAGCATCGACAAGTATTAAACAAAACTCGATTTATGGTTAAATCTCCCATGTCTTCGTTAAACCAGGAGCAAAAGCAGACATCCAATTCTGCTGAATTGAAAACAGTTGCCCTGGATGTAGGGGGAATGAAGTGTGCAGGGTGCGTTAAAGCAGTAGAGAGACAGCTAGAGCAAAATTCAGGAGTAGTATCGGCTTGCGTTAACCTGATTACGGAAGTAGCGGTAGTTGAATATAAGCCTACCAATGTTACTCCAGAAACTTTAGCGGCGAAGTTAACCAAGACAGGTTTTCCCAGTCATCTTAGAGAGAGCGATCGCAGTATTTATCAAACAGCGCAGGAGAATCAGGTAAAACGGCAGAAACAAACACGTCAACAATTGCAGCAGTTGATTACGGCGACGGTATTATTAGTTGTTTCTAGTGTTGGTCATCTGCATCATCTGGGTTTGCCTACCGTTCCAATTTTGAGCAATATTTGGCTTCACTTTGCCTTAGCTAGTTTGGCTTTATTGATTCCTGGGCGATCTCTAATTGTAGATGGCTGGGGCAGTTTGCTACAGGGCATGCCTAATATGAATACTCTAGTAGGGTTAGGGACAGTAAGTGCCTATTTAGCCAGTTGTTTTGCCCTATTTTTTCCTAGCTTTGGTTGGGAATGTTTTTTTGATGAACCAGTGATGTTGTTGGGCTTTATTTTGCTAGGACGAACTCTAGAGGGAAAAGCCCGTAACCGTGCTTCTGCTGCTTTGGAGCATTTGGTGAAGTTACAGCCTCCTATTGCCCGTTTGATTGGCAAGCAAGGAAATGCTGAGACCATTCAAATTCCTGTTGAACAAGTCAAGACTGGAGAATGGTTACGTATCTTGCCAGGAGAGAAAATCCCCGTTGATGGCAAGATAGTTACGGGAGAAACCACCATTGATGAGTCGATGCTGACGGGAGAATCGGTAGCAGTCGCTAAAGCTATCTCGGATGTGGTGCGTGCAGGCACAATCAACCAGTCTGGAGTAATTACCGTTGAAGTAATTGGTATTGGTCAAGACACCACTTTATCAAGAATTATTCATCTAGTAGAAGATGCCCAAACTCGTAAAGCACCTGTACAGAAGCTAGCCGACACCATCGCAGGTTATTTTGCCTATGGAGTCATGGCGATCGCAACTATAACTTTTGGTTTCTGGTATTTTATTGGTACTAACCTGTGGGATTTTGTCTTAGTTAATACCTCTACTGCTACTTCGATGGCGATGGGAGAAACGGTGAGCGCTACTTCTCCTTTGTTATTAAGTATGAAATTAGCGATCGCTGTATTAGTAATTGCCTGTCCCTGTGCCCTGGGTTTGGCGACCCCGACAGCTATTTTAGTGGGTACAAGTATCGGCGCAGAATCGGGTATTTTGATCAAGGGTGGTGATGTTTTGGAGAAAGTGCATCAGCTAGATACGGTAGTTTTTGATAAAACAGGTACCCTTACTAGTGGTAAGCCGCAAGTTGTTGAATGCCTGGCATTAGCAGATATTTCATCTTCAAAGTTATTACAAATAGCAGCATCTATTGAGAGTGTTAGTAATCATCCCCTGGCACTAGCAGTTACTACCGCCGCCCAGTCACAAAATCTTGAACTGTTAGCAACTAGCGATCCTAAAACAGCATTGGGTAGGGGACTGTCGGCAACAGTGGCTGGTCAACAAGTCCACCTCGGTAATCAAGAGTGGTTAACTAGTCAAGGAATTACTATTTCTGAACATCATGAATTAAAAGCTCAATTTTTGGCTCAATCAGGCAAAACAATTGTTTATTTAGCCCAATCGGGTATTTTACAAGGTTTTATTGTCATTGAAGATGTTCTACGTTCTGATGCCATAGCTACCGTTAGTCAATTACAAGCCATAGGACTAGATATAGCTCTACTTACAGGCGATCGCTCGGAAGTGGCTCAGGCGATCGCCCAACAGCTTAAGATTACTCAAGTTTTCTCACAAATACTACCAGAAGAAAAAACTCAAATAATTCAATCTCTACAGCAAAAGCATAAAATAGTAGCGATGATCGGCGATGGAATCAATGATGCTCCCGCCTTAGCACAGGCAGATGTCGGCATTTCTTTACAGGGCGGTACGGATGTGGCAATCTCAACTGCGGATATTGTCCTGATGCAGAGTCAACTTCAAGATGTGATCAAATCCATCGAATTAAGTCGTGCTACGGTTAACAAAATCAAGCAAAATCTAGCTTGGGCATTAGCCTACAACGTCTTTGCTATTCCTATCGCCGCTGGAGCTTTATTGCCACAGTTTGGACTATTACTGTCTCCAGTATTAGCAGCAGCAGCTATGGCTTCTAGCTCATTGATTGTAGTGACAAATTCTTTATTGTTAAATTATCAGGTTACTAAGTAGATACCTAATTATCTTGTCCAATGTTTGCTCATACCTCCAACATAAGTCAGAGTATTCTGGATGCCTTATTCTCTTTTTAGCCGTTACTCATCTCTGGCAAATGCAAAGTTTATTTGCTTTTGATTTTACCTTGTTTAAAAATTAGCTTTTGAGTAAATGTAGAGTACTTTCCATATATTCCGTTTAAAAAGCTAAATCGACTTGCCTCTCGCTTTAATTTGCTATTATTATTCACTGATAAATCACGTTCAAATAATTCATTTGCATATTCATAAAGCTCTATATCTAGCTGATTATATTCGCGTATCGTTGCTAATGTATCTTCTGAAATCTGAAGTTGTGCGTAGCCAATATTTCTATTTGTATTCCGTCTGTAATAGTATGGATAGGAATCCCAGCCTAATTTTTGCTTCATTAAAATTAGCGTTTCATCAAATCTTTCTGTAATACCAACTACAGAAAAGTGTTCTTGTAAATTTTTCTTTGCTTGTTCAAGCATTTTAGATTCATTATTGACATTGCTAAAATCTTCTCCAGCCAAAAATCGCGTTTGCGCATTGGTCATATTGGCTCTGTTCATAGCACAATATGATTTTAAGGAAATATCTTGAGACTTAATCAACTCATAATCAGGGTGATTGCTTTTTCTGCTGATAAAATGATAATAAGATATAACTTTTTTAACTGGATTTCTTAGCATAGTTATGTACGTAGATGGGGATGACAAATACTCGTGTAGTCCAAAATACATATGTCCCATTAACAATCGAATTTCATCTTTTTCTTTTGCAGGAAGCTGCTTAAAATCTTCTATAGATTGGACAAAGTTTTGACCATCTAACTCATAAATATGACCTTTTTCATATCGTCTGTACAAAATATCTCTAAGTGTTGTTCCTGCTGCTTTAGGGATATGTAAAAAGATAACTATAGGTGAAGACATTTCTTTATCAGAGTTAAATTGCATGCTTATTTTATCACTTTTAATTTGTAATATTGTTTATATTCAATGCTCAAAACAAAATTCATGGTTATATAGATTATGTAATGATATATCATCGGATAATTCTGATTCTGATAAACTTAACAATAAAAAAAAGACGTTAGTAAATGGTTAAGGTTTGTATGCTGAATACCTGACATAAGTACCTTAACCCCTTTCTATATAAAGGTTTTGTCTTTTTAATTAAAAAGTTATTTGGAGCTCAAGCGATGCCGACCGCTAGCTGAGTCTGACGGACTTGCTTAGTCTACGACTTGCTCCGCAACCGCAATCGCTTGAAAGCATCAAGATAGCGTACCAGCAAAATCCAATTTCCCCGAAAAATAGAGGATTGACATATATGTGTCGGGCAGCCAGGTTTGTATGAATCTATCCCACTAATCAGTTTGGGGAATTTTTTAGCAGTTCAAAGTAATAAAAATCTCAAAAACATAAGCTATAAATGTTAGTTTTTCGTACTCAAGATTGATACAAGATTAATAGTGGGATAGGTTCATGTCTTCAGCTTGGAAGTTTTTAAAACGATATAGTTTTCTTACGGTATCTGACATGATGCTTGTTTAACTCATTTCATTATTGCGTTGTGACAAATTTCAGATACGAACGCTCGATTGCTGAGTGGCTTCCATTTAATGTTTCTTCGGATGTTTATACTGTCTACATGCCATGTCAGATTTTAATTTCTTCAACGTAAGACATTAGACAATAAATTTTGATTTTATCTGATTTATTTACCCCCAGTCATCACATCAATCAAATGACGGCTGAATTTATGACAAAAATAAATTTGCTTGTGTTTTTGCCGATCATTTTCATAGATTACGTGGTGTGCAACTTTCTACGAACGAATAAGACTTGGAGCAGATTTCAAGTCAATTCGCTTTTCTCAAACCGAATGAAATCAACGACTCAGAAAAAGTTGCACAGGGGGTTAGATTCATATTCTGGACATTGCATCATGATCATAATTTTAATCATGCAACGTCCAGAACTTTATTATTTGGGATAGATTTTATTTAAACTTGGTTAAGGATAAAAGCAATACTTGGCACTTACCCTCTAAATGTCTCAAGTAAGCAATTTAATTTGCTCATCTATTTCCCAGCACAGGGGTTATCTTCCCCTGCGCAAGGATTAACAGCCCCAGCACAAGGGTTAGCTTCCCCAGCACAAGGATTAACTTCCGTGGATTCTCCAGCACCATCGACCTCACCAGCATCTGGAGTAGCACAAGAAGTAACTAAGCCAAGACTTAAAACCGAAGCAGCAAACAGAGTTCCTAAATATTTAACTTTCATATTTTTCTCCTAGGGAAAATCTAAGTTGTAATTATTTTTACTAAAGCAAATTATTTATTGCCATCATTACATGGTCAATTTAACTAAAGAGACGAAAATTTTTTGATAAGGTGTTTGGCAAATTAAGCTAGTTTGATTATAACTTTAATGTATAGCTGCAAATTTGACATACATTTTTTAGACAATCAAGAGTTTTGTATCCAAAAATACAGTCTTTTTTAACTATTTCTTCCTTTAAATTTACTTGAGCCTTTGGCATCATAATTGAGAACAGAAGACTCAGCTAATAAATTTATGGAACTAATTCAACAGTTAACCCAAGGTCTACAAGTTGATGAAGCACAGGCAAAAGGCGGTGCTGGACTAATCTTTAAAATGGCACAAGAGCAATTAGGAGATAATGAATTTGCTCAAGTGGCAAGCGCTATTCCTGGTATCAGCAATCTAATTGGGGATGCTCCTGCTGGGGGAAAAGGAATTGCTGGTGCAGTTGGTAGTTTGGCAGGTGCTATTGGCGGTGGCAGCGGCGGTCAACTAGCTAACATGGCCGCTTTAGCCGGTGGTTTTAGCCAGTTGGGATTGAATCCTGGTATGGCAAGTAAGTTTATTCCTATCATCTTGTCCTTTACTCAGAGCAAGGGTGGAGAGCAAGTTAAAAACATTTTGGCGGGAGTTCTTAAATAGATTTTCTGTTAATACTACTAGTTTATAGACTCTTTTGAGATTGATTGAAGATGTTCTGCGGAGCATCTTTTTTATTCTGAAACAGTTTAATTCTTGATCTGACTGGGTAAAACTTAGCTTAGAATATGAGATAAATATTAAGAAATATAAATTATTTTTATGGCGATCGCCTCAAACGGAAAGAACAAACAGCGAATAATAGTTGTTGGAGCAGGAATTGGGGGACTGACCGCAGGGGCATTATTAGCCAAACGTGGCTATCAGGTAACGATTTTCGATCAGGCACTTGTTCCTGGGGGCTGTGCCTCAACTTTTAAACGTCGCGGTTTCGTATTTGATGTTGGAGCAACACAAGTAGCTGGATTAGAGCCAGGGGGGATACATCATCGAATTTTTGCTGAATTAGGAATCGAACCGCCAGTAGCTAGCAATTGCGATCCCGCTTGTGCGGTCTTTTTACCAGGAGAATCCCAGCCAATTAATGTCTGGCGCGACCCGATCAAGTGGCAGTCAGAACGACAGAGGCAGTTTCCTGGTAGCGAACCATTTTGGAATTTATTAAATCGCTTATTCAAAGCTAGTTGGCGTTTTCAGGGTCGAGATCCTGTCTTACCTCCTCGTAATCTTTGGGATTTGTGGCAATTAGTTTCGGCAGTAAGACCTGATACTTTGATTACCGTTCCTTATGCTTTAAGCACTGTTGGCGATGCTTTAAAACTCTATGGATTAGATCAGGATAAACGACTTAAAACTTTTCTCGATCTACAGTTAAAGCTTTACTCCCAAGTAGGAGCGGACGAGACTGCTTTACTATATGCAGCAACGGCTTTGGCAATGTCTCAAGCACCTCAAGGACTATTTCACCTGGAAGGTAGTATGCAGGTATTAAGCGATCGTCTAGTTGCAGGATTAGAAAAGTATGGCGGAAAATTGTTGATGCGCCATAGTGTAAAACAGATTCATACTGAGTCAGACCGAGTTACAGGAGTAACTGTCCATAACCAGAAAACAGGTGAAAATTGGACAGAAGCGGCCGATGAGGTTGTGGCTAATGTCACTGCTCAAAACCTAGTTAAACTAACTGATAATCAATCTTTCTGCGGTTACCAACGCCGAGTAGAAAAATTACCTCAACCCTCAGGGGCATTTGTAGTTTACTTGGGAGTCAAACGGGAGGCAATTCCTGAAAACTGTCCACCGCATCTTCAATTTCTTTATAATCAGGATCAAGTGATTGGCGAAAACAACTCTCTGTTTGTTTCCGTAAGTAAACCAGGGGATGGTCGCGCCCCTCAAGGAATGGCGACAATTATTGCTTCCTCGTTTACCGATGTTGCTCTCTGGTGGCAAGAAGATCAAGACTATACCCAGCTTAAACAACAGTATACCGAAGAAGCGATCGCTCGCTTAGGGGAATATTTTCAGCTGATCCCCGAAACTATGATTTATACAGAAGCGGCTACTCCCAGAACTTTTGCCCACTATACCGCTAGAGAACAGGGGATTGTTGGTGGTCTGGGACAGCGTCTTACTACTTTTGGTCCGTTTGGGTTTGCTAATCGTACTCCAGTTAAACATCTATGGCTAGTAGGAGACTCAACTCATCCAGGGGAAGGAACGGCTGGCGTAAGTTATTCGGCTCTAACTGTTGCCAGACAAATCGAAGCGAATTGATAATCAAGCTTAAAGCTTTTATACTATGGAGCGTTGGTAACCTTTCTTAAAAACTTGGATGAAACATAGAATTTATGACTTTGAGCAGGAGGGAATTTAGGGTTCCCCTAACTTGTTTGATTACGCTGCTAAGACAATCAGAGAATATGTTTAATCTGCTTTTGCTCAATGTTTTAACCTGACGTCAGCCTGTTAAGTTATCTCACCATAATCGGCAAATGAAACACTATCACTTTCTTGGCTTAGTTTAACCCCTCATTGAAAATTTGCTTAAGCAATGCCTTGCCAGAATTTTGTCTACTTTCATAGGATAAGGAAATTTTTTCTTTTATCCGCTCGGCATCAGCAGCAATCTTTATCAAATCCTCGATTCCAGAAGAACTTTTGCCAATATCTAAAATCAACTCTTTTAGTCCTGCATCTAGAAATATTCCAGCTATTTTATGTTGGTTAACCTCATTTATAATTGCGACGGGCAGAGAACCGCAAGCCATTGCGAACATAAGGACATGTAAACGATTGCTAAAGACCATTGATGCACGAGAATATAAATCCCACATACACTTACTATCAATCTGACGTTCAATAAAAACGACATTGTAAATATTTTTATACTTGTCGTACATCTCTTGACAAAATTTACGATCTTTATCTACTTGATAGGAAATAACTAACTTTTTTGACTTGTTGCTACATAGCAACTTAACTATTTCGTCTAATAATACAAGAAGATTGTGGTTGTATTCAGCAGAGTATTCAGTTGATTCATCCCAATCGGTAGGAGCTTTTCTAAAGCTAAATACTACATAGTCACCATCTACCTTCAATGGGGAAATGCTGTCATAATGGGGCTTTTCTATCAGCCAAGCTAGGTCAGGGAATATGCTAACTTTGTCTATTCCTATTTTATGTGCGTAGTCTTTAGAAATACTGTCTCTAACCGAAAAAAAGTAACTCATTTTAAATTTCCATTGCCACAGAAACTGCGTTAGTGTCGGCATAAAACCTAAGGAAATCCCCAAAACACAGAAGCGAACTCCTATAATTCTCAATAAACATAAAAATAACATCGTCTTTACTACATTAAGAAATCTACTTCTTCCAGCCCAATGTCCAGGTTGATGAATCAGATATATCTTGTTAGGATTTAATAAGAATAATGCTCTCAAACTTGATATCAAAATCAAGTTTTTAAATTTTACTTCATAATTACTCGCTCGCTCGTCAGAAGTCAGCTCTAATTCTTGACAATACCACTCTGGAACTCTTTGATCTTCGACGATGAGCTTACCATAACTTCTTAATTCATTGACTAAAATTTTAGTCAGGAAAACATCACCTAGATTTCCGTCAGGAATTTTAGCTCTACAAAAAATCAAATTGCTAGAATTTTTTTCCATATTAATAGTTAGAATGACGTGCTTGTTCTCTTTTTTTTACTGGTAAATTAATTTCAAGACTGCCTGAACATCTTGATACGTTACTGTTGTCGTGTACTTTTAAGTCAATCTGCATTAGTTCACACACTGATTTAACATGTTGAGAGCCAAAATGAAATGTAATGCTTCCTCTGAGTTTCAGTCCTACGTTGTAACCAGAACGCGAAAGGTAGCCGCTCGCAAGCACTTGAATTGAATTAAGGTGCGTGCGAGCAATCAGTAAGGCATTCGTCTAAGCACAGGACAAAAATTGTAAGGAATAGAGAAACTCATGATGTTTCAAGTCTAAATCAGTAACAATCGAACGCAGATGATCTAATCCATAACGAAAAACACTCTTAGAAAGTCGCCCATGTTTTTTGACTTTGAGAGGAGAATG
>JBCDDK010000115.1:0-22738 GCA_039180345.1 Cyanobacteria bacterium P01_G01_bin.39 | reverse complement strand
TTAGACTCAATTATCTTTTTTCAAGATGTGGTTCAAGAATTACTTCATTTTTCGGCTCACAAATTACCTTGTTACCTCAAAGGTATGAGGGCTGTTTGCCTTGTCCAGTCTACCTTATAACTTGCTTGTCGCCCCCACAGGGCGTACGGTTAATGATAATGTCATGGGTGGGCGCTCAAGAGGTAGCTCTGTTTTAGACAATGGGACTCTTGTATTTTCTGGCGTGACCAACACAAACGGGGGAGGGTTTTCATCTGTTCTAATCAGATTAAACCCCCAAAGTCTTGTTGGATATAACCGTGTTTTACTACGTGCAAAATCAGATGGCAGAGAATTTCGCCTGATATTCCCAGATAATCGACAAGGAAGCGTTGTTCATCGTGCTGAAATTCCTTTCGATAAAGATAAAAATTGGCAAAATGTTTCTGTCTCTTTCGAGGAATTAATTCCGACTATTTTTGGCGAACCTGTAAACGCAGATAGGTTTGAGCCAGGTTATACAAATTCAATTGGTTTGATTGTCAATGACGGTCAAGATGGATCATTTAATCTTCAAGTTGATTGGATAAAAATCTGTAAGTAACTGATGTTACGCAGCATGTCGCAAAATGGATGGGTAGTGGGTATTCAACTAATAATTAAACATCATTAATTGTCTGTTGATAAACCGATTTAATTTGTGGGGCAATTACCGACCAAGCATAATTGTTTTTAACATAGGTTTGGCAAGCTTCGCTACTGGGTAACTGTCTTTTGTGAGCTAACACTTCGATAATACCCTGAGCTAATTTATTGACCGAAGCATCTTCAAATAAAAGGTCAGGACAAAATGGCTGCAATATTTCAGGAATTCCCCCTACAGGTGTTCCCAATACGGGTGTCCCTGTTGCCAGAGATTCTATGATAATCAAGCCAAACCCTTCAAAAGAAACAGTTGGTACCACCGAAAAATTTGCTGCTCGATAAGCGATGGGTAATTGTTCATCTGGTAAATAGCCTAATAAGCGAACCTGTTCGGTTAGATTTAATTCAGCAATCTGTGTCTCCAATGCAGGAGCTAATGCACCCTTGCCAGCAATACATAACAGTATATCTGGATATTGAGTCTTAACTATTGCGATCGCCTGTACTAAATTTTCTAACCCCATTCGCTTGGCTAATCTACGGACACAAAAGAGAATTGTTCGATCCTGTTCCCAGCCGAGTTTAGCCCTGGCTTGGCTTTGAGAACTAGAAATCTCAAACTGTTCGAGATCCACTCCTCCAGGTACAACGTGGATTTTACTCAATCGAACCCCATATTGTTGATGAAGCAGTTCTTTAAAAGCTTGAGACAGAACAATAAAACTATTGACTCGATGGTAGACAACTTTCTCTAGACTCTTTTTTAGCCAAACTTCCAGGGGTTTTTGATTTTCCGCATCGCTTTCTAATGCCCAAGGACCATGGAAGTGAAACACTAAGGGAAGATCATTAAGCTGATTGAGAACAGGAAAAGCATAAATAGCAAAATGTGCCACTGCCAGATCATATTCGGCTAATTTGAGTTGTTTTACTGACTGCCTAACCCCCTGCCAACGACTCAATAGGTTACTTTCTGTAGCTGCAAAAGCCTGAATCGATTGTTGAGTGGTCAGGGCTACCTGCTCAGAACCAGTAACCAAACCCAGCAAATTCACCCCAACTTCTGGTAGATGGTGACTAGCTCCATAATAATAACGATTAAGTCCCCCTGACTGCTCAGGAAACCAGCCCATACCCAATTGTAAAGTTTTCAACTATCATTACCTCGTAAATTTACTGAACCATAATAAATTCCTCTTTTCTAGCTTCAAAATCAACCATTTCAAAACATTACAAGTCATCAAACCCTAAATTTTGCATTTTTTTTCACCAATTTTCTTGTCGATTCTGTATTAAATTTACGATATTTTCACAAAGTTCTGTTGGTATTATTACTTAGAAGAAGCTTAAAAAAGACTCTTTTACACGCTTATTTTCAATAGTGCGCTCGAAGTCTCAGTGTTTTCAACTATGTTTAAATAAGAAAATACAATATGAAAATCGCGTTAGTACATGATTATCTGACACAAAAAGGTGGAGCGGAGAGAGTATTTGAGCTGCTATGTAGCTATTTTCCTCAAGCCGATATTTTTACTTCTGTATACAGTCGAGACAATACAATTGATCTAGGCGATCGCCCAGTTAATACTACTGCATTACAGTATTTACCAGGAGCAACGCAATATTTTCGTTTGTTTGCTCCTTTATACTATCCACTATTTAGGACTCTAGATTTAACCGATTACGATCTAGTTATTAGCAGTACGAGTAGTTTTGCCAAAGGAGTTCAAACCAATCCTCAAGCAAAGCATATTTGTTTTTGCCACAATGTAACTCGATTTTTGTGGGATACCAAGACCTATTTACATCAATATTCAAATTACAAGAAGTATTCTTTTCTAATTGAGAAAATATTCGCTCAGATGAGAAAAGTAGATGTCAAATATGCTTCGGAACCAGATTTATACATTGCAAACTCTACTACCGTTTCTAAAAGAATTAAGCAATATTACGGTAGAGACTCAGTTATGATCAACTACCCGATTGATAGTAGTAAATTTTATTATTCAGATCACAAAGATGATTTCTATTTAGTGGCATGTCGTTTATTTGGTTATAAAAAGGTATCAGTAATCATCGAGGCTTTTAATCAATTACAGTTGCCACTGTCCATTATTGGAGACGGACCAGAGAGAGCAAAATTAGAGTCTCAGGCAAAGGATAATATTAAATTTCTCGGCTATGTTAGCGACCATCGTAGACAAGAATTAATGGCAAAAGCCAGGACGGTTGTGGTGGCTGCTTTGGAAGATTATGGTTTGGTTCCTGTAGAAGCCAATGCCAGTGGTACTCCAGTAGTTTCCTACGGTGCAGGAGGAGTATTGGACACTCAAGTATCAGGAAAAACTGGGATATTCTTTAACTCTCAAACCGCTGAAGAGCTAAAACAAGCAATTTTGAAAGCGGAAAAAATTAACTGGAACAGTTCTCAAATCAGGCATCATGCCCTGTCTAATTTTTCGGAAATAGTTTTTTTTAGTAAAGTAACTAAAGTAATTGAATGTGCCTGCGGTTACTCTATTGTCGATTTTGTTGAACCTAAGTTGTGGGAGCAAGTTAGAAACATAAACCAGGTTAACCTTAACTAAACTTATTAACCAAAACTACTAATACATCGAGCAAAAATCAGATAATAAAAGTAAATCTTGCTCCAGGCTAACCTTCTCCGAGGTCGTTGCGGTAATATTAGTTAAATTTAAAAAAATTATATTTACAAACTTATCAATTATCACGATTTTTTAGATAATGACAGCAATAACAAATGAACGTCAAACATCTGAGCTAGAGTTAGAAAATGACTTAGGCTACGGTAAGCTTTTCTCCATTTTGCTTCGTCGACGTTATTGGTTTTTAGGTGTTTTAGGCATAGCCTTGTCTCTGGCAACAGTCAGAGCCTTGAATCAAGTTCCAGAGTATGAAAGCTCCTTTCAACTATTAATTGAGTCAGTTTATCGCAGTAAAGGAGGGAATTCAGGACAAAATGTTTATGAAGATCTCAACGTTGAAATTGAGAATCATGCAACTCAACTGGAAGTTATGCGAAGTTCTCAGCTATTAGAAAAAACTCGCCAAGCGCTGAAGCCTGAATATCCTAATCTAGAATTAGAAACGATTGAAGACAACTTTGAAATTTCTCAAGTTCAAGGAGATGATTACGAGGATGATCGCATCAAAACCACTATTTTTGAGGCAACCTATATTGATGATGATCCACTCAAGTCGAAAAGGGTATTAGAAACCTTAATTCAAGTCTACCAAAACTATACCCTTGAACAGCAGCAAGCTAGACTGAGTAAGGGCTTATCCTTTATTAATGCTCAACTTCCTATTGCCAACAGTCGAGTAACCAAAGCAGAAAACGCTTTAGAAAATTTTCGCAAAACCCACAACTTAATTGACCCTGAACAAAGAGCTGCCAGTGCCACAGAAGATCTCAAAAATATTCAAGCTCAGCAACGTCAGGTTAAGGTTGAGTATCAAAACACCTTAGCACAGATTAATTCGAGGCAAAATCAGCTAGAACGCACCCCCAAACAGGCTCTAATTGCATCTCAACTTAGTCAGTCACCTCGATACACCAGATTGTTAGAGGAGATGCAAAAAACGGAACTAGCTCTCAATGCCAGACAATCTCGCTTTAAATCTAATGATCCGATGGTGCAAAGCCTGACGGAGCAATTACAACAAGAGCGCTCGATGCTCAAAGCAGAAGCTCGAAACATTTTGGGTACTGTTCCCGAAAATTTGGGTTTATCTGAGGCTAATCTCCTAAAAGAAGGACAATTAGGCGATAGTGAGCTAGAGTCTGCTAGTGAATTAGCAATGTTAGAAACTAAATTAGATTCCCTAGAAGCTCAAAAAGAAAGTTTATCATCAGCACAACAAGAGCTACAGGCAGAAATCGACCGTTTTCCAAGCCTCATTGCTCAATATAATCGTCTCAAGACTGAAGTAGATGTCAAACGCACTACAGTACAGCAATTACTATCAGCTCGACAAAAACTCAGTATTGAAATAGACCGTGGTGGTTTAAAGTGGCAAGTGGTAGAGCCTCCAATTATAGGAGAAGACGAAACTCCCAGCAAACTAAAAACCTTATTAGCAGGGGTAGTAGTCGGCTCTTTTTTAGGGATTGGCGCCGCATTTGGTCGAGAAGTTTTAGATGATGTGGTCCACAATTCTCAACAATTAGAACAAGAATCTGCTCAAACTTTGTTAGGTGTAATACCCGATTTACCTGCGGATAGTATTAACCCAGAAAAATCTAAACTACTGCTAAACCAAAATCAGGACCGAGATCTCTGTGTGGAACAGGCAATTTACCTGAAACCCTTACGAGAATCCCTAGATTTAATTTATCAAAATATCAAACAGCTTAGTGCTTTAGAGCAGAGCCAATCACTATTGATTAGTTCGATTGAACCAGAGGTAGACAGTTTAACCTTATTATTAGGTTTAGCTTATAGTGCCGCCCGCGCCCACAAAAAGGTGTTGGTGATAGATACTAACTTTCGTTGTCCCAATCTTCATCAAAAATTAAACATCAATAATGAGCCAGGGCTGTCAAATCTTTTAACGGCAGAAGTTACCGATGCTCAGATTCAGCCAGTTGAATTACTCAATGAATCAATAGACGTATTTACAGCAGGGTCTAGTGTTGACGACCCCCTCAAATTACTAAGTAGTTCTCGTCTCAAAGAACTGATGTATGTTTTTGAACGCAACTATGATTTAGTGCTATTGAGTTCACCCTCAGTTTTGGGTCAGGTTGATATGCTGCAAACTGCCCAATATGCTCAAGGAGTAGTTTTAGTTGAAAGACTAAACCAGATTACTAAGTCTAAGTTATCAGAAGCTCAGGCTTTGTTGAATCAAATTAATGTGGTGGGAATTGTAGCTGATGGTGGTGAAGAAAGCGAAGCTAAGTTACGTGCCATATATCAACCACAGTGGGAATCAATGCTCAAAGAACTTCCTCCTGCCAATGCTAATTGAAATTGAGGCTATTTCTCCAATTCTAAGTTGCTATATATTCTAAATTTAAGCAAATCAAAATACTTAATATAACCTTATCTTTATTGAAACTAAATGATTCGTATCCTCCTAGCAGATGACCAAGATCTCCTTTGTGAGATCCTACAAACTTCCTTAGAATCTCAACCAGATTTACAAATAGTCGGGCGAGCATGTAACGGCGAAATGGCTCTAGAGAAAGTCGATATTTTACGCCCAGATATCGCCTTAATTGATATTAATATGCCCGTGATGAACGGTTTAGTAGCAACCGAAAAAATCACGCGAGACTTTCCTGAAACCAAAGTTATTATTCTTAGCGGCAGTGAGGGAGAATATTTTCGTCAGGATGCAATAAATGCTGGGGCAAAAAGTTATATTCCCAAAACAGTTAAGGCAAACGACATTATTAATCAAATTCGCTCTGTGTATCAACAAGATCGGATTATATCACCCGAAGAGTTACCAACGGAAATGATACAAGAAATTAGTCAAGTTAGACAGGAAGTCAAAGATTATGTTCAACGAGTAGAGCAAAAACTAGATAAAGTAGAACAAACAGAAGCAACAATTAAAACATATTTTGATAAATTAGCGCATGAAAATGGTAATTTATCTACCCAAAATAGCAATTTTAAGTCGACCGTTGAGCCTATAGTCACAGATATTAAGCAGCTCTCGAAAGAATCAAAACAACATAAAGTAGAAATAAATCGAATTCAAACTTTAATAGAAGGTCAGTTATCCTACGTTCATAATCTTAATAAGCAGGCTAAAAAAAATCAACAATATCTTTTGACTACCTGTGCTTTAGCTGCTCTGGCTTTAATACTTTCTCTTGTTAGTTTGATATTTTAAATGCTATTTAAACCCAAATAATTTTATTAATGAATTCTTCTCCTTTGGTCAGCGTTTTAATTAGCAATTACAATTGTGATCGCTATTTGCCCATAGCTATTGATAGCGCCTTAAATCAGACTTATTTGAATACTGAAATCATCGTAGTAGATGATGGTTCTAGGGATAATTCTCGGCAAACAATTGAGAGTTATACTAATAGGATTACTGCTATTTTTAAAGACAATGGTGGACAAGCTTCAGCAATCAATGCAGGATTTGCTGCAAGTAAAGGAGAAATTATTTGTTTATTGGATGCCGATGATCTGTGGTTATCATCGAAGATAGAGCAGGTAGTTGCCGCTTTTAATCATTATCCCCAAGCTGCGGTAGTTTATCACAAAGTTCAAAATATTGACGCAACTGCTGTACCCCAGGGAAAACCCTGGCCTCCTTACAAACCAATTGTGGGAAATATTGAACCCTTAATGAGTAAAACTGGTGGCTGGTGGCCTTTTCCGCCTTCTACTGCATTGAGCTTTAACCGTCAGTTTCTAACCACAGTAATGGAGATCCCCCCTCAAGAATATCGACTTTGTGCAGATGCCTATTTGGCAGATCTAGCACCCTTTTTTGGAGAGGTGGTGGGTATCGATTTGGTTTTATCCCAGTTTCGCCAGCATGATGCCAATAACTGGAGTAATGAGCATAATCAATGGCAACGGGCTATTGAACACGATCGCCTGAGAGTAGATCAGGTCAATCACGTCTTGAATCAACATAATTTAGATTGCAAAGTTAGTGTAGGTGATCGCTGGCCTTATCAATGGCTGCAATACAAATTGGGCAAAGAGCATAATCTTTGGAAATTGAGCCGTTTAGCTTGGCAAAATCCCTGGGAGGGTAGACACATGTCCAAGCTCAAGACCTTATCTAAATTATGGTTAGAAAGCTTTGGAATAGGCTATTCGAGATTATAGATTGGCACTTACAAACTAAATTTATTTGCTCAGGTAAAAGATCAAATTTGACTAAATTTTACAATATCAGTTCTATATAAGATTTTTATTTCTATGGGTGGCTTCATCAAAAAAAATAGATTTTGGCAGGATAATTATCTTATTTTTCGAGAATTCAAACATTTTCGCTCTATAGCGATCGCTGCCCTAATTTTAACTTTACTGGCATCTATTCTTGAAGGCACTACTGTTGGTTTAATTGCCTCTTTTCTTCAGGTTTTAACTGATCCCGAAAATCCTCCTTTAGCAACTGGGATTGAATGGTTTGACACAACTTTATTAGCTACCACCGCATCAGCCACAGGCCGTATCTATCGTTTATCAGCCTTGATTATCATCATTATTTGGTTGCGGGCGCTTTTGACTTATTCAGGACAGTACTACTCTAGATTAGCTCAAGCTAATTTATGCGATCGCCTCCGTAAGCGGTTATTTGAACAACTGCAAAGTTTAAGTTTAAAATACTACACTACCAGCCGTTCGGGAGATATTTTTAACACTCTGACCAATGAAATTAATCAAGTCAAACAAGCATTTGATGTATTTGCCAACCTGATCACCCGAGGATCTACATTACTAGCTTATATAGTCGCTATGTTTTGCCTTTCTTGGCAACTTTCTTTGGGGGCAATTACTTTATATGGTCTTTTATCAGTAGGATTGTCATCGTTAATCCGTCGCGTTCGCGAAGCAAGTTTTGCCGTACCTAAAGCTAATGCCCAGTTTGCTTCCACTGCTATTCAATTTGTTAACGGTATTCGTACTGTCAAAGCTTCTGCAACCGAAGATTTTGAGCGTAGAAGATTTTACAAAACTAGTAATGGGATAGTCAAAACTGAAGAGAGAGTCGCTTCTATTTCTTCGCTGGTGTATCCCATAGCAGATGCAGTGGCAAGTAATATCTTAATTGTGATGGTGGTGATCGCCTTTCACTTTATGATTTCTGAGGGAACCCTACAGGTTTCCTCTTTGCTGGCATTTATGTTCGTCTTGTTTCGGATGATGCCCTTGGTAGGTCAAGTAAACGCGATGAGAGAAAATCTCAGCCGTTTTCAAGGTTCTATAGATAATATTCGACAACTCCTAAGAAGCGATGACAAACCTTACCTAAAAAATGGCAGCTTGAAATTTTCAGGACTCCAGCAGGGAATTAAGTTCTCGCTGGTAGATTTTGGTTACGAGCCAAATAATTTGGTGTTGAAAAATATTAAACTCAACATTGAAAAAGGTAGAGTTACAGCTTTGGTAGGTGCATCGGGAGCAGGGAAAACTACTTTAGCTGATCTAATTCCTCGTTTTTATGATCCTACAGCAGGCTCAATTTTATTTGATGGTCAAAAATTATCCGACTTTGACATTACTACAGTAAGAAAAGAGATGGCAATTGTTAGCCAAGATACCTTTATTTTTAATGCTTCGGTCAGAGACAATCTCGCCTATGGTAGGTCAGAAATTGAGGAAAAAGACATTTTGCTAGCAGCTAAACAGGCTCACGCCTTCGAATTCATCCAAGAATTACCTGAAGGGTTAGATACAGTACTAGGAGACCGCGGAGTCAGATTATCAGGAGGACAAAGACAACGCATTGCGATCGCTAGAGCCTTGTTACGCAACCCTGATATTTTGATTTTAGATGAGGCTACCAGTGCCTTAGATTCTGTAACCGAACATTTAATTCAGGAATCAATTGAAAGACTATCTCAGGGAAGAACCGTAATTGCGATCGCTCATCGTTTATCTACTATTGCCAAGGCAGATAAAGTGGTGGTACTTGAGCAAGGAAGTATTGCAGAGCAGGGAAATTATCAAGAGCTGTTAGCACAACAAGGCGCACTTTGGAAATATCATCAAATGCAACATAAATCAGAATATATAAACAAATAGATTACCTGTTTTTTTAGTTTAAATAGCAAATTAATTATATGAAAATATACATAGTGCCTGATATTTATGATCTAAAAAAGACTAAATATCTTCGAGAATTAGCTTCGATTGCTAAACCAAAAATTCATACTATTATAGAGGATCCAAAGGAAGCTGATATTATCTTAATCACATATGCACATTTGAGAGATTCTTCTTTAAACAGATTTTTAGATGAGTATTTAGATAAGTGTTATGCGATTAGCACGGTAGCCAATCCCCTGTTTGTTCTTGCGGGTTTATATACAAGTGGAAATAAATCTTTCTGGTTTTTGCACAAACGCCTTATTCGAGGATGTCCTTATATATATAGTCTTTATCAAGGAAATCCTAATCGCAATCAATTTGTCGATTTTGATCAAGACATTAAGCTAGATAAAAAATATTTGTTTTCTTTTGTTGGTGCTTCAACTTCTTGGGTTCGAAAACGCCTATTTAGACTAAAATTCCAGCGAAGCGATATTTTAGTACACTGTACTAATAACTACAATCACTGGAATCCTGGTCAGGCAAATGTTGAACAGACACAAAAAACTTATGTTGATGTAATTAAACATTCTAAGTTTGTTTTATGTCCTAGAGGTATTGGATGGGGAAGTATTCGACTATTTGAAGTTATGAAGCTAGGAGTAGCACCGATAATTATTTCAGATAAATGGCTTCCACCAATGGGGCCTGATTGGGAAAGTTTCGCGCTGTTTATCAAACAGTCAGATCTAAAAAATCTCGTCGAAATAGTAGAAAGTTATGCTGATGAATACGAAGAAAGAGGTCATTTAGCGAGAAAAGCTTGGGAAGAATATTTTTCAGATTCGGTTGTTTTCAATAACTGTATTGAAGCAATTGAGGATATTAAACAAAATAGAATAGGCATTTTAGATAGGTGGCTTTTTTATAGCTATCCTATACTTAAAGCTATTCATAATTTTAAAATAGCTTTTAGAGAATTCATGAAAAATATTATTTTAAAAACTTTATCTAAATTTAAATTTAAATTTGCTTATCAATTAAGAAATGATTAAAAGCATAAAAACAAATATTCTGCTGATTGAGCCATAAATAAGCTATGAACAAAACATTAAGAATTGCCTGCTATGGTCGTATAGACAAAAATAGCGTTAGTAGTATGGTGGCAAGCTATCATATGGTTGAGGAATTATTAAAAAGAGGTCATGAAATTGACTATTATGGCGAGAAGGATTATATGTATCCTGAAGAGCTACTTAAATATAGCAATTTCCAACATTTTGAGATTCCACTAAAATCTCCCATAGCAGGCTCTTTAACATCTTTCATCAATAATTCACCCTTATTGAAGGGTCAAGCTTCTGCGATATTAAAACTTTTGTTTTCTAAGCCTCTTGAGGATCAAGCGCTTGCTCAAGCTATATTAGCTAATCATCAGATTAAGAAATACGATCTCTTATTCTTTGCCGACCGTTATTCTCCATGTAAAGTCAAGCAGCTCCCTGCAATCACCTGGGTTCCAGATCCTACAGATACAGAGTGGTATTTTATTCGCAAGCAGAGGAAGAGTGTCATCGATCTTTGTGGAATTGGTCTATATCTCAAAAAGAAAGCTTTCTGTACCTTGAAAAATACTCAACGTCGCTTAGATTTGAAAAAAAATAGTGATCTTGTTATTTGTGGTAGTCAATGGGCAAGAAAAGAACATTTGACTGCATTAAATTTTCAGCCAGAAATGGTTAAAGCTCTCCCGTACACAGTCGATACTGAAATTTTCCACCCCCAAAAACTTCAAACTGAGGCACAGCAAAATAACCAAAAAACTTTTCTCTGGTTAGGTCGAATTGAACCAAGAAAAAGATTTGATTTGCTACTAGATGCCTACAGGCTAATCTTACAAGAAAGACAAGATATTAAACTAAAAATTGTCGGTCAAGTTAAAACCGAATTTGCAGGCTATAAAAAACTTCTTGATCGTTATGAATATCTGCATTTAATCGATTATCAACCTTCTATTGAGCGCTCAAAAGTACCAGAACTGATGGCGCAGTGTGATGCGTTAATCCAGCCCAGCGAAGGAGAAAACTTCGGAACTTCAGTTGCCGAAGCTCTTTGCTGCGGATTACCAGTCATAGTTGGCGCAACCAACGGAACAAAAGACTTTATCAGCGCATCCTCTTTCGTTTTTGATGATTACAATGCTGAGTCTCTCAAAAAGACCATGTTACAAGCAGTTGAAGCTATTGAGCGAAATCGCGAAAAACTAGCAGTCGATGCTAGAGAAACTGCTGAAAAAAATTTTAGTGTTTCTATGATTGTTGACAATCTCGAAGATATTTTCCAAGAGGTAATTGAACTTAAACAGCAAAAATCGCAGGAAAGCTCTGAGACAAATCTAAAACCGATAATTTTTGATCGCCAATAACAAATCAAAAAAACTTGCCAGCTTATTGCTTTATTACAAACTTAAAAAGTTGAGCTTATCAAGAGATATAAGGATGTACTCAAAAAATCCAAACTTATGAAACTACCAAATTTTATTATTATAGGTGCACCCAAAGCAGGAACCACCTCACTTTTTAATTATTTGAGGCAACATCCTCAAATTTATATGAGTTCGTATAAGGAACCAGCATATTATGCTCCAGAAGTTTATCAAAGACGCAAAAAAGAATATCAAGGACGTAGCAAATTCCGATTTGGAGCTAAAAAACCACTATATGGGGAATCAGAAACAACACCTTTAAGCCTTGAAGAATATTGCACTCTATTTCAAAGTGTCGAAAATGAGACAGCTATTGGAGAAGCATCTACTTGCTATCTTTCCGAGCTGAATACTCCTAAACGGATTAAACAATTTCTACCTAATGTAAAGTTAATAACCATTCTCCGAAATCCAGTTGAAAGAGCTTATTCCGACTATTGCTATGATTATCGCGATGATATAGAAGAGCGTAGTTTTGACAAAATATTGCAAGAAGATCCTGAACACTATTACTTCACACGAGGTTTCTATTACTTGTATCTCAAAAGATATTTTGATGTCTTCGAGCCAAGTCAGATTAAAATTTGTTTTCAAGAAGATTTGAATACTAGTCCCCTGTCTGTAATTCAAGACATCTTTAGATTTCTATCTGTGGATTATACATATGAACCACAGGATCTCCATAGAAGTAATGTATCTGGTATTCCTAAGAGTAGATTAATTCACAATTTTGTTTTTGGTATAAATCCCTTTAAATCTACTTTAAAGCATTTTTTCTCGGAAAAATTACGTCAGAATTTATATCTCACTATCTCTAAATATAATCTTTCTCCAAAGCCAAGTCTTTCTCTGGAACTTCGACAGAGATTGATTGATATCTATAGAGAAGATATTTTAAAGCTTCAAAAGTTAATTAACAAAGATTTATCTCATTGGCTTGATGCAAACTAATATAGATCTTTTTTCCTATTCTTATCCTGAATATGGAGGATTCAAACTTTAGAGAACGACTTTAAAAAGCAGGTTTAACTTTTAAATAGCAATATTATGCAGAGGTTGAATAAAATGAGTAATTTTCAGAACTTAAACCAGTCTCCACAAGATGATGCTTATGATCGCTGGCATGAGTCAGTTCATGGTGAGGAAAATCCAATTGAGATCAATCTATCATCATGGCATAAAACTGCTCTTAATTTATCACCCCCTCTAGAAAATCTTAATATTTTAGAAGTTGGATGTGGAGTTGGAGACTTTGCACTTCATTTAGTAAATTTTGATGCTAATGTAACCGCTGTTGACTTTTCTCCTCATGCTATAGAAATAGCGAAAAAAAAGTCAACTGCTCAGAACAAAAGTGTTAATTTCAGGGTTGCGGATGCTCAAAGTTTACCATTTGCAGATAACTCCTTTGATTTATTACTATCTTGTGAATGCTTAGAGCATGTTCCTGAACCCCAGCTAGCACTAAATGAATTTAAAAGAGTATTAAAGCCACAAGGAAAGTTAGTGCTAACAACAGAAAATTACTCGAATGCCATGGTATTGTACTGGCTAAAATGCTGGATTTTCAAGAAACCATTTAATAGTGGTGCAGGGGTTCAACCTATTGAACACTTTTTTTTGTATTGGCGGGTTAAGCGAATGTTTCATTTGTCTGGCTTCCAAGTGCAAAATATGGTTGGTTGGCATCATGTTTTCCTGTTACTTCCCAAGCTTCATCCTCATACTTTTGTGGTAGAAAAGTTTAAAAATTCTTTGCTCGTGCAATTGTTTAAACCATTCGCACGACACATTGCATTTGAAGCTATTAAATCGAATAAAACTTAAAAGAGCAATTAATTATTTAAGCAAAAAATTGCTAAGAGAATCAATGAAAATTTTATTAACTATCCACCACTATCTTGATCCTAATGCTGGAGCTGCTGGTGTTACTTTAAAACTGGGACAAGAATATCAAAAAGCTGGTCATCAAGTTAGTTATTTTTCCTTCGATAACTTGCCCTCTCGGTTGCCAGAAATTATCAAGACAATTGTTTTTCCCTATTGGCTGACTGCCCATTTGTTAGTTCACCAACAAAAGCAAACTATCGATGTAATTGATTCTTCTACGGGAGATGCATGGTTTTGGGCAAAGCTATTCCGTCGTTTTCAACCTCATTGCGTTCTAATTACTAGAAGTCATGGTTTAGAACACATCGGGCATCTAGAAAACTTAGAAGATTCAGCAAGAGGAAATTTAAATTTGAGTTGGAAGTATCCCATATATCATGGGGGCTTTCATCTCTGGGAAGTGAAGAATTCAATTGAAAATGCCGATTTAACTCTGATGTTAAACTTTCGCGGTCGAGATTATGCTAGTAAAGAATTAAAAATTGCCCCAGAAAAGTTAACCATTGTGCCTAATGGTATTCCCGAAGAATTTATTGATCTACCTTGGTCAAATACACCTCAATCTTCTAACTCAACTATTCGTATTGCTCAGGTAGGTAGTTTTATTGAGCGCAAAGGAATTAAGTACAGTATTTCAGCTTTGAACAAAATTCTTAAGCGTTTTGATAATGTAGAAATGAGTTTTGTGGGTACTGGCTGTAATAAAAATCAAGTTTTAGCAAATTTTTCTTTAGATATTAAACACAAAGTAACAGTTATTCCCAATTACAACCATCAAGTTTTACCAGAGTTGCTCAAAGCTCATCATATAAAACTTTTTCCTAGTTTATCAGAAGGATTTAGTCTAGCTTTAATAGAAGCAATGGCTTGTGGTTTGGCACCAATCGCTAACTCAAATTTGGGTCTAGCAGAATTTTTAACAGACCGTCATAATGCTATTTTTATTCCTCCACGAAACAGCCAAGCTATAGAAGATGCTTTAGAAGAATTAATCATTAATCGCTCTGAGTTAGATCGGATCAGGCGAAATGCTTATCAGACGGCTCAAAATCATGGCTGGGAATGCATTGCTCAAAAAAATTTGACATTATATGAAAAATTTCTTCAGCAAAAAGAGCTAAAAAAACTGGAGATAGCAGGGAGATAGTCTACTAAAATGCGATTATTTGTCTGTGTCACTACGATTAATGCAGTAAATGCTCTGAAATTATGTTTGGAGGCAATTTGGCAGTCAAGTATCAACCCATATTGTGTAATTGTATCTGACGATTCTTTATCAACAAAGATACAAGAGCAAAATTACCATGTAGTAAAACAATATCTTCATACAAACTATGTCGTAGGTTCTCATGCTGGGGTGAGTGCAAATCGTAACTCCGCCCTAGAACAATTAAATGGCTTGACCAAGACTGACTTAATTGCTTTCATAGACGATGATATTTGCATTGATCGTGACTTTATTGAAAATGCTTTAGCTAGATACCAAAATCTTCCTCCTGGAATAAGAGAGAAAACTTTTTTAACAGGAGGTATCCCTACAAAACTTTCTTTTCGAGGTTACTTTTGTCAGAGCAATTATCCTTTATGTGTAGATCTCCATACAGCAGTTTTTCCTGCTACTTTTTTCAAAACTGAGAAATGGGATGAAAACATTTTTTTTGGCTACGAAGATGCTTTACTGTGTTTAAGAGCAATCAAGCAGGGTTTTCGTATCATGCACTGTCCAGAGCTTAAGACAACTGATACTCGTTTTGGTAAAAGCACTCTCAACTCCGAAAAGATAGGTAAGCTTACACAATATGATATGTACATAGAAGCCGCTCGTTTATATGTCGGGATCCAGCGCTATAAAAATATTTACCCAAGTCCATTGAAGCTGATATTATTCTTAATAATTTATTTCGTTCATATGACTATTTATTTAATCAAGAATAGAGCTTTGAGAGGTTGGACTAAAATTATTTATTATTCTAATATGAAGCATTTTTTAGATTAAAGTTTTTTCTTAGATACTTAGATATAAATTTGTTCAAATATAACTAAATTGTGAAAATAACTGTCATTATCCCTACCTATTGCCGTGCAGTTGATTTAAATCGCTGCTTAACAGGATTTAAACAGCAGGAGCGTCCTGCTGATGAAATATTAGTAATTGTTCGAGATACTGATAGCTCAACGTGGGAATTTTTGGAGAGTTTTGATTCAGAATCTCTACCTTTGAAGACCTTAACGGTCAAAGTTACAGGAGTAGTCGCCGCCATGAATGTTGGTCTAGATGCTGCTAGGGGAGATATCGTTAGCTTTATTGATGATGATGCCATACCTCATAGCGATTGGTTGGCTAAAATTGAGACTCATTTCTTGGCTGATGATCGACTAGGAGGAGTAGGTGGTCGTGATCGCATGTATCAAGAAAATCGCTTAGTAGAAGGGGAAAAACCAGTTGTAGGAAAGCTACGTTGGTTTGGCAGAATGATTCCTTATCATCATTTAGGAGTAGGGGCAGCCCGCGAAGTTGATATTCTCAAAGGAGTTAATATGAGCTATCGTCATGAAGCGATCGCTGATATGCGTTTTGATCGACGGATGAAAGGTACTGGAGCCCAGGTACATTTTGAAGTAGCTTTTTGCTTGAGTCTCAAACGCACTGGTTGGAAATTGATTTATGATCCTCAGATTATGGTCGATCACTATTTAGCGCAGCGCTTTGACGAAGATCGGCGCCAGCAATTCAATTCTGTTGCCTACTCCAATAACGTACACAATCAAACTTTAGCGATAGTAGAACACTTTTCAGCTCCACAAAGGATTATGTTTGCTTTGTGGTCAATTCTTGTTGGTACAAGAGAAGCTTATGGAATAGTTCAACTACTGAGATTTTTACCTACAGAAGGTAAATTAGCCCCAAGAAAATGGCTACTTTCAATGGGAGGTCGTAGACAAGGCTGGTTGACTTGGCAGGAAAGCAATCGTTTGAAATCCGAATCAAGTATCTTGAGCAAGGAGATAATGCGGTGAGTTACCAACAAAAACTTCCCAGTAATATTTCTGGTAGTAATTTTCTCTTTGAACTCACGCCGATCAAAGCTTGGAAAGCGATATTTAGTTTCGCTACAGCAGTTCTTCTTAGTTTATTAGTAGGGGGAATAGTTGCCGTTATTACGTTTCCTTTGGGTTCTCTAGCATTGGCTTGGTTGCTCTACCGCCGCTATCCTTTATTTTATTGTAGTTTCACCTGGTGGATGTGGTTAGTCGGTCCTTTAGTTCGCCGTATTATCGATTTTCGCTGTGGTTATATAACCCCTGGTCCCTGGTTTCTCACACCAGCTTTAGTCACCTCACTTTCCATCGTGACCCTATTAAAACATTTTCCCAAAGCTCATAAACAAGGTGGCTTGCCTTTTGTTGTTGCTGCCGCTTGTTGCCTATATGGTTATCTTCTATCCTTGATCGATATTGGATTTTCCGACCAAGTGATAGTAATTTTTCTCTCCTGGTTAGTTCCTATTTGCTTTGGCTTTCATATATCTGTACATTGGCAAGATTATCCCGACTATCGTCAAAATATCCAGCGCACCTTTCTTTGGGGGGTACTATTCATGGGATTTTATGGCATTGTCCAATATGTGTTCGCACCTCCATGGGATTGCTTCTTCCTTGTAGAACTAATGAATGGAGGCTCTAGCGGGAATTCATCGAGCTTTGGTATTCCTGAACCTTTTGGGATTAGAGTATTTAGCTCGATGATCTCTCCCCAAGGTTTTGCTGCCACAATGACGGCAGGTTTGATTCTGCTATTTTGTATTCAGGGAAATCAGCAATTACTGGCAGGTGGATTTGGTTATTTATCATTGTTACTTTCTCTGGCACGTTCGGCTTGGTTGAGCTGGATAGTAAGCACATTAGTTTTTTTCCGCTCCCTCAAATACAATATGCAAATTCGGATGGTGATTGGGATGTTGGTAACTGCATTGATTATCTTACCCGTTACTACCATAGAACCATTTTCTACAGCTATCAGCGATCGCACAGCATCCCTAAGCAATACCGATGGGGATCGTAGTTATCAAGTAAGATTAGAGGGCTTCAATAAATTAATAGACCATGCATTGGTTCAATTTGTTGGTCTAGGAATCAATAACCCTGTAACACCAAATGTAGACGCGAAAAAAGATTTTGTAATTGGTGACAATGGTATTTTATTAATTTTATTTGCCTTGGGCTGGATAGGAGGATTACCTTATGTATTAAGTATGGTGATACTGATTTTTCAGATTCGACAAACTTGCCTGAAAAATAGTGACCTTGCGCTGCATGCATTCTATGCAGTAATTATAGGTCTTGTATCTCAAATATTCTTCAAAGTTATAACAGATGGAACGATGGCAATGATTTTGTGGGGGTTTATCGGCATAGGAATGTCAGCCCATAATTATTACTCATTTGAGAGCAAACTACAAAATTCCTCGAATCGTCTTCGCTAAAGCAAATTATTGAGTTCTAATTTCAAATGAAGATTAAAAAGATTGTAGCTTTGGTCTTAATATTGTTGCTTACAGCAGCAGGTTCAATAATCAGTCATAACATAGCTGTTAGTTCTTCTATCGGAAATCATCAAATTCGAGCCAAATCAGCCGATAATTTTGTTGAGTCCCTAGGAATCAATACCAAATTTGGATTTTGTCCAGGTCGTCTTTGTGATCGTTATCCAGAGGTGAAAACTTTGTTAGCTGAATTGGGAATTCGCTACATCAGAGACATTCCCTATTCTGAATCTTGGCGCAAAAGAAGCGATCTTTATGAAGATTATGGCATTCGTATGCTGGCAGAAACTGGTCGGATTTGGGGAGAACCATTAAATTCGGCTAGCGTTTCTACCCAACTAGATGTCATTAAATCTTGGGGAGAAATGATCACTGGCATAATTGGTACTAATGAATATGATAATCCATACTTTAATTCCTGCGCCGAAACTGAAGGCTGCGATCCCAATTGGTCAGAAGAAAGTTGGTCGAAAAGTTATCATCAATTTCAACAAAAATTATATGAGGAAGTGAAAGCGGATCGAGAGCTAAGTCATCTCCCCGTAGTTATGGGACCTATGGCACATTTAGACAATCTCGAACAGTTAGGAGACCTCAGTGGCATTTGTGATAGGGGAAACGATCATTCCTATCCAGGCTCATGGGGTAAACCATCTCAAGAGTCAGGATCGGGTGGAAAAGAGAATGTGAGATCGATGGATGAAGTAGTCTCAAAAGTTCAGCAAGTATGTCCTGGCAAGAAACTCTGGATTACTGAAACAGGATATAACAAAGAATCAGTAACGCGCCGAGCCAAAGCTAAATACTTACCACGAATTTATGCTAACTACTATCTACAAGGTCAGATTGAAAAAACTTTTCTGTATAAATTACTCAGTGCAACTAGACCTGAAACATCCTTTGGGATAATCGATACCAATCTTCAGCCAACACCTGCTTATTATGCCATTAAAAATATGATTTCTCTGTTAAAAGAGGCAAATTGGAATAAGAATACACAA
Organism: Cyanobacteria bacterium P01_G01_bin.39; assembly: GCA_039180345.1. Taxonomy (GTDB): domain Bacteria; phylum Cyanobacteriota; class Cyanobacteriia; order Cyanobacteriales; family Xenococcaceae; genus Waterburya. The sequence goes on along the minus strand of JBCDDK010000115.1, from coordinate 3,435 downwards.
TCTTGGCAATACCCTGATTTTGAGCCTAGTTCTCTTAAATTTACCTTTGAAGGCGATGATACTGATATCAAACATCTATTGCTGCAAAAGAGCGACGGCACTTTTTATCTACTTGTTTGGCAAGAAGTTTATGTCTACGATGACCAAACAGAACAAGATCTGATTAATCGTGATCGCATGATTGATTTTCAACTCGATGGAACAACTATCGAAAAAGCTAATAAGTATCTTTTGTACAACGAAAGCAACCCCGCAGCAGAACTATCTCCCTCGAAAACCTGGACAGATTTATCAAATATATCTTTGAGCGTACCCGACCACATATTAGTTTTAGAATTTACCCTAAAAGATTAAATAATTGATCTTAAACAGCAAGCAAATTTTGATAACTAAAAAAATATTTCAAATGTAAAGGTTTACTTTTTAGTTGAGACAGATAGCCAAACCGCATCTAGTTTGCAACCAATAGTTTTAAGACAAAGGCGCTTATCCTCATTACTCGCTCCTCGCTCCTCGCTCCTCATTCCTCATTCCTTAGATATGGTATCTCCTCTACGAAAATTGGTAACATAACAACGAGTAATCAACTATTTTATCCCTACCGTTGCACCGCATGACTACTGATTTTCTGAGCCATCTCAACCCTTCACAACGCCTTGCTGTAGAGCATTACTGTGGTCCGATGTTGGTGGTTGCAGGGGCAGGATCGGGTAAAACTAGAGCCTTAACCTACCGTATTGCTAACTTGATTCGCAATCGTCAGGCAGATCCCGAGCATATTCTAGCTGTTACCTTTACCAATAAGGCGGCACGAGAGATGCGGGAAAGGATTGAGTATATTTTTGCGACAGAATTGGCGTTAGAGCAACATGGTCAACGGTTGGAGTTTTTACCTGAATACGAACAAAAGGCTTTGAAGTCTAGGGTCTATAAAAGAACTACCAAAAAGCTGTGGATTGGGACTTTCCATAGTCTTTTCGCCAAGCTGCTGCGTTTTGATCTTAATAAGTATCAAGATGAACGGGGACGCACCTGGAAGCGTAATTTTTCCATCTTTGATGAGTCGGATGTTCAGAGTTTGTTTAAGAACATTGTGACCAAAGAATTAAATTTAGATAACAAAAAGTTTGACCCGCGTAAGATTCGCTACACCGTCAGTAATGCTAAAAATCAGGGCTTGACCCCTGACGACTTTGCCAAACAAGAACCTGGTTATCGTGGTCGGGTGATTGCCGAGATTTACAATGAGTATCAATCGCGACTTGCGGCTAATAATGCTTTGGATTTTGATGATTTGATTTGGATTCCTGTGAGATTATTCCAGCAAAATGAATCAATTCTCGGCTATTGGCATACGCAATTTCAGCACATTTTAGTTGATGAGTATCAAGATACTAATCGGATTCAATATGATTTGATTCGCTTGTTAGCTACTAATGGGGAGACGCGCAAAAGCGAGTGGAATTGGAATAGGCGATCGCTTTTTGTGGTGGGAGACGCGGATCAGTCGATTTATTCTTTCCGTTTGGCAGACTTTACGATCCTGCTGGATTTCCAAAAAGACTTTGGTGATGGTTTACCCGATGAAGATACCCGCACCATGATTAAGCTGGAAGAAAATTATCGTTCCCGCGAGAATATTATTCAAGCGGCAAATCATCTGATTGCTCACAATAGTCAACGCATTGATAAAGTTCTTAAGCCGACAAGGGGGGCGGGGGAACAGATTTATCTACACAAAGCAGATGAGGAACAAGAAGAGGCGCGGTTTGTCGTTGAGCAAATGAAGCAAATCAATCAGAATAATCCCGAAATAGACTGGGGTGACTTTGCCATCTTGTATCGCACCAATGCTCAATCTCGCCCTTTTGAAGACTTGTTGCTACACAATAATATTCCCTACAACATTGTCGGTGGTTTAAAGTTCTATGATCGTAAAGAAATTAAAGATGCGATCGCTTATTTACGGATTATCGTTAATCCTGAAGATACCGTTAGCCTGTTGCGAATTATCAATACTCCCCGTCGTGGCATCGGTAAAACGACCATGAATCGACTGATGGATGCCTCACAACAGATGGGTATTCCCCTCTGGGAAATTGTTAATGACGAGACTTCGGTTAATACCATGGGGGGCAGGGCCGCAAAAGCTATCAATCAGTTTGCTCAGATGATCCAAGGCACTAAAGACCAGTTAGAACATTTGACCGCAGGAGAGGTTCTGAACCATATTATTGAGCAGTCAGGCTACGTCAAGGAACTACAGCAGCAGGGTACAGATGAAGCCGATAACCGTATTGCTAATATTTACGAGCTTTATAATGCGGTGCGGCAGTTTCAGGAAGATAACGAAGAAACCAGTTTAGAAGCTTTTCTGGCTAGTGCTTCCCTATCCTCCGATTTAGATGGCTTAGATGAGGAACAACAAAAAGTCTCCCTGATGACCCTCCATTCAGCCAAAGGTTTGGAGTTTCCTGTGGTATTCCTGGTCGGGATGGAACAGGGTCTATTACCCCACAATCGAACCTTAAATGATCCCCTAGAAGTAGAAGAAGAACGTCGTCTGTGCTATGTAGGGGTTACTCGCGCTCAAGAGCAGTTGTTTATTACCTATACCAGAGAGCGTCGTCTTTGGGGGACCAGAGAACCTGCGGTATCTTCCCAGTTTTTGATGGAACTGCCAGGAGAATTAATTAACAGTAATATCAATGTAGCCCAGACCTATCGTCGTCGTACTCCTGCCAAAAAGTTGCCTTTAGGACAGGAGATAGATTGGAGCGTTGGCGATCGCGTATTACATCATGAATTTGGCATGGGGGAAATTACTCACGTTTTGGGAACTGGCAAAAAAGCAACTTTAGCCGTGAAATTCCTCAGCATGAACGTAACTAAAATTATTCCCAAAATAGCGCCGATGGAGAAAGTAGAATAAAGGGCTTCGCCCTAGCTAACAGCTATTAGCTTAATCATACTAAATCGGCGTTGATAGAGGTCACGTAAAACAGAGGGTATTGAAGATTAATTACTCTCCTTAATTAGTTATTGGTATCATATATAGTGCCACTAATGTTTAATACAATACCTGTGGGGGCGACAAGTGGCTTGAACAGGAATCAGGAAGGGGAATAGAGAAAACAGCCTCTCCAAACATGAGAAACTGTTATCAATAACTTTAATTGTTGAAAACAGTATGTTCCAACTACCTGAATTATATAGTAAGCATCTTAAGACACAATTTAATTGTCCTCAATATTTAATCTGGTTAATTCTGATTAACTTACTTCAAAATCTGAAAACAGTGAGATTAGAAGAACTAGCACGTCGTTTCCCAGTTCCCATTCAATTAAGAAGCAGAGTTAAGAAAATTCAGAGGTTCTTGTCTCTGGAACAATTCAACATCAAACAGCTTTGGTTTCCTATTTTAATCACCTGGAT
>JBCDDK010000114.1:0-22800 GCA_039180345.1 Cyanobacteria bacterium P01_G01_bin.39 | reverse complement strand
TCGAAATGGTTTTTCGGGGAATTTATCACTTTACTCAAGCCTTAAATCAAGGCAATGCTCCCGATCTTATTACTTATTTAACTGCACCCGAAAATCAAGACTTGGGAATAGTTAAATCTCCTCGTCCGAAACGCGCTCGACTTCCTCTAGACTTATCCCCGAGTCCTTCTTGATAATCGGCACATCTGCTTAACTTGTCACCAATGACCAATGACTAATAACTAATCGCCATACACAATTGTTTAAAATGATCGCCTCTGGCTTCAAAACTGAGATATTGATCAAAACTGGCGCAGGCAGGAGAAAGTAAGACTACTTTTGCCTGTTGCTTCTGTGCCAGGGAGATACTCTGGGTAACAGCATTTTCCATAGTGTCTACAATCTGATAGTTGCTAAATCCGCGATCGCTAAATTTCTGAGCAAAATCAGCGGCAGCTTCCCCAATCAAAAGTACAGTAGCCGCTTTTGCCTTAATCGTATCGATCCAGCTATGATCATCTCCCGATTTAGCTTGTCCCCCAGCAATCAGAATCACAGGTGCTTCCACCGAATTTAATCCTACCTCTGCCGCATCGTAGTTAGTCGCCTTGCTATCATTGATAAACTTGACACCGTGATGAGTGCAAACGTATTCCAAGCGATGTTCTACCCCAGAGAAAGTAGTAATAGCATCGGCGATCGCTTTTTTCTCGATCCCTGCTAATTTTGCCGTGGCTACGGCCAGTAAAAGATTTTGTAGATTATGTTCTCCTGGCATCTTAAATAGAGATACAGGGGTAATTAGTTCCCCAAAAGCAACAATCCAGCCATCTTCGACATAGACTTCGACACGACGATGATCCTGAAAACTATTTTTACCTTTAATACTTGTCCAGATCACATCTGTCCCCAATTCCAAGCCCGCAGTTTGCAAAAAGCGATCGTCGCCATTGATAACTTTCTGCTGACAGCGACGAATCATTGAGGCTTTAATTTGATAGTAGTTCTCCAAGGTTTGATGTCGGCTAAGATGATCTGGAGTCAAGGTCGTGAAAATGCCAATTCGGGGTGCCAACTCCACCGAGGATTCAATTTGATAACTGCTTAATTCGGCAATAACCCAATCAAAACTCTCCCCATCAAAACTTTTGATGGCTAATTCACAGGCTGCATTACCAATATTGCCACAGGCTGGCGCATTCAATCCCCCACTACGGAAGATAGCCGCAACTAACGCCGTAGTAGTAGTTTTACCATTAGTACCCGTGATGCCAACCCAAGGAATATGATTCAGGTAACGCCAAGCCAGTTCAACCTCACCAATGGTTTCAATTCCCTGTTGTCTTGCTGTTTTAAGCGGGGCAATATCCCAAGGTACCCCTGGACTGACAACGATAGAATCTGGTGTTTCTGCCTCCAAAATGCCGCTATTTAGCTTAACCTCAACTCCCTCTTGTTCCAATTCTCGCTGTGCTGCTTGTAATTGAACTCCGTTAGATCTTGAGGCTATTTGTGATGCTGTTGCCGAATCTAATAAGCTAACCTGCCAGCCGTCTTTATTAAGTAATCTAGCAGCAGCAATTCCCGATCTTCCTAATCCAATTATTTCGCCTTTAGGCATAAAACCCATACTCTAAATAATTCCCATAGAATGTTAGCCTATTTCATTAACTAACATCTGGGTTTTCAGATAATTATGATTTTGCCAGGTATAACCGTACAAAGTTAGCTTGGTATAGTACAGAAGTCAACGGTTCGTAAGTAGCGAGTAGCAAGTAGCAGGTGTCCTAATCTAAATACGTAATGCTATAACTATTCTAAAATTCTAAACAAGATATTCTTGATAATCGCCAATAAGATTCGAGGAACTTGCTTAATAAAAGTTAAAATTCCTTCTATAGTAAAAGAGTATTTTGCAATAGAACTAATATGATCGTGTCTCGTTTGATCTCAATTCTTTTCAGCCTAATTATCACCTTATCCGTCAGCTTAACTATTGCTAATCCAGCTTGGGCAGCTATCGGTCTTAATGATGGTCAGTTGTCCTCTTGTCCCTCTTCTCCTAACTGTGTTGTTAGTCAAAATGGTGACCAGGAGCATACCATTGAACCTATAGCTTATCAAAGCGATCGCGCTACGGCAAAAGAAACGCTATTAAAAGTATTGTCTGTAGTACCTCGCACTAAAGTTATCGACCAGACAGACGACTATATCCATACTGAATCTACCAGTCGCATTTTTAAATTTGTTGACGATGCCGAGTTTTATTTTCCTGAAGATCAGAACGTAATTCACGTTAGATCTGCTTCACGGGTAGGAGAGTCAGATTTAGGAGTTAACCGCCGTCGAATCGAACAAATCCGCTTGGCAATGAAAGACTTAGGAGTTTAACTTAATCAGTCAACAGTCAACAGTCAACAGTCAACAGTCGTAGGGTGGGCAACAGCAGTAAATCTTTGCATTAAGAATAAAGTTATTTCTCTTGCCCACCGAATATAATCAGTCTCATACTTGAATGGGGATAACATCAAGCGGGATAACATAATCAGTAAACAACTATAATTTGTTTAATACTAGATGCTGTTCCCTCATGAAAACATCTCTCCCTACCCACAAAGTAAATAAACTTTCTAAGTTACGTCGGATAAGTCGCTTACTGGATAATGCGATCACTATTCCTGGCACCAAAATTAGCTTCGGACTAGATCCCATTTTAGGTTTACTTCCTGGAGGGGGAGATACCTTAACAGGGGGCATCGCAGCATATATTGTAGTTGAAGCTGCCAGAATGGGCATTCCTCGTGAAATCCTGGGAAAAATGGTCGGCAATATTTTAATCGATTCTTTTGCGGGTACGATTCCAGTAGTGGGAGATCTATTTGACGTTGGCTGGAAGGCTAATGTTAAAAACATTGAGCTGTTAGAACAACATCTTGGCGTTACTGATTCTAATCAAAGCGATAAATTGTTTATTATTGGCTTGATTATAGTACTTACCCTGATTGTTCTGGGATTTGCCACTATTGCCTTTTTTACCGTTACTTGGTTTTGGCAAGCGATCGTTGGCTGATAACAATTTGATTGAGGTTATGCATTAAAAGTAAGCAACATCTAACAATATAATATTTTTTTCTGATTTGAATCTCTAAATTTAATCGAATCAAAAAAATATAGCGGTTCTCACGTTTATTAAGTACAAAGCTAATCGTTTTGAGGCAGAGGGCAGGAGGCAGTAAAAATATGTACCTCACGGTTATGAGAATTACTATATATAAATAAAATATTATTTATTAGAACCGACGAACGATATTATTATATATTTTCAATAATTATAATTTACAAGCTAGAAACTCGATAAACAGACAGTTTTGGGTTACTCAAATCCTTGATAATACCTAAGTTTATCTGCCTAATTAATCATTTAAATGCTTAATTTGCAGATATCAGCGGTGATTAGAGATGCTCAGGAAGATATTCTAACTACTAATGATGATCTTGATCAGGCTAGTGGAACTGTTTTCCATCTTTTAAAAATATTTGTCAGTTATTTGAATTTTTACTTGCCAAATCTTTAAATGTTTGTCATGGTAAGTAATACAAATGACATAGCGTAGTCTTTGAAACCCTATTGATTGCATAGCTTTCGTTCTTATAGGAATAAGATCATATCGCTTCTCAAAGAGCAAACTTCTGACATGATGGAAATTGCCAAACTTTTAGACAGCAGACCTATCACTGAGTTTAAGTTAGAGCCTGTAAATTTTACTGAATAAGGAACAGGGAAATTCTATGTCAATACAAGAGTATTATCAACAAAGACTCAAAGATTAGTAACTAAGTTGCGGAGAAGTTAAGCAGTGGTTCGTCGTGAAGACATTAAAGAACACCTAGACAAAGATTATAAGCTGCTAAAAAGGCTAGAAGATAAACTACGCATTGAAATAGACCCACGACTTGAGCTTAGGTGGACAGAAGATATTAATAAAGTTAAGCAACGAATCCACCAGTTTGAGGAGGAGCTAAGATCTCTCTCTGCTTCTCCTGTTCAGCCTAAACCTGTAACATCGGAATTGGAACAGAAGTCATCAACTTCTAAATCTTCTGAAGTTATTTCCTCCCCTGTCCCAAATACACTATTACCAAAAATAGGTATACTCTCATCGAAAGTAGCTCGGCGAAGTGTGCTATTAGGAGGTATAGCTTTAAGTTTGGCTTTGATTTTCTCTACTGTAAAAGACTCTCCCAAAGCACTCAAAGATAATAGTAACGCAGTTATCAGAAATGATCAGGGAGATGATCTAAATACTAATGGTGATGATCAGGCTGCTGGAACTGTTTTTCGTCTTTTAAATCCTCAAGTAGGGGTTTATTTTTACACTACCGACATAGCCGAACGTGATGCATTTATCGCGTCGGGGAATTATCAGTCTGATGGAGCTTCTTTTACCTCGGTAAATCCGAACGTAGAAAATGCCCAAGAGGTTTATCGTTTCTTTAATTCCAGCACGGGAATTCATTTATATACTGTTAGCGAAAACGAGCGCGATTTTATTCGGGATAATTTGAGCGAATTTACCTTTGAGGGGGAAGCATTTAACGTTTATAAAACTGAGGTAGAAGGGTCAATTCCCGTATATCGTCTCTTTAACCCATATCTAGGAGTTCATTTTTATACACCTAGTACTGCTGAAAGAGATTTTTTTGCCAAAAATTTATCTAATTATGAATTAGAAGGCATTGCTTACTATGCTTTACCTTTAGAAGAATAAATTAAAAACAGCTAATTGTTTTTTTAGAGGCATTGAGGAAAATGCCCTTAGATACAAGATTTGCTATCTTCTATATTGACCCTTGAATAAAAAAAAATGGACATTACTGCTGCCCTCCCAACTTTTATTGTCACCCTAAGAGAAGGATTTGAAGCTGCTTTAGTGGTTGGAATAGTTATGGCTTGTTTAAAAAAAGCCGAGCAAACTCAACTGTATCGTTGGGTTTATTTGGGAATTATTGGTGGCATTATTGCCAGTATTGCCGTTGGTTTCTTACTAAATGGGGTAGTATCAGGCGTGGCGAATACAGGAGGTATTTATGCCCCTGTAGTTAAACAATTATTAGAAGGCATCTTTGGTTTAGTTGCGATCGCAATGTTAAGCTGGATGTTACTGTGGATGACTCAACAGGCAAAATCCCTCAAAGGAGAGGTTGAGGGAGCAATTAGCTCGGCATTAAGCAACGAAGGTGCAGGAAAAGCGGTATTTATCTTGATCTTTATTGCTGTGGTACGGGAAGGTTTTGAAACAGTTTTGTTTATCTTGGCAAAGTTTCAGCAAGATTGGGCATTACCTGCTATGGGTGCAGTAGTGGGTTTAACCTTGGCGGCAATTATGGGAGTTGCATTGTTTTCTCTGGGAGTCAAAATTAATATTCGTCTCTTCTTTCAGGTAATGGGAATATTTTTATTGTTGATTGTGGGAGGCTTAGTTGTTGGGGCATTAAAACATTTTGATGCTGCTTTGGCTTTATTAAATCAGTTAACTCTTAGTCAACTATGCTTATTTAATGATTCCTCTTGCATTCTTGGTAGTCAAGTTTGGGATGGATCTAATTTATTACCTGACAAAGAATTTCCAGGTATTGTACTAAAAGCTTTATTTGGCTATAGACAAACATTGTATTTAGGACAAGTTATTGCTTATTTCGCTTTTCTACTAGCAGTTGGTACTGCCTATTTCCAAAGTCTTGGTCTTAATATGACCTTAAAAAAACAACCTACAACTTCCTCTGAATCATAATAGATCAGTTTTTGTTAATTGTTAATTATTAATTGTTGATAGTTGATTGGGTGTACCTCATGCTAAATCCTGTTTACTTACAACATTTAAAGGCTGGGTTGAGGTAGAAGGTAGAGGTTAGAAGGTAGTAGGGCTTACTGCGCTTTTCACATGAGTAGACCACACAAGTAAATTCTAGAAAAGCTAATAGCTAATGGCTAGTGGCGCGCAAAGCAAAGCTTTGCCGACGATCTGCGCGTACGCGCTGCGCTACGAACTAATTGATCTTCAACGGAGTCTATCCAATTAAAAACGGCTATAAGTTGATTCGGCACTTCATTTAAATCTATTAATATCTTTTGTCAATCGGATTTGGTATCACTAATTAGAGAAAAGCTATATTTCAAAAGGGCGTTGCACAATCATACTCTGATTTATGCGATCGTCGCTTTTTGTTTTTTATTGTTGCTCTTTGGGCAACTATGGTTTCCATTCTATTAATTTCCTACTAAGAGGAAAGATATGGATTTAAGTTCATTAAATTTGAAATAATGCTTACAAAATCTTGATTAACTAACATTTTTGGCGTTGCACAATGAATAGCTGATAGCTATCTCAATAGACTAACTTTGTTAACCTGAATTTACTGCGCTTTTTACATAAGTAGACCACATAATCAAATTTTAGAAAAGCTAATGGCTGATGGCTAATGGCTAATGGCTACGAACTAATTAATCTTCAACGGAGTCTATCCAATTAAAAGCGGCTGCAAGTCAACTAGGATGAAAATAATTATAGATTTCCTGAGCTAAACCTCGACCAATACCAGGTGCTTCGGTTAATTTATCCACTGAAGCCTCACGGATATAGTCAATGGAATGGAAATGTGCTAAAAGTTGCTTTTGACGACTGAAGCCCAAGCCAGGAATTTCTGCTAAACGCGATCGCCTACTACTCTTGAGTCGCTGTTGACGGTGGAAACTAACGGCAAAACGGTGAGATTCGTCTCGTACTCGGCGGAGTAATTGAACACCTGGCTGTTCGGAGTCTGTGTCTAGAGGTTTTGATTCTCCTGGTAAAAATATTTCTTCTCGTTTTTTGGCTAAACTAACTACCTTAACCACATCTAACAGGTTCATTTCTTGCAGGACTTTAACTACTGAAGATAATTGACCCTTACCCCCATCAATCATTAACAGATCGGGAAAATCTTGATCCTCTTTAGCCTGAGTTAATAGGGCAGGATTGCTTAAATACTTACGAAAACGACGACCAATAACCTCTGCCATACTGGCAAAATCATCAGAACGCCCAATTTTGACATCAGGATTTTTAATTTTGTAATGGCGGTAATGTTGTTTTGCCGAGACACCATCGACAAAGACTACTTGAGATGCTACGGCATTGGAACCCTGTATATGGGAAATATCATAGCCTTCGATTCTTTTGGGTAATTCAGGTAAATCTAGAATTGTAGCTAAATCCTGTAACGCTTTAGTATTGCGATCGCTGACTCTTTGGGTTCGCTCTAACTCATAGTTGGCATTGCGTTCCACCATTTCGATCAGTTCAGCTTTAATCTGTCGCTGTGGATTGACTAAGCTTACCTTGCGGCTTTTTTGATCACTGAGCCATTGGGTTAAGATTTCCCCTTCAGGTAATTCATGCTGTACCAGAATCTCGGTAGGAATTTCTACCGCCTCAACGGTAGCATAATGCTCTTCTAAAACCCGTTGTAGAATCGCTCCAGGAGTACCAGAAGTAGCATCGGCAAAAAAGCCCAAACGACCGACTAACTTACCTGCACGAATCTGAAATAGCTGGATACAGCAGTGTTTATCGTCTGCTGCTAAAGCGATCGCATCGCGGGAAACGGTATCATCGGGCAAGGATACTTTTTGATCGGCATTGAGGTTATAAAGAGCTTTAATCTGATCGCGATACTGTGCCGCTTTCTCAAAATCTAATCTCTCTACTGCCTTTTCCATCTGGCTAGTCAAACTGCCTACTAGTTCATCACTCCTACCCTGAAAGACCATCGCCACTTTCTGCACAATTTTTTTATACTCTTCAGGTGTAATTAGAGATTGACATACTCCTGGGCATTTTCCCATGTCGTAGTTGAGACAGGGACGATCCTTAAACAAAGGTTGGCGACGCTGACGCAGGGGAAAGACTCGCTTAATTATATGTAGGGTATAGCGCAATAAACGTGTATCAACATAGGGACCATAATAGCGATCGCGTTTTTGGGTTGCGCGACGTTTACGGGTTATATAGATGCGGGGATAATCTTCTGACCAGGTAATGCAGACATAGGGATATTTCTTGTCATCCTTGAGCAGGACGTTATAGTAAGGCTGATGCTTTTTAATTAAGTTAGCTTCCAGCGCCAAGGCTTCGGCTTCAGTATCAGTAACAATAAACTCAATCTCCGTTACTTGCCGCACCATCATTGCAATGCGATCGCTTAATTTTTGCGAGTCACGAAAGTAAGAACGAACCCGCGAGCGTAACTTTTTGGATTTACCAATATATAAAATATCCCCGTTACTACTACGCATAAAGTAAACCCCTGGTTCAGGGGGAAGCTCTTTAAGACAAGCTTCTAGGCGTTCTGGCTGTTTTAATAATGGTTTCGTTTCTGTCGATGCACTCATATGGTTCAAATTGCTCCCTATGATGATCATAGATAACTTTTGACTCTTATAGCCTCGATCAATAACGATAAAATTATTTAATTTAAAGCCAGTAATAAACCATAAAGACTAAAAAGATGTGATTTTGCGATCGCGCCATAGTTTACCACTATCTTTAACTCGATCAACGGTAGCTAACCAAACCGCCGTATCTGCACCCTGTTCTAAAGTTCGAGGTGCGTTCTCTCCTCCCATATCGGAACTGACCCAGCCAGGATCAACAGCGTTAACCGTAATATCTTTGACCGCTAAAGCATCAGCTAACATAATGGTTGCGCCATTGAGAGTTAGCTTAGATAAGCAATAACTAGGTACACCAGCAGATAGTCCTGATAATTGCCCATAACCACTGGAATAGTTAATAATCCTTGCTTTGCCAGCTTTTTCTAATAGAGGGAGAAATATTTGCGTAGTCTTAATTGCCCCAAAAGTATTGACGTTAAGGGTTTTAGTCAACAACTCCCGCTCAACAGTCAAAATATTAAAACCATTATCAGGATAGATACCTGCATTATTAATTAATACATCCAGGCGATCTAGTTTACCGTTCAACTCATCAAAAGCTTGGTTGATACTATTATCGTCAGCAATATCAATTTCTACCGCACTAACTAAAGGCGAGTTGAGCGCGAGGGACGCGGAATCGTATGACCCTTGTCCAATCGCGCTGTTGAGTTTTTTCACTGCTGTTTTGCCTTTTTTAAGCGATCTAGAGCCAATAATTACTTGAAAATCAGCATCAAGTAATCCTTGAGCGATCGCAAAACCAATTCCACGATTAGCACCAGTTATTAAAGCTGTTTTTTGGTTGTTCATATATTTCTAATGTTACGCACTGAATAAATCTTCTGAGATAGGGACTGGGGATTGGGGATTGGGCATTGGTGACAAGTTAAGAAAAAATGTTTTTAGTAAAGTACTACATATAGCGTTGTTTGTTTTAGATAACTCTAAATATAGATTGAAGTCAGTTTATAACAGTGATCGCATAGTCAAGTTTAAATTTAGGAAAATATCTCAAAACCTTCTACCTTCTACCTACTACCTTCTACCTAAAAGCCAGTTGACTCTAAACGCAGACCCTTAAGTTGTCACCAATGGGGATTGGGGATTGGGGACTTACTCTATCTCCTCTCATAGTCTATTGAAAATATTAATTCTCCGTTGTTCTGCGTAAGGTCAGATATTTAGTAAGCTAATTGAGCGCGATAATTAACTGCAAAATCCTTCCAGGTATTAGGTTGGCGCCCTACTATGGCTTCAAAGTTATCAAAAGTTGTGTCGGCTTCAGGAATTTTATCGGCTACGTTTAACTCAAACTGAGTATAAACACAGTTCATATAGGCATTGGGATAAATACCTTCTGTTCCCTGTTGTAGAACATTATTTAAAAACTCTGTTGGTGGATGAGCTTCTGTTTTAAATGGTTGTCCCACAACTTCTGTTAGAATTTGCGCTACTTCATCCATTGTCTTTGCATCATAGCCAAGAGGGATAGTTTGTCCTGCATATTGATCTGGATGTAATAAGGTTTGAGTTGCCACTGCCGCTAAGTCGTAACAATCAATCCAACTCCAGCGAGCATTGCCAATGTAGTTAGTAATTACACCTTGATCGAGCCAACCAAAGCCAAATAGGTTTTGCATAAAGGCTTCGGGACGCAGATGAGTATAGCTAAAGCCTAACTTCTCGATATACGCCTCAATGAATTGATGCCAACCCCAGTGAGCTACTTCATTGGTTGGTGCAGTAGATGCGCCGATATGAACTATATACTTAATTCCTGTTTGTTGAGCTATATCGAGAAACCGCTTACTTTGTCTTAGCATATCAACGGTATAGCCTGTTAATAGTAATGCTCTGTCGATATTTTGGAGTGCAGGTGCGATTGTATCGGGATTATCTAAATCGAGAATAACGCTTTCAATTCCCTGATCTTTAAAAGCTTGCATTTTTTCAGGGGAACGAGTGGCAGCAATTACTTTAACATTTTGGTTATCTACAAGCTGATTTACTACTTCTCCGCCGACTTTACCTGTAGCACCGAGAACTAAAATATTTGGTTTGTCACTCATGATTAAGTATTAAGTGTTTGATATTGAGTTAATAAGCTGTTGAAGCTGAAATTTCTTGCCATGCTTGAGCATCTCGCTGTAAAGGTTCGATTTTGTCTTGAATTGTTTAATAGCATCTTCCGTTTTTGTTGGTTGAAGAAAATTATTGAATCCAAGATTCTCAAAGTCCAGGATTATCTTGCGAATAATTCTCTACATTAGATTTCACCACCAGTCAAATGTTCGTGTACCAACCGCCATTCATTGTTGAGTCTTTTCCAAGTGTGAGTACCATACTGTTTAGCTTTTATTTCTTGTCACTCTTTAGTTTTTCCACCACCAACCCAAGAAAAGTTTGTTACTGCTAAATCTCCATCAATGGAAATGTCCCAATTATCTTCTAGTTCGACGTTCCAGTAACTAAAGCTTTTCATCAAAGGTACCCAAGTATCGAGATATTCCTGGAGGCTACGTATCACCACCACTTCATTTTGAAAATTATCAAAAACCAAAATTTCGTTTTCCCCTGTGGCAAAGATGTTCTCAAAGCCTTTACCTGTAAAAGTTTTATCTTGGGGACTCCAGATTGCGATCCATTGTTCGGTTAATTGGCGTATGGTTGCTGTGTCTGTTGTTATATTCATATTTACGATACGGCTAGTAAACTTTGTAATTAAAAACTATCGGCGATTTATAGCAAATCAAAAATAAACTACAGTTGGTCGAGAAACGGCTGGACAACTTCTCTGGTTGTTTCGCTACTCAGTACTGGCACAATCTCAAAGGTTGCACCCGTACCACGCCACTGCAAAATCCATTGTTGCATTACCCGCAGATCATCGCACTCCATTAGCTGAAAACATCTACTAAAATTTGGCTCAATCCAGCTATCAATATATTTAAGACCTTCGGGAAACATCCGTCCTTCAGATGCAAGCCGCTGATAAATTGGCAGCATATCATCGTTTTGAAATCGTTCGATAATCATAAATAGCATGGGATTCTTGGATTGCAATATATAATTGTCAAACAGATTTTAAAGCTCTATTTCGCTATTGGTATCTGATTTAAAGCATTCATTTCCTCCATAGTTAGCCCAATTGAACTAGCAGCGATATTTTCTTCTAGGTGAGCCACGGTTGTCGTACCAGGAATCAAGATAATATTCGGTGCATAGTGTAGCAACCAAGCCAAAGCAATTTGATTAGGTTTTACTCCTTTGTTTTGGGCAATTTCGGCGAGAATCCCTTCGTCTTCGGCTAAAGGTGCGCCACGTCTCAGGGGATGAGCGCCTAATGAACCGTAGGGAATAAAAGCAATATTGTGTTGTGTGCAGTAGTCTAAAATATCCTGGTTGGTTCGATTGTTGAAACTAAAACGATTTTGTACGGAAGCTATTTCGACAATGCTTCTAGCTGTTTCAATCTGTTCTAAGGTGACATTAGAAATACCAAGATGACGAATCTTACCTTCCTGTTGTAGTTGAGCTAAAGCACCGATAGATTCTGCAAAGGGAACTTTAGGATCGGGACGATGTAGCTGATAAAGGTCAATTTGTTCTAGTTTAAGCCGTTGTAAACTTCCTTCTACTCCTTTTCTGAGAAACTCTGGAGATGCATCGGCTAGTATTTTATCTGGCGCAGGTTTATTGATGCCTCCTTTAGTGGTAATAACTAAATTTTCGGGGTAAGGATGCAAAGCATCAGCAATTAACTCTTCATTAAATCCCGCACCATAGGCTTCGGCGGTATCAATAAAATTAACTCCTAATTCTACTGCGCGTTGTAAAAGCTGCTTTCCGCCCTCCCAGTCGGGATATGCTCCGAAATTACCTGGTTGTCCTGAAAGGCGCATAGCACCGTAACCCAGGCGGTTAACTACTAAATCTTGGGCGATCGCATATGTCGGTGAAATCAAAGTTTTATGGTTTGTAGTCATGATTATTTTTTATTTAACGTTACGACAAGTAAAATATTTAGCTAAAAAAAGCCTGATCTATAATGAGCGAGAAAATTCGATTAAGGTACTATCTTCATTAGAATTTGCTTCTTGGTCTTCAAACTCGGGCGTACATGTGGACAAGTCCTTTGTCTTGCGCCTGTCGACGGACGGTGCTTCGCACCATCGTCTCCGAAGGAGACTCTGAGGCGGTAGCCTCTGTGGGTCGCTCGTCAAGATCGGAATATTGAACACCGATTAAAAACAAGGCTAACAAAGCTGTGTCGATAAATATGGACGGCGAGTTTTTCATGATTCTATCTCTAAATATATAACAAATAAGCGATTGGCGACCCATATTCGAGCGATCGCATTTTTCAATTAGAATTCAGCCAGTTACGAAATAACTTTATTAACATCGGCATTACCCAATAAGTCATCAGATAAACTACAACTCCTGTTAAAAGCAAGGTGCGCCAGGGCAAGGGTAACAAACTAAGGTATCTGCCGAAATAATGCAGAATAACTGTAATTAGAGGATAAATTGCCAGCCAAGTGAGCAAAAACAATTTATACCGAGGCACACGGTTATTACCAGAAGGTGATCTATTAAGAGTTCGTCTTTGAGAGTAAGCAGTCATCTGATTTTATTTTTATTAACGTTACGTTGCGTAATTAATATAGCTAAAACTATAAGAATATGTCAAGCTCCAAAATAAAAAAGCCTCAAAGCATTGTCAGAACTGTGTTATGCAGACTGCGATCGCTATTTCGGAATCTTAGGTTGAGAAAAATTAATACTAGACCTCTTGCACGAATCAAAATTATTGGTTGAGATCGAAGTCAGGAGTCAGAAGTCACAAAGGGCTTGCCCGCATGTAGTCAGGGGTCAGAAGTCAGGGGTCAGAAGTCAGGGGTCAGAAGTCAGGGGTCAGAAGTCAGGAGTCAGGAGTCAGGAGTCAGGAGTCAGGAGTCAGGAGTCAGGAGTCAGAAGTCAGGAGTCAGGAGTCAGGAGTCACAAAGGGCTTGCCCGCATGTAGTCAGAAGTCAGAAGTCAGAAGTCACAAAGGGCTTGCCCGCATGTAGTCAGAAACTAATGTTTAGAATCGAAACAATATATTTATTTATGCAAGAGGTCTACTGTCTTAAATAGTGATCTAAAAACACTAGTAAAATATTTTGAAGAAGAATATATTTACAGTTGTTTTTGATAAGTTTTAGGAGTTATACCAACAACTCTACGGAAAGTTTTAGTAAAAGAGCTTTGAGAATTAAAACCACAGGTCATCGCGATTTCAACAATCGGTAGTTTCCCCTGTTTGAGTAAACGCTTACCCAATTCGACTCGCCGTTGCGTAACATATTGATGAGGTGTTGCACCTGTAGATTGTTTGAACAGACGAAGGAAATAGCTGGGGCTGATTTGAGCAACTTGAGCTAGATTATTTAAGCTAATCTTGCTGGCTAAATTGGCTTCGATATATTCAATTACCTTTTGTAACTTACTTGGAGATAAGCCACCACTGTACTGCTTTAATTGCAGAGGATATACACTGTAGTTTCTTAACAGATGTATTGCCAGTTGTGTTCCTAGAGTTTCGCTGTATAGTCTTCCCCCCAAACCTTCAGTGTTCATTTCTCTCAGAAAAGAAGCAACTATTTGACCCAATAAGGGATCGCGGTTTTTGAGTATTGGGGTCAATTCTATCTTGTCTGGGTTAAGACATTCTAACTGTTCGGCTATATCCGATAAGAAATGAGGATAAGTATCTTACACTAAATCCGATTACCAAATATACTTTTAGATCTAGAACCTTGATTAGGTCAAAATCCTACATGGGTCACCCACCGTCGCATTTGTGACTGCATGCGGGCTAGCCCTTCTGACTTTTGACTTTTGACTTCTGACTTTTGACTTTTGACTTTTGACTTCTGCGCCTGAAGGCGACGCGGGGTCGCACCGCAATCCCTCGAAAGAATAACTTATGCACTCAAAAATTAATTAAAACGACTATAGCTTGGAAAATTTAGATGTTCTAGCCTTGGTACTATTCTGTTTTAAGTTGAGGCAAGGTAAAACTAATTTTCGTTCCTGTTCCTTGATCAGACTCAATAGACAAAGCACCACCATGATTAGTAATAATCTGTTTAACAATGGCTAATCCCAGACCAGTACCACCAGGCTTATTAGAAACAAAAGGCTCTATTAGTTTTGGCAAAATCTCTGGTGGAATAGGAGTTCCTTGATTAATAACACTTACGCAGCAGCAAGCAAGATTCTTGTCTAAAGATAGATGACAAGTAACTGTTTCTCCAGCTTCTATTGCTTCAAAAGCGTTTTTAACCAAATTAATAATTACTTGTTTTAATTTATCGCGATCGCCTTTAATTAGGAATTGAGAACTATCTGAAACTAGCTGCAATTTACGTTGACTAGCTTCAGGCATTGTCCTTAAAGAAAAAGACATATCTGCTAGTAATTGGTTCAATTCAATAGTTTCTGCCTGTAAAATTTGGGGCTTGGCATATAATAAAATCTCTTGCAATAACTTCTTCAGTCTTGCCCCTTCTTCTAAAGCTAGATTTAAGCGCATTTGATTACGTTGATCAAGATTTAATTTTTGCAGACTCTTTAAACCCATTAAAATTGTTGTAGTTGGATTGCGAATTTCATGGACAATCATCGAAGCAAATTGACCAATTGCTGCCAATTTTTCTGTTTCAACTAACTTGGCTTGTGCTTGTTGTAATTGTTCTGTGCGCTTGACTACTTCTTTTTCTAAGGCTTGATTAAAGTCTTGTTGTTTGTGGTAAAGATTATAGTTATCAATAGCAATTGCAGCCCGTTCGGCAAGTAATTCTATAATGCGTAACGCCTCTGCTGAGAAGTTTTGAGATTCGGTATCAAAACAGCACACCGTACCAATAACTTTTCCTGTTGGGACTTTTAAAGGTACGCCTAGATAGGAACGATAGCCAGGAGGAGCAATTCCATATTTGTTATCTAGATCAGTGTCTCCGACACACAAGCTTTTGCCTGTTTTGACCACTGTACCAGTGAGACTGCCATGAAGGTTAAAAGAATTTTGCTGGAATTGCATTTTAAGATTGCTGGCAATCACCTGATATTGCTGATGATCGCAACAAGTAACCACCGACCACTCAACTCCTAATAGACGACTTGCCGCACAAGTAATTTGATAAAGATAACCATCTAAATCCTGCTCGCGGTAACTTAAGGAAGCAAGAGTTTCTAAAAGAATTTGACCTTGGTTCCATGAAGGTTTTTTAGCTTTAATGGGGGAATCGACCATTCAACTATATAAGATTAATTAATAAAACTCAATTATGCTTCTAAAATGCTCAATTTTAAGATAAGAATTACAAATAAACTGGCTTTCTTTTATAACCAAAATTATTGATAAATAATAAGTACTTAGGGTCATTATAGAATTCAACAATCGCCAAAATCTTTTGGGAATCTTCCTTTTGGAAAATAGATGCTTGATTGTCTTTTGTTGGCTCTACTTATCGAGATATTTTTATTACGTTACGACATGCAATATAATTGATAAAATATAGATCAATTTCCAAAATGAAAAAAGCTAAAACCATTGTCAAATCTAGACGTGGGCGACCGCGATCGCCCGAAACCAGAGCAAAAATTCTCAAAGCAGCTTATGAAATGCTAATTGAAGTCGGATTTATGGATTTAACCATAGAAGGAGTAGCAGCCAGGGCAGAAGTTGGTAAACCGACAATTTATCGACGTTGGAAAACCAAAGCAGCCTTAGCGATGGATGCTTTTCTAGAGATCATAACTCCTGAGATTGCTTTTCCCGATACTGGGTCGGCTAAAGATGATTTCAAAGAACAAATGAAAAAAATTGTTAAACTGATGAATAGTCCCAGAGGACAAGTATTAGCTAATGTGATTGGTTGTGGACAGGCAGATCAAGAGTTAATAGCTGCGTTTCGTGAAAATTGGCTGATTCCTAGAAGAAAAGATGCCCAACAAATATGGCAAAGGGGAGTAGACAGAGGCGAGTTGAGAGCAGATCTAGATGTTGAAGTTGCGATCGATGCTTTATATAGTCCATTGTTCTATCGCTTGTTACTTAAACATCAGCCTTTAACCGAGGAATTTATTGATGAGCTAGTCGGTTTGGCAATGAAGGGAATTGCTAAATCATAATAGATCTATGGGTATAAGTCTCAAGTTACTCTATAGCAATTCTCACAGTCATGGAGTACGCTATTTTTTCCCTTTTCCCTTTACCCCTTAACCAAACACATCAGAGGTGTACCTCATTAATACGAGAAACGCTATATATTGTTGACAGATGATGTTATGCCCCTACTGTACTAATAACAAATGATGTTATTCCCTTTTACAAACAAAGGCGACAGTGGGTACCGCATGTACTATTAACTTTTGATACTTGAGGTTATTTTCGCGCATAGATCTAACTGATGTTACGCAAAAAAATGAGAAATCGGTAGTTTGAATAAAGATAGCAAAACAGATAAATTAACCCTTTAACCCTACATGTGGGCAAGCCCTTTGTCCCTTAAACTTTCACCAATCTCAATAGATCAATTAGTGCGTAACCTCAGGATCTAATATAACTTTATTGCTCCTGAGGATAGGCTTCATAATATGCGTCCATTTCACTTTGGGAAACTAGAGGATTGAGTGCTTCCTGACGGGAACGCATTAGCATTTGAGCAATTTTGCCAATTTCGCCATCAGTGAGTTCAGCTTGCGCGAGATCGTTTAGAAGTTGATGGTAAGTTTCATCTAGCTGATGATATATCTTGAAGCGCATATCTTGAGGTTTAGATTTTGTCATGAGTTGCATGTTGTTTTTCTATTTTCTTTATTGTTATTGATTAATCCAGTCTTGAGGTTTAATCAATACAGAGATCGCATCAAAGCCTGAAAGCAGGATGGTATTTAGAATGATGTTGCTTAAAAGCTGAATTAATTGCTTGATAATTATGATTTTCTTTTTAAGGAGCATTGTAAAACTTTACTTTTTGCTCTTGAAGGTAGAATGGCAAGCTTGTAATCAAACTTATAGAATGATTTCTGTTACTTATTAACTGATGTTACGCACTGATTGATCTGTTGAGATTGGGTAAAGGTTAAGGGGTAAAGGTTAAAGGATTGATTGATCTGTTTTCTTGCCTTATTCAAACTACTGATTTCCCGTTGTTTTGCGTAACGTCAGTTATTAAATATCTTCAGCACTTTGATAACAGAAGCCTGTATTTGTCTGGATTACAAGGCTGACTACATTCATCCTCAGTCTCGAATGGCATGGTTTCAAGAAAACGATCAACTGGTGGAATGGGTTAATCATCAAAGCTTTGATGTAGTTCTCAACTGTGTTGGAGATGGTCATCCAGGAATTTGGAATCTTGTTAATCAATTTAATCCTCAAGGAGAAACAAGACAAATTCTTGATTGGTTTCATTTAGTTGAAAATCTCTATAAGGTAGGTGATTCCCTCAGATGCATTGCTCAGGCTAAACAATTGCTCTGGAAAGGTAAAGTAAATGAGACGATATCTCTATTTTCAACCTTAAAGAAAAAAGCAGCGTATAACTTCCGTACTTACCTGCAAAATCACCGCCATCGCATTATCAATTATGATTACTTCTATCATCAAAATATTTGTGCTATTGCATAGGAGTGCAGTGGAATCGACAGTCAAACAAATCGATAGAAGACTGAAAATTTCTGGGGCGCAGTGGAAAGTCGAGAATATTCCCCAGGTTTTGAGACATCGATGTGCTTATCTCAACAATTCTCTTTCAGTTTAATAGTAGCTTTATTAATAGTTGTCAGCGTGATGCTAAATACTGGCAACAATTTGATGAAGAAACCGAAATAAGATAATTGATCTAATTTATTTAGCCAATTTCGGTCAACTTAATTTTGCTTTAGCGATCGCAATTATTATCTAAATCAAACTAAATTGATAGATTTTCAAGTAATAAATCCAAATGTTCTTTAGTATGAGTTGCCATCAAGGATAAACGAATACGACTTGTAGGCACTGTCGGAGGACGAATTGCAGGAGCAAAAATGCCTGCATCAATTAATTTTTGGGACAAATTTAAAACCGCTTCTGGAGTAGGAAATTTAAGACAAAGAATTGCGGATTCGCTTGGTAATAATTCTAAACTTCCTAGCTGCTGTTTCAGGTAATTAATGTTTTGCCACAGTTGTTCTCGTCGCTGGGATTCTTGTTGAGCAATTTTGATAGCGACAGTAGCAGCAGCGCTATCGGCAGGGGACAGGGCAGTAGTGTAAATCCAACTGGCAGCGCGATTACGTAAAAAATCAATTAACTCTGCCCTACCTGCAACGTATCCCCCTAGGCTACCTAGAGCCTTGCTCAATGTACCAACTTGGACTAATTCTTGACCCGTGCAGTGAAAATGTTCCACACATCCTGCACCAGTCTGCCCCATAACCCCTGTAGCGTGTGCCTCATCTACCAACAGCATACAATCAAATTTAGTAGCGATCGCAATTAATTCTGGTAAAGGGCATAAATCACCATCCATACTAAACACGCTATCGGTAGTGATTAGACAGCGACGGTACGAAGTACGATTTGCTTCTAACTTTTGGCGCAAGTCATCAATATTATTGTGGAGATAATCAATAGCTGTGGCACCACTTAAAATTGCTCCTTTTTTGAGACTAGAGTGGTTATATTGATCGCCTAAGATTAAATCTCTTGAACCCACTAATGCTGCTACTGCTCCCAAATTGGCTAAGTAGCCTGAACTAAAAACTAAAGCATCTTCAGTTTGTTTCCAAGATGCGATCGCAATTTCTAATTCTCGATGTAATTCTCTGTGTCCGCTTAATAACCTGGAACCTGTGCTACCTGTACCGTAAGTCTGAGTTGCTGCTACTGCGGCATTAATTAATCGCTCATCCCCTGCTAGCCCTAAATAGTCGTTACTAGCAAAATTAACTACAGGCTGACCTGATAATTCTACTACTGCCCCAGGCTTAAGAGCGATCGCCTTGACGGAACGATACCAATTAGCTTGATGAATCGTCTTTAAGGATTTATTGAGCCAGCTATAGGGACTTGTCACAAGATGTTTGAGGGAGCTAAGTAAGTGTAATTAAATATAAGATAATTTATCTTGGGATTAGGGATTAGGGATTAGGGATTAGGGATTAGGGATTAGGGATTGGGGATTAGAGCTAAAATTTCACATTCGAGTCTTATAAATTATTCTGCCTATCTATTTACTTATTGGCTGCTAAAAATATAGTCATCATAAAACTAGGTTAAATAAAAGACTATTTAATTTATTGCTATGAAGGAAATTGTGGTAATAAATTACTAAAAAACCTCCGAGTTGAGTATTCAATATCACTCGCTACCAGGAGGCTTTTAGTATGTTTAGAAAACAGATTAGTTTGATCGAGATATAATCCGCTGGACAATGCGAGATCGCATTATTCCCAAAGTCTAACTATTAAATAGCCACCTGAGAAGCAACTTTATCCGCTTCTTGCAAGGCTGCATAAAGACGATTCAACGCTTTAAGATAAGCTCTAGCAGAAGCCACAATAATATCAGTATTTGCCGCGCGACCAGAGTAGACCCGATCCTGATGGCGAATGCGAATTGTCACTTCCCCAATAGCATCAATCCCTGCTGTGACTGACTGGACAGAAAATTCAATTAGTTCGTTAGGAATATTAGTTACACGATTGATTGCTTTATAGATGGCATCCACTGGTCCTGTGCCAATGGCAGCGTCGGTTAACTCTTCTCCGTCAGGAGTACGTATTGTTACTGTAGCAGTAGGACGAGCGCGATCGCCACAGGATATTTGAACTAACTCCAGCCTAAATAGTTCGGGTGGTTGTCTAATCTCATCACTGACTATAGCTTCAATATCCCAGTCGCTAATTTCTTTCTTTTTATCGGCAACTTCTTTAAATCGCACAAAAGCTTTATTGAGGTCGGTTTCTGAAAGCTCAAAACCTAATTCAGCTAAACGTGTACGGAAAGCGTTACGCCCTGAGTGTTTACCCAAAACAATTTGCTGATTATCATTTAAGCCAATGGATTGAGCATCCATAATTTCGTAGGTGAGCTTGTTTTTTAACACCCCATCTTGATGAATGCCTGATTCGTGGGCAAAAGCATTGGCACCGACAATAGCTTTGTTGGGCTGTACCATCACTCCAGTACGGTTAGAAACCAAACGAGAAGTTTTATAAATCTGCTGGGTATCAATATTAGTTAGAGGTTCAGTAGATTCCGTTGGTCTGCCGAGGAAGGGATTAAAATACTGACGACGGACGTGGAGAGCCATCACCAATTCTTCCAGGGCGGCGTTTCCTGCCCGTTCACCAATACCGTTGATCGTACATTCCAACTGTCTGGCACCATTTTTGATCGCTTCGAGGAAATTAGCGACCGCCAAACCAAGATCGTTATGACCATGCACTGAAACCACCGCCTGATCAATATTAGGCACATGATTGCAAATGCCTTTAATTAATGCGCCAAATTCGCTGGGGGTAGTGTAACCTACTGTATCAGGAATATTGATTGTAGTTGCGCCTGCGGCGATCGCTGCTTCCAATACCTGATATAGATACTCTGAGTCTGTCCTTACTGCGTCCATCGGCGAGAACTCAACATCATCCATAAAGGACTTAGCGTAAGCCACCATCTCCTGAGCAATATCTAAGACTTCAGCACGAGATTTTTTCAACTGATACTCCAGGTGAATATCAGAAGTAGAGATAAAAGTATGAATTCTTCCCTTAGCAGCAGGGGCTAAAGCCTCAGCAGCAGCTTTAATGTCTGCCTTAATTGCCCTTGCTAAACTACAAATAACGGGACCATTTTCAGTACCAACCTCAGCCGCTATTTTTTGTACCGCCTCAAAATCTCCAGGACTAGCAAAAGCAAAACCTGCCTCAATAACATCAACTCCCAGTCTTGATAGAGAATGGGCGATCTCCAGCTTTTCTTCAACGTTAAGGGTAGCCCCAGGAGACTGTTCTCCATCTCTCAAGGTGGTGTCGAAAATAATGATGCGGTTTTGTGAATTGTCCATAATCCAAAGCTTATTTTGAGATCGTTGCTGGTTGTTGAATGTCGATTTCGGGGAAATTATGATTGTTCTTAGCTATCAGCTTTGAGCTGCTGTTTCAATCCCGAGCAAGCAACATTACTTATGAATTATAAGCCATATTTTAGAGGAGAAGAACCAGAAGAGATATAGTCATTTTAATTAATTTTTGAGTACGTGAGTTATTCTTTCAAGGGACTGGGGACTGGGAAATCTCAAATAGTACTCTTTTACTTAAGGTTCTTATTTGGAATGACTATAGCGGTTCTCAAATCAAAGAGGTACACTGATTAAGTTCTTCACAAGCAGCTTAAAACCCTTTAACCTTATAACCCTACATGCGGGCAAGCCCTTTGTCCTTTTCCCAAACCAAACTGAAGTGTATCTCACCAATACGAGAAAGACTATATATCGGCTAAAGTAAAGAAAACCTGACTGTAACTGAGATGAGTACAGAGAAAAGACGGGGCGGCTATCAGGCAACTGTGGAAGGGATTAAAAAACTCAAAGAAGCAAAGCGTCGGAAAAATTATACTTACCAACAAATAAAAGATGCTGCCAATGTCACTATAGATCAGGTAAAGCGGCTATTTAATCCTCAGTGGGGTAATGGCAAGTATAAAATTAGCGAAGATGCCGTTAGTCAAATTTGTAGTGTCCTAAATTTGAAGCCAGAGGAAGTTGTTAGTGATTGGTATGCAGAAGCAAGTACACCTTACGACAAGGCATTACAACTTATTGAACAAGCAGCTAGAGAGGAGGCAACAGAACTAGATCTTGCTGGCATGGAATTAACTGAATTACCAGCAGAAATAGGTAAATTATCCAAATTAACTAAACTAACGTTAGGTAAATTTGATCAAGAAAATTTCCAAATTATCGGCAATAATCTTAGCAGTTTGCCCGCCGAAATTGGACAACTAACTAACCTGAGTGTACTTGATCTCCGTGGTAATTCCCTCAGCAGTTTACCCGCATCAATCGGACAACTAACTAACCTGAGTGTATTTTATCTCCGTGGTAATTCCCTCAGCAGTTTACCCGCATCAATCGGACAACTAACTAACTTGAGTGTACTTGATCTCCGTGGTAATTCCCTCAGCAGTTTACCCGCATCAATCGGACAACTAACTAACCTGACTAGACTTGATCTAGATAATAATTCCCTTAGCAGTTTGCCCGCATCAATCGGACAACTAACTAACCTGAGTGTACTTGATCTCCGTG
>JBCDDK010000113.1:0-22868 GCA_039180345.1 Cyanobacteria bacterium P01_G01_bin.39 | reverse complement strand
TCGGACAGAATCTAGTTATAAGAGATTGCAGCGTTTCTTTCGAGATTTCGATTTAGACTACGCAGTAGTGGCAAGACTCATTGTCGCCTTAATGAATATACCCCAACCTTGGAACCTAAGTACTGATAGGACTGAATGGTCGTTTGGACAAACTCGTTTCAATATTCTCATGCTGGGAGTAGTACACGATGGCGTTGCATATCCTTTGATCTCGACAATGTTAGATAAGAAAGGCAATTCTAATAGTGACGAGAGAATGAATCTACTCGACCGTTTTGAGCAAATCTTTCCCGATACAGAGGTAGCGTATATTTCAGGCGACCGCGAATTTGTAGGCAAGGAATGGTTGACTTATCTTCGGATTGAGCCTGCTATTTCGTTCCGATGAAGAATCAAAAAAAGCAAACTCATTGCTTTGATGGCAATTGCCTTGTGTTGGGCAATCAAGACAGGAGAGTGGTTACATCAGCATCAACCAATTAAACTAAAAAAACATGGTCGAAAAGCAAAGAGCGTTTTTCGTTATGGCTTGGATCATTTACGTTCCATTGTCACAGATCTAGATCTTAAATATTCTGAGTTTCTTAACTCGCTACGATTTTTGTCCTGTACTTAGGATTAGGTATTATTCTTATGAATAGGAGGAGTAGTCACAAAATAACAAAGTTATCAAAAAGAGACGGTTTAAAAAACTGTTTGCACCTAAATAAATATTTCTCCTACACTCGATACCGAAGATAGAAAGGATACATTTCTCAAATATAGAGCCAGATCTTTAATTCCCCTAATACGACTGCTAATCAATTGATAATGCTGATGGAAGAATAAATCTAAAGTTTCCAGGCTCATTTGTTTCAAATTGTATAATGCTTATGCTCAATCGCGATAGATAATAGCTAGAAACACTCGATAAAGCTGAATGCAAGAAGACTATAGACTATTATGAATCTAGATTGTCTCTTTGAAATTATTAATCGTCAATTGATTGAGAGCAGAAATCGTCCTCTCAATTCTACAGAAACAATTGTTCTGCGAGGTATTTGGCAATATCAAACTTACAATCAGATGGCTATAAAAGCAGGCTATAGTCCTGGCTACTTTACTACAGTTGTCGCTCCTGAATTATATCAAAGACTTTCAGAGCTTATTGGTCAGCGTGTAACCAAGAAAAATTGTCGTCTGCTACTAGAGTCTCATATTGATAATCTGACCAAGAAAAAGATTTCAGAAACAAAAGCTTTTGCGCCAAATAAATTGCCTTGTTATCCCAGTGGCTCAGTACCTTTAAACTCACCTTTTTACCTCAAACGCCCTTTAGAAGAACGAGTTGATCGCGAGATTGAAAAACCAGGAGCCTTGATTAGAATTAAAGCACCCAAAGAAATGGGAAAAACCTCACTATTGCTAAGGAATTTAGATTATGCTGCTTGTTTAGGCTACCATACTGTTAGTTTGAACCTAGAACAAGTTGAATGTTCAATCGTCAGTGACCTCAATTTATTTTTACGCTGGTTATGTGCAAGTATATCGCATCAACTTCAGCGCCAAGCAAAGTTAGACGAGTATTGGGATGAAGATTTGGGCAGCACTATTAGCTGTACGCTCTATCTTCAAGATTATCTACTAGAGTTAATCGACACTCCATTGATTTTAGCACTAGATGAGGTGAATCAAATTTTTGAGTATCCTCAAATAGCAAAAGATTTTTTGCCTCTGTTGCGTTCTTGGCATGAAGAAGGGAAGAGGCTTGCAGTTTGGCAAAAGTTGCGGCTGGTAGTGGTTCATTCTACGGAAATTTATATTCCTTTACAGCTAAATCAGTCTCCGTTTAACGTAGGATTACCAATCCAGCTAACTGGTTTTAGTCTAGCAGAAGTACAAGAGTTAGCACGACGCTATGGGTTGCGATGGCAAGATGGAAGAGAAGCCCAAAAGTTGATGACAATGATTGGTGGACATCCAGCATTGATCAACCTAGCGCTTTATCATCTTAGTCGAGAAGACACGACTCTCTCGCAACTGTTAGAAACTGCCCCTACTGCGAGTGGAATTTATGCTCATCATTTGCAACGTCACTGGACAACGCTAGAACAACAGCCTGAGTTAGCCCAAGCATTGACTCAGATTTTAAATGCTAACGAACCGATTGTCCTCGACCCGATTGTGACTCATAAGTTGAGCAGTATGGGGTTGATTAAACAATTTGGAGATAAGGCGATCGCAAGTTGTGAGTTATATCGCCAGTATTTTACCACCAGAGGACAGCAAAATTTTATTGCTACCTAAGGCTCATATTGTTATGAGTTTTTCTATGAGTATTAGAGATAAGTTTTATGAGCTTAACAGACCGAGCCAGAAATTAACATCAAGCATAATGCACGGCAATAGGATACTGCATACATGTATTCAAATTTGAAGCCCCAGAAAAATTTAGGCTCCTGGCATGGGTCAAGCTCGTATCATGGTCACAACCTATTAGATGAGTTAAATGCCGTTACTAACTCTAGTAAATCATTAAAATTTGTCATTTTAGGAGCAGGTATGGCTGGGCTGTGTGCTGCCTATGAGTTAGAGAAACGGGGGCATACCTGCGTAATTCTAGAGGCAGAATCTGGTCATGTTGGCGGTCGTGTCCGTACCCTACACTTTGGCGATGGCTTGTATGGAGAAGCAGGTGCGATGCGAATTCCTGAAGTTCATTATTTAACACGGCACTATATCAAAGAGTTGGGTTTGAGCCTACGTCGATTTGTCAATGACAACCCCGAAGCCTACTGTTATTTACGTGGTCAGCGAGAACGAGTCCAAAATGTCGATCAGCTCCGTCGTTTATATCAACTAGAAGATCACGAGAGGCAATTAACTTCAGACGATATCTGGATCAAAGCTGTAGCAAGTCATTTGGCAACGCTGACAGAGGAGGAAATAGCCCAGCTACGATTTGATTTGCCAAAAACTAAAACTATTTTAAATTGGGATCGCCAGTCTCTGCGACAAATGTTTGATGAGTCTGGGTTCTCCGAAGAAGCAATTAAATGGCTGGGGGTAGTTTATGGATTAGAAACATTTATGTCCACTTCCGCTTTGGAGCATATTCGCCAAGAGTACGATCAGGTTTGGCTCAATGATTTTGACGAAATCGTTGGTGGGACAGAGCAGTTACCCTTAACCATGATAGACAGGCTCAAATCGAAGCCTCGGATGGGTTGTGAGGTTGTTCGCTTAGAACGAGACGATGAAAGCCACAATGCCGCAGCAGTTTACCTGGACAAAGATCAGCCAAAGCGAGAAGTAGGGGACTTTGTGCTTTGTACCATTCCTGCTCCTGTTTTAGCACGCCTGGATACCCCCTTTTCTCCAAAAAAACAAAGAGCAATTCGTAATCTCCATTACGATTCTGCTATTAAAGTATTCGCAATTAGCGATCGCCGTTTTTGGGAAAGCGATGACAGGATTTTCGGCGGTGGCAGCATCAGTGACTTGCCCTTAACTACAACCTATTATCCTTCAGATAACGCACAGACTAAAGACTCCAAAATCTCAGCCCAACCTGGTGTCATGCTGGCTTCCTATACCCGTGGCGCTTTTGCTCGCCGCTTGGGTAGTTTTTCTCTCAAAGAACGACATTACGTTGTGCAAGAGGCTCTAAAACAACTTCATCCACAGTTTAAGTCAGAGGGAATGCTGCGCTCGATGGTTAGTTGGAATTGGAATGACTATAAGTGGACTGGTGGAAGCTACTCTTTTTTCATGCCTGGTCAGCACTCGGCTTTACATCAGCACATCATTGCACCAGAAGGTCGCATTTTCTTTGCAGGAGAACATGCTTCCCTCGACCATAGCTGGATTCAAGGGGCTTTGGAATCATCACTGCGGGCAGTCAAATCAATGCTCCTGGCAGCAGGATAAGTTTTTTAAATTTTAGAAATATAACAATATGTCAGTTTCCGACTCAAACATCACCAAATGCGCTATCTATCCCGCTGTCGGGATTGCCCGCATTGGCAATGCTCCCGAAGATTACTATTTAGCTCCTGAAATTCCAGGTTTGCCCACTCAAGTCTCTGATGGCTATAAAGACAATCAGGGCAGAATTAAAAAGCAGGTGGCTCGGTTTAGAATTTATGGACTAACTGACGATGGCAAAATTGTCAGGGAAATTACTGCCGATGAAGCCCAAATTGAATGGCGCGTTCACGTAGCTAATCGTAAAGCAGCTTGGTACCAGTTTACTAATGCTTTGGATCTGCCAGGTTTAGGACTCCCACCCGAACCGAGAAATCAAGATATTCGAGGTGGCGATCGCCAAAAATTGGTTATCGATCCAGGTTCCCGCACCATTACAGGTTGCAATATCCAGGGGGAGGAATATCAGCTTACAGGAGGAAAGTTTTTTGATCAGGAAGTTTCTCTGGGAGAAATTCGCACTGATCCTAAAGGAAGGCTGTTGTTTTTTGGCGGTCAGGGAAATTCTGCCTCTAAAGATGGAAAACCTGCTGACACCTTTGCTAATAATGATGGCTGGCATGATGATACATCTGATGGCACAGTTAGGGCTACGGTCAAATTTAATGACCAAATCATGGAAGCTGAACCCGCAGTAGTGGCAGTCACTCCCCCTAACTACGGTCAGGGTTTGTATGGCGTAGTGACTATGTACGATGTGGTACTGAACTTATTTTATCAAGAGAACTGGTTGTCCCAGCCCGAACAGCCCAATTTTTGGTCACATATATACCCAATTTTTGAGCGTATGACCCAAACGCAGTGGGTAAACGAGGGCTTTTTTATGCTTTTTGGTCATAACTCCCCCAGCGATTTGACTAATCCTCAACTCGTCGCAACTCTTGCTGACCCCAGTGAAGCATCTGAGCCTGAAAGGAGGCGCTTATTTGAGTGGTTTCGCAACCCTGATGCTAAGACTCGTGAAGCAGCTAAAATTCCGCCATTTTATGGGGATGCTTTTAGCGAATATCCCGATGATCCTAAAGTAGACCTTGCTGTTACTTCTACTCAATACTACTGGTTAGAACAGTGGGCAGAGGGAAACTTTAGTACCGAACAAACTACTACTTATAAATCTCTAGAAGAGATGTCCCCGACCTTGCAAACTGAAGCACTTAACCAAGCGGCTTTAGAAGAATGTTTGGGAGGACCATTTCATCCTGGTATTGAACTGACTTGGACAATGAGAGTAGCTTCGATGTGGAAAGAGCCTTTTCGTCTAAATGTTATGAGCGAGGGTGAAACTCCCAGAGATAATTTTGGTCAGTATTTAGCACCTAAAATTACCTTTGGTCTTGATGGTCCTTTACAAGCTAGCGGACCAGGAACTTTGAGCCGCTGGTTGGGAGTTCCTTGGCAAACTGATGAAGCAAGCTGCATGTCTGGGTACAATGTTTCGACTTATTTACCTCTGCCTTCCTTTTGGGCAGCCCGCGTTCCCAATTTTGTGTTGAGCGAAGATAGCTATCAACGTTTGAACGATCCGCAATTAAACATAGCTCAAAAACTTAAACACTTTGACTACCGCAAAGACTGGTTGAGAGATTTTGGCACGAACTATCAAAGAAAAATCAACAAAATGGTGCAGGAATGGCACGAGCTAGGAATTGTTGCCGAGTACGATTTTCCCGAACATAATGAAACAGAATTTTTGCCCGAGCGACTTTGGGTTGAAAGCGATCGCGGACCTTTCATTGGCATAGACCCCAGCTTCGAGCAGGTGAAACGAGCCGAACAAGCAGATTCAGCACAGGTAGTTCAGGCAGAAGCAATGTTAATTCAACAGGCGGCAAAAGCCCCAGAATCAAGACCTGAGCGCGAAAGACCGCTGTTTGGACGTGGAGAACTATAACTACCTAATGTCTCAAGGCTTCGCCAGCAAAGTTGCCGCGGTAACTATTATTGGCGGTGGTCCTGCGGGAGCTGCCACTGCCTTGAACCTGGCAGCTAGGGGAGTTCTGTGCCTGGTTATAGAAGCTCAAGCTATTTGTCAGGGAAAAATTGGAGAAGTTTTGACACCCAACATGCTACCTCTGCTCCATAAAATGGGTTTATCGAAGCTCATTGATAACTCAATCAATCTCCCAGCTTATGGTAATCGTTGTATCTGGGGAAGCGATCGCCCGTTTGAGCGCTTGTTTATTACCCAGACTAATAATCAGGGTTGGCACCTCAATCGAGTTGATTTTGAACAAAAATTGTCCCAGCTTACGATAGATCGCGGCGTAAAGTGGCTCAGGAGTTGTCGATTTCTCAAGGCTAACTATAGCCAGGGAGAATGGTGGGTGAAGCTTAGGTATCGAGGCAAGCAACATTTACTAAAAACTAAGTTTCTGGTGGATGCTACAGGTAGGAGGGGTCAACTAACTCGTAATCTGGGTATAGCCAGGAAGCATTATGATCACCTGGTGGGATTAGCCTGTTATTTTTCTTTGGCAGATACAACGCATATTCCCCACTTTACCCATATCGAAGCTGTACCCGATGGCTGGTGGTATGCCGCACTACTATCGGATCGCAGAGTGATTACCGTGTTTATGACTGACGGGGATCTCTGCTCTCAATCAATGCAGCAAATGGCAGGATATTGGCAAAAAATTCAAAGGACACAGTTGATTAAAACTCTGTTTCCCTCTGAGATACCTCCCGTTGTCAATCGCGGCATCGTCACCCAGCCCGCCTCCACTAGCTGCTTATCGTCTCCTGTTGGTCAAGGCTGGTTAGCCGTGGGAGATGCCGCTTTTGCTTATGATCCCATTTCTTCCTATGGAATTGGTTCAGCACTGGGGAGTGGCTATTATGCAGCTCAGGCGATCGCTGATCATTTAATAAATCAGCGATTAGAGGCTTTGCCAGCTTATCAAATGGTAACGGAAGGAGCATTTAACAAGTATTTAGCTCGGCTACGACCTCAGTACCTCCAAGAACAACGTTGGCGAGATCGTCCTTTTTGGCAGCGCCGACATCAGTCAGATTTTGCCTGTCAGTGGATTAATTAAATTAGTCA
Organism: Cyanobacteria bacterium P01_G01_bin.39; assembly: GCA_039180345.1. Lineage (GTDB taxonomy): Bacteria > Cyanobacteriota > Cyanobacteriia > Cyanobacteriales > Xenococcaceae > Waterburya. Next base: position 15,856 of record JBCDDK010000113.1, on the reverse strand, counting down.
TTAGTTATTAGTCATTAGTTATTAGTCATTAGTTATTAGTTTGCAATGCTTCGTAAGTATTTATTCATCTTATTGTTTTTAGTTTCCTTAATTCTGACCAACTGTACTAGTCAGACTCTTGAGTCAACATCTGAAGTCGAGATGAGCGATCGCCCTTTGACTATTTGGTGGAATCAAGGCTATTTCGCTGAGGAAAATCAATCAATTAAAAATATCGTCAGTGATTGGCAGCAACAAAGTAGCATTCCCGTGACATTAGAAGTAATTAGCGAGGACGATATTGATAAACTTACTATTGCTGCACTCAAAGCGGGTAATCCTCCTGATCTGGTCTTTTCCAATAGAACTGATTCAGCATTAACTGAACGTTGGGCATGGTCAGGTAAATTAGCTGATGTTTCGGATGTATTAGAACCAGTAAAAGATTTATATAGTGCTACTGCTCTAGAATCTGTTTATAGATACAATAACCAAGCTAAAAAATTTGCCTACTATGCAGTTCCCTTCAAACAAAACTCCATACATCTTCATTACTGGCGAGATTTGCTAACGGATGCTGGTTTCACTAAAGCAGACATCCCTCAAGATTGGGACGCTTTTTGGGAGTTTTGGCAACAAGTACAGAGAACTCTACAAACTCGGGGCATAGGAGTACACGGTTTGGCTTTGTCCTTAGGAACAGAAGCCACCAACGATACTTTTTACGGATTTGAACAATTTCTCGAAGCGTATAACATTAAGTTACTAGATGAAACAGGACAACTGCAACTAGATACTATAGAAGTACGCCAAGGGTTGAGAGATCTTTTACAGTGGGTCAGCAGTTTTTATCAGAATGGCTATGTTTCCCCCAACAGTATCACCTGGCGCGGTTCAGATAATAATATTGAATTCCTCAATAAAAATGCAGTTTTGGTCGGCAACACCACTATGTCAATTCCCGCTTCTCAAAAAAAAGACCCAGAGATTTACTTTGAGCAGATGGCAACCATTGAGTTTCCCAATAAGCCAGATGGAACCAAAATTACCCCGTTAGTGGCAATTAAGCAAGTAATCTTGTTTGCCCAATCAAAGCATCAGGCAGCAGCCAAAAGTTTTTTATCCTATTTAATCCAGCCAGAAATTCTCAGAACTTACTTCAAAAGTGCTGCGGGGCGTTGGTATCCAGTGATGCCCGTGCTATGGCAAGATCCTATTTGGAGCGATCGCACAGATCCTCATGTGTTTGTGGCAGCCAAGCAGTTGCGAGATAATCCCACTCGTCCTCTAAATAGGGTTATTCATCCAGCATACTCGGAGGTGCATCGAGAAAACATTTGGGGTCAGGCTATAGAGTGGATCGTTGTCGATGGTCTGTCTCCTGAAGCTGCGGCCGAACGAGCCATAACCGAGATCAAACAAATATTTGCTCGCTGGGATGAGATGGATTAGGTGATTACTGATTACTAATTACTGATGATGGAAAAGCTATGAAATTCTGGAAACGAAGTCTTCTGATTCAATTAGTTAGTTCTTTTCTAATTTTGTCCTTGATTGTGCTTTCGTTGATTGGGTACCTTGCTTTTGAGCGGGCAAAGGAATCTCTCACTCAATCTGTGTTTGACCGACTGAGTATTGCGGTTACTCTCAAAGAAGATGGATTACAAAACTGGTTGCTCAATCAAAAACATGACGTCGTTTCTTTGGCTCAGCTTCCAACAATTAACGCTCAGGCTCAAACACTGTTGAGTTCAAGCAGCACCAACCCAGAATACCAATCAGCCCAAGCCCGTCTCCAAAAATCTTTAACTTCTTATCGTCAACATCAGTCGGGGCTAGAAGAAATATTTCTGTTGACAGTGGGAGGGAAAACCCTAGTTTCGACTAACCGAAGCCAAATCGGTCAATATCAACCTTTAGTTCAGTTTAATGAGGTGACAACAGAGTATACAGACACTGTCAAATCTAACTTTTATCGCTCTCCCTCTCAGGAAAAACCCCTAATTACTTTACAAACTCCTATTTTCGACTCTGACAACCAAAGATTGGGAATGCTGGCAGCCCATCTCAATTTAGATCGGGTCGATAGCATTATTAGAGAGCGTTCTGGTTTGGGAACAAGTGGAGAAACTTACTTAGCAGCTAATGTCGGCAGTAGCCTCTCAGGGCAAATTGGCTTTATCTCGGCAGATAGATTTGGCTCAGATGAATTTCCTAATGGCATTAACAGTCCTAGCATTGCTGATGCTTTAGGGGGCAATAGCGGTAGAGGTTTGTATAAAAATTATCGAGGAGTACCAGTGCTGGGGGTCTATCGCTGGTTGAGCGATCGCGATGTGGCATTACTGGGGGAAATAAGCCAAGAAGAAGCCTTTGCTCCTGCACGCCAGCTTGCTCAATCGATCTGGTTCAACGGCATGATTCTCTCGACAATCTTGACTTTGGGCATCATTATTCTTGCCCGTCAGATTACTCGACCGATTATGGCGATTACTCATACCGCCCGTCTGGTGAGTGCCGCCATTCAGCAGCGAAATTATCAGTATTTACCTACTACTCCCATTCAAACCAAAAACGAAATTGGGGTACTTGCTCACGCTTTCAATCAGATGACGCGAGAACTAGAGTTGTCTCATGAGCAGTTAAAAGCCTCATTAGCCAATTTAGAGATAAAAAATACGGAATTACAGCATTTAGACCGTTTGAAAGACGAATTTCTAGCGAATACATCCCACGAGCTTCGTACTCCCCTCAATGGTATTATTGGCATCGCCGAAACTCTAATTGACGGGGCTACTGGTTTACTGCCTAAGCAGACTCGCTTTAATTTAAGCTTAGTGGTCGCCAGTGGTCGCCGTTTGAGCAACTTAGTCAACGATCTGCTCGATTTTTCCAAAATAAAGCATCAAGACCTTAAATTACAGCTTAAGCCGATTAAGATGCGGGTAATTGCCGAAATAGTTATTACCCAAAGTCAACCTTTGATCGACTCTAAGGCTTTGCAGTTACTCAATACGATTGACTATGACCTTCCTTCTGTAAATGCTGATGAAAATCGTCTACAACAGATTTTATATAATTTGGTTGGTAATGCGATTAAGTTTACCGATAGCGGCACCGTAACCATCGCCGCTGAGGTAGTCAATGACGATTTAGCTATCTCAGTTTGCGATACAGGCATTGGCATCCCAGCCAACAAATTAGACCGTATTTTTGAATCCTTTGAACAAGTCGAAGGCAAGAGCGATCGCGTCTACGGAGGCACAGGTTTAGGTCTGGCAATCACCAAAAAGCTAGTGGAACTACATGGGGGGCAAATTTCTGTTAGCTCTACGGTTAACTTAGGCTCTTGCTTTACTTTTACCTTACCTCTAGCTGAGCGTCTTCAAGCAGAGCAAACAACTGAGTTATCAAACCATTTCGATCCCAAAAGCTATCAAGATTCGGCAATTGCCAAAGGTACCCCCAAGGTGATCGCAACATCAAAGGGAGTGATGGCTAGTCCTCATCCAGAAGTAGCGCATATTTTGATTGTGGATGATGAATTGGTCAATCGGCAGGTGTTAATTAATTATTTATCGTTACAAAATTATAAGATTACTCAAGCCTCATCTGGTTTGGAGGCTATTACGGCTCTTGAGGGAGGACTTGAACCAGACTTGGTTTTGCTAGATGTCATGATGCCGAGCATGACTGGCTACGAAGTTACTCAAACCATCCGTGACTCGTGGCAACTAGATGAACTACCAATAGTGCTATTAACCGCTAAAAATCGTATTTCTGATTTGGTAACGGGACTTAATACGGGAGCTAATGATTATCTGAGCAAGCCAGTTAGTAAAGAAGAACTATTAGCTCGCATCACGACTCATTTAAATCTACGACAAGAAATTGTGGAACGACGCAAGGCAGAGATAGCTTTGCGGGAAAGCGAACAAAGACTAGCTCAACTATTAGAAGCTGTTCCTGTAGGCGTGTTTGTGGTTAATGCCCAGGGACAGCCTTACTACGCCAATCAAACTGCCCAACAGATATTGGGTAAAGGAATTATCACCGTCGCCACCATTGCCCAACTAAACGAAAGCTATCAAGCATATCAAGCAGGAACAGAGCAGCTATATCCAACTGAGCAAACTCCTTTGGTGCGGGCTTTAGAGGGAGAAACTGTAGTTGTTGACGATATGGAAATTCGTTCTGCTGACAAGACTATTCCGCTGGAGATTTCGGCACAACCAGTTTTTGACCGCGATGGTAATATTGTCTATGCGATCGCTGCTTTTCAAGATATAACCGAACGCAAACGCTCAGAAGCAGAACGGATTAGGTTTACCGAACAACTGCAACTAACTAATATCGACCTGCAACGAGCTAAACAAGCATTAGCCGAATCAAATCGAACCTTGGAGCAAAAAGTCTCAGAGCGCACCCAAGAACTATCTCAAACTCTAAAAATCCTCAAAGCTACCCAAGCAGAACTATTGTTTGAAAATGAATTGCTTAGAAGTGAAGATCAAGCCTCAAACTTTGACTATCAAGTAGGGGGTAGCTTACCGATGAATGCTCCTACCTATGTAGTGCGGGCGGCGGATCGTTATCTCTACAAAGCATTAAAACAGGGCGATTTTTGTTATGTTCTCAATCCTCGTCAGATGGGCAAATCAAGCCTCATGGTACGCATGATTCACCATTTACAACACGAAGGATTTAGCTGTGGCGCGATCGATTTGACGCGCATTGGTAGTGAAAACGTTTCTCCCGAACAATGGTATAAGGGATTAGCCGTAGAGTTATGGCGTAGTTTTAGGTTGCGAAACAAAGTTAATTTAAAAACTTGGTGGAAAGAACAAGAACAGCTCTCTTCAGTGCAAAAATTGAGCCAGTTTATTGAAGAAATTTTACTAGTTGAAGTTGGTAAACAAGACGACGAAGATCTGCCGAACATAGTAATTTTTATTGACGAAATTGATAGTCTTTTGGGCTTAAATTTTCCCGTCAATGACTTTTTCGCCCTAATTCGCTCCTGCTATAACCAGCGCAGTATTAATCCTGAATATCGACGTTTGACTTTTGCTTTTTTAGGAGTGGCTACGCCTCATGACTTAATTAGCGAGCGCCAAAGAACCCCTTTCAACATTGGTCAGGCAATTCAACTCGAAGGTTTCAAACAGCACGAAGTCGAACCTTTATTGATAGGATTAACTGACAAAACAGACAATCCCCAAGCGGTACTCAGGGAAGTATTAGCCTGGACAAATGGTCAACCTTTCTTGACTCAAAAACTCTGTCAACTTATTCGTGATACCCCCTCAGCTATTCTTCATCATAAAGAAGCTCAATGGGTTGCTGATTTGGTACACACCAAAATTATCAATAGTTGGGAATCACAAGATGAACCAGAGCATTTAAGAACTATTCGCGACCGTCTCACCAACAGTCAACAATCAGGTCAATTACTAGCACTCTATCGCAAAATATTAGATCATGGGCAGTTAGTCGCAACTGAAAGTATTGAGGAAAAGGAATTACTTTTAACGGGTCTAGTAATTAAGCAAGAAGGAATCTTAAAAGTCCAAAACCGTATTTATCAATCAATCTTTAATCGAGAAATACTCATGAATAGCTAAATATACTCAAAAATAGAAAGGAGATCGCCTTTTATCAGAGAGATCGCCTATCTTCGATCTTGAGAAAGACATTAAATAATAATTTGAACTTAAATTCTATTTGAGTTTGTTGATCACAGTACGCCTAAATACATCAAGTTTATGGGTTTTGATGTCGAAGAGTTGGCTGCAATCCCGCAGAGAGATATTTGCCTTACGCCTTGTCAGAGAGACCCCGCTTGGAAACGACGGGGCTTCCTCCGACTTCGTGATAATAACCAACTTTCAAAGGCTCGATCAAAATATGTTCTTAAGTCTGAGCAACAGATACAGCGATCGCATTTTAGCGCACTATCTGTTAACGCTTCGGCTATCTTTAAAGTTTATTGTTGATAATTGAGTTCTCTTTTGAGCGCTGGGAACATTAGTCTTTCCTAACTCCCACAAATGTTAGTTTGGTTTATTTCTGATAGACAACACCGCGATATTTCAAAACTTCTCCTGATAAATAATTTTGACAGTCAGTTTGACTTAAAGTATGAGTCTGTCCTAAAAATCTAGCTTTAACACCTGAATATAATGTTTTGACGTGATTGTTTTGTAGGTTATATCTAGCATCGCGATAACAATATTGACAATAGTGCATGTTTCATATCTCCTGATGTCTAACTTGCTAATTAATTTAGAGAGAGACAGGGAACAACTCGGGATAACAACGAGAAGATATGGAGATATAGCCGTACGTAATGTGATATTGGGACAAGTTTATTTAGCTGCTCATAGGTAGTAGCTAGTACCCCTGTTAAGGTGAGCATTTGTACTAAAAAATATTGTCGTCTCGATACCTTCATGCTAGATACAGTTTAGTTAACTATCGATCATAGTTTCAGTCAAATCGATAATGGCATCAAAGTCATATTTGGCTAGCATTGACGAAATTGCTTGGGCAATATGCTGCTGTGAATCAGGAATTTGAACCATTAGCTGTTCGATTTTCTCACCATCAACGGCGATCGCAGCTTGATTCAAGTTAGTAACTAAATTTGGGGGCAATGCTGATAAATCCAGTGAAGATAATTTTTTAGAGGTTTTAATATCATTTTTACTCTGTTTATCTATAAATTCTTGTTGATAAGTGAACTTAACTCCTAAATGCTGAGTCAATTTATCAAATATTATCTGTTCGGTAAATGGTTTTGCCACAAAATCATCGCAACCTGCATCGAGAATTGTCTTTCTTTGTTCTTCAAAAGCTGAAGCAGTGATGGCGATAACTATTGTCTCTTTAACATCAGATTTATTTTTAATTAACTTAGTCGCCTCATATCCATCCATCACGGGCATTCTCATATCCATCCAGATTAAGTCAGGCTGCCACTCTTGCCAAAGTGCGATCGCTTCTTGACCATTATTGGCAGTACGGGGTTCAAATCCGACTGATTCTAATAACTGGATTAATGCCAGACGATTAGTTTTCTGGTCATCTACCACCGCAATTCGATATTCTAATTGTCCTGGCACGAGGTGTTTGACCCGTTTTGATGCCCCGATCATCTCTTCCAGAGTAGAATCGGCTAACTCTACCAAAATATCAAAAGAAAAAGTCGAACCTTCTCCCAAAATACTATTTACCCTAATAGCGCCCCCCATCAATTTAGCAAACTGACTACTGATTGCTAACCCTAATCCTGTCCCCTTCTCTGACTGAATACCACTCTTCGTTTGTACAAAAGGCGAAAATAGCTGTTCCAATTCTGTTTCGGAGATTCCCTTACCTGTATCTGCCACTTCAAAACAGAGTTTTAACTTATTCCCAAATGAACCTGACGCACAGGTAAAGGCGTGCAGCGTAACCCCACCCCTATTGGTAAACTTAACCGCATTACTCAACAGATTAATTAGTAACTGACGTAGCTTATGAGAATCCCCTACAATATAGTGTGGTAGGTTATCCGCAAGCTGAAATTTAAACCACAAACCGTTAGCTTCGGCTCTAATTTTGAACATTTCCTGAATAGTTTGCAGCAGCCGATGCAGATCAAATGTTTCGTTGTTGATCACGGTTTTTCCCGCCTCAATTTTAGACATTTCCAACACATCGTTAATGAGATTGAGTAAATGTTCCCCACTGCGATTAATAATATCCAAAGATTCTTTCTGCTTGGCAGTTACAGTATCATTCCGCGACATTAATTGGGAGAAACCAAGAATTGCATTCAGTGGCGTACGTAATTCGTGACTCATGTTAGCCAGAAAGGTACTCTTTGCCAAACTTGCTGCTTCGGCTTCTTTTGCTTTAAGCTTTAGTTGCTGACTGGATGCTTCTAACTGCTGGCGAGACATAGATAGTTGCAGTGATAACCAATTAACCCCAAATAACAACCCCACGATAGAAATCAATCCCACTAAAACGATGACACTTGCTAATTTGCGGGCAGGATCAAAAGCTTCCTCCTGACTCATTTCTACCAACAGGGCAATATCTTGCTCGTTTAGCCAGCGATACACCCCCAAGACGTGGGAGTCTCTATAGTTGCGATACAATCCAGAACCACTCATCCCGCTCATAGCAGCATCAATTGCGGGACTATCTATATAATCGGGTAGGGCTTTATTAAATTGAGATTTACCAGCGATAAAAGCATTCTTGCTAATCAAAGAACCAACCAGATAGCTTTCTCCGCTTTCCCCCAAACCTGTTTTTTCCCTGACAATACTATCTATGCGCTCAAGATCTAAGTCCACTAAAACCATTCCCGAACGATCTTCTAACAGTTTTGCCAAAGTAATCGCTGGTTTTTTAGTAATAGGCGAAACATAGAATATAGGTGCAAAGTTTGCCCCCACCTCCACCGACTCAACATAGGTAATATTGGCTAATATTTCGTATTCCCCCTCACGTTCTTTATTCGTAGAAAGAATAATCTTATTACTGCGATCTAAGACAAATATCTCCCTCAAACTAGGCTTAATCTGATTTATTCTCGTCAAGTAGCGATCTAATACTAAATAAGCCTCTTGTCTATCCTCCTCATCCTCCGAATTGAGCAAAATTTCTAAATTACTTTGTACGTCGGGTAGCTGCGTGGTTTGCAAAAAATCTCTTTGTTTATCTTCAAACCATCGTGCAATTTCTTGTTCCTTGAGGGTAGCAGCTACGTTAAGGCGATCAAATGCAGCCTGTTTTAATGCCCCCCGCGCCCGAAAATATGCCACCCCACCCACTATACTTACCGTAATTAACGCCAGCATTAGAAAATAGTTGGCTATCTTAGTAGTCAAGGATAACTGCGGTAATTTCATTTAGGGGAATGAAGTTTAGATATGACTCATGATTATTTGAATTATATCTGGCGATCGGTTTTGTGTTTGAGGCTAGATAGCCTTCAATACTGTAATGACGAATCAATTTTTATTCTGCCTAATATTTTAGGGGGTTTTGGTTCACAGGGTCGCCCTCTCAATTGTTCGGGTGACATATAGTGATATGTACCAGCTACACGCTTGATAGTCTGATTTTTTTGATAATCCTGAATTGTCAATGAAGCCCCAGATAACTTCTTCTTCTTCTTCTTCTTCTTCTAATGGTTGTTTTGTCAAAATAACTTTCACTAAACTAGGTGTAGCTTGAGATTTTTGTCGCCAATGTCTATTGTTTTTATTTTGAAAGTCAATAAGACATTTATTTACCCATTGAGTGAGAACTTGATTAGGACTCGGATTGAATAAAGTAAAATGAAAAATCGTAGTGACTGATAAAGCAACAATACCCAAAAAGATATTCAATTTCCAGAGATATGAAAGAACAGCACCTTCAGGTGGTCGTTTTATTTCTTTGTCTAAAACTAATGTATTTTCCGAATCATCATTAATAGCATATGTTTCACCCAAAGTTGTTTTTGAGACTATATTCAATATAATTATTCTAATTGGAAGAAAATCAAGAGTTAATTCACTATTATGCTTGAGTAGCAGTTCTTCATTATTGAGATTTACAAAATAAAAACCATCTGATTTTTTAATCAAAGCACCTAAAGTTTTTGCTTCTCTAAATTTTAAAAATCTGACCACCTCATTAGTATTTGTACCAACATTAACTTTTCCTTTTGGCACAATTATATATCTCTTTACTTCTTCACCATCAGAGTCATGCTTAATAAGTATGCCTGGGGATAATGGATCGTTTGGATTGTGTTCAAATAAAAATGAAAAAGAGCCTAATAGTTTACTTCTCCACCAACAGAAGTAAACACTGCTCCTGCATCAGCAGTTAATTTAAGACCAAATTTGACTTCTACTTCATCCGCTGGATTACTGAGATCTCGTAATTTAGCAATAATAGTAGAAGCCATTGGCTTAACTTTTTCCATTGCTTCTTCAAAAGTTTGGCTGGCTTTAAGCACAGACTTTCCAGAAGGTAAAGCGACTCTTTCTACTGCACTATCAATTTCTGGTTCTTCCACCTCAATAAGAATTGCAGTGCTAGTATCATCTGATAGGGAAAATTCAGCGATTTGTTTTTCTTTCATTTCAATTTAATAGATCGAGCGAGTAAATAATTCTTACTTTTATAGATTTCTCAGTAGTTTAAAATTATACTTCTATTTATTACTTAAAACTAACCATTAGTTTTTATGCAAAGCATAGTTGTTATTTAATAAAAGTTATTTATCTGATAGCAAAAGTAATATTTCAATTAGTCAAAAAACAATAAAATCTTTTACTATCTTTCCTCGACAATCTTCACTTGTAAATTCCTACTTGTATAATAATTACCTAACAACCTCAATACATTCTGAGGTGAAGCCGCAATCAACCGCGCACCAGCATCGCTTCCTGGCTGTAATGAATAGTGTCATAGTGGTCAATATGGCTAGGAATAATCAGTAAGTAACTAGATGCGTCCTGTAGTAGCGACAGATAATCTATGCCTGGGATTGGCAAGACAAAAATACCTGACTTTAGGAGGATAAAACGGTGCTAATCTAAGCTTGGTGACAAAATGTCGTCCAAGGAGTCCCAGAAGTAACTAAAATCCTTACCCAGATGATGTTAATAGTCAAAAAAGCCGTTATTTCAAGGATAATTAATTTTTAGTCTCGATTGAAGATTATCCCTACGGGTATCAAAGTAAAGTCTTGAGCAATAAAATATGAATCAATCTCTATATGTAGTAGTTATTGGCAGCGGTATTGGCGGGTTGTGCTGTGCTGCACTGTTGGCAAAATATGGCTATCGGGTGACAGTGTGCGAAAGTCACTCAATTGCTGGTGGTGCAGCCCATAGTTTTGAACGGGATGGCTATAAGTTTGATTCGGGTCCTTCTCTCTATTCTGGTTTATCTTCTAGCCCGACTAATAATCCGCTGCGGCAGGTACTTGATGCGATTGATGAAGACTTGCAGTGGGCAAATTATGATGTCTGGGGTTGTCGATTGCCTGAAGGGGATTTTGATGCCTATGTGGGGGCGGATCATTTTTGTGAGGTATTAAGAGATTTGCGGGGTGAAGCTGCTGTAACTGAGTGGCGTAAACTTCAGGCGGAAATGAAGCCTTTAGCTGAAGCGGTTAATGCTTTACCTCCTTTAGCGATGCGCTTTGATTTAGGTGCGGCTATTAGTATGGGTCAATACCTACCTAATACTCTGTGGCATTTACCTAATATCCTGCGGATGACGGGACCCTTTAGCAAGATTATGGACGGAATTGTCACAGATCCATTTATTCGTAACTGGATGGATTTGCTGAGTTTTTTGCTCTCGGGATTGCCAGCAGATGGCACCGTGGGGGCAGAAATGGCGTTTATGTTTGCGGAATGGTACAAGCCTGGGGTACAGCTTGATTATCCCATGGGTGGGAGTGGCGCAATAGTTGATGCTTTGGTGCGAGGGTTAACTAAACGAGGTGGCGAAATTATTTATAATGCCCACGTTGAAGAGATTATAGTCAACAATAAGCGCGCGGTAGGAGTTCGCTTACGTAATGGTCAGGAAATAAAAGCCAGTACAGTGGTTTCTAATGCTTCGATCTGGGATACTGTATCTTTAATTCCTAAAGGGGTATTACCTGAAAGTTTTATTAAGGAAAGAACTGATATTCCAGAATGTGAAAGTTTTATGCATCTCCACTTAGGTATCGATGCCACAGGATTGGATGATTTAGAATGTCATTACATTGTGGTCAATGATTGGTCACAAGGAGTAACTGCACCCCAGAATGTGGTGGTGATGTCCATTCCCTCAGTATTAGATCCCAGTCTGGCACCTGCGGGCAAACATAATATTCATGTCTACACTCCTGGTAATGAACCCTATCAACTTTGGGCAGGAATGGATCGTCGTAGTGCAGCTTACAAGCAACAAAAAGAAGAAAGGGCTGAAGTAATGTGGCAAGCATTAGAACGAGTTATCCCCGATATCAAAGATCGCACTGAACTATCTCTGGTTGGCACCCCTCTGACCCATCAACGCTATCTCCGTCGTCATCATGGTACCTATGGCGCAGCACATCAGGCGGGTAAAGCTCTCTTTCCAGGTTCTACCACTCCCCTATCAGGTTTGCTCTGCTGTGGTGATTCCACCTTCCCTGGTATCGGTATTCCTGCGGTGGCTGCCAGTGGCGCGATCGCCGCTAATACTATTGCACCACTACAAAAGCATTTAGAAATTTTAAAATAATCAAATCCTGCTGATCAGCTATTCAGCTATGATGACAATTAAGATAATTCAACCATGAGCATTTTATGCAATATAGAGGTTTGTTTGTTGGTTTAGTTACTTTAGATCTTCTCTATAAGAGCGATCGCTCTTTAGCTAAAAACAAAAAAATTGTGGCGCAGGATTATCTAACTGTAGGAGGAGGTCCAGCAACAAATGCGGCAGTGGCTTTTAGTTATCTTGGCAATCGGAGTAAATTAATTACGGTTTTGGGAAAGCATCCTGTGACTCAATTAATTAGAAATGATTTAACTCACTATGACCTAGAAATAGTTGATTTAATTCCCGACAAAAGCGATCCTCCTGCTGTTTCTTCTATTATTGTTGATACTACTACTGGAGAGCGAGGAGTTGTCTCACTCAACGCGATTAAATACCAAGCCGATAATCTGATTGATCCAGATTTACTAGCAGATATCGATCTTGTATTGATTGATGGGCACCAGTTAGAAACTAGTCTGGCGATCGCTAAAATGGTTCAGAGTAAGCGGATACCCATAGTAATGGACGGCGGAAGTTGGAAACCAAACTTAGAGATAGTACTGCCATTTGTTGACTACGCAATTTGTTCGGCTAACTTTTATCCACCGCAGTGTAAAAATAGCGATCAAGTTTTTGATTTTTTGCTCAATCAAGGAATTGACCAGATTGCTATTACCCAAGGAGAGCAACCGATTAAATACCTTATCTCAGGTACAAAATCCACTTTACCTGTGCCATCAATTAAGGCTGTAGATACCTTGGGTGCAGGAGATATTTTTCATGGAGCTTTTTGTCACTATATCCTGGAGTCAGATTTCGCCACAGCTTTGACTTTAGCCGCTCAAGTAGCTAGTAAATCTTGTCAATTTTTTGGCACCAGAAGTTGGATGAAACAAAATTAGGTCTTGAACTTAAGATATAGTCGTTTTAATTGATTTTTGAGTGCATGAGTTATTCTTTCTGGGGACTGGAGATTGGGAAGTGTTAAGTAAAATCTATCATCCTCAATTTTTATCTGAAACAACTATACAAACTGCAATATTTCTCGGGCAACGGTTTCAGGTTGCTCTAAATGAGGAACATGACCACAGTTATCAATCCAGACCAGCTTACTGTTAGCAATACCTTGCTCAAATTTAGGGGCATCTTTGATTCCCAAAATTTTATCTTGCCTACCCCAAAGAATTAAGGTTTCGGGTTTAATTGATCCAATACGATCAATAAAGGAACCATAACCACCGCTTTTGGTAAATGCCACTAGAGATTTATTCCAATTCTGACATCGTAAATGAAGTGCCGCGCAAAGTTGGGCATCTAAGCTAGCTAGACTTTTATTATGATATGCTGCACGACTAATGCTTTGACGAACCTTAGAATTACGCAAAAATTCTGTGGCAAAATAATCCAATGGCGGAAACATGAACTTACCAATGGCGGGTTGTTTAGCTAAACCAGCGCTATCCAACAAAACCAATTTCTCTACCGCATCAGGAAACGAAAGAGTAAAATCGATGGCGGCGGCACCCCCCATAGATGCCCCTACTAAAATTACTGGCTGTTTAATCATAATTTTCCAGAAATCATAAAGATGAGTTTTAATATTGTCAGGATTTAGAGGTATATCCAAATTGCGTTGAGTAAAACCAAACCCAAGTAAATCTACAGCATAAGTAGACTGTTGCGTTGCTAGCTTAGGTAATAAACGGCGAAACTCTAGCAATGAACTATCAAATCCATGTATTAATAAAATAGGTACACCCTGGCTTCCCTGATTAACAAAACTAGTTTTAATCTCTTCCTGATGTAAAGAGGTAGGAATCATCGCTTGTTGGATTTGCTGTGCCATCTCAACAGAGGTTGATTCAATTAAATTACTCGCTTCAGGAGGTAGATAACTGGGAAACATAAGTAGCTAGGTCAAATTAGTTAAAGAATATTGAAAAAGAAGGCAAGAGAATAAAATAATCAAATCCCATGAGTTCGATTTTATCTTTAATTCTGTCTATTCATGGGCATCCAGAGTTTTAATGCTCTGAGAGAGTATTTTAAGAATCTTTAAACAAATTAACGCAAAACAATATTTGAGTGAATTGATTGAGCAAAAGTATTTCCTCTGATCATTTTTGGCTAACACGGAATAGAGCTAATTGTTAGTTAAGGTAGGTTAAACAACAGGGTTTCTATGGTTTTAAAATCGATAATGTCTCAAACCTTAAGCATTCTCAGTTACTAGCCGACATGGGGATGTTTGATAAATGCTCAATGAAGTGAAAGCGATACCTAAGGCTAGCTTTATGATCGCTTCATTAGCTTCATTAGCTTAATTGGCAATAATGATAAAAAATAAATTAAATTTTATGGCAAAACAACTAACTCCAGATCAGCAAAATGCTTTAGAGGAATTGAATCGAGAACTTGAGCAAAACCCTGACAACACTGAGCTTTACTATCGTCGCAGTGAACTTTACTATAGCTGGTCAGACTATAATTCAGGGATCAAAGACTTAGATCGTCTGTTGCAGCTTAATCCTCAAGATACCTTGGCATACATGTTTCGTGCTTACGGATCTGGCAAGTTGGATAATTTTGCCCAAGCCATCGCCGACTATACTCAAGCAATTAATCTCTGTCCCAATTATGCCAAGGCGTATTTTAATCGCGGCACTACCCATAATCAACTTCAGCAATACGATCAGGCGATCGCTGATCTGAGTCAGGCAATTGAACTCAATCCTAACTATACAGACGCTTACTACAATCGCGCTATCGCCCATAACAAACTAAAACAACATCAAAGTGCGATCGCCGATTACACTCAGGTAATTCGTTTTCAACCCGATTCTGAAGAAGCTTACTATAATCGCGGCAATACCTACAACATAACTAAGCAATATGACTTAGCACTTGCTGATTATAATCAAGCCATTAGCCTTAAGCCTCAAGATCTTGAACCTTATTACAATCGCGCCAATGTTTATCACAAAACTAAAGCATACCTAAAGGCGATCGCCGACTATACCCACGTAATCAAACACAATTCTCGCCACGCACCTACTTATTACAATCGGGGAACTACCTTTCTAGCGGCGCAATACTATCAAAAGGCAATCGCTGATTTTACCAGTGCCATCCGTCTCAATCCCGACTATGGTGAAGCTTATTACAATCGTGCTGTAGCCCACAACAAAACGAAGCGATATCGTCAGGCGATCGACGATCATCAAATGGCAATTAAGCTCAAGCCTGACTATGCCGAAGCCTATGGCAATTTAGGTTTGGTGCAGCATACCGTGGGGGAAAAAGACAAAGCAATAAAAAATCTCCAGCAGGCGGCAAAATTATTTAAAGCCCAAAATAATCTAGCTTTGTACAAATATGTGGAGGAAAAATTAT
Organism: Cyanobacteria bacterium P01_G01_bin.39; assembly: GCA_039180345.1. Taxonomy (GTDB): domain Bacteria; phylum Cyanobacteriota; class Cyanobacteriia; order Cyanobacteriales; family Xenococcaceae; genus Waterburya. The sequence goes on along the minus strand of JBCDDK010000113.1, from coordinate 184 downwards.
CAGAACTGTAGGGTGGGCAAGAAAAATAACCTGACTTTTCCCACGAGGATTTACTACTGTTGCCCATCAAAGATAATCAGTAATCACTAAAAAAGTGCATTTTTCTGTCAGAAGTAGCACCAGTATTATCTAGTTTAGTTTTATTAATTCTGACTTGATCAAAAACTATCTAAATAAAATAAAT
>JBCDDK010000112.1:0-22886 GCA_039180345.1 Cyanobacteria bacterium P01_G01_bin.39 | reverse complement strand
TTGGATTCGAGCGCCTTTTTTCAAGATCTCGTTTTACAATTACTTCAATTATCACCCCACAAAACGCCTTATTATTTAAAAGGAATGAGGGCTATTTCCCTTATAGAGTCTGCTTTTTGAGCTAGTTGTCGCCCCCACAGAAAGAAAACAATATTTTCGATTCGCTTTTTCCTTTTTTTCTTCTTAACCTGCAAATTGATTTGTCTAATATTTCTTCAAAAACCTTGATATCTTTTGTCTTACTTCCCTTGGAGAATGTTGAGATGTCTATTTCTATCCCTCTACTGTTTAATCTAAATAACAAATCTCTCCTACTTGTCAGACTTCGATCCATTACCCAGCCTAACCAACAAGAGGTAAATTAAAACGTGTTTAAGACTGGATAATCGTTTTTTGGTAAATCTTTTAACAATGTCTTGATTACGTTCGGGAAATTTGATATGAACATTGATAGATATTTTCAGGTGATGAATTAGGCAGATTTTACTATTATTTCTGTACATTTATCGCCTTTTTTCTTGTCATTCAACATTTCTGGATTTAGGTAGCAAAACTGCTGCTTTAATAATTACCCAGAGTAGAGATAAATTATAAATAGCCTAGGCAGATTTAACGATATAGAAAACGAGATTTTCTAAGTCACCAGTAGCATAACGGCAATACAGTAAACAATACCTAAAATAGTTAGGGCAAAGACAAATAATTAATAATAAATAGAGATAAAGAACACTAGAGTAAGCCTTTATTTACTTAGCTGCTTCTTGAATGATATAAAACATCAAGACCAAAGATATGGATCTGCTTTTAATACTGCAAACCAGCATTAGCAATGACTTTAATTGAAGCAATGTTATCAGGCAATACCATCGCAATTATTCGTTCTAATTTAACTACTTCAAATCCATAGGCAATAGTTGCCTTAGCTGCTTTAGTGGCAATTCCTTGTCCCCAATATGCTTTAGCCAGTCCATAAAGAACCTCGACTTCATTCAGCTCATTTAAGTACCGCAATCCACAATAGCCAATCATTTGGGATGAGTCTTGGTTTACAATTGCCCAAATACCATATTTCCTTTGCTGCCAATGTTCAACAAAAATCTCTACAGTCTTTTGAGTGTTTTCCAGTGAAATAGGTAATCCTTGACCAGGCAAAAAGCGAGTCACTTCAAGATCTGCCCCAATCTCAGCTAGATCGTTCAGGTCTGAAGTTTGCAGCGATCGCATTATAAAATTATCAATGTCAATCTGCAAAATATTTGATTCAATAGAATTTGCCATAATTTTAAATGCCAGCAAATAAAAATACCCTGTACTCTCAAATAATAAGAAACAGGGCATGTTCTAAAATACTAAACTTTTGTAGGCTACTTTAAAAATTGAAGGTAGTCCTCATCGTTCCTAAAACTAAATCATCATTATCGTCAACATTATCAGGATTGGTAATATAAATTATCCCAGGGGTAATAGCAATGTTGTCGTTTAACTGATACTGATAGAAAACCTCGGCGTGAAAGGAAGTTTCCTCATCCTCGTCAAAGCCTTCAATATCAATTGTGGACATTCCCACCCAAGGTTCCATGCCGACAATAACTCCTCCTATGCTTAAAAGTTAAAGGTAGTACGAATCGCACCAATCACGAGATCGTCATTATCGTCATTACTATCTGGGGCAGTAGCCCAAATAATACCAGGGGTAACAGCAATATTATCGTTAATTCGATATTCATAGAAAGCTTCAACGTGTACAGATGTATCTTCATCATCTCCAATCCCTGGAGTCTCAATACTAGAATCGGCGACAAATGGTTCCATCCCCACAATGATTCCTGCCATACTGCCTTCAGTTAGGAAGTCGGGAACCGCCAAGGTTGCTGCCCAATTGACAATCTCTTGGGAACCACCTTCAACTTGACCATCTAAAGTATCAAGAGTTGATACGCTGCTAAATGCACCCCAACCGCCTACAATAAAGCGATCGCTAATTTCCCATGAGAATTGTAAACCATAGGAATCACTTACTGTAGGTACGGCTTCACCAAATAAGTCTTCGGTAAAAGATTGAAAATTAGCCAGACTACTTCCCGTTTCCGTATCGCTCTGATTAAAAGCATGAATATAAGTAGCCGCAACACTAAAATTGTCCGTAGGAGTGAATAAAATTTGTCCGAGAGCACTAAATGGTCCATTAAATAAGCCACTACCACCTTCTGGTACGGCAGCATCCGAAGCTAGATAACCAGCACTAATTTCCAAAATATCCCCTAGACGATGAGCTACACCTAAACCAGCACCTTCATTGAGGAAAAAGATCGGATTACGAGTCCCAAATAAAGAGATGGCACCAGCACCGCCATCTCCGTCAAGAGCATTAACCGTGCTGGCGAAATCATCGGAAGCCAATCCTGCTGGTCCAATAAAGATATCTGTATTGTCGCCGACGCCAAATTGATAGAAAAGAACTTCTAAGCCAACATCATTATCTGCATCTTCGGCAAAGCCTAATTCTCCCTCAAAAGTACCTGTTTCTCCCGCAAAACCAGCAAAGTTACCTGTGGATAAACGAGTAAACAGTAAATCTTCTCCAGTAAAACTGGTTTCTAATTCTAAACGTACGCGATCAAAAAAGACAGGAACATTATCAATATCATCCTCGCCATCGTTGGTAGAGCCAGTGGCAACTCCAGCGATCGACAATATAACTTCTCCCGCTAGCTTAGTAGTAGTAGAGAACTGATTATCTTCAACTAACGCAGTTCTGCTTTCAAGCTCATCAATTCTTCCACTTACGGCAGCTAGTTCTGCTTCAAATTCTTGACTAAGACGTTGAATTGCCTCAATATCTTCTTGTCCTACTGATTCTTGAGACGCAATCAAACGCTCAATCTGATTCAAACAGGAGTTTAATCCTGCCGCAAACTCATAACGAGTCAGGGGTTGATCGCCACGATAAGTTTGATTGGGAAAACCCGCAATACAACCATAACGATCAACTAAGCTGCGTAATGCTTCATAAGCCCAGTCTGTTGGGGAAACATCCTTTAACTGGTTTACGTTGGTCACTTGCCCCATACTTCGACCATTTTTCTCTTGACCATATGCCTCAATTTGTTGCATTAAGTCATTAGTTTTGCCTTGAGCCTGAGCAGGATTACTATTAATTCCTGTAGCCAAGGCGGTGAAAATAATTGGGGCTAATTTACTAACATTTCTAAACATCGATAATCCTCACACACACAATATATAAATGATAGCGATAACGATTCTCATTATCAACAAATTGCCAATCGGTAGTGAGACTTAAGCAAGGTTATATGGTCATTCCTAATAGAAATCGTAGGATTTTAATCAATAAATGCTATCACCTTCTACCTAATACTCACTACCTAAATAACGATAACCTAGAAAATTGGTCAATTAATCAAAATGACTATAGTTGTCCCCATTCTTCGGGCAACATATTGGCAATCACTTCAAAGCTACCATTGCCATCTGGTTTGACAACATAAGCTATTCCTTGGGGATCGGGATAAATACCTGTTGCCGATTCAAATATATCGTCATGACCGACAATAACGTTATTGGTGCCACTGGCAGGGGTAGCGGTTAACAGAGGTGTAACATTGGCTTTCATCTGTTCCACCTGGGCATCGGTATAGTCTTCAAAAGGAAGAAAATTGAGGGCAGGATCTTTTTCATACTCACCAAAAGCCAACGCTGCGGTTGCCCAAGCACGACAGTATTCACTGGAAGTAATCGTTCCAATGGGTATTTCTGAAGTCCTGAACCCTTCCCCAATGGTCAATGCTTGCTGTAATCCCACTTCACTAAGTACTCTTTGGGTAGAGCAGTTATTGACATCTGCTGTTACCTGATCAGCATAATCTTTTTCAGTTTGAGCATGACGGAAATAAATGACGTAACCACCACTTTGAAGTTCGCTCAACAGTTCAGCACCAGTCATTTGGTCTTGAAAGTCAGCATTGGCTTGCTCTCCAGGGCTTAATTCTGCTCCGCCTTCGCCGCCTTCGCCACCTTCACCACCTTCCCCGCCTTGTGCCAAGACAAGCGTGTTGGAAGAACTTTCATGATCAGTTGTTAGCTGTTCATTTGCTTCAGCCATTACAGTACTAGAAACACTTACGGTAGCTGCTAATCCTAACGTTATGAATAACTCTATCGACTTCATATCAGAAATAATTATTATTAATACTCCGACTACTGACAATACATTTAATGAGATACCTTGTCAACTAGTCATTTAAGTACATTTAAACATCATTATTTTATAGACTATCTTTAGTTAACAAATTCTTTATTTCACAGGAGCTTGAAGAGTCTTACTCAAAAAATAAAAATCAACTTTAGCAACCAAGATTGATAACTATTACGAATTATTTCTATTTGCTTGATAAATTCACGAAAATAAAATCGTCTCTCTGCTTCTGATAGATCTAACCAAAATTGTGGTAAGGAAACAGCTTGAGCGATCGCCTGTAGATTTCCTGGTGGCAGTTGCGCTATTTTTGCTTCTAGTTGAGCAATCTCAGTTCTTAGTTTATAGTTGCGTAAATCAACAGTCTGCTGATCTAATACTTGCTGTGCTAACAATGCTGGTAGCTGTTCAATTATGGTTTGTTTTTGGGCAATTTCTTGTTGGATAGTTGTGGTAATAGCAGTCTGGTTTGGTAATTCTAATTGAGCCACAGCTACAGGAAGCTCAACACATATTTTGGCGATAGTTTGGTCTAATACCTCTTGATAGGCGATCGCTTTACATTTTGGACTTTGAGGACACTTAGGGCAACGCAGATATAAATACTCGGTCTGTTTTTGATGTTGAGTAACCCGCGTAATATTTAGCTTTAACTGACACTGTTGACAACTCACTAATCCTGCTAGGGAACGAGGTGCGCTGGCAGTACGACTAGGTAAACGACGATTGCGGCGTAATAGTCGATCTATTTGGGCCGCCTCTTCCGCATCAATAATCGGTGCATGAGTATGGGAAATAACCTCGCTATTTTTATACTTTAAACTGCCACGATAGACAGGATTTCTCAGCCAATTGCGTCCAGTAGCAGGAGAAATTTTTTTGCCATAACGCTTTTCCAGATATCGTACCGCCCCTCTTAGAGAACCAAACAGCAAAAATCTTTCAAAAAAATCTTTGACTACGGGGGCAGTACTTTTATCAATAATATACCGACCTTGTCCCCGACGATATCCATAGGGTGCTTTACCTGGTGGCGGTGTAATTTTTAAACGATTGCGGGCATGTCCTTGTTCGAGATGAATCCGCTTTTTATTATGTTGAATTTGCTGTAGCAAATTACTCAAATTAAGCTTAAGTTCTTGGGGATTAAACTTCTCCCATTGGGGGGAACTATAGTCTTGTTCTGTGGCAATAATTTTGATCCCTAATGACTCTAATTGATTAAGGCGATCGCCAATTATTGACAGATTCTCTCCTAATTCTTCGAGACGACGAATTAATAAATAATCAGGTTGTTCTGACTGACAATCAGTAATTAACTGTTCTAATTGTTGATACTCTCCCCAATCCTGATAAACCCGATCAATTTCCCACCCCCAAATATTTTTATCGGGGGGAGATTCTAGAAGTGGATCGCTATATATATAGGCAATAATTTTCATTTTTTAACATGTAGTTAATCTTTTAAACCCTAATCAATTATGGTCAGTATCAAAAAATAGCTATTAACAAATACTGGGGCGTGAACATCCCAAATGATGCTGATTACTAAAAAATTTGAGACCTGAATTTTAAAATACAGATTTATAATTATTCTAAATAGAAACCAGACGATAAGCGTGGATACTATAACCGTACCAAGTTATATTAAAACAAGTTTAGTTATCTGCTCGTAAGTAATGAGTAATAAGTAACAAAGGCACAGCTTGCGGAGCAAGCAAGCGTCGCTTCGGCGCGACTTGGGGCGTTAGCATATGTGCCGCATGTAGTAATAAATGTCCTGACGTTGACCTGTATTGCTATACTACCCGCTACCCAAAAAGGATAACTTATAAGGTAGGTCAATTAGTTAGAATGACTATATCTGCTCTATCTAATATTAAGGGCGTTGGTTAATCAGTGTATAAGTTTGAGAACTGTTAGCTATTAGTAAGAGTTCAAAAAGCTAATGGCTAATGGCTACCAACCAAAACACCTTGTACACCATACATCTAATTACCAACGTTATATTAAGTTTTATTGTAAATCTTTATTCTATGTGTCGCGAACTCAGGGAGTTAAATAAAAGTTAAGTTTGTCTTTTTTAGAGAATCTCCTGATAGATTTTAAAGTAGGGATAATAATTAGATCTATCAATGGAATTACATCAGAGAAAGTTGTTAGAAAAAAGGAGTTTTTTTCTATTACCAAATAAAATAAAGCTATATCTTAAGGATCTTGAAGGAGAGCATGAGAACTACATTAGTTATGAGAACTTGAGAGGAGAGGCTAAAATTAGCTGCCGACGAAACTCTAAGTTACTTTTTGTGTCGGTTGCTACGTTAACTTTTGCTGTATGCATTCTGTTGCAATGTTTGCTGCTCGATAAAGGTTTCCTCTATGCGATATTTCCATTAGTTATAGCTTTGATATCAGGAATTTTATATCTATTTGTGCAACAAAACTATATAATTTTGGAGACTTGCGATCGCCGAAAAGTTATTTTCTTTAGAGATAAACCAAATCGCCATACTTTAGAGAAGTTCTTAGTTCAACTCTGGTTATATCGTAAGCAATATTTACGAGAAAAATATTTTTATATTAATCATAATCATAATCTACAGCAACAAACAGAGAGATTAAGATGGTTACTGGAACAAAACGTAATTACTAAAGCAGAATACCGATTTGCTCAGGAAGATTGGATTATTGATCGCAGCTATCAATCTCATTAGTCTTGATGTTCCTCAAGCTAAGTTAAACAAATTATGAAATTAGCAATTATTGGCGCTGGTTATGTTGGCAGTGCAATGTCTCGTCTGTGGCATAAAGCAGGACACGAAGTAAATGTAACGACAACCACCCCAGAGAAAGTACCAGAATTACAGAAGATATCATCTCAGGTTACTGTTTTAACAGGTAATGATTTAGCCAGTTTGAAGCAAGTAGTAGCAAATCAAGAAGTAGTTTTACTAAGCGTCGCCTCCAAACAGCGTACTCCTGAAATTTACCGCCAAGCTTACTTGGAAACGGCACAAAATTTAGTAACGGCGATTAAAGCTATCCCAGGAGTTAAACAACTCATCTATACTAGCAGCTATGGCATTATTAATAATAAGAGTGGGGATATTGTTGATGAAACCGTTACAGTAAACCCAGTAGATGAATATAGCCAAATCCTACATCAAACTGAGCAGGTATTATTATCGGTTCCCCCAAGAGAGTATAAGACCTGTATCTTTCGTTTATCAGGTATTTATGGTTCAGGCAGAGAACTGATTAAGATCTTTGGACGTATGGCAGGAAAAACTCGTCCAGGGACGGGAGAAAATTACACTAACTGGGTTCATCTCAATGATATCTTACGGGCGATCGACTTTGCTAAAGACCAGCAGCTACAGGGCATTTATCATCTAAGTAGTGATGAATTTATGACGATGAAAGAGTTTTTAGATAGATTATTTAAAACCCACAATCTACCTCTCATAACTTGGGATAGTTCCCAACCCTCAAGTCGCAACTATAATCTGAAGCTTTCTAACCAAAAGATAAAGGATGCTGGTTTTAAATTTTCCCATCCTCAAATTGAGTTTGACTTATAAAGGGATGAACAAAGGCTTCATGCCGCATGTATGAGGGATTTATAGTTGCTGTTTTTGAAAATCATTTTTATTTATTGACGTTATGCAAAACAACAAGAGTTCAGTAGTTTGAATAGGGTATGAAAATAGATCACTCAACCCTTTAACCCTTAACCTTTAACCCTTTCCCAATCTCAACAGATCTATATAATGTATCACATCAGTTATTTACTTGAAGATTAATTTTTGCAGGATATAATTGACTTTTGATTTTGACTAAAGAGATTATGAATAATAAATTACTTACTACTTTAGGTTGTTCTGGTTCGATAGTACTCTCTCTACTAGGGGCTAATTCTGCTAGTGCCAAAGAGTATGTTTTCACTTCTCCTGAATTTGATAGTCAATTCGCTGAAATTCCCGAAAGTGAGACAGACTATCCTTTTGTAGGCTGTAGCTGTAGCGCTTATGATGCTGAAACCGCCGCTAAAATGGATCGAGAAGGAGATATGGCGATTCAACTTTATGGTTGTGACTGTGCTGGTCATAGAAATATGGTGCGGAATATTGATCCTGATAAAACAAACGATAGTTACAACAACTTAAAGCTTTGAGAAAAACATGATCGCCTAGATCTTGAGGCAATACTGTTCGGACAAGCCTTTTTTATTGATTGGTAGAGTTGGTAAAAGGTTACTGAAACAAAGGGCTTCCCCCAATGTAAGGAAAAGAAATGTAAAAATAACCTTCCACCTGAGCAGGTATTATTATCGGTGAATCAAAGCGATTATAGTACCTGTATCCTTCGTTTATCAGGTATTATATGGAACCCGATTTGAGACTCACAATCTACTGCAAGAGCTTTATTATTACTCAGTTCTGATAATTGTTTATTAATTACTTTGAGTAATATATTTTCAACTTCTTCTCGTACAGGGCTACGAATTAAATATGGAATTTCTCTTAATTATCTCTGGAAAATATTTTTCGTTAGTGTAACTTTTACATTCTAAATTGATATTAAAATCATCGCGTATCTCCTCTATACTTTTTATTATTATCATTGATTTATTTGTCACTTCATTCTCTACCTTTTGTGTGGTGAAAGATATAAAAAGGAATAACGTAATAATAAAAACTATCAATGTATATAAATTGGCTACTTTTAAATACAACTCATCTGTTGTATTAACGTCAGAAATAGTTTTTAGGTGTGTAATCATATTTAAGCCAATTATCAATATTACACTTCCAACTCCTCCAAATAAAATTGGAAATATATTTTGCCTAATATATCTCATGTATCGCATAGCTTTTTTATTTTATAATAACAATTTAAAAATGGCTTTAATAAAAATGAGCAACTGATTTTTTGAAAGATAAGTTACAGTATAAAAGTTTGTCTAATTATTTACATCAGCTCAAAAGCATGTAAATCAGAACCATTTAACATAAATCTATTGATTGTATATTACCAAACCAACTTCGATAATTAATTAAAATTGTTAGAAAATTAAACAACGTTCATTCCTTTAACTTTTTTACATATCATCTAAAACCATCTGACCAATATCAGCTTTACTTCTACTAGTTCTATTAGACAAAATTGATAACTAACAGTGTACTAATTGTTTCTAATAGTTCTTATGTTGCGTTAAATCAAAATTTACAAATCATAAATTTAGAATTTCAAGCGATCGCTTTTATTTCAGAATCTTGGACTTCTAAAAAACATCAAGCGATCGCTTTTATAAATACCTTTTTTAGAACCTGGTATATTATGTATGGTAGGTTTAAAATAATTATCTATGAATACCTCAGTACATATTCCTGAAGATCTAGCTCGTAGGCTAGAAAATCATATATCATCACCTAAGTGCGAAGTTACGAGTAAAAATGCTTTTATCGTCAAAGCGATTGCACAGCTTTTAGATGAAGTTGAAAACGAAGAAAATTGGTGTCAGGAAATTATGGCTTGGCAGGGTGGAGATTTAGAACTAGAGAGAGAGAAGTTTACAGGATTTACAACTGATTTAGAACTATGATGTATCTTTTAGATACGAATACTGTTTCTGATTATTTAAAAGGTAATTCAGCAGTTCTTAATAATCTCAAACGGCATCATCATAGTCTAATTGCAATCAGCAGCATTACTAAATACGAGTTGTTTTATGGCTTACTGAAAAACCCTCAAGCACATAAAAAGTATGGCGAGCAACTAAGATTGTTATTTAAACAAGCTCAAACTCTTGCTTTTGACGAAGAATCAGCCTTGATAGCAGCGGAAATAAAACACTATTTTACTCAAAAAGGTGAGTCTATTGGTGATTGCGATACGATGATCGCTGCTATGGGTTTACAATACAAAACTATAGTCGTTACGAATAACGTCAAACACTTTCAAAGAGTTCAAGATTTAGTGGTAATTAACTGGAGAAATTAATTTTATGGTGTTGTTGATTCAAGTGATGACTTGCGAAACAATACTATTTGTAATACAGATGTTAATATCTCAAGTCGCGTCAGCAAAGCGCCTTGCGGCTCTTAGCTTTTAGCCTCCAAGAATTTTTCATCATTACATGTTCAGCAACGCAAATTTTACATATAGCAATCCTATCTGAGTTGTGAAAAATATTAGTCTTAAATGTCATTGATCATCAGTACATGCAGCAAACACATGCGGCAACCCCTCGCCTTTTTCGTCATTAGTTGTTTTCATGAATGATCGCCGATTGCTGTAGTTCCGAATCGGTTTGTAATTACTTGATTATGCTGATACATCAAACTGTGTAGTTTAAAGATAGCCAAATCGTCAATTTATATTTATGAAAAAATGCACAAATTTATCATAGGTTGCAAATAGCCAGGCTTCGACTAATATATACGCAGCAAATAAATGTTAAGGGCTCAATGTCTAACCTAACTCCCGAACAACAAGCGGCAGCTTATGCACCCTGTAGCGTAGTGATTACAGCGGGTGCGGGTACAGGGAAAACACATATGCTAGCAGAGCGATATCTTTATTATCTAAGGGAGCGAAATTTATCTCCGTTAGAGATAGTTGCAGTTACTTTTACCGAGAAGGCCGCTACAGAATTGCGATCGCGCATTAGGGCTTTAGTAGTCAAAGAATTACCTGAACGTTTGGATTTAATTGCCGAATTGGAAGCTGCTCAAATTAGTACAATTCATGCTTTGGCGGCACGAGTTTGTCAAGAACACTTTCAGGTGATTGATATTCCTGCTGACTTTCAAGTCTTGGATAATTTAGAGGGACAGGTCTGGTTACGAGATGGTTTGCAACAGGCATTAACGCAACTATCTCCAGAAATTTTTCAGGTAATTCCCTATTCCTTGTTGCAGCATCTCATCGAAAGGTTATTAGAAGATCCTTATACGGCTAATCAGGCTTTAGCTCAAGGTATCCAGGATTGGTCACAGTTGATTATTAAGGCTCGTCATCAAGCTGTTAGCACTATAGTCGCTGATGCGGCTTGGCAACCTAGTAGAGAGATCTTAGAACAACACCAGGGAAAGGCAGGAGATAAATTAGAAGCAATCCGTCTGTCTGTTTTAGCAGCAATGTCAGATTTAGAAAGCATCAGTAATGTTCAGCAGGCAGTTGCAACTATCTTAGAGGTTAATTTAAGAGTAGGCAGTAAGAAGAATTGGCAGGACATGAAAGCCGTTAAAGATGCTTTAAAAACCTTGAGAGAAGCGGTAAAAAGAGTTGCCAGCCAAGGATTGCTGGATTTGAAATTAGGAGATGCTGATGAACAATTAAAATTAATGTTGCCTGTTTTGAGCGATGCCTATCAAAAAGTATCAGCCGATCTTAGTTGTCTAAAATTACAGAGAAAGGTACTAACTTTTAGCGATCTTGAACTATATGCATTGCAAGCATTAACTAAGACTCAGGTTCAAGACTATTATCATCAGCGTTGGCAAGTATTTCTAGTCGATGAATTTCAGGACACCAACCCGACTCAGGCGGCATTACTCAACATTCTCACCGCTAAAGCAGAATTAACCATTGTGGGAGATATCAAACAGTCGATCTATGGATTTCGACGGGCAGATATTCGTGTCTTTCAACAGTTTCGCGATCGCATTTTAAAGAACAATGGCAAGGAAGTCATTCTCAGCACCAGCTTTCGCACCCATGAAACTTTAATTAACAGTTTTAACCAAATCTTTGCTCCTTTACTAGGGGAAAACCATCAAGACTTAAATGCTTTTCGCAAAGAAACTCCCATAAACAGTGATGCCGCAGAGAAATTTAATTACCTCCAGGTATTAACCATTGGTGATCCCTTAGCAAAAGAAGGGTCAGAAAAGCCTCCCAAACCGAATAAAGCCCAAAGGCAGAGAGTTGAGGCATTTAGTCTCGCCCAAAAGATTAAACAAATGCTAGAGGGCAAAACCCCCGTATTCGATAAGCACTCTGGGCAAACACGCCCTATTGAACCTAAAGATATCGCAATCTTAACTCGTACTTGGCAACCATTGGAGGTGTATGGCGAAGCCCTGGCTGCGATGGGGATTCCCGTTGCCCCTGCGGGGGGAGGTAATTTACTGGCTACCAGAGAAGCTAAAGACGTTACGGCATTATTATGTTTTTTGGCAAATCACCAAGATGACCTGGCTTTAGTGGCGGTATTACGGAGTCCCTGGTTTGCTATAAGCGATCGCATATTATTTCAATTAAGGTCGTCATTTGAGTCACAATCAGAAAATGAGTCAGAGCATAATTGGTGGAGTGAACTACAGCAATCTGAGGTAGCAGAGTTATCTCGTCCGATTCAAATATTGCAGCAGCTTTTATTAGCTAGCAAAGCCCAAATGCCATCCCGCGTGTTGCAGTTAGCAGATCGCCTTACAGGATATACCGCAGTAATTGCTAACCTGGCAGGGGCATCCAGAAGATTAGCTGACTGGCAGGGTTGTCAGCAGCTAGTCAAAGATCTTGAACAGGGAACTTATGATTTATTTGGCTTAGTGCGTCGTCTCAAAGGGTTATATAAGCAAGAGGTAATAGTACCCCGTCCTGTTATGGCGGTGGGCAATGCTGTTTCTTTAATGACGATCTATGCGGCAAAGGGTTTAGAGTGGGGTTTGGTAATTGTTGCCGATCTTAGTAAAGAAAGACCAAAATCCTATCCGTCAATACTATTTGATGCTCAATTAGGTGTGGCAATTAAACTCGCGCGTTCCCTTGCGCCTGTCGGCGGCGCGGTGAAGCAGTGCGGTCTTGTTGGTTCCCAACAAAGAGCAACTGCTGAACCCTTTAGGGGGTCGCTCGTCAAAAGCAACAGTGATACAGGGGAGACTCAAAAGCCAGTCTTATATAGCTGGTTAGAATATTTACAGGATAATCGAGAACGACAAGAAGCTGTTAGAGTTTTATATGTGGCGTTGACAAGAGCTAGGGATTACCTAATCTTGAGTGCTGCCGAACCCTATAAGGGAGAGTTGAATCGTCTGCAACGGGGCTTATCTGCGGCAAAAGTTCCTACCTTTACCATTCCCTATAGTTCGGAGCAATCCCTCCCACCAGTCCCCCAAACCCCTGTACTGCCGAGTAACTTACCACCCCTGTTGCTCAATTCTATGGGTTCAGGATTATCATCACTTCCCGTCACCGCTTTGACTGACTATGCTCGCTGTCCTCAGAGGTTTAAACTACACTATATTGACGGTCATCCTGGTTTGGGAGAAGGACTTGCTTATGGTATGCAAACTGGAACTTTGGTTCATAAAGCCCTAGAACACAATATTACTCAACCTCAAGATTTATTACCCTTTGCTGAGTCAGATTGGTCGCCATTAGTATTTAACGAAGCGATCGCTCTAGCACACAGATTCTTCAAACTGCCTGCATATCAACATTTGCGCCAGACAGCAGTAGCAAAAGAACAGAAAATTAACTGGCAACTTGATTCCATAACCTTTAATGGTGTAGTTGATTTAGTTGGCAGCGATTGGGTACTAGACTACAAAAGCGATCGCACTATGCACCCTGAGAATCATCGCTTTCAACTTTGGCTTTATGCCACAGCCCTAAATCAGACCAATGCCTACATTGCTTACCTACGTCACGATCACGTTCATCATTTCACCCAGCAGCAGCTAGCAGAAATTACTCCGCAAGCCCATAACTTATCACGCAAAATATCGCAGGGTAACTATACAGCCACCCCCACGACAGAAAAATGCGCCTATTGCCCCTACCTAGCATGCTGTAAGGATGCAGCAATCTAAGCTTAAAATCAAATTAACCCCTCATCTCAGATAACAAACACAGAACAGTAAGTGACTTACTACTGTTAAATGCTAAATGTTAAATGCTAAATGAACTAAGCTTCGTCGTAGGCTTCAATATCTAATAAATGAACATATGGTTCGGCTAACTCTTCCCGCTGAAAAGCGATCGCTCTGAGTAAGTGCCAGTCTCCTAGGGCTTCAAAAGGAGTATCATACTCATCTTGTTCTAAACGACCAGCAATAACAGCAACCTCTTCTTCCGTAATGCTCACAATGTCCCGCTTAGTCAACTTTAAAGTAGTCATTGGCTTCTATACCTCAATTTAAAGCTCAGAAATCTAAACATAGCCTATCACCCTAAATTGTAACCTAATTTGATTCTAGTTCAGTATTCTTGAACACTATCTTGTTGGTCGAAAGATGGGTACAAGAATCTAACCTCAAAGTGCTAAGTACCTAGCTCAAATTAGCTAGAAAATGGTTGAGATGGAATTGGGGATTGGGGATTGGGGATTGGGGATTGGGGATTGGGGATTGGGGATTGGGGATTGGGGATTGGGGATTGGGGATTGGGGATTGGGGACTGGGGACTGGGGACTGGGGATTGGGAAATACATTTTTCAAGTAGCTTTATTTTACTGATGCTGTTTTAGGCTTTAATTATTTTGTTTAAGTTAAATTAAACTCCAGGCAATTCTATTTCGGCAGACATATAGCGATTCTCGTAGCTGTGAGGTACACCTCAATCAACTATCAACTATCAACTATCAACTATCAACAGAAACCGATGTCTGGACTGTACCGCATGAAAATGAGAACCGTTATATTATTAGTAATATTTTTTGCTTCAGCATATAGCAATACATTTAATAAAACTATTTACATATCATTGTAAATAGTGCTATGGAACACAGGAATCAAAACTATTGCTGAGACAATTTAAATCAAAATTACAAATTTTCAACAAAATATTTTACTGGTCTATCTAATATCTGTAATCAAAAAAAAGATTGATTAAAAAACTCAAAATGCCGATGTTAACTAGATTACATTAAATTAATTAGGTGTTTGCACGAATGTCATATTCCGATATTTAAAGCTTTAATGTTCATAGTTAACCAAAACTATAGTCATTGTAAATTATTAATCAACAAGGATGTTTATGTTTTTCCCGTGTTTCAATCAGTAATTCCCAGATTTATTATCAGGCTTATATTTTAATGATTACGCTTCTACATTATATTTAGTTCGTCAAAACGACAGAATAACTAATTGTAAATACTTAAATTTCTCCAGATTGTATTGATTGTAACCGTATATTTTCTGATGTTATAAAGGCTTGTGCAACGTTCATAAGGCTATTAATAAACATCTAAATTATGCATTTATAATTGCATATCAATTTGTGATGAATATAGGTGTTCGGTAATTAGTTTTGTTCGACTAAATGATAGAGCTAAAGCTGATGTTAACGAATCTTTATATAGCTTAGGGGATAACCAGTAATCCTATCTGGATATGCATTAACCTGCTTGATTTTATGCCTTTTGTTTATTGAATTTACCCAGTAACCATAGTATTAGATATCTTATGAATCCAACCAGCTCTAACTTCAAGAAATACTACTCACCGCTGATCGGTGCAGCCTTAGCAACGGCGAGTTTGTTTCAGTTTGCACTTCCTGTATTATCCATTGGTACCTCCGCAGGAACAGGACTAGTCAACAGCGCCACAGCAACCTACGATGACCAAGACAATAACTCCTACGAAGTTACTTCTAACGAAGTCACCGTAACTGTAGGTAAGATTGCGGGTATTACTAACGTTCCTATCGACTTCCAGGACAATACCGTAAATGCGACCAATACAACTATTTTGCCTGGGGATGAAGTCCAATTTGACTTTGAAATCACCAACACAGGTAACGATGCCAGCGATATCTTCATTCCTGATACAGGGGATGTTACTGTCGAAAACTTAGTTGTTGATCAAGTTCAATATATTGCGATCGACTCTGGTGGTAACGAAGTTGTAATTAATA
Organism: Cyanobacteria bacterium P01_G01_bin.39; assembly: GCA_039180345.1. Taxonomy (GTDB): domain Bacteria; phylum Cyanobacteriota; class Cyanobacteriia; order Cyanobacteriales; family Xenococcaceae; genus Waterburya. Next base: position 6,808 of record JBCDDK010000112.1, on the reverse strand, counting down.
GAGGTGATACTGGCACCGTAGATGGTAATCCTGTCACCTTTACTGATGGCATTATCCAAGACGTTGATGAAAACGACTCCATCATAATTCGGGTTATCGCCACCGTAAGCAGCACTGCTACCGAAGGAGATAATATCTCAGTGCAGCTTGGTGATACAGGTACCAATACCGCTGATGTTAACAGTGCCGATTATCCTGGTACTCAAAACCAGCCTGACCTTGGTGCTACTAATGATGTTCAGGCGACAGATGTTCGTACTCAGACTGCTGATGGTGCCAATGTTGCGGTTCCTGGCGATCCTGTTAATGGACAAAGAGAAGCTAGTGCTAAAGAAATTAGAACCATTGGTTCTGAATCTCTTGCTTTAGCTCGATTAGAGAAAACTAATGCTGGGGTAGATGCTGGTGCTGATCCTAATGTCTTAACCGACAACATCATTACCTACAACTTAAATCTAGAAGTTGCTGGTATTAACGATCCTCAAGTAGCAGCCTACAGTAATTTCCCCTTTAATGCCGAAGACCTAGAAGGTCGTGACTATACTGGTCAATTTGACTTTACTGGTGCAGCAGCCCCTCCTGCTGATGAAACCAACTTAATCTTAGTTTCCGATGCCATACCAGAAAATACCGAACTTGATCCCACTAGCGTCGCGCCACCTAATGCCAATTGGACAGTGGTTTATACTACTGACGCTCTAACGGTTCCTGCTGATGATGCAGACTGGGTTGCTACTGCTCCTGCTGCTGATACCATAACTAGGGTAGGTTGGGTTTATGATGCTGAGGTTAACGGTGCATTGCTTGCTGGTAGCAACACCCAAGACTTTGAGTTCCAGGTAGTTACTGTTGGTCTTACAAGTAATACTGCTACCGCCATTTACAATATGGGTCAGGTCTTTGGTACTACTGATGATAATAATCCAGGTGTGACTGGTTTGATTAGCTATGATGAATCTGGTGACCAAAACCCTGCTAACTTAAATGATGATGGTACCTTTGGTCCTGATGAAACCGCCACTGACAATGATGGAAATGGTACCTTTGGTGTGGCCGACCCAGATACAGTAGGTGGAGACGGAGATCCTGAAGATAACGTTGATTTAAATGGAGACAATACTGGAAGCGGTAGTGAAGCTGGTGAGGTCAACAAAGTTGTTGTTACCCCTGAGGCAGTCGTATCCGACATCTTCAATGGTCCTGAAAACAATGCCGATGCCGTAGGTGGTATCTTTGATGCTCTTCCTGCCGATGACAATCATGATTTCCAGAATTTAGCGGCAGCCATTCCTGACTCCTCTACTCAAACTACTGGTGGTACGGATGGTGCGGCAGATACTACCTATGACCCTGATGCTGTTACCTTTACTAATAGCGTAAGCAATCCTAGCCAAGCTGGAATTAACAATATTATTCTCGAGCCTATTAGTCCTGAAGACTTAAGTCTAGGTGGAGATAATGGAGATCTACCAACTGGAACCAGAGTGGTTATCTTGTATGATGAAGATCAGGATGGTACTACTGACCAAATTGCTGCTTATGACTACGACGCAACTACTGGAACTTACACCATAGACGCAGGTGTCGGCACAGGAACACCAGTCGTTATTCCCAATATCCCTCTTCTCTCCGAAGTAACCTATGACGTTCGGATTAATCTACCTGCGGGAACCGAGTTATCCACCAGCTTTGAAGGAGGAGACCCTGCTAACGATTTAGTAGGTGGCTTCCCAGCGGTAATTGCAGCATACATTGATGATGGTGCCAATGCTGGTTTAGAAGCTGATGATACCTATAACGTCACCGTCAACCAGGTCTATACTGGCTATCTCCAGCTACTCAAAAAAGCACGGGTGCTTAGAGATGATGGTAATGGCGTGTTTGCTGAAGTTGCAGGAATGGGCTTTAACGACCCTGATGGAGATAAAGAAGCTGCACCTGGAGATCTCTTGGAGTATCAAATTACCTATACCAACATCTCTGATGATGGCGGTAGCGGTACTGGTAACGGTCTGCTTCAGGCTGATGACGTAGTAATTACTGAGGATGGTACTGCTGGCAACAATAACTGGGCAGTAGATAATGATGATCCCAACGAAGATGGGGACAATCTCATTGATACGCTCCTTCCTTTAAGTGGTGCTAATGACACCACTACAGGTAGTGTAATCACTTACTTTGATGAGAATAATGTTGGTAGTACCGACCCAGGAGCATTCTCTACTGAGTTGGCTAACTTTGAGGTAACAGACGACATTGTTAAATACGAAGTTAGTGGTATTACTCGCTTAGAACCTGGTGAATCTGGAGTATTTACCTTCCAGCGTAAGATAACTTCTCCCGCTGACATCGAAGATCTCGAACCATAAATTGCTAATTACAGCCGTTTTCATTTGAATAGACTCCGTTTTTGAGCAGCTAGTTCGTAGCTATTAGCCATTAGCCATTAGCTATTAGCTTTCTTTTCATTAATTGTTGTGGTCTACAAAGAGTGAAAAGCGCAGTAAAAAACTGGGTCATAGCAGAGATTTATCACAGAAGATCTCTGTCTATGAACCCAGGAGAAGTGTTTCATCGATCAATATAGCAATTTAGAGAGGTTTGTAACTACTATGAAACGTCTACACCAAAAATTAGGTCTTGGCACTTTAGGGCTGGTATTGTTATTCCCTTTATTAAATAATCTACCAGCAGTAGCCCAAATAGCTAATCCCCTGGAGATCATCGCTCAGGCAGAACGTCCTGAGATCATGCTCAATTTAGCAGTGGCTAGGAAAGAAACCAAAGTTACTGTCGAAGGCGAACAGGTTACCTGGCAGGAGCTAGAGGACAACACAGCCGTAGCTCCAGGGGATGTTTTACGCTATACCATCCAGGGAGAAAATAAGGGAACAGAACCCGCCCAAAACTTGGCGGTGACTCAGCCTATTCCTGCTCAAATGACTTATAAGTTAGATTCTGCCAAGAGTGAAAGTGAAGCAGAAATTAGCTACAGCATTGATCAGGGTGAAACCTTTGTGGCTGAACCAAAAATTAAAATTACTCAAGAAGATGGCACTGTAGTGGAAAGTCCTGCGCCAGCAGAGGTTTACACCCATATTCGTTGGACGTTTCCTACAGTTACCCCTGAATTGGGTGCTAAAGCGACGTATGAAGTTCAGGTTCAATAATCTGCTTTAGTTACGTTGACTGCTCACCACCGTAAACGAACGGTGATTCTAGGGATTGCGGTGCGACCCCCTAAAGGGTTCACTAGTTGCTCTTTGTTGGGAACCAACAAGACGAAGCGGACGATTTAAAGGGCGGAAACAAGTTCCGCCCCCACGTCCTTGTCTTCGCAGCACTCGGAGCTTGCATCCGAGTGACCGAAGACCGCACTAGCTCACCGCGTCGTTTTACGGCGCTAGGGAACGCGCACCGTTAGGGATTAGGAGATTAATTGGCTACGTAGTCGTGATATCTACCCAGTCCCCAGTCTCAAAAGATTTACTAGTAAGTAACATCAGTAAATAAAATTAATGACCAGCTTCATTGTAATGGACACCTTAATTTGTAATGGTTTCCTTTAAAAAAAGATCTCTGTCTTGTTGGTGGTTCGCACATATCACCAAATATGTATCTCAATTTCCAACTATTTTTATTAGCACAATGTTGCTCACCACTTTGACTCCCGTCAGACATAATCAAGTGGTTGCCCAAACTGTTTTAAGCTGTAGTCTCACCGCAGGTAATCGAAACCAGATTAATCATGCGATCGCTGATTACAATCAATTAAATCAAGGGGTTTTATCTAATAGAATCACTACCAGCTCAACTGGTGACTCTAGGATTCAAATTACTAACCTTGGTATTGCCGATGCAGCAGGGGAGATAGTTAATCCTCTAGGTATTGTTGCCGAGGGCTTATTAGCTGAATACCAACAACAGGGTTTAAGTTTTGAAGAGGCCAACAGGGCGACTCTTAACACTTTAACAGCCTGGACTGAGTTAACCGCAGATGCCGCTTCAACTACAGTTATTGCAACTATCAAACAGTCTTTAATCGAGGAACTAGGGACAGAAAAAACTGAAGTTATTAACCAAATCCCTGACTCTAGTTTGTTAACTGCTTTGGCAGGATTAAATAATACTAGTTTGTCGACATTGGGACTAGACTCAGCCGAAATTGTGGCGACCGCCCAAATTGAAATTACGCCTCAAGCCGAAGGTAGCTTGATCGCTCAAATTCAAAACATGATAGCAAACGTAGCTGAACTGAGCAGTCCAGAAGCCAACGCTAACATAACTTCTTTTCAAGACAATTTAGTTTTAGAACTTGATAATATTCGCCAGGGCAATCAAACTCTGATCAATGCAGGTAGTGTTGTTAGTTTTCGGTTTCGTCTAGATAATCAAAGCGATCGCCCTCGGGGCATCAAACTACCTAATATTCAGACTATTACTGAAACTGGTTTAGTCGGTACAGGGGAGGTAACCAGAGTTAGCTATCGTGTACCAGGAACAGAGGCTAATACCTTAACTGATACTGCTCAAGAAGTAGTGATTCCTGGTCAGCAGGCTCTCGATTTATCAATCCAGGTCAGAGTCGGACAAGCTGCAACCGATAGCATTACCAGTGTGGGAATTGATCTGCAAACCAACTGTGGCGATCGCAATCTGGTTCAGCAACTTAATTTAGTTCCCCCGCTTATTCTCACTACTGAGGAGGAGCCAGAATTAATTGACCCCAGGGGACAGGTGAGTGGTTGTTCTGGAGAGCTTTTGGCAGACTATTTAGGTTTTTCCGTGGCTCTATACGACGTTGACGGTAGCGACCCCACCCAGAGCGAACCTGCGGGGCTAGTTCCCTTAACCACCACTGAATTACCCAACGAACCTGATAACAATATTCCTGAAGGGATTGAACCCAATACCCAGAATAGCAATCCTTTCTTTTTGACCAATGAAGATGAAGGGAAATATAGTTTTCTGTTTGATGATGCCAAAGGTCAGTTAGATTTCGGTAGAGACTATATTCTGGTGGTTGACCCTGGAGAAAATTCAACCTACGACCAAAGACAGGTCAGGTTAACTATTGGCGATCGCCAAGATCGAATTGTGGAATACACTGCCACTTCCCTCGATGGTAGACCCATCTCTGCCGAGGATGGTGCCACAACTATCACGGGGCGAATTGTCTTAGTAGAAGATGCCGAACGGATTGGTTTAAACTTAGCAGTTCTAGATCTGACAACTGATATCTGCGATGCCCAAGAAATATCTCTAACCAAGACAGGTGATCGCGCCAGCGCTGAACCTGGAGATATCGTCCTGTATCGCCTGACAGTACAAAACTTGTCATCAACACCTTTAACCAACTTTCAGATTACTGATACTCTGCCCCCTGGTTTTGCCTTACATGACGAAACTGTTTTAGGCGAAGTCAATTCAACTCTAGTTGAAATTGAGATTAATTCCAGTAGCGATCGGGTAGTTAACTTTGCTGCCAACACCACCCTCGAACAGGGACAAAGCTTATCTCTGGTCTATGCCACGGAGATTTCTCCCGATGCCCTACGGGGTGATGCCGACAATTCGGCGATCGTCAATGCCCAACGCACTGATAACAGTCAAACAGTCAAAGATGGACCTGCGGTTTATAGTCTGCAATTGGAATCAGGCATTATCCGTGATGCAGGCACCATTATTGGTCGAGTATTTGTCGATCATAACTTTGATGGCGAACAGCAGTCCGAAGAACCAGGAATTCCTAATGCTGTGATTTATCTCGAAAACGGTAATCGCATTATTACAGATGCCGATGGTTTATTTTCCGTCAGTAATGTGCTGCCTGGTTATCACACTGGCGTACTGGATCTAACCAGTATTCCTGAATACAATCTGGCTCCCAATATACGCTTTATCGAACGAAATAGCTCATCGCGCCTAGTAAATCTCGAACCAGGAGGTTTAGTACGGATGAACTTTGGTGTTACCCCAACCGCCAAGGAACAACAAGACAATTCCGAAGTAAAAGCTCCCAGCGCAACTTCAGAAACACCAGGTCTTGACCAATAATTCACTATTGTCGACAGACATGTTGCTAATTAACTAGCTTATGAAACCTAGAACCAGCCACAAAAACAACTTATCACTACAGCTAGTTACTTTTATGGCTGCCGTTTCTAGCATAGTTTTAGGTTCAGCGATCGCAGTTAGGGCAGCAGACGACCCCCAGTTGATCAAAGACTTAGTTATTTCTAGAAATGTTGATTCAAAGCCGCCATTAGTAAAACAACAAAAACTGATTGCTCAAGTTTGGTCAGATCTTAATAGTGAAGAGTTGAGTCTGGGAAGTATTCCGCAAACGGCACCCAGTTTAGATAGCTCGGCTAAAGTTAATCCACTTACCGTAAAGCAATTAAATAATCAACAACAACAGCTTATTGCTCAGGTTTGGTCGGATCTTAATAGTGAAGAGTTGAGTCTGGGAAGTATTCCGCAAACGGCACCCAATTTAGATAGCTCGGCTAAAGTTAATCCGCTTACCGTAAAGCAATTAAATAATCAACAACAACAGCTTATTGCTCAAGTTTGGTCAGATCTCAATAGTGAAGAGTTGAGTCTGGGAAGTATTCCGCAAACGGCACCCAGTTTAGATAGCTCGGCTAAAGTTAATCGAGTTTTAGTTAAACAATTAAATAATCAACAACAACAATTGATTGCTCAAGTTTGGTCGGATCTTAATAGTGAAGAGTTGAGTCTGGGAAGTATTCCGCAAACGGCACCCAATTTAGATAGCTCGGCTAAAGTTAATCCGCTTACCGTA
>JBCDDK010000111.1:0-22967 GCA_039180345.1 Cyanobacteria bacterium P01_G01_bin.39 | reverse complement strand
TTGCTTGCCGTTGTGAATTTTTCCGTTTTTGACAATTAAATTGGATTCACAAGATGGACAATATGGTAGTGAATCTGCTGACATAAAAACTAAATTAGCTGCATTTATTATTTTATATCCTTACATCTTTAGGACTACCAACACTTACGGATATTGCAAAGCAGTTCGATGTCGGTTTGACTACAATTCATGACATTAAGACTGGTAAGCAGTGGAAAAGTGTAGTGTAAAGACTTAATGAAGTAATACTAATTGGTGCGTTTCAGGTGCGATAATAATACTACGTACCTCGAAAGCACCACATATAGAGAGTTTGAAGATTTGTTGCTCTGCTCCCAAAGCAGGCGCGCTACCAAGCTGCGCTACATTCCGTAGCTTTATCCGACTGTCTTAGTCCTGATATACCATAACATAAATCCTTTCAATTAGATAATTGTGAACAGTTATTCAACGTTAAGAAATAGCCTAGTCAGGCATTAAAAATCAAAGCTGGGCATCAACTGTAAAACTCCCATGCCTAATTCGGCACCATTGATTGATTTAATTTCAAACAAAGCCAGCATATCTTTGGCTTTAGGTTGACCACGATTTGCCCCTGATGCTCCCATTGCAATCACCACACTACAGTAGCCGTGGTTTTTCTTACAGCGCTGGTGCCACTTTTCCAACGCCTGAGCTTGTTTTCTCACCACCTGGGAATACTCAGCAAAAATATACAGCTCATCATCTTTGGTTTGCAGCATACCTAAGTCATAAACTTCTCCACTGAAGGGATCGTTACCAGGATTAAAGCAGACGGCTTTTAGACCTCCTGAATCACGAATTCTGGTAATTAAATTTTGAGCTTTGGGACGAGTAGTTTGAATAAAAATAGTCGGTATTTCTGTTGCTTGATGAGCAACTGTAATTGTTTGACAGTAAGTTTTTGGCTGATGTTGTAGTTGTTTGATCAATTCTGGAGGAATGCTAGCAAGGCTAATTAGTGAACCATCAGGAATTAAATCTTCCTGAATGGGAATATCGATTGCCTCAGCCACCGAGTTAGAACGATCAGACCCCATGCTCAGTAGCTCGGCGGTTAGCTCTGGTAGAGTGGAAACTTTAGTAGATATAGTTTCCTTAGTATCCCCTAGCTTGGGTAGAGTGATGCGATAAGACTTGGATAAAGCTTCTATCGGCTCTTGCTCTAGTGTTGAGTGATTGCGAGTGTAAAAACGGAGCAGAGACTCCAGGGTAGCGTAGACAATTTTGGTTTCTGTCTCATCTAAAAAATGGCGCATGCCCTCAAATGGGTGTAGGCTACCAAAAAAAGGTTCAACTTCTGCATTTTCTGCAAGATCATCTTCCTGAGTTGGCTCATAGTTGAGAAACCAGCAATCTTGAGCCAAAAATGCCTGTTCTAACTCTGCTGCTGATTGATTCTCGCCTAATGCCACCGCCCTAAACTGTTGCAGAGATTCTAGAGAGCGATAAATTAATACGCCATACTCTGCCGACATCATTCCCATGACACACAGATAAACTTGGTCAATTTCACAATCTTTTAACTCCACCTGTAGAATGTCGCTATCTGCTAGTAATTCCCAAGGTGCCTTATGCCAAATCTGATTGGCTACTTTATTGATTGCTTGTTCATAAAGAGCAGGAAGGGGATCAGTTTGCGACTCATCTATAATGGCGAAGCCCTCAAACAGGCGATCAATCAAGGGTAACTGTGGAGAATACTCAATCTGAATATCTAAATCTTGTAAAACTCCCCGTAAAAAAAATTGAATTTCGCGATCGCGCACGATGATTTTTTGCGGGCGATTAGGGGAAGAGGGGTGATGAGGAGATTCAATTGCCCGCAACAGAGTTCTTACCACTGCTTCTAGACCCATTTCTTTTCCCACTACATCCATAGCTCTAACTGCACCTTCAGAGCCATCTACCCAGATAATACATTCCTCATTAGCATCCTTAACGCCGTCCAAATGTGATGCCATGTTTCCCAAGGGACGGCGATCGCCCTCCCAAACAACATTCGCCCTGGGGATTTTTTGCAGTCTAGATCGAGTTGTGGGAGGAAGAGTCGTCATAAATGCTTACTAGGTGTTTATACTTTAGTTAATAATTCGGGTTCTATTTATATGGGGAGCTTGCAATAGTAAACCATATTCCATACCTTCAACCACTGCTTGATAGGAAGCGTCTAAAATATTGGCAGATACTCCTACCGTTGTCCACCGCTTGAAGCCATCGCTTGATTCTACTAAGACCCTTGTTTTGGCGGCTGTCCCCGCTCCACCGTCGAGAATCCGAACTTTGTAGTCAGCTAAATGAAAATCGGCAATTTGGGGATAAAACCGCACTAGAGCTTTTCGTAAGGCTCGATCCAAAGCTGCTACTGGACCATTGCCTTCGGCTACCTCTAAGAGGTTTTCTCCATCTACTTCTACTTTAATCGTTGCCAGAGCTTTACTGGCAGGATTGTTCTCTTCTTGATAAATATTGCAATGAACCTGAAATTCCTTAAGTTGAAATAGTTGTTTTCCTGGTTCGAGAATGGAGCGCATCAATAATTCAAAGCTAGCCTCTGCCGCCTCAAATTGATAGCCTTGATTTTCTAGTGTTTTCAATTTGTCTAATATCTGGCGACAGGTAACATCTTGCTTGCTCAGATTAATACCAAATTTTGCCGCATAGTGTAGCACGTTACTTAACCCAGATTGATCGGAAATGACAATGCGCCGCTGATTACCCACCAGTTCAGGCTGAATATGCTCGTAGGTCAAAGGATTTTTTTCCACTGCCGAAACATGAACTCCTGCCTTATGGGCAAATGCGGAGCGACCCACAAAGGGGGCATGTTCATCGGGAGCTAAATTAACAATTTCACTGATCAGTCGACTGATCGGGCTTAACTCACCTAGCTCTTGTTGTCCCAAACATTCATAACCCAACTTCAACTGAAGATTGGGAATCAGGGTACAAAGATTAGCATTCCCGCATCTTTCTCCATAACCATTGATTGTCCCCTGAACCATCGTGGCGCCAGACATCACCGCCGCGATCGCATTAGCCACCGCCGTTCCTGCATCATTATGAGTATGAATACCCAACTTGCCTTTAGCTTCAGGTATAGCATCAACGATTGCTGTCACAATTTGAGCTACCTCGTGGGGTAAGGTTCCGCCATTGGTATCACATAAAGCCAACCATTCGGCACCTGCCGTTAAAGCTGTATGCAGAGTAGCGATCGCATATGTGGGATTTTGCTTATAGCCATCAAACCAATGTTCAGCATCGTAGACGACTTTTCTGCCATGACTCCGTAAAGATTCAATAGTGTCACGGATCATTGCCAGATTTTCATCCAGGCTAGTTTTGAGCGTTTCAGTTACATGAAGATCCCAAGACTTACCAAAGATCGTGACCCAATGAGTACCTGCGGCTAAAATCGCCTTGAGCATTTTATCCTCGGCTGCAGCAACATTAGGGCGACGAGTAGAGCAAAAAGCGACAATTTGCGAATTTTGTAGAGGTTCTTCTTTTAGTCTCCAAAAAAACTGAACATCTTTGGGATTAGCGCCTGGCCATCCTCCCTCAATAAAAGGTACTCCCAAGCGATCTAGCTGTCGGGCAATTTTTAGTTTGTCATCTAAAGATAGGGAAATTCCCTCCCCTTGAGAGCCATCTCTGAGGGTAGTGTCATAAACCTGGATTACTGGGTTTTGATTCATGAAGTCAACTTTGGCGACTGTCAACAAATGTTAAGTTACTAAAAGACAAATAATTTGCTCACCTAGTAGAAATTTATTATGCCTACCGTAACTGTACAAGGAAAAACCCTAATCTGTGAGGATGGTGCTAACTTACGCAAAGTTTTATTGAAGCATGACATCAATCTTCATAACGGGCAATCAAAAATTATTAACTGTCGAGGAATTGGCAGTTGTGGAACCTGTGCGGTGGAGGTCATTGGTGCCGTATCCCCTCCTAACTGGAAAGATCGCACCAGGCGATCGCTTCCGCCTCATTCTTTAGATAAAAATCGTCGTCTGGCATGTCAAACTAAAGTCTTAGGCGATATTAAGGTAATTAAACATACTGGCTTTTGGGGACAAAAGGATTCAGTCAACAGTCAACAGATTATAAGTGATTGATTCTAAATTTTATTTTCTACTTAGCATTTGCATAAAATGAACGTTTTTAAAATTTCTCCTATTATCCGCATTACTCTTTCTAGTCTTTATATTGGTTTGACAGTACCCTTACCTTTTCTAGCAGACTTTACTGATGCTCCTGTGCCATCTTGGTTATTATGGATTGGCATTGCCTTGGGTGCGATCGCTCTGTATGCTGCTTTGAGTGAAAGAGTAATCTTAGACGAGCAAAAAATACAGGTAGCTTACCCTAAGTGGGTTCCTTCTCTTTTTCGTAAGGGCTGGTCATTATCTTGGCAGGAAATCGATAACCTGAAAATGCGTACTACAGGACAAGGTGGACTGGTCTATTATTTCACCTCCCCTACTGCTGAAAAAGCCTATCTCTTACCGATGCGAGTAGCAGGATTTAATAAGATGGTTAACTTAGTTACAGAGAAAACTGGTATTGATACTGTGGATGTTCGTCCTCTATCTCAACCCTGGATGTATATGATTCTCTTTGCCTGCACTATGGTACTTTGGCTACTTGACGGTTGGACTATTTGGACAGCAACTCATCTGACTGTTTAAGCTATGGGGTCTAAAACATAATTTCCTTCTTTTATTCACCAATAACGTATTTCAAAATGAGCTATAAATAGTGGTTGCTCAGTAGATCCCTGTTTAAGTGCGATCGCAATTCATTTTGATTAATACTAAGTTGTCTGAGGAGGATTGTAAAATTAATCACCCAAGTTCCCACTAGCATCGTTAAAATCCCCACAATTAACGATGACCTCAAAGATTTTGATCGCTTATTCCAAATACAGCAACAGATTAGCCAGGAACACTCAGAGATCTTCTTAGATTTTTCTAAATGCTCTTTCCTAAGACAAAATGCTGTCGCTTTCATTGGGGGTTTAATTCGATTGTTTGAGTCCAAAGGTGGAACGGTTCACTTAAGATGGAATACGCTTTATAAAAAAATAGCTAGAAACCTACAACAAAATGGTTTCATGCACGTCTTCAAAAAACGATCTAAGATTTTAGATATACAGTATTATTTTCTTCGACCAACTTCTTTTCACTATGGACGACTTACCCAAAATCCAGTACGAACTTGGTGAATATCCTCATATCACTCAAACACTGGTAAACAAACTAGGTTTATATGTTCGGATGAATACTAAAACTATTTATAATTCTTTTATTGCTGAAGGTGAGCCTGAACCAGTATGTCGTTGGGTTCTGGATAAACAGGTAGAGTTATTTCGCGAAGGAATAGAAGTAGCTGTATTTAACCGAAACGATCTAGAAGATGGTCAAGTTAGAGTAGTTTTTTCTGCTAAGTTTCCAGAGAAAGATAAAGCAGCGTAAATATAGTGCTTAGAAGAAAAGCGAATGCATAAAGTCAGCGTCGAAGAAGCTGCTCGTAACCTTAAAGCTCTTTTAAATTGGGTAGCAGCAGGAGAAGAAGTAATTCTAGTTGATCGCGACAAACCAGTAGCTCGTCTTGTCCCATCATCGACCAAAGAGGATTTATTAGCCGATATGAAACATTTTCGCGAGTCTCTAGCTGTTACTGGTGAGCCTTTAAGCCAAACAATAATTAAGTCACGTCAAGAGGAGCGGTATTGATCTATCTCGATACCAGCGTCATTGCTCCTTTCTACTGGGCAGAAGCTCTCAGCGATACAGTTGATGAATTACTGAGGACAGAAACCGAACGAGGATTGAGTCAGTTAGTTGAAGTGGAATTATTTTCGGCATTGTCCCGCAGGGTAAGAATGAGAGAAATATCTCAAGAAGATGCAAGAGCCATAGCTACTCGCTTCTCATATCATCTAGACAGCAATTTTTACCTCCGTATTCCTTTAGAATCAGTTCATTATCAATTAGCACGCGATTGGATTGGTCGATTTGATACCTCTCTGCGTACTTTAGATGCGCTACATTTAGCCTGTGCAAGCTGTAATAAGTTTCGTTTAGTGACTGCTGATGATGCTTTGGCTCGAAGTGCTGAAGCTTTGGGAATTGAAGTACAGTTACTTGCGATCGCCTGATAAATAAGTGGGATTATTTCGCGAAGTAACAGAGGTAGCTGTATTTAATAGAAACAAACTTGATGATGATCGAGTTAAAGTTATTTGGCGTTGCTAGATATAAAGCTGTGTGAATATAGGGGATAAAAGAAAGGCTATCGCTAGTTTATTAAGTTATTGGCAATATTCAAAGTTAATAAAGTAAAATAAAAAATGCCCTAAAACCTTAAATTTAAAAGTTTCAGGGCAAAATTACTAATTTAAGAGCGACTAGCAAGGTTGTGCTATCAACGCAGCTATTGATTATCGCAATCTATAGGTTGGCTGTTCTCCTCCCCAGGTAAGCAGCTGACCTTATTCTGTTTCTGTTCTGGTAGTGTTTGTTCTGTCTGATGTTTTCGACCTTTAATGCTTATAGAGCCTCCTTCTTTATTTCCATCGGCAGAAAATTCTCCTCCGAAAATAACAATTAAAGCTACTACTATTACTAGAACAAATCCTCCGATAATTGTGAGCCGAGGTAGAATTTTGAAATAGTTTGACATTTGTATCTCCAAAGTCAATATTTAGTTAGTTTGCCATCGTTTGAGAGGTTTTGAATCCCCTCTATTTTCCAATGAAAAAGCTCCTTTTGATGCTTTGAGCAACTACGACAACTGTCCTATTTAAGCAATCTTTGCTGAAACTCTCTTGACTTTTGTGGGTTAGAAATAGTCTTTGCTAATGCTGAAGACAATTCAATTTCAGTCATATTGGGGTTTTGTTGAACAGTGCGTTTGCAAATAATACTCGCCATGGGACCTATGAACTCGGCTAATTCCTGACGGCAACGCTGAATGAATTCGGGAGTTATTGAGGTGTCATTACGGTCGGCAAAAACTGTTTTACTAGCAGAAGTATAACTATCTATATTAGTTCTAGTTACATTGGTTCTAGCTTTAGTATTTAGTCGAGAAAGGTTAGCGGACTCACAATTATAATGTTCATCTAAGATTTGTAAACTGGGATCTAAAGTAATTACCCGATTAAAAATTTCTCTACTATTAGCTGGTCGATTAGCGGGAGAGAAAGCCATCATACTATCTATCAAATCGGCGAATTCTGGTGGAATTTGCGGTACGCTATCTCGCCAAATTACTCGTTCTGCTGCAAAATCATAAAAATTACTAGGATTTTGGGTAGTAAGGAGATAAATAATAGTTCCACCAAGAGCATAAAAATCGGACTGTAATACAGCCTTGCCTCTCATTTGTTCCATGGGCGTGAAACCCTGAGTGACTACGCCTGTAATTTCTCCTACTGCTTTTTTCTGGATATAGCTATCTGTTAATTCTCTAACGGTGCCAAAATCAATTAAAGCCAAACATCCATTTGCCCGTAACATGATGTTTGAGGGTTTAATATCTCGATGAAAAAAATTCTGTTGGTGAACCTGTTCGAGAATTAGAGATAATTCTGCCAACCAGCGCAAGACTCGTTTGGGTTTTATCGGGCGATCGCCTCTTTGCTTGATATACTGACTAAGGTTTAAACCCTCAATTTTCTCCATGACCAAACAGTGAAGGGGTTCTTCTTGTCTGTCAGGAAAATAGGTAAAATAGCCATCGAGATCGATCTTTGGTATGCCATGATGCTTTAGGAGGCTGAGCACTTGAGCTTCTTGTTTAAAAAGTTCCACATATTTGGGGTGATTATCCATCAAAACCTTAAGCACCCAAGGACGAGCATTAACATCAACTATTTCATAAGTTGTGCCAAAGCCACCCTGCCCTAGCTCTTGTAATACTCGATATCTACCGTCTAAAAGCAATTCTGAGCCGCAACCCTGGCAAAAAATTGTCGTATCAGAATTATGAGGATTTTGACATTGAGGATTTATGCACAGACTCATTAGTTTAGATTTAAAAATATAGCTAAAATTCTGTTTTAATAGGATTAACTGTAATTACAGTTAATAAACAATAAAAATAAATTATAAATTGAACTCTATCTTATCTAACAGATATTCATCATCCTTATTGATTATCATTAGCGCTGATAGTTTATGGGTATGCAATAAAAGTTAAATTGCGAGGGTTCTGACTGGCTTTTTGGCAAAGTAGCTTAAAGATTGATTTAAATTGCCAATTATTACTCTATATCAGTAGCTTAATTTAGTTCGTTAATATTTACTAAATATTGCTAAGTGAAACTGTAGTTAGTTTCATCTAAAATAAAAATATTCTGGTTACGAAACAATATTAAGCTTGGTAAATTAAAATATTTGGACAACACAGCCCTACTCCATAAGTGTAATGAAAACTATTAAAATCTTTTTGGCATCTTCTTCTGAATTAGAAAGCGATCGCCGAGAGTTTGAAATTTTTATAAACCGCAAAAATAATCAATATATCGAACACAATCTTTTTTTACAACTCTTATTATGGGAGGACTTTGTTGATGCGATGTCCGCTACTCGTTTACAGGACGAATATAATAAAGCAGTTGAGAGCTGCGATATTTTTGTTAGTCTTTTCCATACTAAAGTTGGTAAGTATACCGAAGAGGAATTTCTCAAAGCATTAGAAACCTTTAAAGCTAATGGTAAACCTCTGATTTATACCTATTTTAATCAAGGAAAAGTTGAAATCACTCCTCAGGTAGTTAGCCTGCTCAATTTTCAACAGAAACTCAAAGACATGGGGCATTTTTATACTAAATACGATAATATTGACGATCTTAAATATAAATTTAGCGAACAATTAATCAAGGTTTTACCAAAATTAACAGGTATTGATCCCAGCAATCTTAAATATCTCAGGGACGATAATAATAGCTCCACAGGAAATCAAAATAGCACCAGAATCGAACAGAATTTTCATGGCAATGTTGAGAACGCGGTAGGAAATATTGGACGAGATCAGAATATTAATAAGTCAAGAACAACTCGCAACGTAAATATCGGTAGCGGTAACTACAACGAAAATATAAAAGGCGACTACTACGAACAAAAAGGTAATTTTGGCATTGGTCACATGAGTGGCGGCACAATTCAAGGTAGCGCTAAAATTGCAGGAGTTATTAATGAAACTACTCAAGAAGATACCGAAGATGTTGCTAGCGAAGTTAGGCAAATTTTAACCAAGCTTGCGGCAACTTTACCCATGAATACCAAGAAAGAAAAAAACCAAGCTGTATCAGAAGCAGTTGACCAAATTGAGAGTAATTCCACCCTCAAAGCAAAAGTAACTAATGCCATAAAGACTCAAGGCGCAGCAGCTTTTAAGGAAGCAGTTGACCACCCCCTAGCAAATAAGTTAGTGGCATTTTTGGAAGAGTAGCATCATGAATTTATGAGAAAAGCGATCAGCTTTGCTGCTACGGGTCGCGTAATCACTGTGATTCATTGTTATCAACCTCTTTGGGTAATGGCTTTATGTAGATTAAATTATTAACACATCGAGAATAACTAGGGAAGTTGTTGCAGTTTTGCTTAGTAAAAGTTTCTCAACGTTGTATATAGCGTATTTGGTTTTGATATAAGAGAGTAAAATTAGTTCACAGATGAACAGCGATGCAGCGCGGTCTTGAAGGTTTCCTTCTTAGAGCGACTGCATCAAGAACGGATAAACGCAGATAGATTGATCCACTTCGCTTAGAGTTAAGAGTGATGATGTACTGCTGATCAGTTATTGTTATTCTCAGCGCTGTGGATAGCTTTACTTGGTCGCATTTGCTAGATATTGCGATCGCAGATCTTTCTTACAAAGAAATAATACGTATTTGTTTCAAAGAAGGCTCGATACTAGTAAATTAAATAAAAACTAGTTAAGCAATCAAGGAATGAAAGCCAGTGAAGTTTTAGCCAAATACGCCGCAGGAGAAAGAAATTTTCAGGGTGCAAATCTGCGGGGGCAATCTTTTAAAGGGGAGGATCTCTCAGGGGCAGACTTTAGCGAGGCGGATATTCGTAGTGCTAACTTTACTAAGACAAATCTTACAGGGGCTAATTTTTCTGGGGCAAAGTGTGAACTGCAAAAACGTTGGGCAACATTTTTAACTATTCTTTCCTGGCTGATGGCTGCTATATTAGGATTCATTTCCGCATTTGCTGCTGCAATGGTTTCACTGATTTTTGACTCTAGCCTTGAAAATCAAATCGCGGGGGGTGTCAGTTTACTAGTACTAGTTATATTTCTGGTTGTAACTATCTGCCAAGGAATAGGAGCAGCAGCAGTAGTAGCAGGAGCAGGAGCAGGAATAATTACAGTAGCAGGAGCGGTAGCTGTAGTAGCATTCTTATTAACAGGAGCGGGAGCCGTAGTAGGAGCAGGAGCATTCGCCGTAGCGGGAGCCGTAGTAGGAGCAGGAGCATTCGCCGTAGCAGTAGCGGGAACATTCGCCGTAGCGGGAGCATTCGCCGTAGCGGGAGCATTCGCCGTAGCAATAGCGGGAGCAGGAGCAATAGGAGGAGTAGGAGCATTCGCCGTAGCAGGAGCAATAGGAGGAGTAGGCATATATGTTAGTTGGCGGGCTATGAAAGGCGATCTTAGAGATGTCTGGATACGTAGCTTTGCCGTTGCTTTTGCTGCAATTGGTGGAACAAGTTTTCGTGGTGCAGATTTAACTGATGCTAATTTTTCCTCTGCAATATTAAAAAGTACAGATTTAAGAGAAGCTAATCTTACTCGGGTGCGCTGGTATGGGGCAAAAATGCTTGATCGTGTGCGCCCAGGAGATAATTACCTAAAAACTAATCAAGTAAGGCAATGGTTGATTGGCAAAGGAGTTGATAATAATTTTGACGGTCAAAAATTGCAGGGGATTAATTTACAGGGTGGAGATCTGACTGATGCTAGTTTTATCGATACCAACTTAAGTGATGCCAATTTACAAGATGCAGATTTATCTGGTGCGAAGCTGATCCAAACCCAGTTAGATCGAACTGACTTGACGGGGGCGACTTTAACAGGGTCTTGTATCGAAGATTGGGGCATTACTTCCCACACCAAACTCAAAGATGTTAAATGTAAGTATATCTTTATGCGATCGCCTACGACAGATGATCCTAACCCCAGACGCAAGCCTGATAACTGGGAAGAGGAATTTGAAGGAGACGATTTTGCTGATTTTATCCAGCCAATCTTTGATACTCTCGATCTCTATCACAATCAGGGAGTTGATCCCAGGGCAATTGCAATCTCCTGGAAGAAGTTAGCCGAAAATAACCCTGATGCTCAACTTCGATTTGCTTCAATGGAAGTCAAGGGAGAAAATAATTTATTACTGAGGTTAAAAGCTAATGCAAAAGCGGACTTGTCTCGTTTGCATGCCAATTATTTTGCTACCTATAATCAGATCAAAGCTTTAGCCGAAGCAGATCTGCAAAAACTGATCGTCGAAAAAGATGATCGCATTCAGCAGCTTGAAGCCATTATAGTTACAGCTCTCAAACAGCCCAAATATTATTATGAACAGAGTGGTAACTTTGGGGTTGGGGCAATGCAGGATAGTCAGATCAAAGATAATGCTCAAGTAACTGGAGTTGATTCTGAAACATTAGATGGTTAAGATTGTGTTGCTTTTTAACTGATGTTACATTCTCGTTGATTTATAGTTGGCAGATAGTATGTAGTAGATATTTAACTAAACAACTAAAGACCAACGACCCGAAACGATAATTTTTGGTATGTACTGAGCAAGGTTAGTTTTTAGTTAAGACAGATGACGATCAATGTTTGGTAGCTGATTGCTAAAACTATTCACAGCAGTACTATTAGATGCTCTAGCTTCGGTAACGCCAACATAAGCCGCGATGGATAAGGTAAGTCCGATTGAGAGAGTAATTATTGATAAATTAATTTTCATAATTGAAGATAAGTCTTATTTTTCAATAAATAAAGCAACAATTGCTGTTTTCTTTGATTATTAATCTACAAAACAATCGAGAATAATAAGGGAAAATTTGACTGACTAAAGATAATCATGGGTAAACTTACTTGCCTCTTGATAGCAAATTGTCACTTTTAATTAATGTCAGAAAGTCAGAGTTACAAGTGTATCCATTTATAGTTTGATAAATCGTGTGAAAATTAGAGTGTATCAATCGATTCCATAGCTTATTTATCTTTACAATGGATTCAGAGAAGGTCTTAAGTATTGTCGAGCAACTACTCCAGAAACAGCTGACTCAGATCGAACAGCGAGTCTTGATTCTGTCTTGGGAAGGTCAGTCTTATAAGGATATTGAGGAGAATACGGGGTATGTAATTGGATATCTAAGGGATATTGGTTCTAATCTGTGGAAAGAACTGTCGGAGATTTTGCAGAAGCGAGTAACCAAGAAAAATCTGCCCTTAGTATTGGAACAATTGCAGGAAAATGGAAATTCGGTATTGCCAATTAATCCTAAGATCGATTATGCTCCAGAACCCACTTTGGATACAGTTATTACACCCAGCGAAAAGGAACTGATCGGTTTTCCCAGCGCGCCGATACCTGCTAATTCTCGCCTGTATGTCAAACGTCCGCCGATTGAGAAATTAGCCCGCATTTGACGACTTATTTCCTTGAAGTATTGATAATTTTTTTTTCTATAGCAACTTCAATGCCTTCTCTAATATCTTCTAATGTTTGCAAATCAAATTTTCTGTTGATAATATCGATGAAATCTTTAGTATTTTTAATAACTGTATCAGTCAAGTTATAAGGTAAATCATCTGAAAATTCACCAAAAATAATAATAGGGCGATCGCTAAATGCTGCTAAGAAAACCCAATCGTGATGGGTTTGAGGTATGACTCAAACTAAGATACCAAAATATCAATAGTAATGATTGATTTGGCTGTCTATACCAGTTGACAGTATTGAAAAAAAATTAGGTATTAATCTTGCCCTCGTTACCGAAACCGTGGAGGCGGCTGCTTCATCAGCACTAGAATCTGCCTCATCATTGTTGAGTGCTTTTGTTCCAGATGCGGTTGAGGATGCCATCGAAACTGCCACGGATCAAGTTTCGCCCACAAGCTGACTACAGCTAGCCTAATCAAGGCTGCCAGCCCTCATATAGAACATTTTGACTCATCTGTTAATGGCTATGCGATCGCCAAATTTACTAAAGACAGAATGACATGGGAGGTATATGAGGTGGATAAAAAAGTCTACGATAAGGTAGATGATGGTCGCAATCTATCTACCAAACGTGCCGAGAAAAAGCTGGTTCAATCGGCAACTTACAATCCAGACGGGATCTGCCTTAATGATTAGCAGATAGATGGATCAAACTCCTAAGAAACAAATTAGTCTGCTGAGGCTGGGTAAGGGGTAAAAGGAAATTTGCTTCCTTCTGACATTACTAATCTCGATTTTTTGGATGCTCATGTTCCTCGATGTCAATAAAGTTATCTTCAATCGTTAAAACTATGAAAGTACAAAAATTAAGCATCAGCGAATACGCTAGTAACATTCAACAATATACCGATAACGTAAGTGAAGAAGTAGTTAAAGGAATTGTCAGACATTTGGGCATCGCTTTGACTAACCGAGATGCTTCTTTAGTTTCCTGTAGCGATAAAACCGAGTTGGATCGTATTCGTCAAGGATTTTTGAAAAAGAAGCTACAGCTTACTGCTAGTGATGAAGATTTAGATCGAGTGATTAGTGATATCTGTACCACGATGAAAGATACCAGAAATAAGTCTCGCGTCACCTTCTACTATTTGCTGGCGGAAAAATTTGACAAATTATCTTTATTTAAATAGGAGAATACAATTATGACTGTTGGTTCAGATTCTGCATCAATTAATCTTGCCGAAATTTTTAACCCCAACGCGCAAGGATTCAGTGCAGCTAACATGGCTTATCTAGCACATTATGCCCAAGCAATCTATAAACCAGACTCCGAATGTACAGAAGCGATCGCCAAGATCGATAGCGAAATAGCCAAAAACATTAGATACTTTAACTCTAGCCAAACTGGTACAGAAGGCTTGATTGCAGGGGATGACAAAAAGATTATTATCGCCTTTCGCGGTACGAGCGATCGCAAAGACTGGTTAACCGATGCCGCCACTATCCAAAAATCCTGGTCTTCTATTACTAATATCGGCAAGGTTCATAGCGGATTTTTTGCCAGTCTCAACTCAGTTTGGTCGGTGGTCATCGAACACCTCAAAGAACTACAAACCAACGAACAGCCAGTCTGGATTACGGGTCATAGTTTAGGCGGGGCTTTAGCTGCGCTAGCTTATGCTACTTTAAGACTGCAAGAACCCCAATACGAACTTGCTGGTGCCTATACCTTTGGACAACCCCGAGTCGGTAACGATCTTTTGTGTAAAGAGTTCGACGCTGATTCCAAACACCGTTTCTTTAGAGTAGTTAATAACAACGATATTGTACCCCGCGTCCCCTCCAAGATAGCTCGAAAAGGCGCTAGTCTCCTAACCTATGCTGCTAGGGCAATACACGATATTGATGCTTACGAACACATGGGAACCCAACTGTATTTTGACGCTAACGGTAAATTGATCCACGACGCTACCTTTATGGATCGTCTGATTGGTCGCTTTGAAGGTTATAAAAATAATCTGTTCAACGGCAAACTCGATTTTGATAGCATTGAGGATCACAGTATGGATGACTATCGTAACTTGTGTCTGTCTTTGTTGTAGATTGAGTTAAGGCGATCAGTCGGCTACGAATCGTGTAATCGCTTTTTACTTTGTTGATCAAATGCGATCGCTTGGTAATAGTATCTTATCATTATGAAATAAAGCTTCTAAAGCTACCTTGCTAAAAGTTACAGCCAGGTAGCTTTATACATTTCAGACATTTAAGACTTTTTCAAATTACCGCGATCGCTGAAAATAAGAACAAAGACATGATTGATTTGAATGAGTAACTATCAATACCAGGTAGGAGGAAGTCTAGCAGTTGATGCAGTCAGCTATGTAGCCAGAAAAGCCGACTATGAACTTTATGATCGCTTGCTTGAGGGAGAATGTTGTTATATTTTCAACTCCCGCCAGATGGGTAAGTCTTCTTTATTGGTGCAGACTTTTTATCGTTTGAAGCAACAAGGTTATCGCTGTGCCATCATCGATCTAACTAGTATCGGCAGCGAACAATTAACGCCGTTACAGTGGTATAAGGGTTTAGTGGCGCAAATCTACACAGAATTGGGCTTACAAGATATTCTCAAATTCAAAAAATTGACTCCCAGGTTGGCAGATAAAACTTCAACCGCCGTTTCCCCATTAGTCCAGCGTCCTTCAGGATCGTATAGTCCCAATTCTGGATCGGTGGGTAAAATAAACGAGTCTGGGATACCTGCCTCTACCGCATCGGTTGAGATTTCCAGAGATAGCCCATCATCTGAATAGCTATCTCCAAAAGCATAGATCTGGGAAATTGATTCATCACTAGTAGTTACAAAGTCAAACTCGGCAATATTACTGCTATCCTCTACAAAAAAATTGACATCGACTGGTGCAGGGTCATTATTATCGATTATTGGTAAAAATAAAGACAGTCCGCCTTCTGGTGCAGATGTATCTAAGCTAATATTCCAAGCAAAGGTTTCCCCTTCGGTAGCGGTTACAGTTTCTGGAGCAATACTAACCGTTGGTAAAGTCATAACTCTTTAGATATTGATTGATTATGGTAAAGATTGAATGTTTATGTATTTCCCGATTTCAGAGCAAAAACATTGGCTGGGCTTCTTCCAAGCAGGCAAATGACAAAATTACGATCGCACCTCTAAATTTGGCAATGCGATTACGCGACCCGTACCCTAAGGATCGCCTGACAAAATGACAAAGTTACCTAAACAACTATCTCGCTAGCAGAATCCAAAACTATATCTAAAGAAGTGCCAATATTTTCATTGATTACCTGCAACCCTCCCCGCACCAGCAAACAAATCTTGGTATTCGTTAACTATATGAGCGATCGCATCCTCATTAGCCTGATTGTCTTCGATAATTAACCTGACAAGCTGAGATTCTTGGTAGTTATTTTGTTTATTAATTAAGATATGTTGGTAATGGTTTGATGAAGATTGTATCCTGTTATGGTCATACTTTATATTTTTATAGTAGTTAGTTTTGTCTGTAATTTTATTTAAAATTGAAGGCTATAAAAGTCAGAAAGTATATCTTGCAAACAATAAATATTCATTAAGACATACTGTTTTTTTTAGACAGTTGAAAACTTAAAATGCCAAAAAACACAACTAAGTTCAAACAAACTATAAGGTTTTAATACATAGATAAAAATACAAACTATTTTAATTAGATGGAGGGGAATTATTCAAAGTGCTGATTTTTTTAATGCCAATCTAACCAACGTAGACTGTAGTAATGCCAATTTATCAAAAACCAACTTAGTCAAAGCCGGATTAAAACAGGCTTGTTTGCGAAACGTCAATTTAATCGAAACACAGCTTATCGATGCCAACATAACAGCAGCAGATTTGAGAGGAGCAGTTATTAGATATGCCGAATTAGAATTAGTTACTTTAAATAATGCCGACTTGACCGACTGCGATCTTAGCCACTCTTCTTTATTTGGAGCTAACTTAGAAGGGGCGATCTTAAACGGTGCAAAACTATTCAACACCGATCTGCGACAGGCAAATTTGGAACATACTAAATTGCAAAACGTCAATTTTACTCACTGTCGTGTTGCAGGAGCAATTTTTACTCACGCACGAGGATTAACCATCGCCCAAAAAAGATGGTTGAGAAAGAATGGGGCATTAAATATTTAGCATTTAACATGGTTCGTATTGATCGCTTCAGCAATCTTTTTGGTGAAGTTTCTAACCGTGTGCAGTGTCAATCTACAGCATCGTTTTAATTGAAGTTGCAAAACCTAGCTTGTGCTTACAATATATCTATACACCTACTTATCGGCACTTTTCTCGATCTAAGCTCTTATGGTACAAGCTCCTGTCCAAAAAAATACTACAGAACTAGCTAACTTAGCAGTAAACCTCATCCGTCAGGCTGGTTGCGAGTATGGCGATATCCGCATCTGTAATTACCGTAAACAAAGATTATCAGCGCGCGATCGCTCGTTAAACCGTTTGACTGATAATGTGAGTTCTGGTTTTGGAGTAAGGGTACTGCTGAATGGGGCTTGGGGTTTTGTGGCATCTCATTTAATTACCCCCGAAGAAATTACCAGAATCGTTAGTTTAGCAGTAGAAACCGCTAAGGGCAGTCGCCTGACGCAACAAGAGCCTGTCAAACTGGTACCTGTAGAGGCTTATCGCGATCAATACACTACGCCGATTGAAATTGATCCCTTTGAGATCCCGATTCAAGAAAAAGCCGAATTACTCCTCAACATTAACGAGCAGTTTTTAAGCTATGGGGATCAAGGAATAAAGAAAGCCTTTTCCTTCCTCAGTTTTGATCGAGAAGATAAAATCTTTGCCTCAACCGTAGGTTCAGTAATTGAGCAAACTATCTACCGTAGTTATCCTGGAATGGGCTGTACAGCGATCGCTAATGGGGATGCTAAAGGTAGGAATTACGAGCGTCCCCCCCTAAATATTGGTTATGAACATATCGAAAGTGCAGACTTGCTGGGTAATATTGAACGGGTGGCTAATGAAGCAATTGAGAAAGTCTATGCCCCAGAATTTAAGGGAGAGGGCAAAACTACTCTAATTTTAAAACCTAGTAATTTATTTCTGACCATTCACGAATCTGTAGGGCATCCTACCGAGCTAGATCGGGTATATGGTTACGAAGCTAACTTTGCTGGTACTAGCTTTGCTACTACCGAGAAACTTCGCAAACTACAGTATGCTGCACCCTGGGTAAATCTAGTAGCTGATCGTACTCAACCCCAGGGACGCAGTACTATGGCTTACGATGATGAGGGAGTGCCTGCGCAACGTTGGTACGTAGTCAAAGATGGTCTACTGAATGATTATCTAACAGATCGTGAGACGGCATATCGTTTGGGAAGAGGTAGCAGTAATGGCAGTGCCTTTGCTGATAGCTGGTCGAGTACGCCGATGGTGCGTATTCCCAACTTGGGATTGGAACCTGGTAAGCCAGGAGATAGTCATACTGCCACTTTAAACGAAATGATCGCCGACACAGAAGACGGGATTCTCATCGACGGCATTGGCAGCTATTCCATTGATCAGCAACGGCGTAATTTTCAGTTTGGAGGAGATGCTTTTTGGCAGGTTAAAAAAGGCAAAATTACAGGAATGCTCAAAAACGTTACCTATCACAGCATGACTACTGATTTTTGGAATAGCATTGATGCTCTGGGGGGCGAATCAGAATTAGTTCAGTGTGGTACGAATATGTGCGGTAAAGGAGAGCCGATGCAGGTGGCACAAATGACTCATGCCTGTGTTCCTGTTCGAGTCAGAGATATTCATGTTGGTCGGGCTTCATAGTCATGATTAAAGATTGCAATATCCACCATCAGATATCTTGAGGCAACATATCATACTGATCGCAAATATTTACATATTGTATGCAATACTAAATACAAAGCCACAAACAGCTCTTATAGCCGTTTTTAATTGGATAGACTCCGTTGAAGATTAATTAGTTCGTAGCCATTAGCCATTAGCTTTTCTAGAATTTAATTGTGTGGTCTACTCATGTGAAAAGCGCAGTAAAACATGTTGAATTATGGCTTGGCAAGATAATTGTCATGTACTGCTGACACTTGTTAATTTAATATTAAAGTTTGATCAATCAGAAGGCAAATTTTATCAAAATGATATCGTTAGCAGTAAAAATGAAACTGATTCATTAACTACAGTTAATAACCTAAATAACAAAATATCAAAGGCAATACTATATTAACCCACACCATATATATGACATCTGCATCTACGTCATCTGACAGCGCTCAAGCAACTCAACCATCTTGGAAAATCAAACTGCTCTATGATGGCGAATGTCCCCTTTGTGTGCGGGAAGTAAATTTCTTGACTAAAAAAGATGCAGGTCAGGGAATCATTAAATTTGTCGATATTGCCCGCCTCGATTACGATCCCCAGGAACATGGCGGGATTGGTTTTGCCACCGCTATGGGCAGAATTCACGCCATCTTAGCTGATGGAACTATAATTAGAGATGTCGAAGTCTTTAGACAAGCTTACGAAAGTTTAGGCATGGGCTGGATTTACGCTATCACTAAAGTACCAGTTTTAGGCGCGATCGCGGATTGGCTTTACGGAATTTGGGCAGATTGGCGGCTAAAACTTACTGGCAGACCAGACCTGAATCTAATTATTGCCGAGAGAGAAAAAAAAATAAATAGTTTGAATTCATCGAGATGTAGGGTAAATTAGTGATTAATAAACTGGCATTAATCACTAATTTCATGTCCAGTTACAGCAGCGTCGGGCGATATCAGTCGGCGATGCTTATGATCAATGCGCCAGAAATTATTATAGGGTAACAATTATGGTTCAAGCACCTGTTTCTCCAGTGGTACTAGCTATTCTGGATGGTTGGGGTCATCGTGAGTCAACAGACGCTAATGCTATTGCCGCAGCCCCAACTCCCGTATTTAGTAGTTTACAGACTGCGTACCCCCATACGTTAATTAACACATCTGGTAAAGATGTAGGATTACCTGAGGGGCAAATGGGAAATTCGGAGGTAGGACATCTTAACCTAGGGGCGGGGCGAGTAGTTCCCCAAGAACTGGTTAGGATCTCCGATGCGGTTGAAGATGGTTCTTTATTAGACAATGAGGCGCTGATCGATGCTTGCACTAAGGCTAATGCCTCTGGTGGCAAGTTACACTTAATTGGCTTGTGTTCTGAGGGAGGTGTTCACTCTCATCTCAAGCACTTAATTGGTCTATTACGCCTGGCTAAAGCTAATAACGTAAAAGATGTCTGCATTCATGCAATTACTGATGGCAGAGATACCTATACTACCGAAGGGATCAAAGCATTGAGTAAAATTCAAGCTGCTATTGATAAGGTAGGTGTGGGACGCATTGTAACTATCAGTGGTCGTTATTACGCTATGGATCGCGACCGCCGCTGGGATCGGGTGCAGTTAGCATACGATATCATGACCAAAGAAGCTAGTATCGATCCCCGACCTGCTGCTGAAATCTTGGAATGCTCCTACTCCCAAGATATCACCGACGAATTTATTATTCCTACGAGAATCGCCACAGGGGCAGTTAAATCTGGAGATTCGGTTATCTTCTACAATTTTCGACCTGATCGAGCAAGACAGTTAACTTACGCCTTTGTCAACGATAATTTTGATGGATTTGCTAGAGAAAAAATCAACCCACTTCACTTTGTAACTTTTACCCAGTACGATCCCAGTATAGAGGTAGAGGTAGCCTTTAAACCGCAAAATCTGACTAACATTTTAGGCGAGGTTATCGCTAACCAAGGTTTACGACAGTTTCGTACCGCAGAGACAGAGAAATATCCTCACGTAACTTACTTTTTCAATGGCGGTTTAGAGCTACCCTTTGAAGGAGAGGATCGTGAACTGATTCAAAGTCCTATGGTTGCCACCTATGACCGCGCGCCTGAAATGTCGGCAGAAGACGTTACTAATGCAGTATGTGCAGCGATTAACGAAGGAGTGTACTCTCTGATTGTGGTAAATTACGCCAACCCTGATATGGTGGGACATACGGGTAATATGACAGCCGCTGTTAAAGCGATCGCTACTGTTGATCGATGTTTGGGTAGAGTGGTAGAAACAGTCAATCAGGCTGGAGGCACCATTCTTATTACTGCCGATCACGGTAATGCAGAATATATGCAAGATGCCGACGGTAATCCCTGGACAGCCCACACTACTAACCCAGTTCCTTTTATTTTAATTGAAGGAGAAGCAAGAAAGATTATCGGGCATGGTACAGATGTTCCGCTAAGAGCTGATGGTTGTTTAGCGGATATCGCCCCCACTATCTTAGAAATATTGCAGATTCCCCAACCAGAGGAGATGACAGGTAAATCGCTAATTGAGCCAGCAATCTACCAAGCCAAACCTAACCGTACTCCAATCCAAATATCAAGATAAAGGGCTATGCCTTAGCTGTTAGCTATCAGCTATTTTAAATTTAATTGTTTAAAACTGCTTTAATCACATTTTCTCCTCCAGCTTTTTAGAGATTAATATGCAGGGCAAGTGCAAGCAAAATTCTGTCACAAGATGCTGTAACGAGAAATGACAATTACACCAAATCTAATTGTCATTAATATGAAGTTATTATCAATATTGTTGATAATAATTTCTCCTTATTGATTCTTGCGCTTACCCTGGATTAAGATGCTTTTATTTGAGATTAAAAGAAACAGTATCAATATAAGCTTGTTGTTGGTCAACTGTAATTAAGATTCATTACTTTTATATTTCTGCTGCGGCGTCGACTATTTATCTTGATTCAAAATTTTGCTCAGGAGTTGAATATGGCTCAAGAGAAAGCATACAATAGTAGTCAGACTAAAATTAAAAATTAAGCCTTAAATTAAATTCTTGTAATGACTCCTTATCAAATAGCGCAAATTATCTGGTCAGCATGTGCCTTTTTAACCATTGTCTTTGTCTTATTACATAGCCCTAAAGGTGATGGTTTAGGTGGTATCGGGGGACAATCTCAGATGTTTACCAGTACTAAGAGTGCTGAAAATGCTCTCAACCGCATCACTTGGGCATTAGGAGTGGCATTTATCTCTCTGACAATCATCTTGGCTAAATTTGGCTAGAAGAAAGCGAAATTAAGTGAAATTGCTTTCTTATCACTTGCTTTATCAGCTAAAGCGTTATACTCGATTCGTTTGATAAGTTAGATGGTAAGAAAGTTTTATGGAGTGGCATTCAAGTCGTTGGCAATGGCATAGATGGCAGTTATTATGTATTGTGATCGCTACTTGTCTTTTGTGCTTTGTGACCAACAGCGTTGTTTCCCAACCTATATCTTCAGATCTACCAGCCCCAAAAGTTCATTCTCTACCAGAATTTTTTGCTAGTTGGCAGATTAAGGATAATCAAACAGACTATTTCTCGGAGATTGAATCGACTCCCCTAGGTTACTTAGTCTGGTCACAATTTCCCATCAAAGTATATGTAGAAAGGTCTCTAAATACAGAGAAAACTGCCGCTAATCAGCGTTTTCTAAAGTGGACAGCAGCAGTACGACAGGCGATCGCCGAATGGCAGGTTTATTTTCCCCTAGAAGAGACAATAGAGCGAGAAACGGCAGATATTTTGGTTTTGCGATCGCAGCCATCAAGAGAAGTAAAGTTAAACCCCGAGACAGGATTGTATGATATCCCCAGGGCAGTTACGGCAGAAACTAGCTATGAGTTTTATTTAACTAAAGATCCTGAGATGATTGCTGCAAAGATGACGGTGCATGTTAGTCCTAATTTTGCAGGAGCATCTTTGTTGGCAACGATCCGCCACGAATTAGGTCATGCTTTAGGTATTTGGGGACATAGCCCTGAAGCAAGGGACGCAATGTATTTCTCTCAGGTAAGCGATCCCCCTACTATTTCCCCACGAGATCTTATGACCTTAAAAAAGATTTATCAACAGCCAACTAGGTTAGGTTGGGAATTAATTACTGATTACTAATTACTGATCTTGTACGATATGGTTGAGCTAAAATTCGAAAAATTTTCCAGCAACGAATGACGTGTTCTATATATATTCTTTTTCTCTTGAGGTTAGAGACTTCTTTTTCGGCTTTTTCTTCGGCGTAAAACTTAAATCATGAATCTTTTTGATTCCCTGATATCCCTTGTCTGCCATAATCTCAGTCAATTCTAACGATTTTACGTTACTAC